>JAERTE010000135.1 GCA_016845145.1 Rhodospirillaceae bacterium
CTCATATTCCGCCCACAAGTCTTCGATCACCTGACGCGCAAGGGCCGCAATGATCGGCGTGACCAAAACCACCTGGGCGATGATCATGGCGGTCGGCGTGAACAACAGGCCAAGCGTGCCGAACGGGCCGGCGCGCGACAGCAGCAAATATACGATCAAACCGACCACCACCGGCGGCAGCCCCATAAAGGCGTTGAGCAGCACGACCAACACCATACGGCCCGGAAACCGAAACAATGCCACAGCGGCGCCCAGTGGCAGGCCGATCACCGACGCGATGAAAACAGCGGCCAAGCTGACGCGCAACGAAAGACCGACAATCTCCATCAACTGGGCATCAAACCCTGTGATGAGCGCCGTCGCTGCCGCCAATGCGCTGGTGAAATCGTTCAAGGTGGTATCTCCCGATGCCGGCCCGATGACAATTGGTCCACACAATACGCCCCGATACGGGGCTGGCAAGGCGGTAGCGTTAAGCGCGCGGCTCTTGCGTCATTGTGCTTGGACCGACATCATTCCTTGCTTATGTGTTCCCTATGGATCGGGTTATGAATAATCAAGACGAGTTTTGGGTCACGCCGGACCCCGACGACCCGCGCCTGACCGAGCGCGTCGCGGGGATCGATCACTTGGGCGCGGGCGTAGAAACCTCGGTCACCGTGGAGCGGCCGCTGACGCTGTTTCTCAACGGTCGTGAGATCGTCACCATGATGACGATTTGCGACTACCCTGAATATCTGGCGCTCGGTTACCTGATCAATCAGAACATGCTCGCGCCCGACGACGAGGTGACGGGGGTCGACTATGACGAAGAAATCGAAACCGTTGTCGTGCGTACCGCGCATGAGACCGATTTTGAGGAAAAGCTGAAAAAGAAAACCCTGACTTCGGGCTGCGCGCAAGGCACCGTGTTTGGTGATGTCATGGAGAAATTCGAGGAAACAAGCCTGCCGGCCCGGGCGCGGATCAAGACATCGTGGCTCTACAGCCTGGTCAAGAAGATCAACACCGCACCGAGTTTGTATCTTGAAGCCGGTGCCATTCACGGCTGCGTGCTGTGCCTGGAAGATCGGCCACTACTGTATATGGAGGATGTCGGACGCCATAATGCCGTTGACAAGATCGCCGGTTATATGTTTCGCCACAAAATCGAAGGTGCGGATAAAATTTTCTACACCACGGGGCGTCTGACCAGTGAAATGGTGATCAAGACCGTACAGATGGGCATTCCCATATTGGTGTCGCGGTCCGGCTTTACGGCCTGGGGCGTGGAATTGGCGAGGCAGGTCGGGTTGACATTGATCGGTCGCTCGCGTGGTCATCGATTTGTCGCGTTGTCTGGCGAAGATCGCATTGTTTTTGATGCCGATACGGCGACAGTTGACGACGAGCCGGGTCACTTGCGTAGAAAAGGAGCAACTGAATGATCGCGGATAGCACGAAGATTGTCGGTCTCTTGCTGGCAGGCGGGTTGGCCCGGCGCATGGGCGGCGGCGACAAGTGCATGCAGCTGTTGGCCGGGCGGCCGCTGCTCGAATGGTTGATTGAGGTCGCCGAGCCGCAAGTCGACACACTGATCCTCAATGCCAACGGTGATGCAGCCCGCTTCGCCGCTTACGGTCTGCCGGTGATTGCGGATGTGATTGAAGGCTACGCAGGGCCTTTGGCCGGTGTGCTCACCGGCATGACCTGGGCACTTGAAAATGAACCCGATGCGGAGTGGGTGATGTCGTTCGCTACCGATGCACCGTTTCTGCCCGCCGATATGGTAGCGCGTTTGGTTGGTGCGGTTGAGGCCGAAGGCGCGGAAATGGCCTGTGCGGCATCCGGCGGGCGCACGCACCCGGTGTTCGGTCTGTGGCCGGTACGATTGCGTGACGAATTGCGGGCCGCCATGCTGGACGAGGACATGCGCAAGATGGATATGTGGACGGCGCGTTATAACATCGTTGAAGTGCCGTTTGCGGAAGAAGGCGGGCGTGATCCGTTCTTTAACGTCAATCGGCCCGAAAATTTGGCTGAAGCGGAAGCCGCCTTGACCGCCGATCACCCATTTGGCGCCGCATCATGAGCACGGCTGAGCCGTTGATCCGACAAAATCTGCGTTCCGGGGGTGGGAATATCCTGTGAAACCTCTAAACTATCTGCGCGTGGTCATAATTTGACGTTGCCGAGAGAGTACTCATGGTCGATCTATTGGAAACGTTAGGAGATTCGGAAGTTGTCCGGGTTCCCGATGTGAGATTTGATTTCGAAAACGATCTTGTGTTCATTTCCGGTGAATCCTATCCGGAAAGCGGTCGCCGTCATTTCGAAGAAACATTCGCCGATTTTTTTGAGCATTATACGGGCCAAACGGGTGGCCGCCTGACGGTCACTTTTGCGCTGACATACTACAACAGTGGCTCAGCGCATTTCTTTGCGACCTTTATGACATTCCTCGACGAGTTGGCCGCGGCTGGAAATGAAGTCGAGATTGTCTGGCAGTATTACGAAGACGACGACAGCATGCAGGAATGCGGTGAGGATTTTGGTGAGGAACTCGAGCACGTCAAATTCACCATGGAAGAACTCGAGGACGACGAGGAATAGCCCGCTTTGGACGTAGATGTACGCGTGACGCAGCTTTTATGCTCGCGGCTTTGCCACGATTTGGTCGGCGCGGCGAGTGCGGTCAATACCGGTTTGGAATTCGTCAGCGAAGATAGCGGCGACCCAGAGGCGCTGGGGTTGCTGCAGAAAAGCGCTGACCGGATGACGCGGCGCCTGAATTTCTTCCGTGGCGCCCTGGGTTTCGGCGGCGGGCGTCAGGGGCCGCTTTCACTCGGCGAAGCGTGCGAGTTGGCGCACGGCTGGTATGCGGATGCAAAACCGCAATTGCACTGGAACTCTGAAATGACTGCGGCCGGTGAAAATGGTGCGCTCAGCGTGCCCGGCATCAAAATGCTGATGTTGATGACGCTGCTGGGAGAGGAGTGCCTGGCGCGTGGCGGTGATGTAGATGTGCACGTGGTGGCATTGGATGACGATAGTGGCGGCGGCGGCGGAACTGGGCTGGGTGTGGCGGTACGTGCTGCCGGTCCTGGCGCGCGTTTGGCCGACGATCTGGCGGCGGGCCTTAACCCCAGTTGCCCGCCTGACACGTTGACGGCGCGAAATGTCCATGCCCATTGGGCGCAATGTATCGCCCACAGCCAAGCGGCGTTTTTGGAATCGGAAACGGCGCCCGACGAGGTTCGGTTCGCCGTTCTCCTGCCCTAGCGGAATATAGAACCACCAATGTCGCGCGGACGTTTCCATTGATGCAGTCCATCTTCCGTTCATCGGTTGAAACATTCTGAAAAATATTTTTCCTGGCCAAGGAATAAAACTTGGTCAAAACTATAGCCTTAGATATAATGACTTTGACATTATGCGTATTGGCCAATGTGTGGTGTATCACCCACCCTAGGCCTTGAATGAAACGAGCAATACGGGAAATGGCGACGGAGTCGCCCTGCAGGCCCGGGAGAATATGGCATGGATGACCTTCTCAGCGAATTTCTGACGGAAACGACGGAAAGCCTTGAGGTGATTGACGGGGAGCTTGTTAAGTTTGAGCAAAACCCGCAAGACGAGGAGATACTTGGCAACATCTTCCGCCTCGTGCACACCATCAAAGGAACCTGTGGATTCTTGGGGCTGCCACGGCTCGAATCCGTTGCGCACGCGGGTGAGAACATCCTCGGTAAGTTTCGAGACGGCGTATTGCCGGTAACACCTGAAGCAGTGTCGCTGATTCTCAAATGTATCGACCGTATCCGTGATCTGCTTGGTGACCTGGAATCGACCGGTGAAGAGCCCGATGGTGAGGATTCGCAACTGATTGCTGAACTTAATGCCATGGCGGACGGTGGCGCCGCCGCTGCACCCGCACCTGCACCCGCGCCTGAAGCGGCGGCTGCTCCGGCAGATGAAGACGAGGACGTGCCGACCAATAATTTTGGCGCTCCCGTGGCGGCGGAATTGTTGGCGGAAGTCGAAGAGGCGGAAGCACAAGGTATTGAGGCCGCGCCCATCGCGCCACTTAAACCTGAGGTCGCGGCAGAGCAGCCCGCCGCAGCTTCTGGTCAGGATGCGCCGTCGCAAAACGATTTCGGGGCTCCCGTGGCGGCTGAGCTGTTGGCAGAGGTGGAAGCCGCCCAAGCGGAAGGCATCGAAGCCGCTTCCGAAGCGCAGCTGGCGGCCGAAATGGAGGCGGAGCGCGTAGCCGAGCAAGGTGCAGCGCCTGCGCCAGAACCCGTGCCGGAGCCTGTGGCGGAAGCCGCTCCACCGGCACCGGTGGTAGAGGCGAAAGTTCCGGCGGCGCCCGAGAAAAAGGCGACTCCGGCGACCAAGGACGACGGTAAGAGCAAAGAGCCGTCTGTTGCGCAGTCTTCCATTCGCGTCAATGTGGATGTCCTTGAGGACTTGATGACGCTGGTTAGTGAATTGGTGCTGACTCGCAACCAGCTCTTGCAGATGGTGCGAGGCATGGACGACAACGAGTTCACTGTGCCTCTACAGCGTCTCAGCCACATCACGTCGGACTTGCAAGAAGGCGTCATGAAAACGCGCATGCAGCCAATCGGCAATGCCTGGGCCAAGCTGCCACGGATCGTACGCGATCTCTCGGTGGAATCGGGTAAGCAGATCGAGCTGGTGATGCTGGGCGCCGAGACGGAATTGGACCGTCAGGTGCTTGAATTGATCAAAGATCCGTTGACCCACATGGTCCGGAACTCGGCCGACCATGGCCTGGAAACGCCGAGTGAACGATCCGCCATCGGCAAGCCGGAAAAAGGCACGATCACCCTTAACGCTTTCCACGAGGGCGGCCATATCATCATCGATATCAGCGATGACGGTAAAGGCCTCAACATGGATCGCATTAAGAACAAGTGCATGGAAAATGGTATTCTGACCGAGGCGGATATCGAATCGCTGAGCGACCAGCAGATTCAGCAGTATATTTTTGCTGCCGGTTTCTCCACGGCGGAAAAGGTGACCAGTGTATCGGGCCGTGGTGTTGGCATGGATGTGGTCCGTACCAACATCGAGAAGATTGGCGGCACGATCGAATTGAAATCAGTGGAAGGTAAAGGCACGACCTTCCTGATCAAGATTCCATTAACCCTCGCCATCGTTTCGGCATTGATAGTGGCGTGCGAGGAAGAACGCTTCGCCATTCCGCAGATCAGTGTGCTGGAACTGGTGCGCACCTCCAGTAATTCCGAGCAAACCATTGAAATGATCAACGATTCGCCGGTGCTGCGGTTGCGCAATCGTTTGTTGCCGCTGGTATCGCTTCGCGATCTCTTAAAACTGCGCAAGATGCCCGAAGGAGAGGGCGGTGACGACGGTGACGCGATGAATGCGTCCGAGCCGGAAGCCATTAATCTCTTAGAGGACATGGCGTCGGGCGATGAAGTGTTCATCGTGGTCACGCAAGTTGGTCCCAATACATTTGGCATCATCGTCGATCGTGTGTTTGATACCGAGGAAATCGTGGTCAAACCGGTAGCGCCGATTTTGCGCGATATCCCGTTCTATTCGGGGAATACCATTTTGGGTGACGGCAGCGTGATCATGATCCTTGATCCCAACGGTATTGCCAGCGACGTCGGCGATATGGATAGCGAACAACAGGCTGATGAAACAAAAGGGGCCGCCGCGTCGACCTCGGACGAGAGCACTTCAATGCTGGTTTTCCGGGCCGGAGGTGCCGAACTGAAGGCCGTTCCGCTCGCATTGATCGCCAGGCTGGAAGACGTCGATATGGCGGATGTCGAATCGTCGCATGGCGAGAGGATGATCCAATATCGTGGTCAGTTGATGCCACTTATTCCCTTCGACACCATGCACCAATGGAACACTGACGGACGCCAGCCGATCTTGGTGTTCACCGACAACGACCGCTCCATGGGATTGGTTGTCGATGAGATCGTCGATATCGTCGAAGATCGTCTGAAGATTGAGCTCAAGGCGGATATGCCCGGGCTTATCGGTAGTGCGGTGATCGACGGCAAGGCTACCGACATTATCGACGCCGGGCACTTCCTGACCCAGGCTTTCGACGATTGGTTCGGTTCCATGGACCAGGCGCAGGGCGAAATCGTGACACGCCGTTTGCTGCTGGTTGATGACAGCCCGTTTTTCAGAAATCTGCTGACACCGCTGTTATCGGTCGCTGGATGGGAGGTCACGACAGTTCAAACAGCGGATGAGGCCTTGCTGATGCGCGAAAACGGTGTCGCATTCGATGTCATCATCAGCGACATCGAAATGCCCGGCACCGATGGATTTTCCTTCGCTAAAGATGTGCGTGGCGATGCCAGATGGCAGAGCGTGCCCATGGTGGCGCTGTCCAGCCATGCATCGCAAGATGACTTCCAGAAAGGGCGCGAAGCCGGGTTCAACGATTACGTGGCCAAGTATGACCGTGAGGCCTTGGTGTCCAGTCTGGCTCAGACAGTGGCTATGGCGGTCGGCGAGAATAGTGGATAATCAGGTGGGTGTGTCCGAGTATCAAATGGCGGATTAACCCGAGGTTATCTGTATCGTTGCTTCTGCCTGATGTGGACGGCATAATCGGCAGGAACATTGGGGCGGTTGAGCATTAACTTTTAACGTTAGGTCGCGGAATATCATGAAATCTTGTTTAATCGTTGACGATTCTAAGGTCATTAGAATGGTGGCCAAAAAAATCCTCCAGGAACTCGAATTCGACACCGGCGAGGCCGCAGACGGCCAACAAGCTTTAGATTCGTGTAAAGAGAAATTACCCGACGCTATTCTTCTGGATTGGAATATGCCGGTCATGGATGGGTTGGAATTCTTGAAGGAACTGAGGCAGCTTCCCGGCGGCGGCACGCCGGTCGTGGTTTTCTGTACGACGGAAAACGACATAGAGCATATTCAGCAGGCAATCGAGGCAGGGGCCAACGAATACATCATGAAGCCCTTCGACAGCGAAATCATCCAAGCGAAATTCGCGCAGGTCGGGCTTCTGTAACTTTGCCTGTTGGGAGTCTCCAGATTGGCGACAAATTTTAGAAATCCGGTTGCAGCCGGAGGCCGTTCGTCAAACGGTCCGATAAAGATCATGTTGGTTGATGATTCGGCCGTTATTCGCGGTTTGATCAATCGTATGATTACGCCCGAATCCGACATGGAAGTCGTTGCTTCCGTGCAGGATGGGCAGCGCGCCGTTGAAACCCTGACGCGCGATCCGTCCATTGATGTCATCCTTTTGGATATCGAGATGCCGGTGATGGATGGCCTCACCGCTTTGCCGAAACTAATTGCGGTGAAGAAGGACGTTAAAATCGTCATGGCGTCGACCTTGACCCTGGAAAACGCCGAAGTCAGCATGAAAGCGATGAAACTGGGGGCATTGGATTATGTGCCCAAGCCGACTTCGACGCGCGAGATCGGTGGCGCCAGTGATTTCCGCAAGGAACTGCTCGACAAAGTGCGCGCGGTTATGGGCGGGGTTGCGATGCCCGCTGCTTCCGGCGCCACGACGGGCCGACAAGCGACACCTGGGCTGAAAAAGAGCCTGTATCCTGGCACTATCAAATTGCGCGAAGCGCCAAAAATGCTACGTAAACCGGAAATCGTGGCCATCGGATCATCAACTGGCGGGCCGCAGGCGCTTTTTGAAGTGCTCAAGCATCTGCGCCCGGATATGCGATTGCCGATTGTAGTGACGCAGCACATGCCGCCGAAGTTCACCACCATATTGGCGCAGCACATGGCGCAGGCGTCGGGCCGCCAATGTGCCGAGGCACGCAATGGTGAACCACTGGCACCTGGACGCATCTATCTGGCGCCCGGTGATTTCCACATGGTGATTGAAGGTCAGGGCAATACGAAGACCATCCGGCTCAACCAAGATCCGCCGGAAAACTTCTGTCGTCCAGCCGTGGACCCCATGTTTCGCAGCCTGGCGACGACCTTTGGCAGCCGCGTGCTGGCTGTTGTGCTGACTGGTATGGGCAGTGACGGTTGCAAGGGTGGTGAGGATATCGTAAATGCTGGGGGTGTACTGGTCGCCCAGGACGAGGCCACTAGTGTCGTATGGGGCATGCCTGGGGCGGCTGCAACGGCCGGATTGTGTACCGAATTGCTGCCTTTGACCAAGGTCGCAGGATACATCAACGATTTCGTTGCCAAGGGGATGCCATGAAGCCGGAACAATTCGAATTTATGCGCGGCTTTTTGAAGGAACGTTCGGGCCTCGTGCTCGGAGACGACAAGGCTTACCTGCTTGAAAGCCGACTAACTCCGGTTGCTCGAAAACAGGGTTTAAAGGACCTCGACGAACTGCTGTCCAAAGTTATGCTCGGCACCGATGCTGCGCTGGCGACCGCAGTCACCGAGGCCATGACCACAAACGAGTCGTTTTTCTTTCGTGACCAGAAACCATTTGATCTGTTTCGAGATACGGTGATTCCGCATCTTGCCGAACACCGTGCCAATGAAAAGCGTTTTCGCGTGTGGTCTGCAGCTGCATCAAGCGGGCAAGAACCCTATTCCATCGGCATGTTGCTGCAGGAAGCCGCTGCTAGATTCCCGGGTTGGACGCATGAAATTGTCGGTACTGACCTTTCCAGCGAAATCATTGCCAAGGCCAAAAAGGGCATGTATTCGCAGTTCGAAGTACAGCGCGGTATGCCGATCCAGTTGTTGGTGAAATACTTCGATAAGACCGGCGATCAATGGCAGATCAAACCCAATCTTCAGGCCATGGTGCAGTACAAGGTTTACAACCTGTTGCATGATCTATCGTCGCTTGGGAAGTTCGATGTGGTGTTCTGCCGCAACGTGCTGATCTATTTCGATCAACCAACAAAGAAAGTCGTGCTGGAAAATATTGCCAAACTTATGCCCGCTGATGGCTTTCTGTTCCTCGGCGGCGCAGAAACGGTGCTGGGCATTACCGACCAATTCGCGCCTGTACCGGGCTTGCGCGGCATCTATAAAGTCAACGCTTAGTCTGATATTCAGCTAATTTAATCGACGCCATGTGTCTATGCGCGGGCGGCCTTGGGGGCTTCGTGCGCTTCATCGTCCGGATCGCGGAGCACATAGCCCCGTCCCCAAACCGTTTCAATATAATTCTCCCCGCCAGTGGCGGTTGAGAGTTTCTTGCGCAGTTTGCAGATAAACACGTCGATGATCTTCAACTCCGGCTCGTCCATGCCGCCATAGAGATGATTGAGGAACATTTCCTTGGTCAAGGTCGTGCCTTTGCGCAACGACAACAATTCCAGAATGCCGTATTCCTTGCCGGTCAGATGGACCGACTGGCCTTCGACCTCGACGGTCTGCGCGTCCAGATTGACAAGCATCTTGCCGGTTTCGATGATCGATTCCGAATGCCCTTGCGAGCGGCGCACGATGGCCTGAATGCGGGCGATCAACTCGTCTTTGTTGAACGGTTTGGTCAGGTAATCATCGGCTCCACCGCCCAATCCCTTGACCTTGTTCTCCGATTCAGTGAGACCCGAGAGGATCAACACCGGTGTCGCCACCTTGGCGGCGCGTAAGCCACGCAACACTTCCATGCCGTCCATGTCCGGCAGCATCAGATCGAGAACGATGATGTCGTAGTCGTAGAGTTTGCCGATCTCCAACCCGTCTTCGCCGAGATCGGTTGCATCGATCACCATCCCCGCTTTTTCCAGCATCATCTTGATGCTTTGCTGGGTAGTCGGATCATCTTCTACCAGGAGTACGCGCATTTAACCCTCCGGCGCCGCCAGAAATATGACGTTAACCATATGACGCAAAAGTTAACGACGCAACCCTGACCCTGGAGTCGCCCATAAGTCATTGATTTTGAAGAATTCAATGCGCTCAGGATTGTTGCCGAGGAATTATGTGTTAAGGATTTCGCGAATCGCCGTTAACCAACTTTTTTGCTTTCAGCATAGATTCGCGCGGCTTCGTCAATCTTGCCAGAACTCATCATCAATGTGTTCAATTGCTTGCCGACAAGAAGAGCGTCGCTCATTGGCAGCGTTGCCATGGCACGATGTGTCTCTTTTGTGAGCCGTACCGAAACGGGATCGAGCGCGGCTAATCGAGTTGTGAATTCATCGGCCAGTTCGGCAAGGGCTTGCGCGCCATCGGCCAGCTGGTTGATCAACCCCAATCGGTAAAGGTGCTCGGCGCCATAAAGATCGGCGGACAACAGCAATTCTAGCGATTGCCTGGGTCCCACCAGGCGCGAAAGCACAGCGGTATTGATGGCTGCAGGGAAGCCGCCCCGCATCTCCAATGCACCGAATTTCGCGCCGCGTTCGGCGAGCACGAAATCACAACCCATGGCCAACGTGAAACCGCCGGCGACTGCGTATCCTTCAACCACGGCGACAGTGGATTTGGCTGTCGTGTGTAGGATTTCGAATATACGCGTCCAAGCATCGTCGTTGTCCAGCATGCGCTCAAGCGTATCGTCGGCGGATGCCTCGCCTAGGTCGCGCCCGGCGGCGAGGTGTCCGCCGCTCCCGGTGATTACGATGCAACGGCATGCGTCATCGCCGGCAGCAGCCCGGAGCCCGTCTGCGATGGCATGGATCATTTCCAATGTCAGGGCGTTGCGTTTCTCCGGACGGTTGAGGCGGAGCGTTGTTATTCCGTTGGCATGCTGCCGTTCGACGATGGTCATGGTGGGGGCTTTCAAAAGGTTGTGATGGTTTTGGGTGTGCGGCCCGGATGTTAGCGGGCGACGTCTTGTGTCTGGGCTAGGTCCGCCACCATTTTAGCCAACTGGCGACCGATCTCCGGTAGTTGATCAAGGCTGATCTGCGACGCCAAACCTCCGCAATTAAACGCCAGAATGCTGCCGTTGGCCAGTTGCAGCGGCACGCCGACTGCGTGGTAGTCGGTCATCCAATCTCCGGCTGAAACGGTGTAGCCGTGCTCACGGAAGTGCGCTACGGCACTTTCCATGCCGGCTTCGATGTCCGCGACCATCTCGGGCGCCACGGCGCCAATTTCGGTCAGCAAGGCTTCCTGGCGACTGGGCGAGAGGGCAGCGAGATAAGCGCGTCCCAACGCTGTCTTTGCTAGGTCACGGTCGACGCCGATGTCCAACGGCACGGTGGTGAGGCTGCCGTGTCGGGCGCGCTCGATAACGATCATCGTCAAGCCGTCACGGACGCCAAGGCTCAGCGCACCCCGACAAGAATCGGCCAGTTGTTGCATCATCGGACGCGCCACCTCGCGGATCGAGAGCTGACGGAGCACCGGGTATCCGAGCGATAGGATGTGGGGATGCAGGGAATAGCGACCGGTCAATTCATCGAGATGCAGATAGCCGAGCGCCAGCAGTGTGAACGTGAGGCGCGATACGGTTGGTTTGGGAAATCCCGTTCGATTGGCGATTTCGGCATTGGAAAGCCCGCGATCATCGGCATCGAAGACCTTGAGGACCTCAAGCCCACGCGCAAGAGACCGCACGAATTGACGATTACCTTCAGCCTTGCCGGTGGCAACCAGGTCCATGTTTTTGCGAATACCCAAGGCATATCTCGCTCGGTTGTTGATGTCCACTTGACAATTTATCTTGGCACGGCGATACAAAGACGTCAATTTTCAAAACAGAGTTCCGCATAGCAAAATTATGACCAATGCCATTCAATCCATGCTCAATCCGGCTTCAGTTGCCATCATCGGTGCATCACCCGATGCCAACAAACTGAACGGTCGACCGTTTCATTTCATGCGCCGCGACGGCTACGCGGGACGCTTGTATCCGGTGAACCCTCGGTACGAAGAGATCGACGGGGTGCGCTGCTATCCTGATATCGACTCCCTGCCCGAAGCGCCCGATATGGCCATCGTTGCCGTATCCGCTGCGCGCACCGTGGAAACCGTCACCGCCCTGGGTAAAAAGGGCGTACCGGTGGCGGTAATATTCTCATCGGGGTTTGGCGAAATGGGGCCGGAAGGCAAGGCGCTGGAGACGGAGCTATTGGAAACGGCGCGTGCGCACGGAATACGTATCTGCGGCCCCAACAACTTAGGCCTGATCAACGGGTTCGAGCATGTTACAGCGACGTTCAGCCAATATGCCGATACACCTCCGCAACCGGGACCGGTAGCATTTGCCTCGCAATCGGGCGCATTTGGGACAGGTATTACTTCGATGGCGCGTAGCCGCGGCATCGGTTTCGGGTATTTCGTCAATACCGGCAACCAAATCGACATCAGCTTGATGGAGGTTTTGGAAGTCGCGTTGGAGGATGACCGGATTACCGTTGCCGCCGCCTACCTGGAAGGACTAAGCGATGCAGATGCGTTGATCCGCCTGGCCGACAAAGCCATGGCGATGGGCAAGCCGTTGATTGTTGCCAAAGTCGGGCGCAAGGGCGCGGGCGCACGTGCGGCTGCTTCACATACGGGGTCATTGGCCGGCGAGGATGAGGTGTTTGACGGTATCGCGCGTCAGCATGGGATTATCCGCGCCCGCAACGAGGAACACATGCTCGATCTCGTGGCGGCGTTTATCGGCACCGATGCGGCGAAAGGCCGTGGTATCGGTATCTTGACGCAATCGGGCGGCGCCGGCGCGTTGATGGCGGATCGGGCTGAGGAATTGGGCTACGAGGTGCCGCTACCGTCGGATGAAACCAAATCCAAATTGGCGGAAGTCATTCCGGCATTCGGGGCGTTGGGCAACCCGGTGGATATTACCGGTCAGTTTCTGGCCGAGCCGAAAATATTGAAAGACAGTGTGGCACATTTGTTGGACGATCCGGCCATCGATGTGGCCGTCGTTTGGCTGCAGTTGATGCACGGATATTCGGATCTTCTGGTCGATGTGTTCCGTGATATCCGCTCACGGGTCACCAAACCCTTTGTGGTCTGCTGGATCGAGCCGCCCGAAAGAGCCCGTCTGGCGCTGACGGAAATGGGTATTTGCGTCATCTCGGCGACGGAACGCGCGGTGGAGGCTGCTGGTGGGTTGATCGACTTGGGTGAAGCCCGCGAGCGTTGCCAGAACCGCCCGGCTTTTGTCGCCACGGATTTGACCCAGCCGGAAAGTACGCGACCTGTTGCGGCAGTCGAGGCGCATGCTTTGCTGACGGCTGGCGGTGTGCCGTTGGTGTCATGCGCATTAGCTGCGACGCCTGAGGAAGCGGCGAAAACCGCTGAGACTGTCGGGTATCCGGTCGCGCTGAAAATCGAGTCGCCCGACATTCAGCACAAATTCGACGTTGGTGGCGTTGCATTGGGTTTGGCCGATGCCGATGCCGTGCAGACAGCGGCGGAACAGATGTTGGCGCAAGTCTCAGGCACCGCCCCGGATGCGCAAATCGATGGCTTTTTGCTCCAGCAAATGGCCCCGACGGCGACGGAGATGGTGATCGGTATGCGCCGCGACCCGGTGTTCGGACCGGTGGTGATGGTGGGCTTGGGCGGTGTGCTCATCGAGGTTTTGAAGGACGTAGCCTTCGCCCGCGCACCGCTCAGCGAGGCCGATGCGTTGCTTATGTTGGATCGCCTACGCGGACGTGCCATGCTTGATGGAGTACGCGGACAATCTGCAGTCGATCGTGTGGCCGTGGCCCGTGCCTTGGTGGCGGTGGGTGAATTCGCCCTGGCCAATCCGCAGGTGCAGGAACTGGATTTAAACCCTGTATTCGCAGGCGCGGATGGCGTTGTAGCCGTGGACTGGTTGATGATGGCAGAGGCCAAGGAACAAGGATGACGCGCGCGTGAGCTCACAGCTCCGATTTACGATCATTGTCGCAGCGGCTTGCGTCAGCATCATGCTGGCGTTGATGCCGACGCCGGTGGGTGTCCAGCCCACGGCGCTTCCTGCGCTGGCCCTGATTTTGTTCACCGTATCCATGTGGGCGTCGAGTGCGTTGCCTGAATACGTGACGGCACTGACCTTTTTCTGTATCGCCGCCATTTCCGCCATCGCATCGCCGGCGTCGATTTTCGCCGGATTTCAATCCTCGGCGCTTTGGCTGGTGTTCGGCGGATTGATCATCGGCGCGGCCGCCGACCGCACGGGTCTTGGGCTTTGGGTGGCGCGCGCGGGATTTCGTAATGTGGGCGCCAGTTACGGCTCGATGATCGCCGCCATCTTGATCGGCTCGCTGTTGCTCAGCCTTATAATTCCGTCGTCCGTTGCCAGGCTCGCGATCGTGCTGACACCGGTGATGGCCGTTGCCCGTCAGGCCGGGTTGCCGCCGGGCTCGCGCGGTTTCATAGGTGCGGTGATCGCGGTGGTGTTTGGCAACTACCTTATTGGCCATGGGTTTTTACCGGCCAATCTGACCAATATTCTGCTGCTCGGCACCATGGGCACCATGTACGGGATCGAGGTTTCCTACGGTGAGTATCTGTTGCTCAATCTACCGGTAATCTCGGTGCTGCGCGGCGTGCTTGTGTGGGTATTGGTCGTGTGGTTGTTCAAGCCGGAAGGCGAGGTGACGTCGTTCTCTTCCATAGAGCCGCAACCCTTGGACGACGACGGCCGCAAACTGCTGGTCATTGTCGGGTTTGCACTGCTGTTGTGGGCGACTGATTTCATTCACGGCGTGGCGCCGGGCTGGATCGCCATGGCGGTCGCTGTGATCTGCCTGATGCCGGGTATTGACCTGGTGCCGGCGCGTTTGTTCGCCGAAAAAATCAACATGGTAACGGTCTTGTTTGTCGCGGCGATCCTTGGCATCGGCCCGGTGCTGCTCGAATCCGGCGGCGGCAAATTGCTTGGCGGCTTGATTTCAGGCGCCGCGGGTTGGGAAGGGCAGTCGGTATTTTACGGCTATCACGCGATCTCCGTCGTGTCGTTTGTCACGGCGCTTGTGACCAATGTTTCGGGCTCCATAGCAATCGTCACGCCAACGGTCGCCGATTTGGCCGAGACCACGGGACTGCCGATAAAGGTTGCCGCCCTGGCGCAATTGAACGGCTTAACTTCGGTGTTGTTTCCCTATCAGGCGCTGCCGCTTATGGTCGGCTTGGCCATGGGCGGCGTGCCGATGATCAGGGTCGTGAAATTCTCAATGTTGCTCGCGACCATCGGGCTCGTCGTGCTGACACCGCTGAATTATGTCTACTGGCAATTCCTCGGGTACATCCCGGGATAATAGGAAATCGAGAGGGAGATACAGATGTCATTGGTATTATTGGAACGCCCCGAAGACGGCATTGCGCTGATCCGCATGAACCGGCCCGAGGCCATGAACGCGCTGTCCAACGCGACGCGCGAGGAACTGGCCGAGCGCTTCCAAGAGGTTCAGGCCGATGACAGCGTGCGCGTTGTCGTCATTACAGGTAACGAGAAAGCCTTTGTCGCCGGAGCGGATCTCAAAGAGTTTGCCGATCTCGGCACCAACGACTGGGCATTTACTGACGCCCGGAAAATGTGGCGCACCATTGCCGCGTGCACCAAGCCGGTTGTCGCAGCGGTGAATGGTTTTGCCTTGGGTGGCGGCTGTGAGTTGGCACTGCATTGTGACATCATCGTTGCCGGCGAGAACGCCAAGATGGGCCTGCCGGAAATCCAAGTCGGCGTGCTGCCGGGTGGCGGTGGTACGCAGCGACTGACGCGAACGGTCGGCAAGTATAAAGCCCTCAAAATGATGCTCACTGCAGAGTGGGTCTCTGGCAAGGAAGCCTGCGACATGGGAATGGTATCGGAAGTGGTGCCCGACGATGAAGTCGTCGACCGTGCCATGGCGATCGCGCGCAAGATTGCCAAAATGCCGCCGTTGGGCGCCAAGCTGATCAAGGAAGTGACCCTCGCCGGCATGGACGCCTCGCTGGAAACCGGCTTGATGCTGGAACGGAAAGGTTTCGAGATTTTGTTCTCGACGGAAGATCAGAAGGAAGGCGCCAAGGCCTTCATCGAAAAACGTAAACCTGAATTCAAAGGTAAATAGGAATATGACAATGGATGCGAACCAGGACGGATTAATTGTAGGCGTTGTCGGCGCCGGGGCTATGGGACGCGGTATCGCGCAGGTATCGGTGGTTGGGGGCTGCACGGTAAAGCTCTATGATGCCAAACACGGTGCTGCCGCTGAAGCAAGTGATTTCATCGCTAAGATGCTCAGCCGCAACGTCGAGAAAGGCCGTATGGCGCAAGAAGACGCCGACGAGGCCGTAGCGCGCCTAGAGGTCGTCGACGCTATGAGCGGCTTCAGCGACTGCGACTGCGTGGTCGAAGCCGTGATCGAGAACCTGGACATCAAACACGCCGTGTTCAAGGAACTGGAAAGCATCGTTCGTGACGATTGCATTTTGGCGACCAACACGTCGTCGCTGTCCGTGTCCACCATTGCATCGGCTTGCGACAAGCCCGAGCGCTTCGCAGGTCTGCATTTTTTCAACCCCGTACCGCTGATGAAATTGGTAGAGGTGATCGACGGTGTGCTGACCGACCCGGCCGTTGGGGATTTCCTCATGGTATTGGGCCGTCGCATGGGGCGTGAGTCCGTGCGGGTTAAGGATGCCCCGGGTTTCCTCGTCAATCAGGTGGGCCGCGGCTACAACATCGAATGCGCGCACATTGTCTCCGACGGTGTTGCTGAAATCGCCGACATGGACCGCATCCTGCGCGACGCCATGGGCTTTCGCATGGGGCCGTTCGAGCTGTTGGATTTGACGGCTCTGGATGTCACCCATCCGGCGACCGACCTCATCTATCAGCAGTTCTACCACGAGCCGCGTTACCGTCCGGCCTCCATGCTGCAAATGCGCCTCGACGCCGGTTTGTTGGGCCGCAAGGTCGGCAAAGGGTTCTACGATTACCCGGACGGAAAACAGGTCGTTCCCGAAGAGGCGGCGGCACCCGAGTACGACGGCCGCAAGGTTTGGGTTTCCAATGCCATGCCTGAGTTCGCCGATAAGCTCCGTGCCATTGTGGCCGACGCCGGTGCACCGTTGGACAACGGCGACACGCCGGGCGACGACTCGTTGATTTTGGTGACGCCCTTGGGCGATGACGCCACCACGGCCGCCGTCAACGAAGGCCTGGACGCCACGCGCACCGTCGCCGTCGATTGCCTGTTCGGGCTCGATACACGGCGCACGCTGATGAAGACCTCGGTGACCAACCCGGCGTTTACCGCGGCCGCGCACGGCCTCTTGGGTGGTGGCGATGTGCCGGCGACCGTAATCGGCGATACGCCCGGTTTCGTCACGCAGCGTGTGGTCGCGGCGATTTGCAACATCGGTTGCTCGGTCGCGCAACAACGCACGGCGGATGCCGAAGATATCGACAAGGCGGTTAAATTGGCGCTCAACTACCCGAAAGGTCCGTTGGAATTCGGAGATTTCGTCGGCGCCGACAAGATCGTCACCATTCTCAACAACATCAACAAACTGACCGGCGACCCACGTTACCGGCTGGTGCCGTGGCTGCGCCGCCGGGCGCAGCTTGGCGTGTCGCTGCTCACACCTGAAGCTTAAATAGAAGGAACTGAAATTATGTTGAATGCTTATATCTACGATGGCCTACGCTCGCCTATCGGCCGTAATGCCGGAGCTTTGGCCAAAGTCCGCCCTGATGACCTCTTGGGCGGCGTGATCAAGGAAGTGGTCGGCCGCTCGGCTTTCGACGCGGGCGATATCGAAGACGTCAATGTCGGTTGCGCCAATCAGGCCGGTGAAGACAGCCGCTGCCTGGGCCGTCACGCGGCATTGCTGGCGGGTCTTCCGATCGAGGTTCCCGGCAACACCATCCAACGCAATTGCGGGTCCGGCATGAACGCCATGATTGACGCCGCTCGCGCCATTACATGTGGCGAAGGCGATCTGTTTGTCGCCGGCGGTGTCGAGAGCATGACCCGCGCACCGTTTGTTGTCGGCAAAGCAGAGACAGCTTTTGCCAAGGGCTTCCCGGTATTCGAATCGTCCCTGGGCGCGCGGTTCCCGAACCCGAAAATCGAAGGCGAATACGGTGCCGACACGATGCCGCAAACCGCCGATAATCTAGCGCGCGACTTCCAGCTTAGCCGCGAGGAGTGCGATACCTTCGCCTCTGCTTCGCAGGCGAAATATGCCGCTGCAAAAGCCGACGGGTTTTTCGATGAAGAACTGACGCCGGTCACGGTGCCGGGCGGACGCAAGAAGCCCGATGTGGAAGTCACCGAGGACGAGCACCCGCGTCCAGGTACCACGGTCGAGAGCTTGGGCGGCATGCGCGCGCTGTTCCAAGATGGCGTGACCACGGCGGGCAATGCGTCCGGTATCAATGACGGCGCCGCAGCGCTCATCGTCGGCTCGTTGGAAGCCGGTGAGAAAGCCGGCGCCAAGCCCCTGGCCCGGATCCTCTCAAGCGCCGTTGCCGGCGTGGAACCGCGCATTATGGGTTACGGTCCGGTACCGGCATCCGAGAAAGCGCTGGCGCGCGCCGGATTGACCATCGCTGACATGGACGTCATTGAACTGAATGAGGCCTTCGCGGCGCAATCACTGGCGTGCATGAAGGGCCTGGATTTGGCCTTCGACGATAGCCGTGTTAACCCGAACGGCGGCGCCATCGCCATCGGCCATCCCTTGGGTGCGTCGGGTGCGCGTATTGCATTGACGGCGGTACGTCAGTTACATCGCACGGGCGGCCGTTATGCGCTGATCACCATGTGCATCGGTATTGGCCAAGGTATCGCCACCGTACTCGAAAGGACTTGAGCATGAGCACCGAGCAAGCCAGTTTCAATTGGGAAGACCCGCTTCTTCTCGATGACCAATTGACCGAGGAAGAACGCATGGTCCGCGACATGGTCCAGCGTTTTGCCGAGGACCGGTTGATGCCGGTGATATTGGATTGGAACCGCCATGAGAAATTCGATAAGGACCTCATGCGTGAGTTCGGTGAGCTTGGCTTGCTTGGTGGCACCATTGAAGGTTACGGCTGCCCTGGCTTGGGCCATGTGGCCTATGGCCTTGTTTGCCGCACCTTCGAGGGTATCGATACGGCGTTTCGTTCCGCCGTCGGCGTGCAGTCGGGGTTGGCCATGGCGCCGATTGCCTTGTTCGGTTCGGAAGAACAGAAACAGAAGTACCTGCCAGGCATGGCCAAGGGAGAGATCATCGGCTGCTTCGGCCTGACCGAACCCGATCACGGCTCCGACCCCTCGGGTATGAAATCCCGCGCCAAAAAGGTGGACGGCGGCTGGCGGCTTACCGGCAACAAGATTTGGATCACCAATTCGCCGATCTCCGATATCTGCATCGTCTGGGCGAAAGACGAAGAGGGCGTGGTCAACGGCTTTATCGTCGACAGCAATGCAGATGGCGTGCAGACACCGAAGATCGAGGGCAAATTCGGCGTGCGCGCTTCGGCGACCGGTGAAATCGTCATGGATGACGTGTTCGTGCCCGATGAAGATCACCTGCCGGACGTGCAGGGCCTGAAGGCGCCGCTGTCGTGCCTGTCGCGAGCACGCTTCGGGATCAGCTGGGGCGCCATGGGAGCGGCGGAGTTCTGCTGGAAGGCAACGCGCCAATACGTCATGGACCGAAAACAGTTCGGCCGACCCTTGGCGGCGACGCAGTTGATCCAAAAGAAGCTCGCCGATATGCAGACCGACATCGCGCTCGGCTTGCAAGGCTCGCTCCGGATCAGCCGTTTGGCCGATGAGGGCAGGGCGACGCCGGAAATGTTTTCCTTGGTGAAGCGCAACAACACCGGCAAGGCTCTGGAAATCGCGCGTGTGTGCCGCGATATGCACGGCGGCAACGGCATTTCCGATGAGTTTCATATCATCCGCCATATGCTTAATATGGAGGTCATCAATACGCTGGAGGGGACGCACGACATTCATGCCTTGGTGCTGGGTCGCGCGCAGACGGGGATTCAAGCGTTTACGGCATAGGTTTTAAAGGGGAGGAAAACATGGAGGTCAAACCGCTGACACCGCAGATCGGGGCGTTGGTCTCCGGCATTCAGTTGGCTGATGCCATGGACCAAAGCAGCTTCGGGGCTGTCCACGAGGCGCTGATGGCGCATCAGGTAATTTTTTTCCGCGACCAGGAAATGACCCTGGAGCAGCACAAGGAGTTCGCCCGTCAGTTCGGAGATCTGGCTGTGCACCCGGGCATCCCGGGTCCCGAAGGCCATCCCGAGGTCATTCATATCCATGCCGATGCGAACAGCACCCGGATTGCCGGTGAGGATTGGCATTCGGACGTCACCTGCGACGAAGAGCCGCCCATGGGGACGATCTTGCATTTGCACACGGTGCCTGACAGCGGCGGCGATACGTTGTTTTCAAGCATGTATGCCGCTTATGAGGCGCTATCCGATCCGATGAAGTCGTTTTTGGAAGGCCTCACCGCACACCATAGCGGAGAGACCGCGTACCGGGGACGCTACGAGCACCGGGGCGTCGACGATACAGGCACCACATATCCCAATCACGATCATCCGGTGATCCGCACACATCCCGTGACGAAGAAGAAGGCGCTGTTCGTGAATCGCATTTTCACAACGCGCATCAACGGCTTGACGGCGGCGGAAAGCGACAACCTTTTGGCATTTCTATTCGATCATGTGGCGAAACCGGAGTTTCAGGTGCGCTTCCAATGGCAAGAAGGCAGCGTCGCGTTTTGGGACAACCGCTGTGTGCAGCACTACGCCATCTGGGATTACTTCCCCCAAACGCGTTCCGGTTACCGGGTTACCATCAGCGGCGATCGGCCTTTTTGACGTCACATAACAATCAGCAAACCGGCTTCAATTGCACGACGCCCCAACCGGTATATTTGTCCCGCCCCGGTTTACCTTTGTCCTCGGCGTGGGTTTTGAAAAACTCACGCAGGGAGGCAGTTGTTGCATGTTTCCGATGTTTCATTGCCGCAGCGGCGTAAGCCGTAAAGATCGGCGCAGCGAATGATGTGCCGGACATCGCCTTCCCGCCGCCGGGGACTGCCGCCCATATGCCGACGCCGGGTGCCGCGAATTCGATGTAATCGCCTTTCGACGCAAATCGCGCATTGCGTTTGAAGCGGTCGACGGCGGTGATCGCGATCACCGATGGGTAGGCGCCGGGGTAGCTTTTCTTTTTTGAGAACGGTCCGTAATTGCCCGCCGACGCGACCAGAATTGTGCCTTTGTCGCTCGCATGTTTGACCGCTTGGGTGATCAGCACATTGGGCCCGCCACCGATGCTGAGATTGATGATCGGTACCTTCTTGGAGACCATCCAATCGATGGCGCGGACGATACTTTTGGCGCTGCCGGTGGCCTGGCCGTTTTTGCCAGCATGAAACACATTGGCGGCGATGATTTCCGCGCCGGGCAGCACGCCTGCCCAGCGCCCGCCTCCCGATATGACCGACGTGACCGCTGTTCCGTGATCTGTTTTGGATATCTTTTCACCTTTGAGGTGGAACGAACGGTAGGTGATCTTCACGCCCTTGAATGCGTGGTGCTTGGTATCGACAGGACCGTCAATGACTCCAACGCGCATCCCTTTGCCGCAACTCGGAGACACATTCCCCCATTTTGCCGCAGTTCTGGCCGTGTAGCTTTTGTCGATTTTTTTAGCGGCATGATGCTCATAGTGATGGTGGGCATCGACGATCACGCCGGGGAACCGCTCTTGGTGCTTGCCGCGGGCATGAAACGGATGCGCACCATCAACAATGCGCAGGTGATAGAGCTTGCCGCCGATACTGGATAGATCCGTTACGTCCAGGATTTCCATTCCCATATCAGGGAGATGGCGGAGATAGTCGGCAGGCGGATCAAGAACCAGCAGTTCGTCCTCGTCATGCGGGTGATCTGTCTCAGTGGTGAGGGCCTGGTTTTCGGGTGTTTCGGCGCAACCGCCGAGCACCAACAGCAAGGCTGATATTGCCCCGACTAAATTCGGACCTAAGTTGTTCATGCCGTTTTCCCGTCTGACTTTTCTTGGCACATGCTAACAGCGCCTCAACCCCTTGTTAACCATACTTTCCCATACTCCTTGAACGCACTATGTTGGAAGCACGGTTTGGGACTATTGGGAACGGGTGCGGCTTGTCTGGATACGGCGCAAACATTCTGAACGAGATCGACCATCTGGCCGAACACAAGATGTACGGCAAGGTGGTGAATATCGTCGGCCTGTTGATTCACGTGGGCGGCGTCACCCACAGTTTGTCCGTCGGCGATCACTGCATTATTCACGCCCGGAACGGCCGCCTTGTTTCGTGCGAGGTGGTGGGATTTGCCGATGGTAATGCTTTGGTCATGCCGTTCAGCGCCATTGAAGGGATCGGCATGGGCAGCCGCGCCGAGGTGAGCGTCGCCGAGCCGGTGATTTACCCATCGCGCGGATGGCTGGGCCGGGTGATCAATGCCTTCGGCGAACCCGTGGACGGCAAGGGGCCGCTGCCGGTCGGCAACATCGGGTACCCGATACACACGCCGCCGCCGCCGGCTCACATGAGAAAACGCGTCGGCGGCAAGGTCGATCTGGGCGTGCGTGCCATGAACGCTTTTCTGACGCTTTGCCAAGGGCAACGGATGGGTATTTTCTCGGGCTCCGGCGTCGGAAAATCGACCCTGCTGGCGATGATGGCGCGCAACACGGATGCCGAGGTCAATGTGATCGGTTTGGTGGGCGAACGCGGTCGTGAAGCCCGGGAGTTCATTGAGGACCATCTGGGCGAGGAAGGAATGGCGCGAAGCGTCGTTGTCGTTGCCACGTCGGACGAATCGCCTTTGGTGCGCCGTCAGGCAGCATATATGACCATGGCTGTCGCCGAATACTTCCGCGATCAGCCGAACGAAGTGCTGGTATTGATGGATTCGATCACCCGTTTTGCCATGGCGCAGCGTGAGATTTCGCTCTCCGCTGGCGAACCACCAACCACCAAGGGATATACACCGTCCGTGTTTGCACAGTTGCCGCAATTGCTTGAGCGTGCCGGACCAGGCATGGAAGGGCAGGGCAATATCACCGGCTTGTTCACCGTGCTGGTGGAGGGGGATGATCACAACGAGCCCGTCGCCGATGCCGTCCGTGGTATCCTTGACGGGCATGTCGTGCTGGAGCGCGATATCGCCGAACGCGGCCGGTTTCCGGCAATCAATATCCTGCGCAGCATTTCCCGGACCATGCCCGCTTGCAACACCGCGGAACAGAACGCGCTGGTTGTCCGCGCGCGCAAATTGATGGCCACCTTTGAGGACATGGCGGAATTGATCCGGCTCGGTGCATACAGACGAGGCACCGATCCACAGGTCGATGAATCGATCCAGTACAATCCCATGCTCGAAGCTTTTCTGGCCCAGGAAATTGATGACGCGAGCACATTGGAAGCCTGCTATCAACGGCTTGGCGAGATTTTCGGCATGGCATCGGGCGGCGCACCTCAAGCTGGTGAACAGCCCGTCCCACCACAAGCCCCGCCACAAGCCCCGCCACAAGTTCCGCCACAAGTTCCGCCACAGGCATCATGAGCCTCGCATAAGTCATGGCCAAAGGTCTTGCCACACTGGTCCGGGTTAATGAGTGGAGCGTTGATGAGAAACGCCGGGCACTCGGCGTTTTGTTGCGGGAACTTGATGACATGGAAGCCCACCGCCGTCGGCTGGACCAGGAACTCATCGATGAACAGGCAGCCGCCGCCAAGGTGCCCGACGAAGCCGGGTTTCTTTACGGCGTTTATGCGGAAGGGGTGATCCACCGACGCGAACAGATGGACGCCGCGATCGCCGCCAAGGAAACTGAGATCGAGGCCGCTCGGGAAACCTTGAATGAGGCCTACAGAGAGCTGAAGAAATACGAAGTCATCCGCGACAATCGTGTTCGCCGCGAACGCGAGGAAGAGGCCCGCGACGAGCGGATCCAACTCGATGAGATGGGGATTGAGACGTATCGACGGCGCTCATAACCGGGCTGCGAGGGACTGGTGATTTAAAAGCCCGTTTATCGCGAAAAATCTTCACGTCAATTCACACGAGCCTGACGTCTCGTAAGCTAGTTGTCAGTTCCCACGGATAATTTTAGGGCGAATCGAGCGACGGATGATTCGTCAGCTCGGCAACAGTGAATATAAAGCTGGTTTTTGAGGGCCGTGTGAACAAAATTTATAAAAAATTTGCTGCCGCGATGTTTGCGTTTGTTGGGCTGATTGTCCTGACGGTGCCCGCTGGTGCGTCGCAATGCGATCCGTTTCCCAAGCTTAAGCTCTGGGGCAACTATACACACGAACGCGTACAGAAACTGGTGTCGACGCGCTTGGACGGTGACTGGAACGGTTATCTGGCACGCCTCGATAAGCGCCTGGGTTCCATTAAAGACATCCATGCGCGCGGCAAGGCCTTGGCCCTGAAAGTCGGGGACAAACGTTATACGCTACGCGGCAAGACCTTGGCGGGTTATATCCGTGCTTCCGAGAAACGCCTCAGTGTCATCGAATGTCTGGCGCATGAAACGGAAATCGCAGCACTCGATAGCTTTGCCACAGCCGCTGGCCAGGAAGAAGCGCCGGACGTTGAATTGGCCGCGATCAAGGTTGGTGAATTGAACCTCAATGTTGCCGGCTCGTGCGAAGGCGGCAATGCGATTTTCAAAGTCGCCAATATGGGCAAAGCTTGGCCGAAACTGGGTACGGTTTCGATTTACCGGCTCGGCAATGGTGAGCCCATGCGCATTAGCGCTCGGCGAATGCGTTTTTCCGATGGTCAGCAAGCGACATTCAAAGTGCCGCCGGCGAAAAATCCAACAGGACGGCTAGGGCTGTTTGTTGACCCGTCGTGGGCGCAGCGCCCTTTTGAGTTCGACGGAACGCTGACGTGCGGCTAAGAGCGTTTTTCTAAACTGGCGGCAATCGATACAGCAGATCGTCGTTGCGCCACCCCGGTTGAGACTCTTCCAAGCTGATATCATGACCGGCTGTATGGGTGTTCCCGTCGTCGACGTGGCGTAGATTGACTTGCGCCCAGCGCGGCAGCAATTCATTTGAAACGTCATCCAACATGGCGACGGCCGTGGCTTCCAGGGTTTCCCATTTGAGCGTGCCGATGGTTACCAAGTAGTCGCGATAGTTGTCAGGCACCAACACTTGGCGGTCGGGAACATAGCGCAACGTAACCGCCATGACACCACCGTGGGCTTGTAACTCCAGAATGCCGCGCAATGTGATGACATAATCCCGGCCACCGCCCGGATTGGCGATGGGTGCAAGTATTTCGCGTCGTTGGATCAAATCCATCTGGCAATTATACCATCAATCCCAGGCCGTCGTCCGGTGCTGACGTGTCCGTCCCGACAAAATTGGCGGGCGCTGCCTGGAATGCAAGACCGCCAGTAACGCCTGTGGTCTCAATGGCGTCTTCGAATATTGCACGGATGCCGTTTTGCACGGGGTCCGGCAATCGGATGTCACTGCGGACGATCAAGTCGAAACGCTTGGTGCCATCCTGTACGAACCCGTCCAATTGCATCCGCCCCAGCCGGCTCAGATTGACATCGACAACGAAGCGGATGCCGGGGCCTGCACGCGGATCGTTTTCATCTTCCTCATCTTCTTCGCGGCGGCGAATCAAAAGCCGCAGTTGCTCGATGTCGAGACCATTGAGAAATGGGATCGGTAGCATCCGCCCTTCGCTCGAGGGTGGTTCATCCGCCAGCCGACTAAGGCCCGAAAAGTCATCGCGGAGCCGGCCTAAGAGAGCGGGTTTCAGTTTCTCCAGGGCTCGGGATGGCGCATCGCCCATCCATTGCTTCACGTCGCCGCCACGCAGCGCGAACAGGAAAAACAAAAGATTAGCGGTCAAGCTGGCGTCGGCTCGTGGCAATACACCACTCAGCAATTGCTGTGCGGTTGCGGGCTGCATATCAAGAAGGGTCCGTGTGGTTTCCTCCAAAGCCAGCCATTGCCGCGATTCAGCGATCACTTGCCCAAGCCGGAGCGTTAGGGCTCGATCCTGCGGCGTGACATCGGGGCGCGGCAACTGAATAACCTCCAATTCGATCGCACTTCCCGTTGGCAATGGCGTTGCCGTTGCAATGGCGATGGAACCGACGGGAGTTTGTACGATCGATTGGTGGACGCCACCTGCGCCGCTGGCCCCTGTCGTCACGCCGCTTAATGTCATGGCGAGGCTCAAGGGCTGGCCGGTCGGTGTCGGAGGCGCCGCGCCGGCAGATGGCTGCACCGATAAAACCCTCACAGCGAACGCGCTGCCTGCGGGAAGGGGGTGGGGGCCGGGTGCGGCCGCTGTGGCATGGGTTGAGGCGGCTGATGGCGTGGGGGTAGCGCCTGTGCTCGAAGCTGTGGCCGAGAGTTGCAAAGCTTGCGAGCCGGTCGCCGCCAGGTTGACACCACCTGTGGCGGTGGCGGGCTGAGCGCCACCGATAATGGCGTTTGAGGGCTGCAGCAATGTCGCACTCAATGTGGCGCCCTGGGTGAGTGAGACCGGTGGATTGGCACTACCGGTACCACCTGCTAGGCGGGCATTGGATAGACCTCCCGGTTGGCCGGTCGCCAGTGTGCCGACTTGTTTGCCCGCCTGAGGTCCTTGAAAACCGGGAAGCGTTGGTGGCAAGAGGCCGCTCAGAGCGCGCAGTGCCGCAGCCGGGCTTTTGCCATGAATGGCGGTGATCAGGAGGAACACTTGGGTGCCCAGTGACTGCACCTGCAACTGGATCGGCCCATTTGCCGGCAATGAGATATTGGTTTGCAACGCGATTTGACCGACCCGGGTATCGACCAGAATACGGCCCTGGCCATCCAAGCCTTTGATGCTGGCCTCGAGTCTGGCGCCGATGTCCAAGCCCGAAAGCGCCGCCGAGGGCTGGGTCACCACCGCGCTCGGCAGCGGGGCCGGCTGGGCTGCCGAATTGCTGGGCGGCGGCGGCGGCGTGATGGTGGACATCGCGATGGATCACCCCTCCATTAATTTGCGCGCGATCTTGCCGACGTCTTCGGCAGCCTCCGTATTGGGATAGCGCGTCAGCAGCGGTGTTTGGCTGCGAATAGCCTCCTTCACGCGAGGATCACGACGCACGGTGCCCAAAAGCATGGGTGAGATTTTCAAAAATCCCTGGCAGGCCTTCAGCAGCGTATTGTAGGTGCGCTCCCCCTCGCGGGTGGAATTGACGTTATTGGTGACGATCTCAAAGCGCATTTCCGGGCGCTCGGCGTGCGTCACTTTGATGAACGCATAGGCGTCGGTCAGTGATGTGGGTTCGTCAGTCAGCACCACGACGCACGTCGCGGCGTTGTGCGCCAGTTGCCGTACCGTGCGTTCGACGCCGGCGCCGAGATCGATCAGGACATGGTCGTAAGCACTGGCGAGCAATGCCAGGTCTTCACCCAGCATCTGAAGCCGGCTCGATGCGATGTTGGCGAGGCTGCCCGAACCCGAACGCCCGGCAATGACATGGAAGCCGCCGTCGTCGTAATCGACGATCGCCTGGTTCAGGGTCAAGCGCCCGGCGATTACCGTTGACAAGTCTTGCTTGGGCATCAGGCCCAGTTGGATGTCCAAGTTGGCCAAGCCTAAATCGCCGTCGAACAGCAGCACTCTGCGGCCTTGCAGCGAAAGCGCATGGGAGAGCGTGATGGAGAGCCAGGTCTTGCCGACACCGCCTTTGCCTGACGCGATTGCCAGCATGTTGGCGCCTTTGGTACGAGGGGTGGTCGGCATTGCAGGGGAGTCGCTCATGATTGGTCCTCGTCGGGCTCGCCGCTTGTCGTATCGGCGGGTGTGGAAAGCGGGTGTGGTTCGTCCGGTTGCGGCATAATCAGCCGCGCCAGTACGCCGGCGGTGATCGGCGCCAGGCCCTCGCCCACGCGGTGCGAGATACTGACTTCTGCCAATGGTAGGCGCGCCGCGTCGGCAGCGGCAATGACGGCGCCGAAACGTCTCGCGATATCGAGACGCGTGACCATCAGGCGCGTAGCACCGGCTTGCGCATAAATGCAGGCCATGTCGGCGCTCTCGACCGCATCGCCACCGGCAGGCAGAACCAGCACAGCCTCGCCGTCGGCAGCATCGATAATGCGTGCCAGATATGCCATGTCGTGATCGTCGTAAGGGTTGGTGCCGGCGGTATCGATGACCAATCGGTCGGGCTGGTCACGGTATTCACGGGCCAAGGCCAGCACGGCGTCGGGGTCCGGTGCGGTGCGCAGATCAAGCCCCATGATACGGGTGAAGGCGGCCAATTGCTCGACGCCGCCGGCGCGTTTGACATCCGTCGTAACGGGCAGCACATGTTGCTTGGCCATGTGCGCGCGGGCGCAAATTTTTGCCGCTGTGATGGTTTTGCCGGCACCTGGCGGGCCAATCATCACTAACGGCGGCATGTCGCTGGTGAAAGGCTCCAAGGGGGCGAAGCCAAGTTGTCTTTCCAGCGCCTGGGTCAAGGCCGCGACGGCTGTGACGGGCGCCGGATGGTCGCCGAGTTCCGCCAAGCGCGCGGCGCTAGAGGCAGGCACGCCGTGAGAAACAAGCGCTTGGCGCAAAAACGCCGAGAAATCGTGGCCATCTTCGCCAACCTTAGGACCAGTCTCGGAAACAGGAGGATCGAGATCTTCATTGGCGGGTTCGGAGGGTTCCGTGGCGGCAATGAGAACGGCTTGGCCATCATCGCCTTGAAACGAAGAGACGATGACCGCGTCGCCGCCCAGAGTGTCGCGCATCATATCCATGGCTGCGGCGGTCGTTTCGGCTGTGAATGTTTTGACGCGCATCGTCTGTTGCCTGGCCTAGACCTGTCCGACGGTTTTGATTTTGGCTTTCGGGTGGACCTCGTTTTGCGACATGACCACGGTCATGGGGCGGAAACGCTCGACAATGGAACGCACAAACGGACGGATGCCCGGACTGGTCAGCAATACCGGGGCCTCACCCACCATGGCCTGGCGCTCGAAGGTGTTGCGCAACACGGTGATGAATTCCTGCAATCGGCTTGGCTGCATGCTCAGTTGCCGGTCTTCGCCCTGGCCCACGAGGCTTTCGGCGAAGGCCTGCTCCCACTGCGGCGACAGGGTGATCATTGGAATGACACCTTGGTCCGAGGTGTTTTGATCGCTGATCTGTCTTGCCAGGCGAGCGCGCACATGTTCGGTGATGGTCATGACGTTGCGCGAATGTCCGCAAGCTTCGGCAACGCCTTCCAGGATTGTCGGCAGATCACGGATTGAAATGCGCTCGGCCAGAAGATTTTGCAAAATGCGTTGCAGTCCACCAAGCGAGATTTGCGCCGGGATCAGATCGGCGATCAAGGCTTGGTGCTCCTTTTCCAACTCGTCGAGAAGTTTTTGGGTTTCGGCATAGGACAAAAGCTCAGCCATGTTGTCCTTGATCACCTCGGTGATATGGGTGGTGATCACGGTGGCGGGGTCGACGACGGTATAGCCCCTGAACAGTGCTTCTTCTCGGTTGGCGTCCTCAATCCACATGGCCGGCAGGCCGAACGTCGGCTCCATGGTCTTTTCGCCGGGCAGGCTGATGTCCTCGCCGCGCGGGTCCATGACCAGCATCATGTTGGGACGCAAGTCGCCCCGACCGGACTCGATTTCCTTAACCCGCACGATATAGCTATTGGCGGGCAGCTGCATGTTGTCCTGGATGCGGACACTCGGCATGACAAAGCCGACGTCGGCAGCCATTTGGCGACGCAGCGCCTTGATCTGGTCGGTCAGCCGCTGACCTTCACGAGGTGCGCTGATCAACGACAACAAGCCGTAGCCTAATTCGAGGCGTAGGTAGTCGATGCGGAGCGCCGTCGATATCGGTTCTTCCGCCAGTGCCGACGGGTCGATGGTCTTCTCTTCTTCCTCCAACAGAATTTGTTCTTCCGCTTGTCGATTGCGCGCGTGCACGAAGAAGGCGCCTATCCCGCACGCACTTGCCAGGGTCATGAATGGGACAATCGGCACACCGGGTACGATGGCCAGACCGGTCAGCAAAAACGCCACAAGCCCCAGCGACCTTGGCTGGCTGCCCATTTGACGGATCAGCGCTGCTTCCGTGCTGCCGGCAACGCCTGCTTTGGTGACCATCATGCCGGCCGCAGTGGAGACGATCAGCGCCGGAATTTGCGACACCAGGCCGTCACCAACGGTCAATCGGGTATAGGCATCCGCAGCCTCGCCAAATGACAGATCGTTCTGAGCGACGCCAATGATCATGCCGCCGATGATGTTGATGAATGTGATCAGGATGCCGGCGATGGCATCGCCGCGCACGAACTTCGCCGCGCCGTCCATGGCACCGAAAAACGAGCTCTCTTCTTCCAGTTCCTTGCGCCGGACGCGCGCGTCTGTCTCGTCAATCAGGCCGGTGGAGAGATCGGCGTCAATGGCCATCTGCTTGCCTGGCATGGCGTCCAGGGTAAAGCGCGCCGAAACCTCCGCGATACGACCGGAACCCTTGGTGATAACGATGAAGTTAACGATCACCAAAATTGTGAATACGATAATACCGATAACGAAGTTGCCACCCATGACGAAACCGCCGAACGCCTGAATGACCTCTCCAGCGGCGTCGGTGCCTTCGTGGCCGTGAGTGAGGATCAGACGTGTCGATGCCAGGTTCAAACTGAGGCGGATCATCGTCGCGAGCAGCAGGACCGTCGGGAAAGCATTGAACTCCAGAGGTTTTTCCACGAACAGTGCCGTCATCAAGATCAGCACCGAGAAGGTGATGGAAAACGCCAAAGCGATGTCGAGCATCCACGGCGGCATGGGCATGATCAACACCACGAGGATGCCGACCACGGCGAGCGCCAGCATGATGTCGCCACGCTTCATGGCTTCGGCGATGCGCGCACCGATATTGAATTCCGATCCGGTTTCGCCGCCCTCGGGCGCCGGGGTGGATGTGGCGTCCGCCATGCTTCAGGTTATCCCGCTTCGGTTGCTCATGCGGTGCCGGGGCTGGCTTCACCGGGCTGCGGAACCGCGAAGCCCTGGTCTCCATAGGTTTTGAGCTTGTTGCGCAAAGTGCGTATGGAGATGCCGAGAATATTCGCGGCATGGGTTCGGTTGCCGATGCAGTGCTGCAACGTATCGATGATCAATTCTCGCTCCACGTCAGCAACGGTGCGTCCTACCAATCCGGCTATGTCCGCGCCGCCAGCATCCGTGCCCCCAATTTCGCTGCCTGCTTCCATGGTTCCCTCCGTCAAGATGATAGCCTCCGTGCCGATCTCGTCACCGCTTGCGAGCAAGACGGCGCGGTGCATGGTGTTCTCCAGTTCACGTACGTTTCCGGCCCAAGCGTGTGACTTTAATTTTGCCGCAGACTCCGCACTCAGGGGCCGTTCGGGGACGCCATTGACCTCGGCGTATTTTTTGATGAAGTGAGTCGCCAGTATCGGGATATCGGCCGGGCGTTCCTGCAATGCCGGCAAACGCAGATTCATGACGTTCAAGCGGAAATACAGATCGTTCCGGAAGTTCCCGTTGGCCACTTCTTCTTCCATGTTGCGGTTTGATGTGGCGACGATCCTGACATTCACTTGCACGGGCTTTTTGCCGCCGACGCGGTCAATTTCACGCTCTTGAATGGCGCGCAGCAGCTTTGCCTGCAGACGTGGGTCCATTTCGCTGATTTCATCAAGCAAGATGGTGCCGCCGTTGGCTTCTTCAAACTTGCCGATGCGCCGTGCCACCGCACCGGTGAAGGCGCCTTTCTCGTGGCCGAAAAGCTCCGATTCCAACAGGTTTTCCGGGATTGCGGCGCAGTTGACCGCGACAAAGGGTCCGTCTTTGCGTTTGGAACGATTGTGGATGTGTCGGGCCATCAGCTCTTTGCCGGTGCCGGACGGGCCGGTGACCAGAATACTGGCCTCGCTGGGCGCGACCTGATCGGCGACACGCATGACCTCGGCCATGCGCGGGTCTTGATGAATGATGGCTTGCGTTTCTTCGGCCACGGCTTCCAAAACGGCGGCGATCAGTTCGGCGTCCGGTGGCAGCGGCAGGTATTCCTTGGCGCCGGCGCGGATGGCCCGCACGGCGGCTTGGGTATCGTTGCCCACGCCGCAAGCCACCACCGGAACCGAGATGCGTTCGGTTTCCAGGGCGCCGATCAACTTAGCCATATCCAGCGATACATCGGCCATGATCAAATCGGCCCCCTTGCCGGCCCGCAAGGCTTCGAGCGCAGCGTCCTCGGTATCGACCTGTTGGACCTTGGCGCCGCGTTGTATGGCGATCTGGCTGGCTGCGCCGATCTGTCCGTTGAGGGTGCCGATGATAAGGAGTCTCATAAAACCTATTCTCCCGAGGGGGCTAGTCGAAATACTGGACGCGGTTGGCCGGCGGCAGAATGCTGTTCAGCAACATTTCCAGGCGTCTCGGGTTTTCCTGGTTGCCGATAGACGTCGCGCCTATGACATAGAGATTGTTGATCAGCGCTTCTTCCTGGGAATTGCGATCAAGTTTCGAAGCCAGCGGCAGGAACACCATGTTGGCAAGTACGGCGCCGTAAAAGGTGGTCAGCAGCGCAACTGCCATGCTGGGACCGATGGTCGCGGGATCGTTCAAGTTGCCCAGCATCTGGACCAACCCGATTAGTGTGCCGATCAATCCCATGGCCGGCGAGAACTCAGCCATTTTCCTGAGCACGCTGGTGCTTTTGGCGTGGCGCTGGATGGTGGCCTGCAGGTCGCGGCGCATGATGCTTTCGACCTCTTCTCCGGGCGTGCCGTCAACGACCATTTGCAGTCCCTTGTGAAGGAAAGGCTCATTGCGCACCGAACCCAAAAGGTTCTGCATGGCAAGCACGCCTTTCTTGCGGGCCAACTCGGCGATTTGCAGCACTTGCGTCGCCGCTTGGGAAGGGTCACGCGACGAGTGAGAAAGAGTCTTTCCGACGACCCGGAATGTGCGGGCCATTTCGCCCAAGGAAAAACACGCCGTCGTGATGGCGAATGTTCCGCCAATGACAATCAATACCGACGGCGGATTGACGAATGTTTCCGGCGACCCACCCAGCCAGATGGCTGTGAAGATCAATCCGAACCCGCTCAAAATACCGACGACGGTTGCAACGTCCATCGTTGCCCGCCGCCGCCCGACATGAATATTTTCGCCTTCCTCGGCCATAAACTCGGTCTTATCCCGTCCGGTCGGTTTTGATGATTTCCGTCATCGTCACGCCCAATCGATCTTCGACAACAACGACCTCGCCGCGCGCCACCAGTCGGTTGTTGACATAGATATCGATGGCTTCCCCGACTTTGCGATCCAGTTCCACAACAGCGCCCCGCCCTAGTTTTAGTAGTTGGCTGACTTGCATGGTCGATTTGCCGAGCACCGCCGAAACCTGTACGGGAATATCGTAAACCGCCTCGAGATCCTTGGCGCTTCTGGGCAGATCGCCGAATTCCGACATGTCGTCGTCGGCTTCGTCGCCGCCCGCATCACCGCCCGCGTCGGCTGCCGGAGCCGGCAGGTCCACGTCCTCCAGGTTCTCCAGTTCCAGTTCTGAATCTTCGGCCATGTGTTTCTCCCGTATATATCCGCTCTAGGATGCGATCCGCTTAGGTGCCAAGCGGATTGGGGCCGGTGGGTGGTGCGCTTTCCGCTGCCTCAATCTGTGTCTCGGCAGCGGCTTCATCGCCGGCGCTTTCTTCCGGTTGTTCGGGCTCCAGTATAGCTTCCTCGGCGGGCTCTTCCACGATTCCCGGACCAGCCTGCAGATGGGCGGCGGTCTCATCTACTCCGTTGTCATCGGAAACCGTATCGTTCGCTTCCGGCATGGGTTCCGATATATCTTCGGACAGCCCGGCTTGATTTTGTTCAGTTGTATCCATGTCATTGATATTCAACGCGTTTTCCTGATGCTCCGGAAGTGTTTCTGCGGCGTCAACGGTTTCGTTGCTGGCGTCCGGGGGCGTTGTGTCGACACTGGCTTGCGTTTCTTCCGGCCCGCTTGTTTCAACCGCCGGAGTGGGCTGAACGGCTTCGGAAGCATCGGCGGACGCGATATCGCTGCCCGATTCGGGGTCGATGTCCCGTGTATCATCGCTCGCGGCACTCAGATTGTGTTCGATAATTTCGTCGACACGCTGCCAAATGACACCCATGTCTCGTTCTGCGCTGCCGCTGCTCCAGGTCAATCGACAATCGCCGATCGGAATATCGGCGTCATCGATGATCAGAACCTGCCCCTCAAAGTTAGCCGCCTCGGCGAGGGCGGAAATCCGATCATTCAGAGCCTCGGCGATAACGGGATGAACGTGAACCATGGCCCTCGGTTCCTCGCGGATCTCCGCGAGCGCTCCACGAACCATATCCTCGATAACCCGAAGCGATTGGGTCTCAGTCAGGTGCGGGAAGCACTTCCGCGCAATGGCCAGTGCGATGTTGGTTGCGTCATCAAAGAGTTCTGTCGTGGCGACGCCGTTTTGGCGAAACAGATCTTGAAACTTTCCGTCGAGAGCGCTTAGGGAATCCGAGATTCGGGTTTCAATGGCATCGCTGGCTTCGCGAATGCCTTCTTCCTTTCCTTGGGTGAAGCCTTCATGGCGGGCGGCTTCGAGTTCTTCTTGTGAAAAAGTGGGCGCCGCTTCCTCTTCTATTTCCTGTTCCAGTTGTTCGGCTTGGGCAGCATCGGCTTGCTCTTTGGCGGCGGCCAAATCAGCCTCGTCAAAAGATACATTGAACAGGAATTTCTCGAGTTGACCCATTGGTTCTCCGGAACTTGATGATGTTAAAGTCGTCGACATTCAACCACCCCGTCAATAGACGAGTTCGCTTTCCTCGTCGTTTCCGGCGATGACGATCTCGCCGGAATCGGATAACGCCTTGGCAATGGACACGATGGCCGCCTGTGCTTCGTCGACATCTTTGAGGCGTACCGCCCCCATGGCTTCCATGTCTTCCTTCATCATCTTGCCGGCGCGCTCCGACATGTTGGCGAAGAACAACTCGCTGACATCGTCGGACGAGCCTTTCAAGGCCAGTCCCAGTTGATCCTTTTCCACCTGCCTGAGCAGCATCTGGATGCCGGCCGCATCGACCCGCGCCAGATCGTCAAACGTAAACATAAGCTGGCGGATGCGCTCGGCCGCCTCGCGGTTGCGCTCCTCCAGCGACGTCATGAAGCGGTTTTCCGTGGCCCTGTCCAGGTTGTTGAAGATGTCGGCCATGGTTTCGTGGCTGTCGCGCCTGGCGGTACGCGCCAGGTTGGTCATGAACTCGGAACGCAACGTGCGCTCAACGTGGTCCAGGATATCCTTTTGCACCGCTTCCATGCGCAGCATCCGCATGATCACTTCCATGGAGAAGTTCTCGGGCAAAATCGCCAGCACACGCGACGCGTGGTCGGGGCGGATTTTCGACAGCACCACGGATACGGTCTGCGGGTATTCGTTCTTCAGGTAGTTGGCCAGCACGGCCTCGTTCACGTTGCCCAGCTTGTCCCACATGGTACGGCCCGCGGGGCCGCGCATTTCTTCCATGATCTGGTTGACGCGGTCTTCGGGCAGCGCGCCCATCAGCAAGCGCTCGGTCGACGATACCGAACCCAC
>JAERTE010000136.1 GCA_016845145.1 Rhodospirillaceae bacterium
GGCCAGAAATCAACCGTCACGGCATGTCGATTGACCACCGAGAACAGCACCAATGCCAAGCCACTGGGCACCAGGACGATCCATGACAAAATTCTCAAGATAAGCGGTTTGCGCAAGCCCAATTCTCCGACCAAGGCCTCCGGCCAAGCATCAACCGCCCGTGTTCAGTTTTTCGCGGAGCTGCTTACCGGTTTTAAAATAAGGAATATACTTTTCCGACACGTCAACGGCCTCGCCGGTGCGCGGGTTACGTCCCGTCCGCGCGCCACGGGCCTTCACGGAAAAAGCACCGAAACCGCGCAACTCCACCCGGTCGCCGCGCGACAGGGCTGAGGTGATCTCCTCGAATATCGTCGATACGATGCGTTCCACGTCGCGCTGGTACAGATGCGGATTGGCAGCCGCTAAGCGTGCGATCAACTCCGATTTGGTCATACCTTCAAACCCCCTGGGAAATTACGGCCTTTTGACCTTGTCCCAACCCTTCGATTTTGGTGTTCGTTATACCCAGCCTCGAAAGCCGTTTCAGCGCGCCGGGTGTCTATTTATCTGAGGCCAGGGTGCCAAAGAGAGATCATCCCGTCAAGTTTAAGTCGTTCAGAAAAAAGTACTTTTCCGACCGTGCCTGAAATCATTTTACGCCACAAGCGATCTTCCTCGGGTTCATATGCGTCGCGGATATCGGTGTCGGCGTCGATACCGTGTGTCTCGGACAGCCACGCCAGCGCATCCTTCTCACGCCCGATCTCATCAATCAACCCCGCGTCCAACGCTTGGCGTCCCGAAAAAATACGGCCATCGGCCAGCGCCGCCGCACGCGCCTCATCCATGTTCCGGCGCTCCCGAACGAGGCCTAAAAACATTGTATGCAAATCCGCAACCACGCCCTTGGTCAATTCCCGGGCCGCAGGTTGGAACGGTTCCATCGGATTGGGTTGCGCTTTAAGCTCACCGCTTTTCACGATTTCGGGTTTGATGCCCAGTTTATCGAGCATGCCCGTGACATCCGCTGTCTGCAAAATGACACCGATGGACCCAGTCACGGTGCCGGCATGCGCAATAATATGCTCTGCCCCCAAGGCCGCCATGTAGGCCGCCGACGTTGCCGTATTACCCATCACCGCGACCACGGGCTTTTTCTCAGCCACATCGCGGATGCCGTGATACAGGGCCTCGCCGCCAACCACCGTGCCGCCGGGGCTGTCGATAATCACGATCAACGCCAGCGCGCTGTCATCTTCGGCGATTTTTTCGAGTGCCGCATCGATCTCGGGATCGTTGACGATTAATCCGTCAATATCCAACCGTGCCACATAGTCGCGAAAACCGTCATGTCCGAAACGGCTAAACCCCACAGCAATTGCAGCCACGACGGCGAGCACGGCAAAGACGCGCCAAAAATTCAGGCGCCGCTTGAGTCGGCGCCTGTCGATAATGCTGGCAGGGTCGGGATACATGCGTATCTCACCTTATCTGATAGGCGAACTCCCGAGCGGCAATGCCGCCCGGGAGTGACGCCAATCAGGATTCGCTATCGGCTTCGGCTTCAGCCGGTGCTTCGGCTTCAGCTTCGTCAGCCTTGGCGGCTTTCTTCTTCGCAGGCTTCTTGGCCGGCTTGGCTTCAGCTTCGGCCTCAACCTCGGCTTCGCCTGCCTGGTCCTCATCGGCCTTGGCTTCGTCAGCCTTTTCTTCGTCGGCCTTGGCCGCCTTCTTGGCGGGCTTCTTCGCCGGCTTTTCTTCGGGAGCGTCTTCTTTCTCCGCTTCCGCAGCCTGCTGTTTTTCCGCGATGGCGGCGCCCAGGATATCACCCAAGGAAGCACCGGCATCGGTGGAGCCGTAAGTGGCCATGGCCTCTTTCTCTTCCTCCACCTCGCGCGCCTTGATCGAAAGCGTCAGGCGACGGCCCGACTTGTCCAGCTGAGTGATCTTGGCATCGATCTTCTCACCCTTGGCGAAACGGTCCGGACGCTGCTCGGAGCGGTCGCGGCTGAGTTCCGACTTGCGGATGAAGCCGGGCACGCTGTCGTTGACGCGCACTTCGACGCCATTGTCGACAACGTCGTAGACCGTACATGTAACGATGGAGCCCTTCTTCAGGCCATCCAATGCACCGCCGACCGGATCGTCGGAAAGCTGTTTGAGACCCAAGGAAATGCGCTCTTTGTCGACATCGACATCGAGCACTTTCGCCGTCACCATATCGCCCTTCTTGAAGTCTGCGAGGGCTTCTTCGCCACTCTTCTCCCAGCTCAGGTCGGAGAGGTGTGCCATGCCGTCGATCTCGCCGTCGAGACCGATGAACAAGCCGAACTCGGTGATGTTCTTGACTTCGCCTTCGACCACGGCATCGACCGGGAACTTGGTGACAAAGGACTCCCACGGGTTATCCATGCACTGCTTGAGCCCCAGCGAGATGCGGCGCTTGTCGGAGTCCGTATCCAACACCATGACTTCCACTTCCTGCGAGGTGGAAACAATTTTGCCCGGGTGGACGTTCTTCTTGGTCCAGCTCATCTCGGAGACGTGCACCAGGCCTTCGACGCCTGGCTCCAACTCCACGAAGGCGCCGTAATCGGTGATGTTGGTGACGCGACCGGTGTACTTGGCGCTGATCGGGTATTTCGCGCCAACGCCGTCCCACGGATCGGCTTCCAGCTGTTTCATGCCAAGCGAGATACGCTGCGTTTCAGCGTTGAAGCGGATAACTTGAACCTTAACCGTTTCGCCGATCTGCAACGCTTCGGACGGATGGTTGATACGTTTCCACGCAATATCGGTGACGTGCAGCAAGCCGTCGACGCCGCCCAAATCGATGAACGCGCCGTAATCGGTGATGTTCTTGACCACGCCTTCGAGCACTTGGCCTTCGGACAGGTTCGACATCAGCTCCGAACGCGCCTCGGTGCGGGTTTCTTCCAAAACGGCACGGCGCGACACAACGATGTTGTTGCGCTGAGCATCCATTTTCAAAATCTGGAACGGCTGCGGCGTGCCCATCAGCGGCGATACATCGCGCACGGGGCGGATATCGACCTGGCTGCCCGGCAAGAACGCCACGGCACCCGACAAATCGACAATGAAGCCGCCTTTGACGCGACCGAAGATCACGCCGTTGACACGCTCGTTGGCCTTGAATGATTTTTCCAGGTCGGTCCAGGCTTCCTCGCGGCGCGCTTTTTCTCGGCTCAGGCGGATCAGGCCGTCGCGGTCTTCGTAGCGCTCAACGTAAACATCGACCGTGTCGCCGACATTGATGTCATTGTCGGCGCCCTGGGCGCCAAATTCCTTCAGCGGCACGCGGCCTTCGGACTTGAGCCCCACATCGATCAAGGCGACATCGCCGTCGACGGAGAGCACGGTGCCCTTCATCACTTTGCCTTCGATACCCTCGTCACCGAGGGATTCGGCTAAAAGATCTGCAAAATTCTCTTTGGTTTCCGGCATCGCGGACGCGGCCGTTTCTGTAGCGGTAGACATATATATGTTTCCTTCGTTCATTTAATTTCATGCCAACCGGTTGGTTCCGGTGGTCTATCCTCATGGGCCAAATCCGAGGTGCCCATTCAGGCACCACGGGGTGAAACAAAGCGCGGCCGTTTGCGCTTTAAGCTTCTCGCGAACTGATAACCTCTAAAGCCTTGGCGAACACCTGATCGGCGTCCAACGTACTGGTATCAAGCTGATGTGCGTCCTTGGCCGGCTCCAGAGGTGAGGCGGCGCGTGAGCTATCTCGAGCGTCACGCTCCTTCATATCCTCGAGAACGCGCGCATATATAGCTTCGAGCCCCCGTTCCTGCAACTCCTTTAAACGACGCTCGGCGCGCACTTCCGTGCTGGCACTGACGAACAGCTTCGCGTCGGCGTCCGGGCACACCACGGTACCGATGTCACGGCCGTCCAGCACAGCGCCTTTTTTGCCGTCGGGCGGATAAGCGGCGAAGTCTCGCTGGAACTCCAGCAACGCGGCGCGGACGCCGGGCACCGCCGAAACCTTAGAAGCCGCCTGCGCCGTTTCATCGGTGCGCAGTCCTTGTGTCTCCAGGTCGGTGGCCTGCAGGGCACGGGCCACGGCTTCCGATGCTTCGGCATCTTCCGGATCGGCGCCGGCGTCCAATACTTTCTTGCCGACTGCGCGGTAAATCAGGCCGGTGTCCAAATAAGCAAGATCGAAGTGCACGGCCAGCCGTCGCGCCAGCGTGCCTTTGCCGGCAGCAGCCGGGCCATCGATAGCAATAATCATGATCTCATTCCTCTTTTTCGTTAGCGGAGGCCAAATGGATATCAGGTGGATGTCAGGTGAAAATCAAGCGGGCGCAAGGTGGGCGCCCAGCCCGTTCATCATGCCGACAAACCCTGGAAAGCTGGTGTTGATGGTCTCGGCGCCGGTGACTGTGATCGGCTCGCGGCTGAACATGCCCAGCACCAAGAACGCCATGGCGATGCGGTGGTCAAGACCCGAATCAATCGTCGCGCCGCCCTTGGGCGGCGTTCCCACACCGTGCACAATCAGGTAATCTTCACCTTCTTCCAAATCGACGCCACACGCGGCCAAACCCTTGGCCATGGCCGCGAGGCGGTCGCTTTCCTTGACCCGAAGCTCCGCCAAGCCCCGCATCACCGTGGTGCCCTCTGCGCAGGCGGCGGCCACGGCCAGGATCGGGTATTCGTCGATCATTGAAGGCGCGCGCTCGGCCGGCACTTCGATGCCCCGTAACGCACCAGCCGTAACCGCAAGATCGGCGATGGGTTCTCCGTCCCCGCCCCTGATGTTCTCTTCATCTATATGTGCACCCATGTCACGCAAGGTTTCAGGCAACCCGGCACGCAACGGATTGAGACCAACGCCGTTCAACCGGAGCCGCGATCCCGGCACCAGCAGCGCAGCCACCATGGGGAATGCCGCCGACGAGATATCCGCCGGCACGGCCACGTCACCCGCCGTCAACTCAGGCTCACCAACAATCGTGATGCGGCGTCCGCCGCCTTCCAGCACCTCCGTTGTGACCTCGGCGCCGAACTGGATCAACATGCGTTCCGTGTGATCGCGGGTGGCAACCGGCTCGATCACCGTCGTTTCACCGGGTGTATTGAGGCCCGCCAACAATACGGCGGATTTGACCTGGGCGGATGCCACGGGCGGCTGGTATTCAATGGGGATGGGCTGAGACGCGCCGCTGACGGTCAATGGCAGCCGCCCGCCCGCCGCACCATCGAAATGCGCGCCGAATTGGCGCAGCGGCGTCAGCACACGTTCCATCGGGCGCGATCGCAACGATGCGTCGCCGGTCATCGTGGTGGTGATGGGATGCGTCGCCAAAAGCCCCATGAGCAAACGGGCGGCTGTGCCGGAGTTGCCCATATCCAAAATATCATCTGGTTCCGCCAGTGCGCCCAGCCCGCACCCCCGCACGTGCCAATCCCCGTTATCGCGGCGTTCCACATGGCTCCCGAGCGCGCGCATGGCGGCGGCGGTGGCGAGAACGTCTTCGCCTTCCAACAGCCCTACAATACGGGTTTCGCCGGCAGCGAGGGCACCAAACATCAACGCGCGATGCGACACCGATTTGTCGCCGGGCACGCGCACAGTTCCGCTAAGAGTCTCGGCGATACGGGAAACGATTTCATCCACGTTTGGCTGACCTTGAAATGGACAGGTAAAAAAAGAAAATGTTATTCGTTTTTTTGGTTTTGACAGATGCCAAGGAAAATGGCAATTGGCAGCAAGAATATGAATGCGGCGCGGCAGAATTCGGGTCGCGGCGAGATAGATGAAAGGGTTGACGCGTGGCAACATCAGATAGGGGTAAGAAACATACCTGCCCAAGCTGTGGCGCAGTGTTTTACGATCTTAAGCGCACGCCGGTGATTTGTCCCAAGTGTGAGACCGAGGTCGAGGTCCAAACGCTATTGAAGCCGCGTCGGCCCAGCCCGCAGGCAGCGAAACCGGCGCCGCCACCAAAGCCGGCGTCGAAAGAAGAAGAAGCCGCCGATGATTTGGATGTCGATGTTGAGGACGTCGAGGACGACGAAGATGACGATCTGATCGAAGATATGTCGGACATGGGCGACGACGACGACGATATGTCCGAAGTAAAAGAGCATATCGTCTCGGACGGTGACGAGAAGGAATAGCGCCGGGGTCAACCGCTGGGAATCGTGACAAATTCCCAGCACGGTCCGGTTTTTTGCTTGCCAACACGTCGGGCGGGCGATTATGTTCCCCGCCCGCGAGCAAGGAAATCCCAATCGCCCGCGGACAAATGAAAATTACCCCTGTGGGGCCGTAGCTCAGTTGGGAGAGCGCTACAATGGCATTGTAGAGGTCGTCGGTTCGATTCCGTCCGGCTCCACCATTTTTCTAACGTGTTTTCAAGGGCTTAGCGAGTTAATCGCTAGGCCTTTTGCTTTTCCAGTGTAGAGCGTGACTTTGAAAACCGTTTGATTTCAATAGGTTGATTTCCGATAGTAATGTACAAATAATGTACAAATGAATTGGCTGGAGATTGATCTTGGGCAGACCACCGGGACAGAACTCAATCGTAATTAAGGAAGGTCTGCATATCTATCTTCGAGGCAAGACCTGGTGGGCATATATAAAAACTGACGATCTAAAAGCGCCCGTCCGAAAAACTCTGAAGACCAGCGATGCCACGATTGCCCGGCAGAAAGCTTGGGAAATCTACGACGAAGTTCGGCATCGGCAAATGTCTGGTCGATCGGTTACTAAGACAGACTTTTCTAAATTGGCGTCAGATTATCTAGCCAGCATGGGCAACAAAGGTTCGGCGCAGTATCACGCGGATACGATTGAGCGACATCTAAAGCCTTTCTTCTCTGTGCATGTCTCAGATTTCGGTTTGATCACCAATTCCAATATCGTCGATTACCAACAATGGCGACGAGCTAAACCGACGGCATCTGGCAGTTCTCCGAAAGACACGACACTTAATCGAGAAAGCGTTGTTCTCCGTGGTTTGATCAAGCACGCAGTCAAGCGAGGCTTTTTATCTAAGGATGCGGCACCGGATGTACCTTTGCTTAAAACGGAAGCTGCTCGGCGTCCTGAGTTTTCACGCGATGAACTGGCTGAGTTGCTAAAAAAAGCCGAGGCCCGGATCAGCAAAACAGATCACACCTCAACAAAGAAAAGCCGCCAGCTGCTGTTCGACTGGATCGTTGTCATGGCCAATTCTGGATTGCGGCCAGAAGAGAGCCTCAAGCTGACCTGGGGTGATGTGCATTTGCAATCGAACAAGCCTTATATTCACGTTCCTGTCGCTAAATCGAAACGGCGCAAGGCTCGCAATTGTTATCCCATGCCTGATGCCATTGACCAGTTGCGGTCATTAAAGGCGAGGCTTGGTGATGAACTGAAAGCCCATGGTCGGAAGTTAAAAGGCACTGATCCGGTTTTTGCCAATTGGAATGGCAAGCAACTTGTTCAGATCAAGAGTTTCATTACGGCGTTCTCCGGCTTGCTAGATGCTTGTTCATTCCCCCGAGAAAAAGCCGATGGTGTTCTATCACCAGAAAGCCTACGGCATACATATGCGACGATGAGGTTGGAGGAAGGCGTAGATCAACATCGACTGGCCGATAATATGGGAACCAGCGCCAAGATGATCCAAGCTCATTATGGCCATATTACCCTGGGTCATTTTCATGGTGAGTTGACCAAAACCAAAGATCAGCAGGTCAGCAATAATGCTTCCGCCGATTTGTCTGCCATCAGCCAAAAGTTTGATGAAGTGGTCGACGCACTGCGCCAGGACAAGCAAGAGACATTAGAAGAAATTGGTCGGCGTTATGTTCTGCAAAGGTGGGAAGAAGAGCATGGCCATCCGCCGTCCGAAGAAGATGCTGAGATTGTCGATGGGCTGGTGCTGTTATGGATCAAGCACGATGGCAAAGACCCGTTCCGCCCCTGATATCTTACGTCACGTAAGATATGCTCTTAGAATCGCATATGAGCTTGTCTAATAGGTGGTCTTGAGGGCGGAAGTACTACATTCAGACATTGCGTTTCGTTTATTCAAGAAGCCTTTTTAGGTTACTCGCACATCCATCTTCTCAGGCTTCGCTTGCTCGCGCAGGCCAACGTACTCACGGAACAAATCCGTAGAAATCAGGTCCATCGTCTTTCGGGTGTTATCACGGTTCCAGCGCCTGCCATCGACCGTCATGTAGTATTCGCTGTTGAGCACCTCGGCGATCTTACGCGGCTTAAGATCGAGGTTCGCTTGGATGACTTTATATATAGGGGCCACACCATCGTAGAGATGCTTGAAGTTCTTCAGCCGTTTCGTGCCAACCTTGTTTTCTCGCTGCCAAATGCTGATCGGATCGTCTGGTATTCTGGGTTTTCGTTTTGCTCGTGTCCGTCGATACCGAAAATCATAAAGCTCAAATCTGGCGTGCCGTTCGATAGCTTCAATCGTTTCACGCGCTGCTGGGATTGGGACCATTTTGAATGGCAAAGGTTTATTGGTCGCTGATTGAACATCATGGTTCTTAGCCACATCAGAGAACACGGGATTTCGGCGAAGACGGCCAATGTCGATATACAGCAGATCAACTTTCTCGCGCTTGCACCGTTTCAAGGCTTTTGAGAGGACAAGAGCTCCCGTCTTGTTAGCGATGCTGAACTTCTGATCTTCGCTGTAAGTGTCAATTAGCTCGTAGCCCTCGGCTTCCGCAAACAGCTCCATTTGCTTGCGCTGCAAGACGTGGTCACTGGCCCATTCGCCCATGTATTTTCTGGCTCTTATATAACCGACGGCTTTCTTCATGGGGCTTTCTGGCTGGACAGAGAAGGCATACGACACATGCTTAAAAGTGTGAATATTCTCATTATCTTCACATATCAAGTTACTGCTTCTATTGCAATTTATTATGACATTTTGGGCATCATAAAAATTTGCCTAAAACCCGGTACTATTCTCCTTGTCAGCCAATGATGCCTGACAAAACTTAAATGGAGAAAGACCATGACTAACCAAATCGAAACCACCATCACCAACGAAGCTATTGACGAGCTACGGCATACGATCCGCCAATCATGGATCACCAGTGTCGCTGCGATTTACGCATTTGGGAAAGAACATTCCCGAGCATCTATCGAGGCCAGCCTGAAAGAAATCGGACAGACCTTAACGAAAAAGGCAAATGCCTTCACAGGAGCAGCTAAACTCGGCCTCTCAGAACAGGTCAATGGCAGCTGGCAAGTCTGCGACGGACTGGTCAGCCGTTACTCCCGAGTTTGCAATTATCTTAATCGACGTAAGATTCCTGTCGACGGTGTCGAACAAGCTCTCGAAGGCAAAACAATGACCGAGCTTGTTCAAAACAAGACCAAAAAGAAAACCGTTACTCAAGATCAGTTCGAAGCTGCCGTTGAGGCGATCAAGCAACGCTATCCCTCTAACAAACTGTTTGATTTTGGTGACGACAAACTTCCGGTCAGTCAAGAAGCCGGGCTACGGCCTGGTGCAAATATGGCACTCGTGACCTGTGACCTTGAGGGCAACATCACAGCTATCCGGGGTCTTGGAAATGACGACAAGCATTTCTGGGAGGTGGTCGTCGCCAAGGAAGGAAAGGCAGCGGCATCGGACAACGACAAAGCTGATCCGCTCAACGATGCTCTCGCTGTCGCCAAAGCAGCTTGATCTTAATTCACGTCAGATAACTGAAACAGGGAGAGGCTTAATGTCTCTCCCGGTTTTCTCAAGAAAGGTAATATATTATGCGTTTTGAAACAAAATATGCCCCGGCTAACTTGTCGGAATACATCTATCCAGATCAAACGGCTAAGGCCAAAGTTGATCTGTACATCCAAAACCAGATGGACGGCAACTTGCTGCTACATGGTAAATACGGGTCAGGAAAAACAACGCTAGCCGGGCTCATACCTCTCTCTATCGTCCGCCAAAATGATCCAAACTGTCAGCACGTTTGGTATCAACACAAAGCTGGCTATGAAGTTTTGATCGATGAATTGAAGAAGCTAAAAGATCAAGCCTCCATGGTTCACCCTCAATTGCCCAAACAGCTCATCGTGATTGACGAAGCCGACATGATGAGCCCGAAGGCAATGGAAGCAACGAAGAAAGTAATGGACGACACCAAACGGTCTTGCTCATTCATCTTCTGCACCAATCATATCGACAAAATCGAAGGTGGCATTAAAAGCCGCTGTGTCGGAATTTCCTTCGATAGGTCAGATGTGTCAGCAATTTTCAAACGGGCATCTCATATACTTGCTCAGGAAAATGTTGTCCTTCCAAAGGCAAATATCATGGCTCTAATCGAAAAATCCGGCGGCGATTTTCGAAACTTACTGCAAGAACTAGAGGCTATTTGCTTCTCGGTTCACGGCAAGAACGCGGCATAGGAGGTAGTGATGAAAAAACAACCAATCAAAAGAAAAATGTTCTGTTCAAGATGTCCGTCCGGGCCTCAATTTCGCTCAGAGGTTACCAAGCTGCTATATCTCATCAGTGATCGCGCACATCAAATTGATCACTCAATCAGAGAAGCGATGGGCTTACGGGATTTGGCCGGGCTACTGGCTCGGTTAAGCTCGGATAAATCCAAGCATCCAAAAGCAACCATCTATCCCGAAGATGAAAACTTTGATCAAGATGCCGTGTTGCTAGAAATTGATGCGGACATCACGAAAGAACAACGCCAGGTGATCAGTTGTTTGCATGAAATAACTAAGACACCTCGCGCAAAACCGATCGATGCAGTGTTCAAGTTGACGTAAAATGCCAAAAGACCAAACGCTCAAAAAGCCTCCTGCGGAAACGCGGGGGGCTTTTTTTATGCCCGAACCAAACTTAGCCCGCGACTTGATCGCACATGTCCATAAAAACGCCCTCCGCCATATCCAGCAATGGCATCCCGCGTAGTCCTAGAGCGGCTTCTTTTTCACCCATATCCATGAGCCTCAGATAAAACTTAAACAGCGTCTCTATGCTCGGCGCTTGTGAAGTTGATCTGATGTAGGCTGTATAACCCGGTTTCCTTCCAAGCCATTCCCGGTCAAATGCGTATTGATCCAAGACATAGCCTTGTGATTTCAGGTGTTCATACATATCGATTAAGTTCATCAATTTTGTCTCCATTGATTTGTTTTGTTCTCCTTCGAACGGCATGACTGTGTTTGTTGATCTTTTTGGTATGACAAATCTAATGCGGCTCTGTGATCACATCCGAGCCGTTGTATCTGCATAAACAACAATCCATTATTCCGTAGCGTGGCAAACGGACGCGCTCGGCCTAGCCGAACTTCAGTCTTGTCTATGTGGGTGTCGAGAACTCGCTGGAAATGATGAACTGCTCCATCAGATCATATTTCCAAACGTGTTTCGTCGAATATCCTGTCGTGACCCTGCGGTCTTGGATTTGATCAACGAGCTTAATATCCATGCTTCCGCTCGGGACGATCTTAATCCAGGCAAGTTCTGCGTATCTTACGAACTCCCACGGCACATTTGTTTTTAGCATCATGTGAAAATGCCGATTGCTGTACGGGTGTTCTGGGAAGGCAGCGAAAAAGGTTCGTTGTTCGTTGGGTTTTTTATGCCATTTCGGACCAAAGAATTTTCGGTCAATCATACTGTGCCAGCGACGTAACGCGGCCCGAGCAGATTGTTCGGTAGTCTCGCAGTTGAAGTTTGCCGTGACGAAGAAGTTGCACCCGAATTGGTCTAGCCAATCGCAAAGTGCGTCCTGCGTGCGGAGTTTCATCCAAATCGTATTGTATGAGCTTTGTTCACGTGTCTGCATAAATGTATTTATGTGGCGTTGGCGACAACACGCTCGAATGTGCCAAAAAAATGCTTTTTGCAGTCTCATTCATCAGCTTGTGATTTTGCCATTTTGGCCTTCAACCGTTTCTTACGTGACTTAAGATAATTTGATCGGTCAATCTCCAGCTCTTTCTTGTTGATCGCTTCCAGCTCGTCTTTGAATGTGATTGGAAAGTCCTCAATCAAACATGGCCTCAAGCCCAATTCTGCAATCCGCATTTGTTACTCCATGTAACGTTTTCCTCGTCGTATTTAGTCCGCTGCGGAATGTTATATTTTATAAAAGATATAAGGTTCGCTTGACAACTAACTGATTGAAAACAAGACATAATTCATCAATGACTGCTTAAACCTTGGTGGCCGTTATGTTATGTTTAAGGGACAAGAAAACATAACATTCACAGGTGCTTATGATGTCCCAAGCCAAGGTTCTCAGTGAACAGGAATTAAAGAGAGTATTAGCCGTTGTGGCCCAAATGGCTCATGCCAAACGAAACAGATTGCTGGTGTTGCTGTCGTTCCAAGCTGGTATGCGTGCCGGTGAAATATCTAACTTGAAGATAGATCATGTGCTGAACGCTGATGGCTCAGTACGTGACCGTATTCACCTTCAGAACGGTCAAACCAAAGGTGACAAACAACGGACCGTCATTTTGAGCCAGTCGTTGCAGAAAGAGATTTTGAAATACGTTAATAGTCTAACGGGCTTCCGTCGGAACTCAGATCAGCCTTTGATTATGTCTCAGAAAGGCGGATCGTTTTCGGCTACGACGATGGTGATGCTGTTTCGTCGTATCTATGACCAAGCTGGTTTGACTGATGCTCGGTCACATTCTGGCCGTCGGTCGTTTATCACAAAGTTGGCAAACAAAGGTGTGTCGGTTCGTGTCGTGCAAACGCTAGCTGGTCACTCGTCGATGCAGACAACACAGCGGTATATCGACGTGAATGAAGGGATGCTGGTCGAGGCTGTTGAGCTAGCATAAGAAAAAATTTGGGGCCTATCGTTTTATGAAAGCCCATCTTATTTATTTTCGGAGGTCACTTTTTTGGTTCATAGAAAAGGCAAAGGGGAAAGTGTCTTATGTTGATTTTGACACCTGTCTTTTCGTGATCATGTGTGGAGTGAAACGCGTTAACAACTTCGTTGCAGTTGTCGATTTTGATTGTAGGCCGCTCGTTTTCTAGCCGCGATTTCCAGGCTAACATTACTTCTGAAATGTTCGGTCGGTAGCTGTAAACCAGAATGCCACCTGTACAGCATTTTGATGTCGCAGCCATGTATCGAGTATCTAGTTGCAAGAAGCCCTCCCAAATCCACTGTGGGCTACTTTTGTCCTTTTTGGCCTCGCCGAGCCAGCGATGATTTTGGTGTCCATCGACGGTGATATCGCAATGCCCACCTGTGGCTTGATCAAAACTCGCATCGAAGCCCATAGAGTTTAGCTGATCAACGATCTCAATCGTGATCTCGTTTTCTTGCCGGTCCTGGCGGAGTTGAGGATTACGAGCCATTCGCTCCAAGATATCGTCTATCGCCTTATTCACGACTTTGGTGAATTCCTCAGATGTCTCATATGCCATCAGTTCAATCAGTAGTCGCTGATTGTATCGAATTGGCATATCAAGGAGGTCTTTGAGGCTAATGTTCGAGACGCTCATTCGTGTCGCCTCCGACAAAATTCCTCACTTGCTGTAAAGAACGGGTAGATAACATCTTCAAAATTTTCCACGCGTTCGCCTGTTTCCGGATGGAAGAATTCACCAGTCGCTATAGCTTCCATCATCTCGCCTTTTTCGATCTCATGTTCTTCATCATCTTCATCGACAAAAAAGAATCCTGCATCGAAAGCGTGAATTTTTGCGCCTGACAGAAAGGTGACCGCCTCAACTAGCTCACTGCTGACTTCTTGGGCGCCGCAAGCGTTAGCAAAATCTCTGTAGGTCAAGAGTGCGAGCTCTTCATTTGACGTCTTTGATGCAAACGAGATTATGGCCGAACAGAAGTCAGCCTGAGGTTTCTCACCCCAGGTTTCTTCAATCCACCCCTGTATCGTTGCTAAATAACTCATCCGCTAAACATGATTAGAAATGCGCGTTATTACATCTTGAAACTGTTCAGTTGTCGCACATCCGCGAACAATCACTTCTGTTAACACTGGAGACGCAGAATGTAACTGCCGCACCGTACTGTTGAGCGAGGCTTCAATAGGAGTTGATAAACCGCCAATATTAGACTTCCAACGAACGCTAATCCTAAATGGATCAATTTTTCCTGCGACCGCCGCTGAGCCAGCTTCGTGATAAATCTCCGTCCGAAGGTCGAGGTTCTTTTTCCTCATTTTCTCATGCTTGATTGAAGCCGTTCGGGTTGTAAAAGCCATCTCGACTACAGTACCTTCGCTAGGGTCTTTGTAGATTTTATCGATTGCACCAAAAATATTCATGCCCTCGGTCAAAGCCTCAACTCCAAGCGTGTTATTCACCGTCACAGCAAGCTTAGAGTGAGCCACCGACGAATATTCAGTGGGCATGTCCTTCGGACTATCAACCCGAGCGAGGACGACGTTTCCTGATCTTGGAATGCTGATTGCGTCAACCATGTGTCGATAACCTCTACGAACGGTGATGATTTCATCAACATCTCCAAACTCCGCACGCGCATCCTCGCTGAGATCAGATGACGAGAGCTTTTCTCGGATTTCGATCATTCTTTTGGACGAAAATTCGAGTACGGTCTCGTCTGCGTCGAACGATATATTGACCAGGTGCGGCTCTAGATCATCGACTGTTTCAAGATCTGATTGATCCATTAAGAACGGATAAATTTCTTTAAACTCACTACTGGGAACGCTTGCAGCTGATATAGCTTCACGAAGTTGATCGATTTCGTGTGGATCGATTTCATAAAGACGAACGCTTTTCTCTCCACATCGCAAATGCTGCTCATAGAGTGATTGAGCATCCGATTGAGCACCCACGGGTACTCCCCCCTGACTATCTTCCAAGCTTCTGAATTTCTCGACAGTGTTCTCCCAGCCTTGACCAACTGCTATTCCTGAAGATTTAAGAATTGCCCGACCGACCGTTAACGGCATCCGACTTCGCATGCTTGCAATTAAGTCCACTTTATATTTCCCCCTCTCTCGATTCTGAGTGCCTTGTTAGTCCCAGCCCTTCTTAGCAGGTCATTTGTTCATTAGGCTTTGCCTGTTCCAATAGCTTTCGAATTTCTAATTATTCCATCGCAACTACTGTGTCATACAATCCATAATGAGATAGATCGGAGTGGCTCTCGACCCCCGTATATCTGAGCGAGGCATCTTCGTAGCGCCTAAAGGCGAATACCGCCTGATTCATTTGTTCAGTGTTGAACACCTTGAGGCGCACGAGCAAATGAAAGTCCTCGACGGTTAAACCGGTGACGGCAAGAAACAGTTCCGGCTCAAGCTTGGTAATCACATCTTGGAGCGTGTTTTCTCGGAAGTCAGTCAGATACATGAAGGCGGGAATACGTGTCGCAAATTTGATGAGCTTCTCCTGTACCATTTTGCGTTTGGACTTGTATTCTTTCTCTTCGGCTGTGAGTTCCTTTTTCTCTCGGTCAGAGAGATCGCCTTCCTTGCCCTTCTTCTTGAGTTCTTTGACTTTGTCGCTCTTGTTGATGATCGTCTCAATGATATTGTCACCAAGTGAGCGCCATCCCTCAATACGTTCAACCGCAGCAATAGCCTCAGGGTTATCCATGATACGGCGCAAGGTGTCGTTATCGACATTGACCAGCAACGCGCTTTCCCATTTTCGGGCCAAGAGTGTTGCCGACGTTCCAGCCATCGCAATATCCAGAATGCCGCCAGCGTCAATCTGGGTCATGTTCGCGCCGTCATAGGCTAATACAGGCAGAAACGATACAAGCTCCTTCACGGCGTTTTCCGGGTTTGACTCGTTTGGTGAGAGACCGATTCCATATTCTGAAAGTTGGCGAAGTGCTCGTGTTGGCGCGAAATCAAAGACAAAGCATACGGGTTTGAGGATTTCTTCTTCGTTTGGATCATCGCCATTGGGGTTTTTGATGGACCAAGGTGATTGAACTCGGAACGCGGCTTGGAAGTATGTTTCAGGTGATTTAAGATTACGGAGCATCAAGATTGAAGACCACTGCTTGACCGTAATCCCCGTCGTAAGCTTTCCGCACGACAGCGTGATCGTCTTTGTATCGAACCCGTTACCAATCGCCTTGCGGACAGGCGGCACTGCGCTAAGACCAATTCCAGCAGAAACGCCAGCTGCTACGACAACCTCATAGTCGTGCCAGAAGGTGTTCTGCTTTTCTTGCAGCAGATTTGCCATTGCATGACAGGACGCAACATTCGGCATGAACCAGAATGAGTGTTGAAGATACGGCAACAAGCGAACATCCGAATATGGGAATGGTGGCCGTGTACCAGTTTTTAGGGCTTCAACAACATTAGGCGCGTACTGCCCCCGGATGATATCCAGCCACTTCTGTACGTCATTCTTGTATTTGAACTTGGCGGTATCACCTTCACCCGAGGCCGAAAAAAACTCGTTCAGGTCAAATTCGTCAAACTCTCCTGCACTCGCTACGGCCAATAATTCGTCTGGCATCTGATATGTCAGGAGACGCATTTGAGGCAGCGCGCCATATGGATTCCATTTATCGGGATGTTTAGCAGCGAATTCGGCCTTGGCACGTTGTTCGTCGGTGTAGGTCCAATTGAAGATTTGCTCTTCAATAAACTCGCCGGTAGCTAAGGCTTTAAATGGAGTGCCAGACAGATACAGGTATGCTTTGGTGGTAATTGGCAGGAAGTCAGTTTCCTTTTCCGACACGACCATCAGGTCTTCGTTTACGCCCTCAAGCGCTGGATCGTATTCAAGCTTTGCCTCTTTCTTGAATACCTTTTCATCCTCTCCTTCGAACAATTCCTTTGCTGTGTCCCGCCAAGCGCCGAAATGATATTCGTCGAAGATTACAAGGTCCCAATTGACCAAGTGGAGCCATTCATTCTTCGGCTTGATGTTTCCAGCTTTGTCGCGGCCCAAAAGGTCTTGGAAGGAGCCGAAATAGACGACGTGGCGTTTCTCTTCGACTTTGCTTAGATCAACGCCCGATGACGTGGACATATACTCCCACCCATCGAAGTCTACGTGGCTCTCTAGGTCTGTTTGCCATGCATCTTCAACGGCGGGTTTGAACGTCACAACAAGGACGCGTTTCGCTCCCATTCGTTTGGCAAGCTGGTACGAAGTAAAAGTCTTCCCGAACCGCATCTTCGCATTCCATAAGAAACGAGGAACTGCGTGCATGTCCTCCGACCAACGCGAATGGAAATACGAATGCGTTACCTCGACCGCCTCAGCTTGTTCACGACGCATCGGGAAGGTTTGGTGGTGCGTTCCGGTATATCTAGCACCTGTTCTTAATTCGGTTAGGACTGTTTTGACGTCCTCAACCGAGCAGCGCATCCATTCCAAATCCGTGTTTTCAAAACCTTTTTGGATTAGTGCAGCGCGAACCTCGTGATCCGAAAATACACTTCCATCCTCTCGCTCAGCGAGTTCATCTAACTCGATCTTGTAGTTCTTGATCGCTGCCGTCTTGAGTTGTTCTGCAACACGTCGCTTCACATCACGCGTAGTTTGCCCAACTTTCAACAAACCATCGTGCGCATCATCAGCAATCGAGTAAGCGTAGACCCGTAGCCTAACCTCCTTCTTAGGTGTTAAAATCTCCTCAATGGCTACCGTCATGAAATTACACTTCCTAAAATGGCCCGCTTAGAAATTAGTCATCATGCTTAGCAACTTGGCTTTCGATGTAGGCAATTTCCTCTTCCGATAGGCCGTACCGGCTATAAAGCTTCTCATCATCCCAAGATTCATCGTAAGAAATATCCGGAACAAATGAATAAACATCGCGGTTTGCGTGCTGCGTAGCTTTACGCAATGACACTAGAAATCGGACAAATCTTGTTTTTAGATAAGATGCGTAATTTTCTGCCGAAGCTTCATCTTCAAAACGCCCTGCAACCAAGTACGTCTCGGTACATGCGGTTCCAGGAGGCGCAATTATAGGCTTGCTGAGAAATTTCGTTTCTACTGCAGCGCTAGTACCTTGGACGGCTGTCATTAGGACCTTCCAAGTATCTACCCACTCACAATTCACGACTATCTCACTCCTATGGATCCAAGTAATTTTTTGGGAACCAAATAACTTTATCGGGTTCTCGATCTTTGCAGCGCTGGGTTTTCCGTGGAAGAAAGTACGTAAGCCAAATGGCTTTCCCGCAGAGACTCTTTGCGCAAGCGTCGGCTCACTCTTTTCTTTCACTTTTTCTAGAATAGGGACCGCCTCGTTTCGACGAACTAAAACATCATAGTCGTCAAGGTAACGCGAGACTGCGGGTCCAGTTGGCTCGCCATCCCAGAATGTTTGGACTGAACAAGGCCCGTTATAATCCCGACCCCAAAGAAAGTACGAAATTCCGCCTCTGATTTTAACGCCAGGAAACGCTTCATAGAGCTTTGGAAAATCGACGATGCTATGCATCCTTCGGTCGGAGAGCATTTTCTTGCGGAATTGATCCAAACCCTTACCCCCGGCCATCCATCGAGAGGGAGTAACAAAGACGGCGTATTGCGGCTCCAGATCCAATGCTTTTTCAACAAACATCTGATAAATCGGCGCTGCGCTTGATCCATGCCCACCGTCATCAAGCTGATAAGGCGGATTTCCAATTATTACGTCGAACTGCATATTTTCCCCAAACCAGTTAGCTATTTCAGCCTTTACGTCATCAGTATGTAAAAGAGCATACGCGTGGGTTTCCAAGCCATCTCCTCTATCAAGGACCTTCTGGCGGGCACCACAATAACTACATTTTCCATCACTCCATGAATGCTCGAGACGCTCGAACCAAATGTTTCCCGCATCTGAGCCAAAACCCCCAACAACCGAGTGGGGCCCATTCGCATGTTTCGAACAATACACGCTGCGCCGCGCAAGCAAGCTGGTCAGGTAAGTTATCCCGATACCAAATACTTGTTTCGACAACACATGGTCGACTCGCTCATCGAGATCAGGAAACTCTTCTGAAAGCCCGTCTATTAATCTCGTAGCGATCTCTCGTAAAAACACACCAGATTTTGTGAATGGGTCGAGAAACCTCAGCGAACTATTAGCCCACAGGTTTTCACCGTCATGATTATTGGCCCACGCTAAGGTCAGAGTCTCAAGCATCTGATTTGCAAACTCTGGCGGTGTAAAGACTTCGTCGTTCGAGAGATTTGCAATACAAGTTAAAACGTCTGGGTTTCGGCCCCGAAGCGAGAAGCTTGCCTGATTGCTCATTTGGCGCTCTCCCATTCGTTACTTCCACCATCGGCAAGTTCACTCAGTGTCATCGTCGGATAAGTCTTAATCGGCTTAAACAACTCGTGTTTGCCGAGGTGGGCAAACAAGGAGCCCTCAGCACTGAATGCCGCCGAACCAGTCAGTACATCTAGACGAAAATCACGGCGCTGGAACTTGCCCTTCCCAACGTAGCCCCACTCGGCAAATGAAATTGGTTGGCCATCTATCGTTTTCATCGTCATGGCATCACCGTGAACCAAGTTGCATGACAACACAAATGAGGTGGCTTGGTAGACTTCATCATCGGCGCCCACGGCGAGGTACTCAGCAATAATCTCAAGCAAGTTCGCCCGACACTCGGCAATGTTATCTTCCAGCAACTCGACGCCGTATATACACATTAGGCCCAATAAGGCGTAATGCCGCTTCTCGAAGTCAGACTTTCTGAACTTCAACTCGACTGCTGCTAGTTTGCGTTTGAGTACGTTGATGAGGAAATTTCCACTTCCGCATGCGGGCTCTAGAAAGCGCGAGTCGATACGTTCACTTTCCTCCTTCACAAGATCAAGCATGGCCTCAACCAGCCAAGGCGGTGTGAAAACTTCGCCATGATCAGCTACTCTTTGTTTTGATTTTATTAGGCTCACGGCTCTGTCCATCCCTCTAATCGTCGTCTACCAACGACCAAATCTGTTGCATCGGAAGTTCGGCTTGCAGCTCCTTTGGGAGGCTTGTGTAGACATCTTGAATTTCTTGGACGAACTCTTCGGCATTCCAGAGGCGTATATTGAAAAAATCTCTTCTGGCTTCCTCTTCGACGGTTCCCTTGAAACCACCCCACGAAACAAATAGGCCATGCTCAGCGCCGAACTTCTGCATGACCCCTTTCAATTCATCGTAATCCTTTGAACCAATGGCGGCGTCGCTTGACTTCACCTGAACGCATAGTCGCGGCTCGTCAAATCCCATCGGGCCGCGTCCAGCAAGAATATCAGCTCCTCCATCAGCGCCTTTTCTTTTGTTGACGCGGACCTCGAAACCCTGTGCACGTAGCACCTCGGCCACAAGTGCTTCCATTTTGTGGCCTTTGAATTTCCGGCCGATAAAATCGCTGATCTGTTGGCGCGCAACCTGTTCTAAATCGAGAATGTCATCATCGTCAGTGGTAACGCCGCCATCGTCGGGTTGGAGTTTCGACGGGACAGGCTTTTTGCCAGCGATAACAGCCTTTATACGCTCTTCAGCATCGTTTTTGATAACCCGAAAGACTGTGAGAGCAGACCCGAAAGAATACAAAATATCTTGGTCAAACGCGCTTCGAGGTATCGGTTCACCGGTCCAGTCGACACGTCGGCTGTGTCTCGCATCCTCGGGATTGTCAGAGATGTACTCGTAACCACCAACGACTTTGCCAAATGCTATCGCTGGGCGTGTTTTAAGTGGCAGGGCAAAAATATCTCCGATCTCAAACGACTTAAGGAAATTGAACACCTGCCCCGCATTGTTGCGTGCGGTTCCGGGTTTCATATCTGGATAGGTCTCTTCCACATAAGCCAGCACCTCATCGCGAGTGTTGATGTGGGATAAATTGCCAAGCTCCCCCCAGCCGATAAACGCACGACCGCCCTCAAGAGCTAAGTTCTCTCGCTCACCATATTTCCCAGCTCTCGCTACCCAAACCGTCATAACCGCGCTCCCTTGGCCTCATTCGCTGGCTTCTGCTCATCAATCCATTTCTCAATTTCCGTTGAGCGAAACCGCCAGGAACCACCAACTTTAAACCCAGGGATTTTACCCTCAGCCGCTAGACGGTAGGCAGTTTTCTCTTTGATCCTCAAGTACTCAGCCACTTCTTTGATGGTTAGGATGTCATCGGTCATGGGCAGACTCTTCAAAAAACCAGATTAGGAAAATAACGGAAAATTGGGAAACAAGCAATTGACGATAAATTTTTCATATCAAACGATCTATGCGTTAAACAGGCCCGCCGTTAAATCAATCACACGGCAGTCAGAATCTATTGGATGGAATCCAGCGTTAGGACCGGGGCGGCAACATCTCATCTGACTTAAGATATTGCCCTTCCCATCATTTTGGCGGCACATCAAGCGGCTACGGTCAAAGCGACTGAGAAAAGTCGTGTTGTTTTGAACGAAACAAATCAGCGCTGCAGAGGAAATGATGGCCATTGGGTCGCGAAACCTTCTTCGCCCGGTAGTGAGGCTAGGTCAGATAAATCGAAGAAATTGGCGTCCACGAAAACAACTCAACAATCTATTGAGAGCATCAACAAAGCGTTGATAAACTTAAAGGTCTATATGAGAAGGTTCGAAAATTTCCGTCTCAGTAAATTTGGTAGGCTTTCACATTATTTGTGAAAGATAAAAAGAAGGCATAAAGTAGAATGATGGAGACATTAGAGGAAAACTGTCATCACTGGGGTAGGAAGGTCATTGAATACCTATTTAAAGACGATGAAACGACTTTTGAAGGTGTGATTGATTACCTGCGTCATGGCGGCCTTGCGGACAAACCGCCTGTTTTCCAAGAAATTCCGCGCTTCAATGGAGATGGTGTCTATAATCACTTGGTTGCTGGTCACCCTGGGTTCGCTGAGATTGATGAAGTGCTAGTTAATGCGGTCGAGCTAGACCTGTACAAAACATTGAACGCAGACCCAGAGATCGATGACGAATGCGAGCCAATTGAGGGCGCGGTGCTAGTGTACCATTTGCCGAGCGACAGCATTTTTCAAATCAGTGGCGACTTTAGCAACAACCGTGATGCCATGCTGTCCGAGTTCGAAGCGCTAGCTCCGAGCCGAATTATGAATATTGCAGCTGCATACTTGCTAGATCATCCATGGTTCCAAAATAATGATGGTTGGCCCGATGAACCACCAATCAAAAACGTTCCAATTGGTTCAATTGAATAAGCGATAAATTCGGCAATGCTGTATCGGACAGAAGGTTACACGATGTAACGTTTTGACCTGGAAGCCCGCCAACCAACGTCGCAAAAGATGTAAACCCTAAGTGCTCACGGCAAAACGTTCCGAGCCACATCCCAGAAAATGATTGCTAGGAAGTGACTACCATTGGCTGTATTTCGAATAACTATAGGCGAGAAAGCCTGCCAGTTAACAGCCAATAGGAGCTACAAAATGTCTGCATTGAATAAACTCAAAATCGTTGCTGATATCGATAACTCGAAGATCGACCCGGTAGCCGTTGCACGTGGTCGATTGCTTGGCCATCTCGGTGAGCAATTGAAAGCTGCCGAAGCGATGGTCGACGGCACCGAATACCGGGTCAAACGTCAACGCTGGGAAACCAACGAAGAGACCGGCGAAAAAGTACGAAAAGAAATCGAAATGCCGCTTCGCAAATGGTACTGGCGCGATGCTCTTGGTCAGGTTCGGTTTTGCCTCAAGGTCGGCAATAAGCGTTTGCCGCTGAAGGGTGAGGATACGAATATCATCGTCGGCGAAGACACCAAACTACCGGAGATTATCCAAACCTGCATCAAGGCCGTTGAAGCTGGCGAGTTGGACCAGGCTATTGATCAGGTTGTTAAGGCCAGAAAGCCGATCTCCAAAAAACATTAAGCTTTGAGCCCCGTACTTGTCATACGGGGTTCTTCATGACTGTCGTATCTGTTTTGAATATGTCACAGAAGCTGATAGAGCGCCGGAGACCAACCAAAACCCAATTCATGCTCTCAGTGTACATGGCTAGCGTACTTGGTCTATCAATGAGCTGCTGTGACGCACCACGGGCCAAAAACACCTGTGAAATCATTTCCAGCTAACCACTGACGATAAATTTCTTACGTCAAGTTAGATACATCTGACAGCAACTGGCTCCCCAAGATTTTCTATTTCAATGAGTTCTTTGTCGTTTGCACCACCGAGTTTACGTTAAAGAACATTTAGCGAACAACGGAGGTTCAAATGGCTGTCTTGAACAAACTCAAAATCAGCAAGAAAACAAAATCTAACCAACATGAACCCACAGAACAGCGGCTTCGTCGGATGCTGCGGGAGAAGCTCATGGAACAACGTGAGATGGTGGAAGCCGAGCTACAGGGAAAGCAACTGGTCAAAACCACGACCAAGTACATTCCCAACAAAGTGACTGGTGAGCTGATCCAGCAAGAAGTCCCACGTCAATTAAGAAAATGGTACTGGAAAGAACCAGACGGAACCGTTTGCATTCATTTGCTCTATGGCAGCATCAAGCTACCGATCAACGGTGAGAACACGACCATCGAGATCAAGAGCCTTGATGAACTACCGAAAACCATTGGCGTTCTAATGGAAGCGATTGATGCTGGCGAACTCGACGATGCCTTGTTGGCGGCAATGGAGGAGAGAAAGAAGATCATGCGTGGAATTAAGAAAGCTTGATAACCGTGATCGTTTCTGAGGCCATTAGATAGTTTTGTACAAAACAAACACAGGCCCCAAAACAGGAAATAACCTATTGATAATACAGAATAATATCGCTCCAATGTACAATGGCATTGTAGAGGTCGTCGGTTCGATTCCGTCCGGCTCCACCATTTCAACCCCTTGATTTAACAAGGGGTTTTGCTTTGTTGGCGGCGAAATTTTCATTGATGTTGGATGTCGAAGCATCGCCCTTCCGTTATTCCTCAAGACCCAACGACATCCAGATCACGGAAAATCCCCGCGTCGTCAACGGCCACGTCGAACACCGCCCCGGCGTTCTCCTGGACCACTCTCTTTCCACCACGGTCACCCGTAAGCCTGCCGAGCGTGGCGAAATGACGCGCGCCAAACAACACCGGGTTGCCGGGTCTGCCGTCCTGCACGGGTCGACATATCTCACGTCCCAGTTCAGGGTCGAACGCCTCCGCCAGCGCCACCAGCGTCGAGGCAGCAACCCATGGCATATCACCCAGACATATCAGCGCGCCGTCGGCGCCATCGCCCAACGCCGCAATGCCATGGCGGATCGAAGACGCCATGCCTTCCGCGAATTGTGGGTTGTGGACGCACGTGGCATCCAAGCCGTTCACCGCAACCTCAACGTTTGCCGCATCATGGCCGGTGATCACGATCACGGGCGACGCCCCTGCCGCCATTGCCGTTGCCGTGACGACGGTGACCATCGGCCGGCCATCTACATCCGCCAGCAGCTTGTTGACCGCGCCCGAACGCCGCGACAGACCGCCGGCCAGCACCAAAGCGGCAATGCGACGGCGCCCTTTTGCCGTAATGTTTTCCATGTCCTAACTAACCACGATCACAGACCGTTCGGAAAGAGCTTGGTTCCGGCTTTCGGATTTGGTTTGCTGTTGCTGATGTTTGCTTGAGGAAACGCTTATGTCCTTGCCCACGGAAACCGAAACCGCCGCCAGCGCTCCCATCATCGAAAAAGCCGTCTCCTGGCGGGCCGCAAACCATGGTGTCGCCTTGGCCACAGTGGTGCGCACCTGGGGGTCCTCGCCTTGCCCGGTGGGTAGTCACTTGGCCATACGCGATGACGGCGCGTTTGAAGGGTCGGTGTCGGGGGGCTGCATTGAGGGCGAAGTGGTCACCGAGGCGCTGGCATGCATTCGGGACGGCGCATGCAAGACGCTGGATTTCGGCATCGCCAACGAAGATGCCTGGCGGGTCGGGCTCGCGTGCGGCGGCAAGGTATCTGTCTTCGTCACCGCGGTCGATGATGATCAAGCGACAATCCTAGCCAACCTCGAGGCGGCGAGGGACGCGGGGCAAGCCGCGGCTTTGCTGACCGACCCCGAAACCGGCCGCCACGCGGTCTGGGCCGATGGGGCCATCATCGCCGGTGGGACGCGGCTGACGACCACGCAAACAGAAGCTTTGGCAAGCCGTTTCGCGGCAGACCGCAGCGGCATGCTTGAAGATGATGACGGCGCACCGATGTTCGCGCGGGTCTACAATCCGCATCTGAGGATGCTGATCGTCGGCGCCGTACACATCGCGCAAGCCTTGGCCGAAATGGCGGCGCGCACCGGCTACGACGTCACCGTCATCGATCCGCGCGACACCTGGAGCACGCCGGAGCGCTTCCCCGGCATAAAACTCGACCGGCGCTGGCCATCGACCGCCTTGGAAGACTTGGCCCCCGACAGCCGAACCGCCGTCGTCACGCTGAGCCACGACCCCAAACTCGACGACCCGGCCCTACATGCCGCCTTCGCCAGCCCGGCTTTTTATATCGGCTCGCTCGGCAGCAAGAAAACCCATGCGGCAAGGCTGCATCGTTTACGTGAAGCCGGTATTTCGGAAGAGCAAATCGGGCGCATCCACGCGCCTGTCGGGCTTGATATCGGGGCACAGAACCCGGCGGAAATCGCGCTGTCTGCGTTGGCGCAAATTACCCAGGCCCTGCGCAAAGCGGCCTGAATTCCGATCTGACTATTGGCTCAGCAGCCAGACACCTAGAGCAATGGCAATGCCGCCGCCGATCATCCATACCCAGGGCGACACACCGCCCGGTGCGGTTATCGGTGCGGCGGCAGGCTGTTCTTGTGGTTCAGGTTCATCTTTCGGTTCAGGCTCGGCTTGTGCATCGTCTGCACTCACCAATGCCGAAAAAGCCTCAAAAAACTCACCCGCCAATTTTTTCGATGTACCTTCGATCAATCGGTTGCCGATCTGCGCCAGCTTACCGCCGACCTCCGCATCAACCTCATAGGCCAGAATGGTGGCGCTGCCATCTTCGGTTAACGAGACTTTCGCGCCACCCTTGGCGAACCCGGCGGCGCCGCCTTTGCCGTCGCCTGAAATGGTGTAGCTCTCCGACGGCACAATATCGGATAGAGTGACCTGGCCTTTGAATTTGGCCTTCACAGGGCCGACCTTGGCCTGCACGGTGGCGGTCAGCTCCGTATCGGAGACCTGCTCCAGCTCCTGGCAACCGGGGATCGCCTGACGCAGGATGTCCGGGTCATTCAGGGCGGCGAAGACCCGCTCACGCGGCGCTTCGATTCTGATTTCGTCGGTCATCTTCATCGCCGTTGCTCCCGCGCTTGTAATTCTTAGCTAGAGAAAACAAATAATGTCGTATGGCGTTTCAGGCAAAGCTTTTCGCCGCTCTTTTCCCTCACTCTTTTCCCTGGGGGGGTCGTTGCGCTAAATTGGCTGCGGATTCCGATAGAGAGGAAAAACGAACATGCCCACCGTTTCCATGACCGTAAACGGCAAGGCCGTCAGCGGCGACGTTGAAGGCCGCACACTGTTGGTGGACTTCCTGCGCGAGCACTTAAGGCTGACCGGCACGCACGTGGGCTGTGACACCAGCCAATGTGGTGCGTGCACCGTGCACGTGGATGGCCTGTCGGTGAAATCCTGCGCCATGTTGGCCGTGCAGGCGGATGGTTCCCGCGTGGCGACCATCGAAAGCGTTGCCGATGGTGATGAGCTGCACCCCATGCAGGAAGCCTTCCGCGACAATCACGGGCTGCAATGCGGTTTTTGCACACCGGGCATGGTGATGACCGCGCTGGCGCTGGTAAAAGACAACCCGGATCCGACGGAGCGCGACGTGCGCGACGGCCTGGAAGGCAATCTGTGCCGCTGTACGGGCTACCAGAATATCGTCAAATCGATCTTGGACGGCGCCAAGGCCATGCGGGAGGGCGCATAGCATGTACGATTTCAACTTCCACAAACCCGCAACTCTGGACGCCGCCCTGGAAACCTTCGAGAGCAGCGACGACGGCCAGTTTATGGCGGGTGGACAAACGATGATCCCGGTCATGAAACAGCGTCTGGCGATGCCGTCGGATGTAATCGATCTTGGTGCCATCGATGATCTCAACGGCATTTCTGCTGGCAACGGACTCGTCTCCATCGGTGCCATGACGCCGCATGCCGCCGTTGCTGCGTCCGGCACCGTTCAGGATGCAATCCCGGCGCTGGCCGAGTTGGCCGGCCGTATTGGTGACCCGCATGTGCGCAATCGCGGCACCATCGGCGGTTCCATCGCCAACAGCGACCCGGCCGCCGACTATCCGGCCGCAGTGCTCGGCCTCAAGGCTATTGTGCGGACCAACAGACGCGAGGTTGCCGCCGATGACTTTTTCACAGATCTGTTCGAAACCGCGCTTGATGAGGGCGAACTGATTATCGCTGTCGATTTTCCGATTGCAGATGCCGCGGCGTACGAAAAGTTCGAGAACCCGGCGTCGCGCTTTGCCCTGGTCGGCGTCATGGTTTGTCGCACCGGTAGCGACGTACGGGTCGCGGTCACCGGCGCCGGACCGTGTGCGTTCCGGGTGACGGAAATGGAACAAGCCTTAGCCGCGAACTTCAATCCCGAAGCTCTTAAAGGGATCAGCATCGGTGCGGACGATCTCAACAGCGACATCCACGCCTCCGCCGAATACCGCGCGCATTTGGTCGGCGTCATGGCCGGGCGCGCCGTCGGACGCATGGCTTGAGGAGCACCCGCATGGAGACAGTTGAAATCGGCCAATCGGTGCGCCGCCGCGAAGACCATCGCTTTCTAACCGGCGCCGGACGCTATGTCGACGACGTCAACTTGAGCGGTCAGGCCTACGCCGGCGTGTTGCGTTCACCCCATGCACATGCGCGCATCAACGCTATCGACGCCACCGAAGCCCTTGCCTTGGAAGGCGTATTGTTGGTTGTCACCGGCGACGACTGGAAAGCCGCCGGGTACGGTTCGATCCCGACACGCTCGGGCGTCAAAACCAAAATTGACGGCACGCCGCTCAATCAGCCGGCGCGTCATTGCATCGCCATCGACCGAGTGCGCTACGTGGGCCAGGAAGTGGCCTTGGTGGTGGCGGAGACACCGGCATTGGCGCTCGACGCCATGGAGTTGATCGATGTCGATTACGACACGCTCGATGCCGTCACTGATGCCGGCGCCGCTGCAGCCGATGGCGCGCCGCAACTGTGGGATGACATCCCGGGCAATTTCTGTCTCGACTTTGAGCTCGGCGACAAGGACGGCGTTAACGCCGCTTTCGCGGACGCCGACCATGTGGTCACGCTGCATGTGGTCAACAACCGCGTCACCTCCGTGCCCATGGAGCCTCGTGGCGCCGTCGCTGATTTTGATGCGGAGACAGAAAGCTTCACGCTGCACAATTCATCGCAGAATATCCATGCCAACCGCGGCGCTTTTGCCGACGACGTTTTAAACATCGCCACTGAAAAGCTGCATCATCTGGCCCCCGATGTGGGTGGGGGCTTTGGCGCCAAAAACGGTATCTACGGCGAGCCCGCCCTTTTGCTGCATGCGGCGCGGGAACTGAGACGCCCAGTGAAATGGATCGCCAACCGAACGGAAGCCTTCCTCGCCGACACCCATGGCCGCGGCCAATCCAGCACCGTATCGCTGGCGTTGGATGGGGACGGCACCTTTCGGGCACTAAGGACGGACAGCCTTGGCGGCATTGGCGCATTTTGCGCCACCGTGGGGCCGTTTACCATCAGCGGCGGATCGGCCCGAACGCAAGGCGGCCCGTACCGGTTTCCCGCCATGTACTATACCGGCACCGGCGTGTTCACCAACACCATGCTGATGGACCCCTACCGCGGCGCAGGCCGGCCCGAAGCCACCTATCAAACCGAGCGCATCATTGAACACGCGGCGCGCGAGATCGGCATGGACCCGGTGGAGCTTCGGCGCAAAAACCTACTACGGCCCGACGAGCTGCCGCTGAAAACATCCATGAACCTGGACGTGGACTGCGGCAATTTTCCGCAGCTGTTCGAGCGCACGCTGGAAATGAGTGATCGGCCTGGATATGCGGCACGCGTCGCCGCCAGTAGCGCCAAGGGATTGCGGCGCGGCTTTGCCATTGCGCCCTACCTGGAGTGCACCGGCGGCGGGCCGAAAGAACACACCGGCGTTACTTTCAATCGTGACGGCACGGTTGAGCTGGCAACCGGCGCGCATTCCACCGGCATGGGGATTGAGACGTCCCTGTCGCAAATTCTGGCGGCAACCCTGGGCCTGTCGATTGACGATATCTCCTTCGTTCAAGCCGACACCGATGCAACGCCCTTGGGCGGCGGCCACGGCGGGTCGCGCAATATGGAAGTCGGCGGCTCGTCCGTGCTGCAGGCGGCGCAAGAGATCATCACCAAGGGCTGCGCTGTCGCTGCGGAAGCATTTGGCATCAACGCGGATCAGGTGGAGTTCGCCGATGGCCGTTTTTTCGAAGCCACCACCAACCACACCATGACAATCCGAGAAGTGATTGAAGCCGCCTTTGACGCCCACGGAGCCGAAGGCGGTGACAGCGGTAACGGCCTCGATACGCAATCCGTTTACGCCCGAGAGATCATCTCCATCCCCAACGGCTGCCATGCCGCGGAGGTCGAGGTCGACCCCGAAACCGGCGCCATCATTGTCGACGGTTACTGGGTAATGGATGACTTCGGCACCGTTATCAATCCGATGCTCGCCGACGGACAGGTCATGGGCGGAATTGCCCAGGGCATTGGCCAGGCATTGATGGAAAATATCGTCTACGACCCCGATAGCGGCCAGTTGTTGAGCGCGTCGCTGAGCGACTATGCGCTGCCCCGGGCCAACACCATCCCCAATATGGAAATCGGTTATTTCGAAGGCGCGCCAACCAAGAAAAACCCGCTCGGCGTCAAAGGGTCGGGCGAGGCTGGCTGCGTCGGCGCGCTGCCGGCCGTGGTCAATGCGGTGCTTGATGCCTTGAAAGACGACGGTGTGCGCGATTTGGAAATGCCATTAACTCCAGAACGGGTCTGGCGGGCGCTCCACGAAACCGCTAAAACCAAAGCATAAACAAGAACAAAGGGACATATAGGCTTTTAATGTCGCGTCTCAAGTAGGCTTTTAATGTCGCGTCTCAAGCTGATTGATGTTGCGCCCGGTATTGTCTGGGTTGAAGCGCCGGAAGCGGACCTGCGCATTCAGTGCGGCTGCCCGGCCGACAGCGTCAAACACCTGATGCGCCAGGGCCTTGTGGCCGCCGCGGAAATCGACGGCGTCAGCTATGAGGCGGGCCCCAACGCCATCTTGCTTTCCGACGTGCCGCTGCAAGGCGGCGGCTTTGCCAACCTGGCGGAGTTTCCGGTTCTGCAAATGCTCTATCGTCAGGGGATGATCATTCCAGGCCATCCTTGCAACACCGGTCAACGGCCCTTGTTGTTGGGTGACCGCGAACAATTGCGTTCACAGCTGGAATATATCCATCGCGGCAATTACGGCTTGGTGTCAGAAGAGGAAATTCTCGAGACCGGCATCCCCGCCGATCAAGCGCGCGAGATGATGGCCATCAAACTGAAATTCGCGTTCGGAAAAATCGCCGAACCCACCGAGCTTCTGGAAACGCTGGAACTTGGCCATAACGTCACGGAGATCCGCGGTGGCGTCACTGTGCTTCGCATGAAGCGCAACCATTTCCGATTCACACTCGGCGACGACGTCGTTGAGATCGACCTCAATCTGGGACCCGGCGAACGCTACTCATCACCCTACCCGATGGAATACCACGATGTAGAACGCGAGACATTCGCTGTGCTGCATTCTGGCGAAGGTGACGGTTGGGACATCCACCGCCCCGCCATGTCCAGTGTTCTGATGCACCACGGGCGGATTTTCCTGATCGACGCGGGCCCGAACCTGGAAACCATCCTCACAGCACTCGGCATCAGCATCAACGAGATTGATGGTGTTTTCCAAACCCATGCGCACGACGACCATTTCGCCGGGCTGACGACACTCATGCAGGCCGACCACCGAATCAAATTCATGGCGACACCATTGGTCCGGTCTTCGGTGACTCGAAAACTCTCTGCGTTGTTGCGGATCGACGAGGCAGATTTTGTTCATTACTTCGAACCTGTCGACCTGGAAATGGATGCCTGGAACGACTTCGCCGGACTGGAAGCGAGGCCTTCTTACTCACTACACCCCGTAGAGACCACGATCTTCAGGTTCCGGGCCGAAGGACCGGATGGGTATCGCACCTATGCCCACCTGGCTGATATTGCCTCGTTCCAGGTACTCGACGACATGGCGGCCAATCCCATTCCGGGATTGCCCGATGATTTGACCGCGCGCACGCGCGAAACCTATCTGGAGCCGGCAAACCTGAAAAAGCTGGATATCGGGGGCGGCCTGATTCACGGCATGGCCGCTGACTTCGAAAACGATCAGTCCGACAAAATCGTGCTTTCGCACGTCGCCCGGCGATTGACCATGGACGAAGAAAGTGTCGGATCAGGCGCTAGGTTTGGCGCTATTGATGTCCTGATTCCGGGCAAGGTTGGTTTCGTGAACCGTTTTATCGACACTTTTCTTACCGCCAACTTCCCCGATGTCCCGCATGAGGAACTGCTGACATTGATGGACAACCCGGTAGAAACCCTGCCGCCCGGGTGCATTCTGATTGAGAAAGGTGTTACCAACGAAGACATCTACTTGGTGTTGGCCGGCAACGTTGAAATGGATGATTCGGAAACCGGCACCACCAACATCCTGTCCGCCGGCGCGTTCATAGGCGAGACATCCGGACTGCACCGGTTGCCTTCGGCGGAGACCTTCCGTGCAGCCAGTTATATTCGCGCGCTTCGGCTGAAAGCGGAGCAATACATTGATTTCGTCAACACCAATGCATTGTTCGAGGAAATCGTGCAGTTGGAGGAAAGACGCGAATTTTTGTCGCGCACGCGTCTGTTCGGTGAAGCTCTTTCATATCCGACGCTAAACAAGGTCGCCAAATCCATGATACCGCTCGAGTTGGAAAAACGCCCCAATCTCGCCGATCTGGCGGAGGATTTCCTCTATGTCGTCGACACAGGCATGCTGATCCGCCTGAATGACGATGCCGAGCCGGAGCTTTTAAATACCGGGGATTTCTTTGGCGAAGAGTCAGCTCTCATGGGCCGACCGCGCCGTTTCAGCCTACATGCTAAGGAAGACGCCCAGGTCTATGCGGTTCCCAATACAGTTTTCAAGGACATTCCCGTGGTACGCTGGAAACTGTTCGAAAGCTGGAACAAGCGCCGTCAAGCGCGTAATGGCGGCGCCTGAGCTGCGTCACGCAGCCTGCCGGGCCGCCCCCATGAAACGCGCTTCAGCCATCCGGTCAGCGACAATTTCAGGCATGCTGTCTTCAACGCTGGCGCGCGCGAAAACCTGCATCAAGGTATCGTAGATACCTTCCACGCGCTTCATTACCTGCGCCGTACTGTAATCAGGCCCTTCTGCGGCGATGTCGATGACTCCACCTGCGTTGATGACATAGTCCGGCGCATAAAGGATGCCACGCTCCTTCAATACAAGACCGTGACGGCTCTCCGCCAGTTGGTTATTCGCAGACCCAGCGACTATCATCGTCTGGAGTTCCGGAATAGTTTCGTCGTTGAGGCCGGCACCAAGCGCGCAGGGCGCAAATACGTCGGCGGCGACGCGATGTATCTCCGAAGCGCCGACCGCAATCGCTCCTGGTGCTTGCTGTACGTCCCGCACCCGTGCGGGATCGATATCGGCGACAGTTAACTTTGCACCGGCCTGGCAGAGATACTCACAAAGCGATTGTCCGACACTGCCGAGACCTTGGACTGCAACACTCACGCCATCAAGATCCTCTCGATCGAGGCGGTGTTTGACGGCAGCCTTGATCCCCAAAAACACGCCCCACGCCGTCGCGGGCGAAGGATTGCCGCTACCGTCCGACACGCCGTGCGCATAGGGTGTCACGCGCCGCATGACATCCATATCGCCGACCGTCATGCCGACGTCTTCGCCACTATGGTAACGTCCGTTCAAGCTGTCGATGAAGCGGCCCATGGCCAGCACCAGCGCGTCGTTCTTATCGCGGTGCGGGTCGCCGATAATCACCGACTTGCCGCCGCCGAAATCAAGCCCGGCCATCGCCGCTTTATAGGTCATGCCCTTCGATAATCTGAGCACATCGTCGATCGCTTCATCGTCGCTCTCATAAGGCCACATCCGGCATCCACCCAAGGCGGGGCCCAGGTTGCGGTTGTGAACGGCGATAATAGCTTTCAGGCCACTTGCGCGATCATGGTGAAAGACCACTTCTTCGTGGTTGTCGAAATCAGGCCGGGAAAATACGGACATGTGGCATACTCCTCTCACGTTTCACATTGTCCCTGCGAAAGAAGTTTATTGATTTCCGCCTAACCTAGCCCGAAAAGGATTAATTGTTAAATAACAACAAGTTGAAGTCTTTTTCTTGTCACAAACGGCACATGGCCGGTGCTTTATTGCGCAACGCCCGACATATTGCGAAAGATTATGACGGATCGGCCGCCTCGGTCGACCACCGAGCCACAAACTGGTCGATAGCGGCGCGTGCCGGTGCCGCCGCGAGCCCGACCAACTCGGCGCGCAGGTAGATTACGACGAACGTCAGGGCCGTCATGTTGGCTTGCTCGTTGCGGCGGCGCGCTTCCTTGTTCAGCTTGCGGTATTCGTACTCAGCGCGCTTGAGATCAATAGACGCGCGCCCGAACATTTCGTGCGCACGGTCCAGGTGCTCGGAGAACGTCGCCGCAATCTCTGACAAGCGAGTGTCGGTGAACGTCTGCTCCGCTTGCTCGATAATCACCGGCGCATCCTTGTTGATCTGCCGCGCCTTGCGCTCGTCACTGTTGCCGAACAGTCCAAAAATCATCTTTCGCTCCTTTTTGGCCGACGACCTCCCCTGGTCCACTTGGCCCACGCGCGGCCATGGTATAGGGTCAGCCCGGAAATTCGAAGCTCATAAACCAACACTCCACAACGTCCGGAAACCAAAGGACTTCAGATCATGCCGATCCAGCGCTACCAGACCGATTTCACCCGCCTCTCCGAGGCCGAGCTGACGCCTTGGCGTGACATCCCGCCGGCCATTGTTGGTGATTGCATGAACCGCAACCAGGTCATGGCGGCGCGCATCAAACCTGTAGCGCCCGGTACGGCACTGGTGGGCCAGGCGCGCACGGTGACAATCATGGTCGGCGACAACGCCGCCATCCACGCCGCCATCGGCATTGCCGAACCGGGCGAGATTTTGGTGGTCGACGGTCGGGCGCATTTGGATACGGCCGTTTGGGGCGGCATAATGACCCGCGCCGCCATGCAACGAGGCCTCGCCGGGCTGGTCCTCGACGGCGCCGTGCGCGACGTCGCGGAAATCCGTGAATTGGGTTTTCCGGTGTTTTGCGCCGGTGTCGTCCCGGCGGGCCCTAGCAAGGGGTTCGGCGGCATCATCGATGGCACTATTGCCTGTGCTGAATGTCCCGTGAGCCCCGGCGATATCGTTGTCGGCGATGACGACGGCATCGCCATCGTGCCGTTGGCGCGCCAAAGTGAATTGCTCGTCGCCTCGCGCGAGAAAATCCGCGCCGAAGAGGCCATCAACGCCGAAACCGCCAAAGGTATTCTGCCGGCCGAAAGAATGGGACTGCCGGCGCCGGAAATTATCGGCTAGGGGTAAATTCAGACTTTGAAGTTGTCGATCACCCACGGTTCGTCGTTGGCGGCGTCGAGCCATGTCTGCATGTCCGGCCACTGCCAGACCGCTTCCGCATAGGCCGCCGCCTCACCGGACAACTCGATCCCATATGTGCGGAATCTGCCGACCACCGGCGCATAAAAAGCATCGGCGATGCAGAACTCGCCGAACAAGAATGGCCCGCCAGTGCCAAAGCGACGTCGGCAATCGGTCCACAGTGCAACGATACGCGCAATGTCGTCGGCTACGCCGGGCCCAATCTCACCGCCCAGATCACGGCTGCGCAGGTCCATGGGCAGATGCTCGCGCAGGTTCATGAAGCCTGAGTGCATCTCGCTGGTGATCGCCCGCGCCTGGGCCCGCGCTTCGACATCGTCCGGCCACAGGCGTCTTTCCGGGAACAACTCAGCCAGATACTCGGCAATGGCCAGCGTGTCCCAGACGGTCACCGCGCCGTAGCGCAGAATGGGTACTTTCGCCGCGGCGGAATGCGCCAAAATAGCGTTTCGGGTTTCCGGCAGATCGAGAGGGATGACCACTTCGTTGAAGGCGGCGCCGGTCAGTTTCATGACCAGCCAACCACGCAGTGACCAGGACGAGTAATTGCGATTGCCGATGATCAAGGTGAATTCCATGGCCGAAGTCTAACGTGCTCTCGTGACGGCGGAAAAGCGATTTCGTTGATTCCAATCCCGTCACTGGTATAAGCAACGGTATGATAGATACATTGATCGAAAGCGCCGAAGGCGCGATACCCGTCACCCCGGTCCGCTCGGATACGTTCACTGATTGGATATCCACCCAATCCGATACCTTGCAAAGCTGGACGGCGAGCACCGGGTTCAACGGAGACGCCGGCGCCCTGTCGTTGGTGCCCGGCCCCGGTGGCGACCTTGCGCAGGTATTGTTCGCCGTTCCCGATACGCCCGATATTTGGGATTGGGCGCCACTGGCAACCGATTTGCCGATCGGTACCTATGAAATCGACACCACCTTGCCACCGGAACAGGCGCAGGACCTGGCCACGAGTTGGGGATTGGCGCAGTACCGTTTTGAACGTTACGTCTCAAGCGACAAAGGACGAGCGGTGCTCGTCGTGCCCGAAGGCGCCGATATGGCGGCTGCGGGACGCGCGGCGCGCTTTGCGAACCTGGTGCGCGACCTGATCAACACGCCCGCTGCCGACATGGGCCCCGACAATCTGGCGGATGCCGCCGAACGACTTGCGGGGGAATTCGGCGCGAACATCGACATCATTGCCGGCGACGACTTGCTCAGCCGCAACTATCCGGCCATCCACGCGGTCGGCCGCGCGCATGACCGTGCGCCGCGCCTGATCGACATCACGTGGGGTGACGCCGACGCGCCGAAACTGACGCTGGTCGGCAAAGGTGTATGTTTCGACACCGGCGGTCTGGACATCAAATCCGCCACCGGTATGAAATTGATGAAAAAGGATATGGGCGGCGGCGCTCATGTGCTGGGTCTGGCAGGCATGATCATGGATGCTGGCCTCGGTGTGCGGCTTCGAGTGCTGGTGCCGGCCGTCGAAAACTCCATTGCCGGCAACGCTATGCGGCCTGGCGACGTGGTCATGACCCGCAAAGGCCTAAGCGTTGAAATCGGCAACACCGATGCGGAAGGCCGCGTGATTTTGGCCGATGCATTGTTCGAGGCGGCCAACGAACAACCCGAAGCCATTATCGACTTCGCCACGCTGACCGGCGCCGCGCGCGTCGCGCTCGGGACCGACGTGCCGGCGCTATTCAGCAACGACGACAGCTTGGCCCAGGAGTTGTTGTCTGCCTCCGAGGCCTGCCATGACCCCATGTGGCGGATGCCGTTGTGGCAAGGCTACACCAAACTGGTGAAGGGAAAGATCGCCGATCTCAACAACGCGCCGGAAGGCGGCTACGGCGGCGCCATTACGGCGGCGTTGTTTTTGGAGCGATTTGTCGAAGCGGAAAATGGCGCGATGGCGCCGTGGGTGCACTTCGATCTGATGGCATGGAACCTAAGCGCGCGACCAGGCCGGCCGGAAGGCGGCGAAGCCATGGGATTGCGCGCCGTCTTTCACGCGCTGGAAAGGCGTTTCGGAACCGAAACCTGATAGCGGCTGCCGATTTGGGATTGCCCCTATGTCTGAAATCCCGTAGAAGTTACGTTAACGAAACGAACGGTTTTTCAGGATTCCACCCGCGTGAGCAGCGTCGAACTCAACGAACTTCAAGCCTTGGATATCTGGCGGCGCGCCATTGTCGCCAGCGTGCGCGCCGATGCGCCGGATCTCTCCGCCCGGCAAATGGCTTTGCTTTTAAGCGTCTACCTGACACCGCCGCCGCACACAGTGCGCGGATTGGCGCAATTGCTGAACGTGTCGAAACCGGCCATCACCCGCGCCGTCAACCGTCTGAGCGAGTTGGGTTTGGTGCGCCGCAAGACCGATGATGATGATCGACGCAGCGTGCTGATTCAGCGCACCGTACGCGGGTCGGTATTCCTGCGCGAATTCGGCGAACTGATCGTCGCCGCCGCTGCCGGCGAGACGGAAGGCACCGACGACGCGCTCCCCTCCCCCTACTGACGGATGAGACGCTAAGCGGCGTGCGCGCCCCGATGCGCAGGTGTGCGGAACCGGTTCAGGTAAGTCGGCACGATGGCCTCCGCCGTCGCCGCTTCTATGCCAAACGCGTCGAGCCCCGGCGTCTCGCCGGAAACCACATTGTCGACTTCCAGTAACTTCACTTGATCCATCGTCAACAACGGCTTCGGCAGCAACTGCAAAAATAAGGCGTCGGCCTCCGCCAACCCAAGCGGCATCGGCACCAAAAAGCGTTTTCGCTCCGTCGCGTCCAGCAACAACTCCATGATCTGTTTGAAGCTATAGGTCCGCGGGCCGCCGAGTTCGTATGTCCGGCCCTTTGTGCCAGCATCGTCCAACGCGCGAACCATGGCGTCCGCGACATCGCCGACAAAGACCGGCTGAAACTTGCAACCGCCGTCACCGAAGAAATCAACACTGAGCTTGCCGTCGTCCCACGACACGCTAGGCAACGCCGGAGCGCCGATCACCGGCATCGCCGGCGTGAACCGCATCAAGCCGGCGAACAGGTTAAAGAAATTGTCCTCCGGGCCGAAGATCACGCTGGGGCGGAAAATGGTGGCATCGGGGAAAATTTCCTTCACCGCGGCTTCACCGGCCGCCTTTGTGCGTCCGTAGGCAGCAGGGCTATCGGCATCGGCACCCAACGCCGACATGTGCAACAACCGCTTTGCGCCGGCGTCCAGCGCCGCCTGGGCGATAATCGCCGCCGCGTCCACGTGCAGACGCTGGAAGGTACGTCGACCGCGCTCGTACAAAATTCCGACAAGGTTTACGACCACATCGGCGCCGGCCACGGCCGTCGCCACCTGCGCGGCATCGTTCACATCGGTCTGCCAAAGCACGATCTGCCCGACGTCGCCGGCGGGCTTCAGGAACATCGCCGCTTCCGTATCGCGCACCGCGACCCGAACCTCGGCTCCGCTTGCCGCCAATTTACGAACCAAATGCCGGCCGACAAATCCCGAACCGCCAAAAATCGTCACCACGTGCCTGCTCATTGTTCCTCCAGCCGGTCTGTTACTTCTGTGGCTTATTGCGCTCCGAATATAGCACCGGATCATCGGCCGGCGCACGCGCGTATTGACAACGTCGTCTCAGAGCAATAAGCAAGGCGCTGCGCGCGCTTTTGGCGGGCGCCGATCACCTGGCCCAGGTGGCGGAATTGGTAGACGCGCTGGCTTCAGGTGCCAGTGGCCGCAAGGTCGTGGAAGTTCGAGTCTTCTCCTGGGCACCAATCTCGGCAGATACGCCAGCATGAAACGGGGGAATTCCCGTGAAATATTTCCCAGCGAAAAAAGCCAACGCGATCGAGTTGCACAAAGGCGACTTGCCCGACGGCTTGAAATTCCCCGACGGCGTTGCCATTGATACGGAAACCCAAGGCCTCAACCCGCTGCGTGACAGATTGTGTGTGGCGCAGTTGTCCAACGGTGACGGCGTTTGCCATTTGGTGCAGTTCGCACCCGATGACTATGCGGCGCCCAATCTGCGCAAGCTGTTGACTGACCCGGACGTGGCGAAGATCTTCCATTTCGCGCGATTCGACGTAGCGATCTTGAAGCAGTATCTCGACGTCACCGTAAACCCGGTCTATTGCACGAAAATCGCGTCCAAACTGGTGCGCACCTACACCGACCGGCACGGCCTGAAAGATGTCACCAAGGAATTGCTGGGCATCGACCTGTCGAAGGAACAACAATCCTCGGACTGGGCGGCTGAGGAGTTGAGCGCCGAACAACTGCGCTATGCCGCCGCCGACGTGCTCAACCTGCACGCCATCCGCGAGCGCCTCAATGTTATGCTGATGCGCGAAGGCCGCATGGAATTGGCCGAGCAATGCTTCGGCTTTCTGCCGGCGCGCGCCGAATTAGACCTCGCCGGCTGGTCCGAAACCGATATTTTTTCCCATTCGTAAGCAGGCGTACAGCCGGCTTCTTCGACCTAGCGCCTTCATTGACCAATCCTCGGCTTCGGCGCATGATGGGAAAGTGCCCAGCGAGCAACACGCGTGAGTCCTCAAATCATGACCCAATCCTCAGATGGCGCTACCGCCAAAGCCGACACGTCAATGACCGTCTCGGCTGACGATTTGGCTTCGGCACGGCGTGTTCTAAACACTGAAGCCGAAGCGCTGGCTGCGCTTGGCAAATCCTTGGGTCCGTCATTTCTAGCCGCCCTCGACATCATGGCCGCAACACAAGGCCGGGTGATCGTTTCAGGCATGGGGAAAAGCGGCCATATCGGACGCAAAATCGCCGCCACCTTGGCCTCCACTGGCACGCCGGCATTTTTCGTTCATCCTGGTGAGGCCTCACACGGCGATCTGGGGATGATCACGGCTTCTGATTCATTGTTCATGCTGTCGAATTCGGGCGAAACTACCGAGTTGGTGGATCTGGTCGCCTATGCGGTACGGTTTTCCATTCCGCTTGTCGGTGTCACCTCGGTTGCCGGCAGCGCCCTGGCCAATGCCGCCGATGCGGCGTTGATTTTGCCGGCCGCACCCGAGGCTTGCCCCATGGGGTTGGCGCCCACGACATCGACCACGTTGATGCTCGCTCTTGGCGATGCCCTGTCCGTGGCGCTGCTTGAGAGACACAGATTCTCGCCGGCCGATTTTCATGCACTGCATCCGGGCGGTAAACTTGGCCGCCGGTTGCTCAAGATTTCCGATATCATGCACGATGGCCAAGAGGTGCCCCTTGTGTCACCGGAGACGGATATGTCCGAGGTCTTGATTATCATGACCAACAAACGGTTCGGATGTGCCGGTATCGTCGATGCTGACGGGCTGTTTTTAGGGATCATCACCGATGGCGATTTGCGGCGTCATATGTCACCGGAACTTCTATCCACCACGGCCGGTGAGGTAATGACCAAAAACCCGGCAACGATAGGCCCCGACGCCTTGGCCAGCGAGGCACTGGCCATCATGAACGAGAAGGCAATCACCAATCTATTTGTCGTCGAAGGCGGGCGCGCACTTGGTATCTTGCACGTGCATGATTGCCTGCGCGCCGGCGTCGCCTGACGGACGCGGGGTGGGTCTTGTCGACGACCACCGAATTCAAACCCGCCGCACCGGCTTCGGCCGAGATCAAGCAGCGTGCCGCCATCAACGCCGGCGCCGACGGCGTTGATCGCCAACGCCACTCGCGGGCGTACAGCCGCTTCGTCAGCTTGATGAAATTCCTGCTACCGGTGACAGCGTTAGCGGTCATCGTGCTGGTCGTCGCGTGGCCGCACATTAATACGGGTGATCTGAAGTTCCGGCTCGGCATTACGGTCATGAAACTCACCGGCTCGGATGATCCGAGTATGATCAACCCGCGTTACGTTGGCACCGACAGCGACAACCAACCGTTTTCCATTACCGCCGACTTGGCACGAAACATCACCGAAGAGGGTATGCGCGTCACCTTGGTCATGCCAAAAGCCGACATTACGCTGGAAGACGGCACCTGGCTGGTCCTGACGGCCAATGACGGGGAGTATTCACGTACAGAAAAGGCGCTCAACCTTGCCGGTCAGGTCAATCTGTATCACGATTCCGGCTATGAGTTCCGCACCGAGCGCGCTGCGATCGACCTCACGACCGGCACGGCGGAAAGCAACGACCCGGTATCGGGCCAAGGCCCGTTCGGTCGACTGGCCGCAGCGGGTTTTCGCATGATGAATAAAGGAAAAGTTATACATTTCCTGGGAAAATCGAAACTCACTTTGTATCCCGGAGCCAAGCCACCTACGCAATGACGCATTTGACCCGAAATTTATTCATCGTTCTGGCTGTGGCCATCAGCTTCGTGGCGCTTTCCGTCCCGGGTATCGCCCAGAGCCTCAACTTCGGTGGCGGCGATGCCCCCATAGAGGTGTTCGCCGACAACGGTATCGAATGGCAACAGGACCGACTTGTCTTCGTTGCGCGCGGAAACGCACGTGCTGTACGTGGCCCGGTTACCGTTTTCGCCGACGAACTTCGCGCCTACTACCGTGAAAACACCAACGGCAACACCGACATCTGGCGGCTCGACGCCATCGGCAAAGTGCGGATCAAATCCCCCGACGGCACAGCCTACGGCGAACAAGGCGTTTACAATGTCGATGACGGCATCTTGGTCCTGAGCGGCGGCAAGCAGGTCAAACTGGTGACGCCGTCGGACCTGATCACCGCCGAGCGGCAATTGGAATATTGGGAAAAACGCCAAATGGCCGTGGCACGTGGCAATGCCATGGCCAAACGACAGGACAAGCAATTGCGGGCGCGTGTGCTCGCCGCTTATTTCAAGCCCGGCAAAGGCGGCGCCAATGAACTGCATCGCGTCGAGGCGTTTGATGACGTCAAGGTGGTGACTCAGCAAGACACCGCCATTTCCGAGCGCGGAATTTATAATGTAAAGAGCGGCATTGCGACGCTGAGCGGCAAAGTCAAAATCCTCCGTGCTGGCTCGACGCTCAACGGCTGCAGCGCCGAAGTCAACTTGAATACCGGGGTCAGTCGACTTCATAGTTGCAAGATGGATGCCAACAGCGGTACAAATCGTGTGAGGGGTGTCTTGCGGCCACGTAAACGCAAAAAGTAACCGTGACCGCCTGAGCCAAGATTCGGGCCCAATATATGGCCCATTGTGGGACGAGATCGTGACGGATATTTCGGCAGATACAGGCCATTCGGAGCAGAGTGACGGCCAAGGCCCGCGCCTGGTTGCCGACAACGCTGCGGGAAACAAAGGCCTGGCCGCCATCAATATCGGCAAACGTTTCAAAAAGCGTCCGGTCGTTCGCGGCGTCAGCCTGGAGCTGCAGCGCGGTGAAGCCGTCGGCCTGCTGGGCCCCAATGGCGCCGGAAAGACCACGTGCTTCTATATGATCACGGGGCTCATTCAGCCGGACCACGGCAGCATCGTCCTTGATGGAAACGACATTACTTCCCTGCCCATGTATCGCCGTGCCCGTTTGGGCATCGGGTACCTACCGCAGGAAGCTTCAATCTTTCGCGGCCTGACGGTCGAGAAAAATATCCGCGCCGTGCTCGAAGTGGCGGAAAAATCCCGCGACCGGCGCGAAGCCATTCTGGATGCCTTGCTGGCGGAGTTTTCCATTACCCACCTGCGCCGCACGCCGGCGCTGGCATTATCGGGTGGCGAACGACGGCGTGTTGAGATCGCACGCTCATTGGCGTCAAATCCGCATTTCGTTTTGCTTGATGAACCTTTCGCTGGCATCGATCCCATTGCCGTCGGCGATATCCGCGACCTGGTGGCGCACCTCAAGGACCGGGGCATTGGAGTGCTGATCACCGATCACAACGTTCGTGAAACCCTCGACGTGATCGACCGTGCCTACATCATCCATGATGGCATGATGCTTATGGAAGGTGCGCCCACGGATATTGTCGGCAATGAGGATGTTCGCCGTGTCTATCTGGGCGATCGTTTTAGCCTTTAAGCTGGTTTCATGGTCCTAGCCCCCCGTCTCGAACAGCGCCAGAGCCAGGCGCTCGTCATGACCCCGCAATTGCAGCAGGCGATCAAGCTGTTGCAACTTTCCAACATGGACCTCTCTGCCTACGTGGAGCAGGAACTGCAGGAAAACCCCATGCTCGAGCGCGAGGAATTGACCCCTGGCGAAATGGGGGACGATCCGGTTGACGTTCACGCTGATGAGTTGGTGGGCGACGGAGAGCCTGATCCGGCCGCGCTTGAGGACATGGATTTCGAACAACCAAGCGAAGCGGCGCTCGAACAAGACCTCGGCTACGATACGGACTACGACAACCTGTATTCACACGATGACCATGCGTCGGGTGATACCGGTCCCGAGCCCGAATCCGGCTGGAACGAGCCGGCATTCGCCGAGCCGCAGTATCCCAACAGCGGCGGCGGCTTCGATACGTTGGAGGCCAGTCTCGAAGAAACCCTGACCGAACAACCGTCGCTACGTGATCACCTGCTTGAGCAGGTAGCACTGGATTTGCCGGGCGGTGACGATCGCATGATCGCCGTGCAGTTGATCGACCTGTTGGACGACACCGGCTACCTGAGCAGAGAAACCGATCATTTAGCGGAAACCTTGGGCTGCAGTGACGACGATGTCGAGCGCGTTATCTCGCTTCTGCAACGCTTCGACCCGCCCGGTATTTTCGCACGCGACCTTCGGGAATGCCTGGCCCTGCAACTGCGCGAAAAGGACCGCCTGGACCCGTGCATGGCGACATTCCTCGAGAACCTGGAATTGCTGGCCAAGCGTGAATTAAAAAAGCTTGCTCAAATTTGCCAGTGCGACGACGAGGACGTCGCCGACATGATTTCAGAAATTCAGGCACTCAACCCCCGTCCGGCATCAGACTTTGACGCCGATGTGGCCCAGCCGGTTACGCCGGACGTGCTCATGCGCGCGGCGCCGGGCGGCGGTTGGATCATCGAATTGAATAGCGCCAGCCTACCGCGCGTGTTGGTCAACAATCAGTATTACGCCCAAATCCGGACGCAAACGCGATCAAAGGCGGATAAGCAATACATCACCGAGCAGTTCCAGTCGGCCAATTGGCTGGTCAAAGCCCTGCATCAACGCGCGACGACAATTCTCAAAGTGGCGAGCGAACTGGTCCGCCAGCAGGGCAAATTCTTCACGCACGGTGTCCAGCATTTGAAACCGCTTGTTCTGCGGGACATCGCCGATGCCATCGAGATGCACGAAAGCACCGTCAGCCGCGTAACGTCCAACAAATTCATGGCCACGCCGCGCGGTATATTCGAGCTCAAGTATTTCTTTACGCCGGCTATCGCGTCCAGTGAAGGCGGCGATGCGCACTCGGCGGAAGCCGTCCGCCATCGAATAAAGGCACTGATCGATGCCGAAGCGCCGAAGAAGATTCTATCCGACGACAAACTGGTTGCGCTTTTGAAAGCCGATGGCGTCGACATAGCGCGCCGTACGGTTGCCAAGTACCGCGAAGCCATGCGCATTCCGTCTTCTGTTCAACGCCGACGCGACAAAGCCCAGTGACGCGGGCGTGGGTGGGCACGGGTGCGGAAATTTGAGCACGGATTGACCTCTGTCAACGTGCGGACCGCATGCAGGCGATATGCTGGCTCCAGTATTGACTTGCCCCGCATGCGCAACTAATGTCCTGGCCTTCGCCGGCAAACTGGGAAATTCACAGCCGAGAAGGCTTGAATTCCGGCTCTTCGATAGCGCGGCAATGAAACAATATTCCATAGACCAAAAACACGACAGGCAACGGACCTCTTAATTCATGGATATCTCCGTCAAAGGAAAAAACCTGGACGTTGGGGATTCTCTCCGCGTTCACACCACAGACAATCTCACAAGCATTGTCGGCAAATACTTCAATCATGCCATTGATGCCACAGTCATCTTCTCGCGCGAGGGAAGCGACTTGAAGGCTGACATCTCTGTGCACCCCGGCCCACGGGGCTTGGTCGTGCAAAGCGCATCTACCGGCACAGATGCCTATGGTGCTTTTGATGGTGCGCTCGAACGCGTTGCCACGCAATTACGGCGCTACAAGCGCCGGCTTTCCAATCACCACCAGAAAGCCAGAGACAACGAAGAGTTGTTGTCGGCCCAATACGCCGTCATTCAGCCGGAAACCACCGAGGATGAGCCCGCGGAAGACCAACCGCCCATGATCGTCGCCGAAATGGAGACGGAAATCGCCACGCTTTCGGTGAGCGAAGCGGTGATGCGCATGGATTTGGCGGATGCGCCGGTGATCATGTTCCGCAACAGCGGCAGCGGTGGCTTCAACGTGGTTTATCGCCGCGCTGATGGTAATATTGGTTGGATCGATCCCGCCAACTCCGGCTCCTGATCCACGTACGCACTCGGAAGGTAGGTTAGAGGCATGGAGATTACTGATCTCATTTCTTCGGAAACCGTAGTCGCCAACCTTCACGCGACCAGCAAGAAACAGGTGTTGCAGGAATTGTCTCGCCGCGCGGCCGACATGACTGGCGAACACGAGCGTGCGATTTTCGAGGTTCTGATGGAACGCGAACGCCTGGGCACCACCGGTGTCGGCAGCGGCATCGCCATCCCACACGGAAAGCTGCAATCCCTGGAGCGACTGCACGGGCTTTTTGCCCGATTGGAACAACCGGTCGATTTCCAAGCCATTGACGAACGCCCGGTGGATCTGATTTTCCTGTTGCTGGCGCCGGAATCAGCGGGCGCCGATCACCTCAAGGCCCTGGCCCGCGTATCACGCGTGCTTCGCGACGGCAAAGTGTGCGAAAAACTACGCGGCACCGACACGTCCGAAGCGCTGTTTGCGATCCTCACGGAAAAAATGGAAACCGAAGCGGCCTAATAGACATCTAAGATGATGTCAGGCGGTGTTCGCGAATTTACCGCACAACCCCCATTCCACATAGGCTCTATTGCGAGTAAACAGGCGCCAGGCCGTTTTGCACGATCATTGCCGCGGCCAGTTCATGGCTTTCCACCGCCGCCAGGCTCTCACCATCGGCAGCGTGAATAACGTGCAGGCGTTTGCCCTCAATCACCTCCGTCTTGATGTAGGCGATTTCATCCATACCCCATTGGGCGAAATCTTGCGGCGCTTGCGGAAAATAGGGGGATTGGGAATGAACAGCATTTTGCATGGGGAAACTCCTGTGCCGGGCTTTCGCGAAGCGACAAGCCGCTTTCGGATTTCGGTTGGTTATTCGGTTTCGACGTCGATGGTCTTGTGACCTCCCGGACTTCCGGGACCGTAGCTTTTTTCGATCTTGATGGTCCGCACTTCGGGTTCCGGCACAATGCGCTCCAAATCGATGTGCAATAATCCGTTGTCCAAACCCGCGCCCGAAACCTCAATGCCTTCGGCCAGGACAAAAGCGCGTTGGAACTGCCGCGCGGCAATACCGCGATGGATGAACAATCGTTCGGCGTCCGCCGTATCATCCTGTTTACCGCGGATGATCAATTGGTTGTCTTCGATGGTTACCTGCAGGTCATCCATGGAAAACCCGGCCACCGCCAATGTAATACGGAGGCCGTACTCACTGGTTTGTTCGATATTGTAGGGTGGGTAGCCTTCAGCCGACGCGCGTGAAGCACGGTCCAGCATCTGTTCCAAGTGATCGAAACCCAACAGCAGAGGACTGTTGAAAGCGGACATACGCGACATGTTTTGTCTCCTCAGTCGATGAGCGAGCTTGTCATCGGCCTCCCTACGGGGAGCGCCGCAGAACGGCGACCGCAAGCGCATCGCTGTTCATGAGCCTAATTTGGTTGATTTCCCGCGTCTGTCAAGGCGTGCTCTACAATAGCGGCGAATGGTTATTTCTCTTTTTCCTTCTTGGCTTTTTCCGCAGCGGCTTTCAATTTCTCCTCAATTTGCTTAATGCCGCGGCAACCGTTGACGGTGGCGAACGGCAGGCGCGCGATGCCGCCGCCGCGACCCAGGTTGACCATGCCAGGCTCGATATGCACGTCTCTGATTTTCTCGGTCTTAAGGACCTTATTGATGCGCGGGATAAACCGCTCCGCCAGACCATCGAGTTGCATCTTGTTCGATCGCGTCGGAATCGGATTGCGTGACAACATGCGGAGAATTGCATCGCGGATACGCGGCACATTGCCACAAATTTTCCCGACGTGTTCTCGGCGCACAGGCTCCAAAAACACCGTAATGACGCTGGTCGACGTATGCGGGTGGTTGATCGGCACCATCATCGGCGACAATTGGATGTGACTAGGCAACGCGAATTTCTCACGCAGGGATTGCTCTTTTTTCTTAGGCTCCGCGGCGATCGCCTGCAGGCCGGTCGCAAAGATACCCAGAAGACACAAAAAGACCGAAACCGTTCGACGCATGCGAGGATACACTCTCTGTATTCCGTTCAAGCTAGAGAAATCATAACGCGGAAGGCTTTCGACAGTCTTGCAAGGTCGCCTAAGCAAAAATTTCCTTATGCAACAAGGCCTTCTCCGTTCGCCCAATCCAGCGCGTCATCAAGGGTTTTGGCAAAACGCTCAAGCAGTTCACCAATTTCGTCTTCGTTGATGACCAAGGGCGGACAAAACCCGACCGCATCACCCATGGCGCGGACGATTAATCCGTTCTGCTCCGCCAGTGCCATGATCGTGGGTCCGACCTTGTCGCCGGGCTCGAATGGTACCGCCCCGTCGCGATCCGCCATCATCTCGACGGCGCCAATCAGACCTACGCCCCGAACCTCGCCCACCAACGGATGATCGGCGAACTTCCGAAGCCCGTCTTGCAGGGCCGGAGCGACACGCTGCACATGGCCGACGATGTCGCGTTCTTCGTAAATCTTGAGAGTTTCCAACGCCACAGCCGCCGGCACCGGATGGCCGGAATAGGTATAACCATGGCCGAAAACGCCGACCTCGCCGCTTTTCTCTTTCGCGCCTTGGTAAATCTTATCGTTGATGAACACCGCCGAGATCGGCAGATACGACGACGACAGCGCCTTGGCGCAGGTGATCATATCGGGCTCCAGGTCGAAGGTCTGACAGCCCCACATGTTGCCGGTACGGCCGAAACCGCAGATCACTTCATCGGCAATAAACAAAATATCGTGCTTTTTCAGCACCGCCTGCACCTTCTCGAAGTAGGTCGCCGCCGGCAAGATGACGCCGCCCGCGCCCATGATCGGCTCCGCAATGAAAGCGCCGATCGTTTCCGGGCCTTCTTCATCAATCAGTTTTTCCAGGTTATCGACGCAGCGCGTCGCGAATTCTTCCTCGGTTTCACCTTCCTCACCGTACTTATAGAAATGCGGGCAATCTGTGCGCAGCACCCGATCGGTGACCGGCAGATCGAAGGCCTCATGCATGCGTGCAAGCCCCGTCAAGCTAGCCGACGCGATGCCTGTGCCGTGGTAAGCATTGGCCCGCGAGATAATCTTTTTCTTGTCCGGTTTTCCGATGGCGTTGTGGTAGTACCAAACCATCTTCATGGCAGTGTCGACGGCTTCGGAGCCGGAATTCTGGAACACCACCTTGGACATCGGCACCGGCGCCAGATTGATCAACTTCTCCGCCAGGTCGATGGTCGGCATCGCCGTCTTGTGGGCGAACGTGTGATAGTAGGGCAGCACTTCCATCTGTCGCCGAGCCGCTTCCACGAGGCGCGGCTCGTTGAACCCCAACGATACGGACCACAGACCAGCCATGCCCTCAATGAACTCTTTCCCGGCCTCGTCGTAGACCCGCACACCGTTGCCACGCCCGATGATCATGGGGCCTGTGGTTTCGTGTGCCTTAAGATTCGTCTGGCCATGCAAATGGTAGGCGATATCACGGGCTTCAGGGGAATTCGGGGTGAAGTTCATATCACGTGTCTCCGTTAAAAGCCGCGCCCACTGGATTGGCGCGGAGAACGCTGCGGGAAAGGCGATCAAGATGACTCCTCGCCACACGTGAAACAACCCCTTTGAACCGCTTCTTGAGACGGGCACATCTGCGGCTTTCGTTGACAGGCGGGAAGCTCTGCGCAAATCTGCTCGCTAGCTTATGGAAAAAACCACCGCCATCGCCGCCCTTGCCGCCCTTGCCCAGGAATCACGCCTGGACATTTTCCGCACGCTGGTCGAGTACCGACCCGCCGGACTGCCCGTTGGCCGTATCGGAGAACTGCTGGGATTGCCCGGCGCGACACTGTCGTTCCACCTGGCGCAGTTGAAACAGGCTGGCCTTGTCCAAGTGGAACGCCAAGGCAGATCACTGATTTATTCCGCCGACGTCGACGCCGTCGATCAACTGGCCGCCTATCTGCAGGAAAATTGCTGCTCGCGCGGGGATGCGGACGAGACTGTCTTGGTCGAGAGCTAAACTAGCCACCGCAATCGGCGCAACACCCGCGCACTTCCACGATCATCGAGTTGGCGGCAAATCCGTTCTTGGCCGACGACGCCCGAAGCGCCTTGGCTTCTGTCGGTATGTCGTACTCGATAACTGCGCCGCAGGTCTCACAAACGGCAAACGCTGCTGCATGGGCCGACGACGGCGTTTCGGCATGCTCGTGTCCGCAAGCGACGAAGGCATTCAAGCTTTCAAGCCGATGCACCAAACCGACAGCACTCAAGCGTTTCAAGACCTGGCGTTGATTTTCGGTCAGATTTCTTGCATCAGACATGACCCTCCGCCGCACCCAAGCGGACACCGCCCACCAGGCTGAGCATGAAAACCACGCGGAGCATGAGAGTCATGAGATCGACCCGCAAAACGCCAAGGTGCGTTTGGCGCTGGTGAAACATCTGCCATTTTTCGTTTTCCACGATGCTTTCCAGTATTTCGAGAAACGCTTCGGTCTCGCCGCCGACGCCGCGCTCACACCTACGCCGGAAAGCCGGCCCGGCGCTATGCGTCTCAGTTATATCCGCCGACGTATTCAAGAGTTGGGCTCGGTTTGTGTATTCAGCGAGCCAGAATTCCAGCCGAAATTGATTAATGTTTTAACGGAGGGTACGCAGGCAAGGATGGCAATTCTCGCCCCTCTCGGTACCGAGTTGCCGTCAGGATTGCTATTGTATTCTGAAATGATGTGGGAAAATGCTAAGATTTTGGCCGATTGTTTAGCAAAAAATTGATTTTTAACGGTTTTTTGTGTCACTACTTAGGGCCGATTTTCCTAACAAAAATGATTGCTCTGCATTCTCCTTTATGTAGAATGAAAAGTATCGATCATTTTGACCGGGAAATTGACACATGCCACATCCTACAGATGTTCACGTCGGCCAGCGGGTTCGCGAAGCACGCTTGGCTAAGGGTATGACCCAGACCGATTTGGGCAATGCACTGGGCATTAGCTTCCAGCAAGTACAAAAATACGAAAAAGGCACCAATCGGGTTGGTTCCAGCCGGCTTTGGGAAATTTGCAAGGTTTTGGACCAGCCAATCACCTTTTTCTTCGAAGGCCTGAGCCGCGGCGCCGCTGGCGATCCGGAACCGGCTTTGAGTTCTCGCGCCATCAAATTGGCCAAGGAAATCGACGAAATTTCCGACGACAACGTCAAAACCCACTTCCTGCGCTTGGTCCGCTCTTACGCCAAATCGGCCTGAGCATCGACCGCTCGCAGGCGGCTAGCCCCTTCGGCAGGAGAGGTCTAAAGCCATGTTAAACGCTCGGTTGCACCGGAGTTAAACTCCGCGGAATGCAGCCGGGCGTTTTTCGACAAAAGCCGCCACGCCCTCCTTGGCGTCAAAGCTCTCTCGAATATCACATTGTACTTCCAGCTCGCGGCGGCATTGCGCTTCGAACGATTGGTGCTCGCCCTCATCAACCATGGCCCGCGCCGCCGCCAAGGCACGTGTCGGCCCCTTGGCCAATCTGGCTGCCAGCCCCAAAGCCGCTGACATCAATTTATCGTCTTCATGGCAAGCATTGATCAGGCCCCATTCAAGGGCTTGGTCGGCAAGCAACGGATCATTGGTCATCATCATCTGCAGCGCCCGTGCACGGCCAATGGCGCGCGGCACCAAATAAGTCGAGCCGCAATCGGGAATCAGGCCGATACGGCTGAACACCTGGATGAACTTGGCGGATTGCGCCGCCAGTATAATGTCTCCTGCTAACGCCAGCGCGCAACCACCGCCCGCCGCCGTGCCATTGATGGCCATAACAACCGGCACCCGTGAGGTGCGGATCATCTGTATGGCTCGGATGTAGGCGCCCATCACCTCTTGCACGAGGTCACTGCCGTTCGGCAATCGGTCCGTCAGGTCCTGGCCCGAGCAAAAGCCGCGACCCGCGCCTGTGAATACAAGCGCTCGGATATCCTTGTCTTCTTCAATCCGCGCCAGGGCGTCCTGGACTTCAAACATCATAGCGAACGTCAGGGCGTTCAGCGTTTGCGGCCGGTTCAGGGTCAGAGTCGCCACCCCGTCAGCAACCTCAAACACGATTTCCTTATACATGGTTCCTCCTCAACTCGATTTACTGACGCCGGCCTCGAACAATGCCGAAATCTCCGCGTCCGAATACCCAGCCTCCGCCAATATCTCGGCACTTTGCTGCCCCAGCGCCGGGGGCAAATCGCGAATGCTCGACGGCGTCTTGGAAAACCGGAGCGGTGGATCGGTCAACCGGATCTTGCCTTCCGTTGGATGGTCGATGTCATGCCAGAAACCCGTGGCGTTGAGCTGCTCTTCACCCAACAAGTCTTCTTTGGCGTAGACCTCCATCACCGGGATACCGGCTTCGTTCAAATCGGCCAACCAATCCGCCGTCGTGCAGGTGGCGACGATTTCCGACAACAAGCCGTAAACGGCCTCCGAATTGGTGACTCGCGCATTGTGGGTGGCGAAGACAGGGTCCTGCATCATCTCTTCACGCCCGGCGATGCGGAAGAAATCCGTCCAGTTTTTGTCGGTGTAAGGCAGCACGGTCAAATAACCGCCATCCTTGGTTTCATAGGGCCGCCGCTCGACGTTCATGACACGCTCATAACCCATCTGTGCGATGGGTGGATCGAAGGTAGCGCCGTACAAATGTTCAACCATCATGAAGTCGACCAAGGTCTCATACATAGGCACTTCCACCGCCTGTCCACCGCCGTCGCGTTCGCGATGTACGACGGCCGAGAGGATGGCCGACAGCACCGCATAAGCCGAGACCTTGTCGGCGATCAGCGTCGGCACGTAGCGCGGCTGATCGGAGATCAGCGTCATCAGATCGGTATAACCGGCCGCTGTCTGGATAACATCGTCATAAGCCGGCTTATCCGCCATCGGTCCGTCGGCGCGAAACCCGTAGGCACCGCAATAGATCAGATCGGGATGGTCGTCCTTGAAGCTGTCGTAACCCAGCCCAAACTTGTTCATCACCTTGGGCCGCAGGTTGTGCATGAACACATCCGCCGTGCCGATCAATTTCCTGAGCGCCGCGAGCCCTTCGGGCTTTGTCAAATCCAGCACGACAGAACGTTTGTTCCTGTTGGTGGTCAGGTACACCGCCGCCATGCCCTTGTTGCGGCCTGGGCCCATGCCACGTGCAATATCGCCCGTGGGTGTTTCCACCTTGATCACGTCAGCGCCCATGTCACCCAGCATCTGTGCCGCCCACGGCCCCATGATGACCGTCGTCAGGTCGACGACCCGAAGGCCGTCTAGTGTTCCCCCCATAATCTTATCCCTTCGTTTTAATTTGTTCAGCCAGATCGAGCAGGTTTCGGGCCTGTTTCAGATGGGGCATATCAAGCATCATTCCGTCCAGCCCAACCGTACCGAGACCCGGGTTCTGCTCAAAAACATCCACCACACGCTTGGCATGGTCAACTTCTTCATCGGACGGCGTGAAAGCGTTGTTGATAATCTCCGATTGCGCCGGATGAATGGCAATTTTGCCGACATAACCCGAACGACGGTCGCGCATGCAATCGGCCTCGAGGCCTTCCAAATCACGGAAATTGACGTGCACAACGCCGACCGGCTGCACATCAATGGCCCGCGATGCCGCCAGACACAATGAGCGCGCCATCAAGAACGGGTCATCATACTCACCCGTGACCGGATGGCGGTTGTCACTGGCGCCCAAGGCCGCAGCCAAATCTTCCGCGCCCCAGGTCATGGCGACCAGGCGTTCGGTGATGTTTTCCAGATAGGTATGGAATGTCAGCAGCGACGCACCGGTCTCGGTCGCTACGCTGAGGATTTTCGTCGAGCCCGGCTCCAAACCCTCACTCACCTCAAGTATATCCAGATAGTCCGCCAGCTTATTCACCTCGGCGGCCGAATACACCTTGGGCAACACGATGCCGTCGGGCGCGCCGGAAATGATAGCCGCCAGGTCCGGCAACGAGAGGGCTGAGTCCAACGGATTGATCCGCACCCAAAGCTGCTGCTTGGAGCGATCGGTGTTGGTTTTCAGATACTCGCGCACCATCTCACGGGCAATTTCCTGACGGTCATCGGAGACGGCGTCTTCCAAATCCAGGATCAAGGCGTCGGCTGGGTTGCCCAGGCCTTTCTCAAGCTTGCGTTCGCTGTCTCCGGGCACGAACAACCAAGAGCGGATAATCATGCTTCGCGCTTCTTCATCAAGCCGGTGCGCTCGCAATAGGCCACTTCCTCATCGCGTTGGTTGTAGGCGAAGTGCTCAAACGTAACGATGCCGGTATCGGGGCGCGATTTGCTTTCGCGTTTGTCCTTGATGCGCGTGACGGTGCGCAGCGTATCGCCGTGGAATACGGGGTTCTTGAACCGAATATCGGTCATTCCCAAGTTGCCCAGGGTCGTACCCAGTGTTGTCTCGGCAACCGTAACGCCGATCATCAGGCCCAGCGTGTACAGGCTGTTGACCAACCGCTGACCGTAGAACGTACCCTTGGAGTATTCCTCGTCCAGATGCAATGGTTGGGGATTGTGGGTCATGGCGCAGAACATGACGTTGTCCATTTCCGTCACCGTGCGAGTCAGCGCATGGTTAAACTCCATGCCGACTTCAAACTCTTCGTAGTAGAGACCTGACATTACTGATTTCCTCTCTTGTCGTTCACGCTATTAAGGTTCCGCCGTCACACCAGCGAGCATGAGGGCTGAGATTTTTTCGCCGTCGTATCCAAGCTCGCCCAACACTTCGGCAGAATGCTCGCCAAGCCGAGGGGCCGGGCAAGAAGCACCGGGCTGTGTCGCCGACCAGGTGGTGGGGTGTGCCATATCGCAGATACGGCCTTCGCTGGGATGATCAATGGCGGTGAAAAACTCGGTCGCGGCCAAATGCGGGTCAGCCATCAGTGATTCCAGCGTGTGCAACGGCATGGCCGGAACGTCCGCCGCATCGAACAGCGCCACCCATTCGGCGGTCGGGCGCGTCGCCAGCAGTTCGGCCAAGTCAGCATAAATCGCATGGATGTTTTCGGTGCGCGTCGACATGGAAGCGTAGCGCGGGTCGTTCTCGAAATCGCGCTCACCGTTAAGGGCGCGGGAGAACGCCCGCCAATGCGCGTCCGTATAAGGCATGACGCAGATATAACCGTCTTGGGTGGCGTAGGGTTTGCGATCGGGGTTGAGCATGCGGGGATAGCCCGGCGAGCCGAGCGGCGGCACAAACGTCTCGCCGGCCATGTGATCGGCGAGCACAAAGCTGGCCATCATCTCGAACATCGGCAGATCGATCCGCTGACCCTCGCCGGTACGCAGTTGATGATAGAGTGCGGCGTTAATTTGCCCGACCGCCCATAGCGCCACGCCGCGGTCAACGATGGCTGTCGGCGCGTAGGCTGGCTCGCGCCCGTCGGCCATATGCGCCAGCCACGGCACTGCCACCGCGCCTTGGATCAAATCGTCGAAGGCAGGCTTGCCGGCATATGGGCCGTCTTCGCCGTAACCGAACAGGCCGGCATAAATCAGTTTCGGGTTGATCGCCGCACAGGTTTCATAAGACAAACCCAATCGCGTCATGACACTGGGGCGGCGGTTGTAAACCAGGACGTCGGCAGCCTCGATCAACGCCATGAGAGCATCCAGACCGTCGGCGGTTTTGGCGTCCAGCACGATGGAGCGCTTGGAGCGGTTGCAGTTGAGAAAAATCGCCCCCATGCCGGGGTTGCGGAACGGCCCGATGTTGCGCACCGGATCGCCGCCCGGCGCCTCGACCTTGATCACGTCGGCACCAAGATCACCCAAGACCTGCGTGGCATAAGGCGCCATCAGCATGTTGGAAAAATCGACGATCTTGACGTCATCGAGCGGTCGAGTGGATGCGGGTGTCATCGCAATGTCCTAGTAGGATTTCGGCAGGTCCAAGGCCTTCTCGGCCAGGTAGCTCAACATCAACTGCGGGCTCACCGGCGCGATACGGTGGATCAGGCTTTCGCGCAGGTAGCGCTCGACGTGAAACTCCTTGGCGTAGCCCATGCCGCCGTGGGTCATGACCGCATTGGTGCAGGCCTTGAACGCTGCCTCGGCGGCCAAGTACTTGGCCGCGTTGGCCTGCAGGCCGCATTCCTCGCCACGGTCATAGAGCTCGGCAGCGCGGAACGCCATCAGGTTGGCGGCTTCGAGCTCGGCCCAGGATTCCGCCAGTGGGTGCTGGATCGACTGGTTCTGGCCAATGGGCCGGTCGAACACCACGCGCTCGCGGGCGTAGTTGGCGGCGCGTTTCAAGGCACACCGGCCCAAGCCGACCATGGAGGCGGCGATGAAAATCCGCTCGGCGTTGAGCCCGTGCAACAGATAGCGGAATCCTTTGCCCTCCTCGCCGATCAGGTGTTCTTTCGGCACCGGCATGTCGTCAAAAAAGATCTCATTCGAGTCGACGCACTTGCGGCCCATTTTCTTGATTTCACGGATGTCCGCGTAATCGCGGTTCAAGTCGGTATAGAACAGCGAAAGCCCATCAATCGGTTTCTTGGTTTCCGAAATATCCTTGGTGCGCGCGATCAGCAGAATCTTGTTGGATACCTGGGCCGTGGAAATCCAGATTTTCTCACCCTTGACGATGTATTTCTCGCCATCCCAACGGGCGCGGGTTTTCAGCCGCGTGGTGTCGAGTCCGGTGTTGGGCTCGGTGACGCCGAAACACGCTATGTCCTTGCGCTCGATCACCGGCGGCAGAAACTTCTGCTTTTGCTCGTCGGTGCCGAACACCACGACCGGGTTCATGCCGAAAATCCCGATGGAGATGGCGGCGAAACCGGCATTGCCGGCACCCGACTCGGTGATCGTCTGCACCATGACCGCACAGTCCTTGATGCCGAGCCCGGCACCGCCGTATTCCTCCGGCATGGCAATGCCCATATACCCCGCATCGGCGATGGCCTGGCAAAAGCTTTCAGGAAATTCGCCGTCCTCATCGCGGTCCAGCCAGTACTGGTCATCGAAGTCGCCGCAGATTTTTTCCATGTTGTCGCGGATTTGCTGCTGCTCGGATGTAAAATCGATACTCAAGGGTTCTGCTCCTGCTGACCGGTGAACGGTGTGCCGCCAACAAGCCGCGTACATGCGGCGGCGGCGGCCCTGACGTGTTTCTCATTATCTGCGACGTTGGCCCGCATGCGCTCAGACGGGCCGGCGATCATCACGCCGGCAACCACCGCGCCGTCGCTGGAGATTACCGGCGCGGCCACGCCCGAAGCCCCGGCCACACGTTCGCTGTCCGTCGTGGCAATGCCGTGGCGGCGGATGTGCTCCAATTCAGCGTTGAGTCCGGCTACGGTTGTAATGGTGGTTTCCGTAAACTGCTGGCGTTCGGTGTCTTTCAAATAACGCTTCAGGCGGGCGGCTTCGAAATGCGCCAACAAAACCTTGCCCATGGCGGTGCAATAGAGATCGCGCCGCTCACCCACGGTGACCGCATAACGGATGGGATTGTCGCTTTCCACTTTGTCCAGGTATGTGACGAACTCCGCATCCGGCGCAACCGCGCCCAGCACGGCTGTCTCGCCCGTCGCCTGCATCAGGTCCGCCAGCACCGGACGCGCCGCCATCGTCAGCTCACGCCCGGCAACCACGCGCGTCGCCAACGACACAAAACGCGGCCCCAGGCCATAGCGGCCATCGCCGTCCCGCACCAAACACCCCTCGGCAATCAGTCCCGTCAGCAACCCCGAAAGACTGGTTTTCGGTGCATCGGCATGGACTGCCAATTCCGACAGCGTCGCCCCTCCCGGTGCGGCGACCAGGCTTTCCAGCACCGAGAAAATACGGCTGACGGATTGCGGCGCCCCCCTAGAGGCAGCGGCATGCGGTTCCGTAGCGGTAATGTTTGTACGCATATACGTATAATGAACGAATATGCGAATTTAATGCAAGGCAAAATTTCCGCTCCCTGCATCACCCACAAAAAAACCGCCCCAAAGGAGCGGTTGTTTTTAAAGAAATGGTGGAGCCGATCGGGATCGAACCGACGACCTCCACGTTGCGAACGTGGCGCTCTCCCAACTGAGCTACGGCCCCGACTTGGGTAATGCTGCCAAAGGCTGGCACCCCCGGCAAAATCGGGCGGATAATGTGGTTGAAGCGTGGTGTTGTCAAGCTTGCGCGCGCAGCCTTGCGAACGGGGCCGTCGGCAACTACGTTAACCTTGGTTTCGAACAACCCATAGGGAAACATCGGTCCGCCATGAACGTCATTCTCGGCCCTCTGCTGCAAGTTATTCTGATCGCCATCGAACTCTACATGTGGATCGTGATTGTCGGTGTCGTCATGAGTTGGCTTGTGGCTTTTAATGTGATCAATACGTCGAACCGTTTCGTCTACATGGTCGGCGATTTTTGCCATCGCGCCACCGAGCCGTTGCTGGGGCCGATACGCCGCGCACTGCCAAACCTGGGCGGCATGGACCTTTCGCCCATGGTGCTGATCTTAGGGATGATCTTTGTTCGCGGTGTGATCGCCAACCTGTACCTCCGGTTTGTCTGAGGCGTCTCTGCCGTTCAGAAAGACACCCGACGGCATCACAGCCAACATCCGCCTGACACCGAAAGCCTCCAAGAATGCCATCATCGGTCTGAACCGATTGGCCGATGGCAGCGTCGTGCTCAAGGTTTCGATCACCGCCGTGCCTGAGAAAGGCAAGGCCAACAAGGCGCTGTTGAAACTGCTATCCAAAACCTGGGGGGTGGGCATGCGCAGCCTGTGCTTGATCAAGGGCGCGAAGGACCGTAACAAGACCGTCTTGATTGACGATGCGGACGGCCAAACCTTTCAAACTCTAAGCATCTGGGCACAAACACACGTTACGCCACCAGGGGAACAAACATGAGTACTGAAAACATTATCGACGGCAAAGCCTTTGCAGCCGGCTTGCGCGAGCGCGTCGGCCGCGAAGCTGCACAAGTAAAAGATGCCCACGGACTGACGCCTGGCCTAGCCGTAGTGCTGGTCGGTGACGACCCGGCCAGCGCCGTTTACGTGCGCAACAAGGGTGAGCAAACGCGCGAAGCCGGCATGCAATCTTTCGAACACCGTCTTTCCGCCGATACGCCGGAGGCCGATGTGTTGGCTTTGGTAGAGCAACTCAACACCGATGACGACGTGCACGGCATTTTGGTGCAACTGCCGCTACCCGACCAAATCGATGAGCAAAAAGTGCTGTCCGCCATCAATCCCGACAAGGATGTCGATGGCTTTCACGTCACCAATGTGGGCCGGCTGTGGACCGGCGGCGACGCGCTGGTGCCTTGCACGCCATACGGCTGCATATTGATGCTGAAGGATCGGCTCGGCGATTTGAGCGGCAAGCGCGCCATCGTGGTGGGGCGCTCCAACATCGTCGGCAAACCCATGGCGGCATTGCTTTTGGCGGAAAGCTGCACGGTGACCATCGCGCACTCGCGCACCAAGGACTTGGCCCAGCGCTGCCGCGAATCCGATATCGTCATCGCTGCCGTCGGGCGGCCGGAAATGATCAAGGGCGATTGGATCGCGCCGGGCGCGACGGTCATCGATGTAGGGATCAACCGCGTCGATGCGCCGGAAAAAGGCATGAAGGACGACGGCACGCCGAAAACCAAATTGGTCGGTGATGTCGATTTTTCCGAGGCCGCCGAAGTGGCCGGCGCCATCACGCCAGTGCCGGGCGGCGTCGGCCCGATGACCATCGCGTGCCTGTTGCGCAATACGCTGGTCGCCGCGTGCCGCCAAAATGGCATTGAGCCGCCTGCGATTTGATGACGATTTAACACGCAGCGTCTGCGCAACGGCGTTGCCACCGATTCCCCGCATGTGACATCATGGCGGCCCATGCGTGAATTGTTCCAAAGATTGGCTGCCCGGCCGGGCATTACCGCTGAGTTGATGCTGGCATCCTTTTTCGCCAACCTGCTGGCGTTGGCGTCGCCGCTGTTTGTCATCCAAGTCCTCAATCGCTACGTCACTTATGGCGTTGATGCGACGCTGATTACGCTCACAGCCGGCGTTGTCGCCGCCATCGTGTTGGAAACCGGATTTCGCCAGGCCCGGCTGATGCTATCGGCAACGGCTCTGGAAGACCGCGACCGCGAACGCGCGGTGGGCGCGTTCGGCATGCTGACGGCAGCCAAAACCCAAGCGCTGGAACAATGGCCCGGCGGGCAACGCCGCGAAGCGGTGCGCGGGCTTGATGCGGTGGAAACGGCGTTCAACCCGCCCAATATCGGCGCCGTCATGGACGTACCGTTCGCGCTGGTGTTCGTCGCCGCATTGGCGTTGCTGAACATCTATCTGGGACTCGTCGCCGTGGCTTTCATCGCCGCCGCGTTCGGTTTCAGCCTTTATTCGCAAGCCCGCCTCAAGGGCCCCATGCAGCAATTGTCTCAAACCGCCGGTATCGGCAACACCCTGTTGGCCACCGCCGACCGTGCCGCCGATACCATTCGGGCCTTCGGCGGACAAACACCCGTGATGGCATCGTGGCAGCAATATGTCGGCCAGGCACAAACCCTGCGTCAAAAGGTCAGCCGCATGCAGGGCGCCGGACAAACGCTGACGCAAAGCCTGCAAGCGCTCATGGGGGTTGCAATCATTTCCATCGGCGCGACGCTGGTGGTGTCGGGCAATCTGGATGTGGGCACACTGATCGGCGCCAATATTTTGGCGGCGCGGGGACTCGGACCAACGTTGCGTCTGGCGCAATTGACGCAATCCTTCGCCAAGGCGGAGCAATCCCTGGCCGATGCACGCAAATTGGCCGAGTTGCCGACCGAACCCGACACGGGCACCGCATTGAACACTTTTTCAGGCTCGCTGGAATTGCGTGACGCAGGTTTCGCCTACCCCGATGCACCCGCACCTTTGTTCGAGTCGCTCAGCCTCAATCTGGCACCGGGGTCTGTGCTTGTCGTGCGCGGGCGTAATGGTGCCGGGAAGACGACCATGCTCCGCATGCTGTCGGGTCTGATAGAGCCGAGCCGTGGTCAAGTTCTTGGCGATGGCGTCGATTTGCGCCAGATGGCACCGGGCTGGTGGCGCCGCCAGATCGCCTATTTGCCGCAAGAGCCCACCTTCCTGAACGCGTCGGTCGCCGACAATCTGTTGGCCGCCAATCCGGATATCGGCGAAGAGGGCGTCAACCGCGTTATCCGCGATGCCGGCCTGGGCGAATTCATCGATGAAAGCGCCCAAGGCCTCGACACGCCCATAGCCGACAACGGCGGCACCCTGGCGTTCGGCATTCGTCGGCGTCTGGCGCTGGCCCGTGCACTGGCAAACACGCTGGGCGATGATCAAGGCGGGGGCGGTCGGCTGGTGCTGTTCGACGAACCGACGGAAGGTTTGGACAAAGAAGGCGCCGCTGCCGTTTATGCCGCCCTCAAACGCTTGGCTGAAGAACGCCGCACCCTTGTGCTGGTCTCCAATGACCCGGTGATCTTGAAGGGCGCGCGCGTGGTGCTTGATCTTAACTCCAAGCCGGCGCCGCAATTGGTATCGGTCGTGTCGTCGGAGAACGCGTCATGACCGCTTCCGGCAACCGCAACCTCGGCACGCACTTGTTCCTGTTCTGCTGTATTGCCATGGTCGGAGCCTTCCTGGCCTGGGCGAGTTACGGCAAGCTCGATGTGGTCAGCCTGGCGACCGGCGACGTGGTGCCGGCGGGTCAGGTGAAAGCGGTGCAGCACCTGGAAGGCGGCATCGTTCGGGAAATTTTGGTGCGAGAAGGCGACAAGGTGAAAGAAGGCCAGCCGCTGGTTCGGCTGGAACCGATTCGCACCCGCACGGAAGTGGCGGAGGTAAACATCAGGCTCCGTGCCCTGCAAGTTGCCGTCACGCGGCTTGAAGCTGAAGCCACCGGCGCCGCCAAACCTGACTTCCCTCAAGCCTTGATTGATGCAGAGCCGGATCTGGTGCGCCAGGCTATGGATTTATTCGAGATCCGCCAACAACGAGTGATGAATCAAATCCGCTCGCAAGAACATTTGATCGAGCAACGTCGCCAGGAAATCAAGGAAGTACAGGCACGCCTCAAAAACAACGCCACCTCCATAAAATTGCTGGGTGAACAGTTGAAGATCAGCCAAAAGCTGCTGAAGCTCAACCTTTCCAACCGAATGAACCACCTGAACCTTTTGAAGGAAGAATCGGAACTGAAAGGCCGGCTTGAGGAAGATCGCGCCATCTTGCCGCGTGCGAAAGCCGCACAGGCGGCGGCGCGCTCGCAACTGGCGGCGGTGAAGAACGGCTTCCACGAAGAGGCCCGCAAAGAGCTATCCGAGGTACGGCGCACGACCAAGGAGTTGTCAGAGCGGCGGCGCAAGTTTGAGGATTCACTTGCCCGCACGGTGTTGCGCGCACCCGTGGACGGCACCGTGAAAACGCTTTACGTGGTCACGGTGGGCGGCGTTGTGCAACCGGGCGGCACGGTGTTGGACATTGTGCCCGGCGGCGACGCCCTGTTGGTCGAGGCCAAACTGCCGACCCAGGATATCGGTTTCGTGCGCATCGGCCAGGAAGCGCAGGTTCAATTGGCCTCGGCCGAAGCCGTGCGGTTCGGTATCTTGCTGGGTAAAGTGACGCACGTCAGCCCCGACACCATCGTCACACGCGAAGGCGTGCCTTTTTACAAAGTCCGGATCGAGACCGAGCGCGCATACTTCCAACACGGTGATATCAAACACCATTTGTCGCCGGGCATGCAGGTGCAGGCCTCCATCCGCACCGGCACGCGCACAGTGATGCGCTATCTGCTGGACCCGTACTTGCGCTCGTTCGGCAAGGCGATGCAGGAGAGATGATTGATCGGCCTCGCGCTTTTTTCTACAAATCGCCGGCCAAAGATGACAAATTAGAGATTAACGGAAGATACATCGGATGGAACATGGCGTGGTTTAAGAAGAGCGGCGGCAAGGCGGATGGCGCCAAACAGCGCGAGCACGACCGCGTGAGCTGCGACGGCGAGACCCTGACGTTGATTACCGAGTCGGGAAGCGACGGTCTGTCGTTCAAATTGCTCGACGTCTCGCTGGGTGGTTTCGCCATCACCGGCTATGAAGGCCCGCTGCACGGCAATCAGTATTTCGAGTTCCGATTCAACGGCGAATTGGGCGACGGCATCGCCACCATTGAAGGCTTCGCCAATGTGGTGCGGGTCAAGGAGGGCATGCTGGCGGCGAAATTCACACCGCAACCCAAGATCAAGGCGTTTTTCCGCAACTATATAGACATGAAATAGAGTCTACTTCTTTTCATCGCGCGGCTTGTATTTGAGCTCTGGGGGCTGATCCGACTCAAATGCGCCGATAAGCTGCAGGTCGAGGCGAAACGATGGCTCATTGAACGGATGGCGGGCATCGGTGAACAATCCCGTATCGTTCTTCAACATGATGATCTCGCGCAGCGCGCGGACGGTGTTGCGGCTTATTTCGAAAGCCGCGACGAACTTATCCAAGATAGCCCGTTCGCCCGACGCCACTTGGCCATCGACCAGCATGGTGTCGTACAGGTTGATAATCAGCGAAAACTTCTGGGCCGGCGTCAATCCACCCTTGATATCATCGATGAAGCGCTCAACCGGCACCAATGAGGCATGATTGAAGGCATCGTCTGTCAGCCCGCGCAATTGGTGATTTGAGATATCTCCGCGCGCGACGTGCTTGCCCAGCACGGTCAACATTTTGGCCTTCTCTTCAATCGTCGTACGGCTGTCGGCATCGACCACGTAGGCAAGCGCACGGGCCAAGACCAACAAGCCCGCCGCACCAGAACCCTGTTCTCCGTTACTCAATGGCTTTCCTTCCCTTCGCCGACCATAACCGGCCTAGCTGCTCTGGCTGACTTGGCAATCAATACAGTATCCGCCGGGCGTCAATTGAAATGGAGGATATCTCATAATGTGCTTCCTCGCATTTGAACGCGACATCAGCGGGCACACGCTCCATGGCTGACGCCGTGACCAGGATTTCACTGGCCTTGGCGATATCCTCGCCCAACTTACTGGCCGTGTTGACGGCCGCGCCGAAATAATCATGGTCATCGTTGGTGACCATTAATATCCGCCCATAATCGATGCCAGTGGCGATATAGATATTGAGATCATCGGTGGTCATCAGGTTCATGGCATCGAAGGCGATGTTGATCGACACGGTCGAACGTATCGCCTCAAGCACGTCGGGAAACGCCGCGAAGCAATTGTCGGCCTCAAACTTGATCACTTGTCCACCGAAACGCTCGATGATCGGTTTCACGACAATCTGCATATGCCTGACCATCGAGAGGTAATGCACGATGCCGTGTTTCTCCGTCAGCCGTGAAAAACCAGACATATCGTGAATACACACCGCCGTTTCAACGCCATAAGTCTCCCAGACCTTGGCCTCGATAACCTTGCGCTCCTCTTCGAGGTCCGAACGGGCATAGGATTCCATTAAATCAAAGAATTCTGACATATGATATCTCTTGAGTTGGGTTCGTCGCTCAGTCGTAAATATTGTCGCGCGCGTCGACATCCAGCGCCGTGATGGTATTCGCGTCAAGCCCGAGCAGCGCACAAACATGGTCCATTTCCTGGGCTTCCGTTTCGTGCACAGCGCCATCCGCGCGGATGACCGTAGCGCAAATAGCGCCCACCAATGCTGCCTGTTCCGCATCGCCCTTGATCGCGGAAATCACCTCGCGCGCGGCCGCGCGCCCGGCGTCGCCGTCTTTCTCTATGGCACCGACGAAATCCGAGTACATATCCGTACCGTCACCCGTGCGGTAAAGCTTCAAGTCTTCCAAGGTCTTCAGCAATGCCGTCAACGTCGCGTCCTCACGCAGGTCTCGCTTGCCGTCTGCCATGGTCAACAACGCTGCCGCCGCCATGGAGGCCTTAAACACCCCGTACTTCTCCGCGCGGATTTTGTTTTTCTTGTGATGCGAAAGCACGATATCAAAAAACCCAGCCATCAACCTCTCCTGCCCTTAGGCGTTGCATCCGCCCGCATGCTAGCAAACGCACTGCCCCCCGGCCACCCCCTGAC
>JAERTE010000137.1 GCA_016845145.1 Rhodospirillaceae bacterium
GTAAGCGTCCATCGACGACACGTGGTCATATATCGTGGTCTGCCGGCGTCCAGTTCCAAGGCATCAACTCATCAATCCGGCTCATGGGGTGCCCGTTGGTCATCCGTTCCAGAACGTCCTTGATATAGGCGTAGGGCTCCACGTCATTGAGCTTCGCCGTGGCGATCAATGAGCAGACGATGGCCCAACGCTCGCCACCGCCATCTGAGCCTGCGAACAGATGGTTCTTGCGCCCGAGCGCAATGGGCCGGATGGCCCGCTCGACCGCATTGTTGTCGAGCTCGATGCGGCCATCATCGATAAACCGGCAAAGTGCTGGCCAACGGGCCAAGGCATAGCGGATTGCATCCGCCAACCCGCCCTTCGGCGGCACCCTGCGCAGTTGGTCTTCGAACCAGGACTTCATTGCCACGACAAGCGGCCGTGATGCTGTCTCGCGGGCCGCGCGGCGCGCTTCGGCGGACTGGCCACGGATACGCTTCTCGATGGCATAGAGTTCGGCGATCCTGGCAAGGGCCTCGGCCGCGATAGGCGAACCGGTCGCTTGATGGAAGTCGTAGAACTTCCGCCTGGCATGCGCCCAGCACGCAGCCAACTCGATCCTGCCGCTACTGGCGAGCGTCTCGAACCCGGCATATCCGTCAACTTGTAGAACGCCCCTGAACCCAGCTAAATGATCGGCCGGCCGTTCGGCCCGGCGATCAGGGCTGTAATAGTAAACCACGGCCGGCGGATCGGGCCCGGCCCATGGTCGGTCGTCGCGCGCATAAACCCAAAGCCGGCCGGTTTTGGTTCGGCCGCGACCGGGATCGAGCACGCCAATGGGCGTGTCGTCGGCAAATAGCTTGCCGGAAGCGAGGAGGTGATCGGCCAGGCGCGCCCGCAACGGCTCCAGCCACCAGCAGGCACCGCCGACCCAATTGGCCAGGGTAGAGCGATTGAGATCGACACCCTGGCGGGCGAACATCTGCGATTGCCGATAGAGTGGCATATGGTCGCAGTATTTGCTGACCAGCACCTGGGCGAGAAGTCCGGGCGTCGCCCGACCCTTGGCGATCGGCCGCTCGGGCGCCGGCGCTTGGTGGATCGTGCCGCAGGCACGGCAACCGTACTTGGGCCGTCGGATGCGAACCACACGTAACCGAGCGGGCACCCAGTCCAACATCTCGCTCGTCGTCTCGCCGATCGAATGCAGGCCACCGCCACAATTGGGACAGGCATCTCCCTCTATGTCGAAGTTGACCTCGGTACGCGGCAGGTGATCGGGAAGCACCCCGCGCCGTTCCGTGACATCAGGGTCGGGATCGGTTGCCGCGGGTTCGGCATCACCAGCCTCGACGTAGGCTGTATCGGCCTCACGGTCATCGAGCTCGAGGGCCAGTTGGTCGGCATCGAAGCGCTCGGAGCGACGTCCGAACTGGCCGCGGTGCAGTTGTTTGATGATGCGCTGGAGGCGGTCGATCTCGTCGTCACGGGTCTCGACCTGGGCTGCCATATCGCGCACCAGATGGTGCAATAGGCCGATATCGGAAGGCAGGTCAGCGAGATCGAGGCGCATGAGAGATTCTAGCCTCTCGTCGCGCCTCGACCAAGGTATTTGATTGATTCAAATGATGTTTTTGACCTTTTATCCAGCCACGGCAGGACGCCACTGTCGCTCTGGCGCCCGCCAGTCGATTCCATCGATCAAGTCTGAGAGTTGAGCCGAGGTGAGCGACAGCGTTCGCCCCGCCTCGATGGTCGAGGGCCACAGAAAGACACCATGTTCAAGCCGCTTGGTGAACAGGCACAGGCCTGTTCCGTCCCAGAACACGATCTTGATGAGATTGGCCCTGCGGCCGCGGAAGACAAACAGGTGCCCCGAGAACGGATCTTGTTGCAGCACTTCCTGGACCAACAGTGCCAGCCCATCCATCCCCTTGCGCATGTCCGTGTAGCCATAGGCCAGGTGCACCTTGACGCCGGCAGGGAGCAAGGTCATGACTGAGCCTCCTCGTCGGCCTCGGGCGCGTCGACGATCTCGACATCGACGAACACCGGCTTCGCCGCTTGCTCCTGGCGCCACCGGCACAGCACCCGCCGATCGATCCCATAGCGCCGTGCGACCTCCGACACGCTGGCGTCGGGCTTCACCGCCTCCGCCAGGATGCGAGAACGATCCGTCTCGCTAAAACGCCGCCGGTGGCCGGCCCGCGGCGGCGGCACGACCAGGTCGGCCGAGGGCTCGGAAGAGGGATAAGTCACGTGACTTAGGCTGTGACTATGCCTGTGACTTGAGGTGTGGCTAAGGGTGTGACTTGCGCCGCCACGACGGTACAGCAGCTTGCGCCCCGGTGCCTGCGGCTCGGCCTTGAACTTGGCGCGCCAGTTCCCGAACGCCTTCAGCGACAAGCCTTGCACCTCGCAATATTCCCGCTGATTCAGGTCACTACGCTTCCAGGCCTCATGGTGCGTTCGCCAGAAACTCTCTCCATATCGGGCCCGGGAAATAAATTCGTCGCTCATCTCGATCTCCTTCCGTTGAAAAATCACAACGAAAACAAATCAGATTATCCCAACCCTCGAATAGTGTGCGTTCCCAGGACGCTTACCA
>JAERTE010000138.1 GCA_016845145.1 Rhodospirillaceae bacterium
GGGGGAGGGAACGCTGATGCAGCACCCCGCTCAAATCCCCTCCCCCCTTGATGGGGGGAGGTTGGGAGGGGGGTGCGAACGGTGTCGATCATCAGACCATTCCCGAAATCAATTTCTTCCCTCCATCAACCCAACAAACCGCTCAAACAAATAGTGACTGTCCTGCGGGCCGGGGGAGGCTTCGGGGTGGTATTGCACCGAAAACACCGGCTTGCCTTCGACGCGGATGCCTTCGTTGGTGCCGTCGAACAGCGACACGTGGCTTTCGACCACACCCGTTGGCAACGAGTCGCGGTCGACGACGAAGCCGTGATTTTGGCTGGTGATTTCAACTTTGCCCGTGGCGAGATCTTTGACCGGCTGGTTGCCGCCGCGATGGCCCATGTGCATTTTGTGAGTGGTGGCGCCGAGCGCGCGGCTGAGAATTTGATGGCCCAGGCAGATGCCGAACAGCGGCAGGCCTGACTCCAAAATCCCCTGCACCATCGGCACCGCGTATTCGCCCGTGGCCGCCGGGTCGCCGGGGCCGTTGGACAGGAATACGCCATCGGGTTTGTGCGCGAGAATGTCCTCGGCGCTTGTATGGGCGGGTACCACGGTGACCTTGCAGCCCGTCGAGGCCAGACAGCGCAGAATGTTGCGCTTGGCGCCGAAATCGACGGCAACGACGTGGTATTTGGGGTTGTCTTGCTTGCCGTAGCCGGTTTCCAGATCCCATTCGGTCTCATCCCAGCTGTAGGCCTGGCGGCAGGTGACTTCCTTCGCCAGGTCCATGCCTTCGAGACCGGCAAAACCTTGCGCCTTTTCACGCGCCGCTTCGATATCGGGCACGCCGCCGGGCGTATAGACCAATGTGCCGGACGGCGCGCCTGCGTCGCGGATCAGGCGTGTGAGCCTGCGGGTGTCGACGCCGCTCACCGCCGGCAAGTTGTAAGACTTGAGCCAGGCGTCCAAATGCCCGGCCGCGCGCCAGTTGGCAGGCTCGGTGATGGACTCCCTTAAAATACAACCCCGGGAAGCCGGGGTTGAGGTCTCATTGTCTTCGGGGGTTGCCCCGACATTGCCGATGTGGGGGAAAGTGAAGGTGATCAACTGCCCCGCGTAACTGGGATCGGTCAGAATCTCCTGGTAGCCGGTGAGCGAGGTGTTGAAACAAACCTCGCCGACCGTCTCGCCGGGGGCACCGGCGCCCTGTCCCCAAAAGACCTCACCGGAGGCTAAAACCAAAGCGGCGTCGGCGTCGGCCGGGCGCGCGCCAGAAAAAACGCCCTCCTGAGGATTTCTCCCCTGGTCGGGCGTGGGTGTCTGCTCGTCGTTCATGGATGCGGAAAACCTTAAGCGTGATGTTGATTTCCGAGAGTTGCGGATGTCTAAGCCATCAAGGCCTTGGGGTCAAGACTCCAATGATTCTAATAAGTGTTTGTTTTCAATAGGTTAAAAACCACCCATTGGTTGCGCTGTTGAAAGGAATGGGCTAGTCTCCCGCTTTCCGGCGAATCGCCCCCATTTAACGAGCGGCGGCGCCAACCCAATTGGGAACTCAGTGGGGAGGAGCGACGATGCGAACAGCGCTCAACGATGCCTTGAAATCCGCCATGAAGGAAAAAGACACGCTCGCTGTCTCGACCCTTCGCCTGATCCACGCCGCCCTTAAAGACCGTGACATTGCCGCACGAGGCAAAGGCAATAGCGACGGCATCGGCGACGATGAAATCCTGAGCCTGCTGCAATCGATGATCAAGCAACGCCGAGAGAGCATCGAAGCCTACAAAAAAGGCGGCCGCATGGAACTGGCGGAACGCGAAGCCGGCGAGATTGCGGTGATCGAACGCTTCTTGCCGCAGCAGATGGCGGCGGAAGAAGTGGCCGAGGCTGTCAGTGGTGTTATTGCCGAATTGGAGGCGACGACACTAAAAGACATGGGCAAGGTCATGGGGGCGCTCAAGGAACGTTACCCGGGCAGTATGGATTTCGGTAAGGCCAGTGGCATGGTCAAAGAGAAACTGGGCTAGGTTTTTCCACAGCCTTCTGTGAACATCCTGTGCGCAGGTTGTGGGCATTCACGAGAATTCCGTGCAATTGCATGTGCGTTTTTGCGCACATATAGCGGCGCTGGCGTGGTAAGACTGCGCCATGGCCTTTTCCGATCAATTTCTTGAAGAGCTGCGCAGCCGCGCGGGCCTTGTCGATGTCATCGGCCGGCGCGTCAAACTGCAGCGCAAGGGCCGTGAGCACCAAGGCTTGTGCCCATTCCACAAGGAAAAGACGCCTTCGTTCACGGTCAACGAGGAAAAGGGCTTTTATCACTGCTTCGGCTGTCAGTCGCACGGCAGCGTGTTTGACTTCGTCATGGAGACGGAAGGCCTGAACTTCCCCGAAGCGGTGGAGAAACTGGCCGGTGAAGTGGGCATGGACGTGCCGCGCGACACGCCGGAAGAACGCGAGCGCCAGAAAAAACGCCAAACATTGCTGGAAGTCGTCGAACTGGCGGCGGATGAGTTCGAGCGCACGCTGCGCATGCCGGAAGGCCGGCCCGGGCTGGAATATCTGCAACAACGCGGCTTGAGCGACGAGACCATCAAACGCTTTCGACTGGGCTATGCGCCGGAGGGCCGAAACCGCATGAAAACAGCCCTGGCGCGCGAAAACGTCGACGAAGATCTGATGATCGCCGCCGGCATGGTGATCAAACCTGACGATTATGGCCGGGGGGATAGGGGCGGCCCGCCGCGCGATCCCTATGACCGCTTCCGGGGCCGGGTGATGTTTCCCATCCAAGACCGGCGCGGACGCATTATCGGGTTCGGCGGGCGCATCATCGGTAATGGCGAGCCGAAATACCTGAATTCACCGGAAACGCCGCTGTTCCAGAAGCGAAACACCTTGTATGGCCTGCATTTGGCCACGCCCTCGGCACGCAAGGACGAGACACTGATCGTCACCGAGGGCTATATGGATGTCATCGCGCTGGCGCAGGCCGGCTTCCCCGGTGCGGTGGCGCCGCTGGGCACGGCCTTGACGGAAGACCAAATCCAACTGCTGTGGAAGATCGTGCGCGAGCCGATTCTGTGTTTTGACGGCGACGCGGCGGGCGGGCGCGCCGCCGCCAAGGCCGCCGAACGCGCGCTGCCGCACCTGAAACCCGGCTATGGGCTCAGGTTCGCAACGTTGCCGGAAGGCCAAGACCCCGATGACCTGGTCAAATCCGGCGGCACCAATGCCATGCAAACCGTGCTGGACGAGGCGCAGCCGCTTTCAGAGGTGTTGTGGCAACTGGAGAGCGGCGGACGCATGCCATCGGCGCCGGAAGCGCGCGCCGGGCTCGAAGCGCGCCTCAAGGATCAAACCCGGCGTATCCAGGACGGCACCGTGCGGGCGCATTTCTCGCGCCTTTTCGGCGAGCGCCTTTGGCCTAATGGCACCGGTGGCGGCAGCTGGTCGGGGAACCGGGGTGGAAACCGCGGTGGAAACCGGGGCGGCAGTTGGCGCAACAACCAGACGAATGCGCCCAATGTACATATTTCGGGCGATCAGGCGCGCCGTCACCTAGATGCTGTGGAGATCCGCAAGACGGCATTATTGGCGGCCATGATCAATCATCCCGACTACTTTGACGAAATGGCCGAAGCCCTTGGAACCATAGAGTTTTCCGCTGTAGAGCTTGACAATCTCCGCCAACAGGTTTTAAACACGCTGGCTGAGAACCCAGGGCTTGATTCGGCCGGCTTGATTACCCACCTTAACCAGAGTGGATATGCGGTTATTCTGGATCGCATCTTGAGTCCGGACGATAACGGTCACATGTTTTTTGCGCGGCCGGATGCAGAACGCGATTTGGTTCTCTCCGGTTGGAGGGAATCGTGGCGGATTATCCGCAGTGAAGAATTGGTTCTAGAGATCGAGGAAGCAAAGCGCGTCAGCCGGGAAAACCCTTCGGAAGAAGCCTCCCGGCATCTACGTATGCTGATGCAACACAAACTGGCCCTCATGGCCGAAGACGACGATGCCCAAACGGGGACTTAGGTTCGGGAACTGGGGTTTGGGAACGTAGATTCAGTGACGTGGATTTTGGCACCTAACATATCCAAACGGATGCCTTTGACTAGGGATTGATACATTGGCAAAAGCACAAGCAACGGCACAGGCACAAACCGGTCAGGAAGAAGGCGGCGACGCCCCTCTGATCGACACGCTGGGCGCGGCGGTCAAGAAAATGATCGCCAAAGGCAAGGAACAGGGCTTCGTCACCTATGACGATCTGAACACCGCCCTGCCGCCGGATCAGGTTTCCTCCGAGCAAATCGAAGACACCATGTCCCAGCTCTCCGAGATGGGGATCAACGTGGTCGAAAACGAAGAGGCTGAAGACGCCGCCGCATCGACCGAGGTTGCCGAAGCGGAGCCCGCCAAAGCATCGGGGAATGTCGACGAGTCGGATCTTGGCCGCACGGATGACCCGGTGCGCATGTATCTGCGTGAGATGGGCTCGGTCGAGTTGCTGTCGCGCGAAGGCGAGATCGCCATCGCCAAGCGTATCGAGGCCGGCCGTGAAATGATGATCGGCGGCATCTGCGAGAGCCCGCTGACCATCCGCGCCATCGTGCAATGGCACGACGCGCTGATTAACGAAGAAATTCTGCTACGCGATATCATCGATCTGGAAGCCACTCATGGCGGCGGCCCCGGCCAAGCCAACATGAACGAGAACGGTGAAGAAGGTGAAAATGGTGAGGGCGGCGAAGGCGAAAATGCCGAGGGTGCAAACGCCCAACCGGCAAAGGCCGCGCCTGAGGCCAAAACCGATGCCGAGCCGAAGAAAGCCGATGGCGACGCCGAAGGAGGCGAAAGCACCGAAGGTGACAGCGACGACGACGACGATGACGACGCCGAAGCCAACCTGTCGCTGGCCGCGCTTGAGGCGAAACTGAAGCCTGAAGTGATCGAGAACTTCGAGCAGATCAACAAAACCTACAAGAAGCTGCACAAGCTGCAATTGACCCGCCTGGAAGCCATGCAGAGCGGCGGGGAAATCAAGCCCGCGCAGGAAAAACGCTACAACAAGCTGCGCCACGAGTTGATCGATCTGATGGACAAGGTGCACCTGAACAACCTGCGCATCGAACAGCTGGTCGAACAGCTTTACGATCTCAACCGGTTGTTGCTGGGCCTGGAGGGTAAACTGTTGCGCATGGCCACGGGTTCCAGGGTCAAGCATGAGGATTTCCTCGATGAATACCGCGGCCACGAGCTTGATCCCGGCTGGATCAGGCGTGTCGGCAAAAAGACCAAAGCCTGGGAACGCTTTTCGACCCGCTACAAGGACGACATCAAGAAAACCCGGACCTCCATCGGCGACGTCTCGCAAGAAGCCGGACTGCCGATCACCGAATTCCGGCGCATCGTCGGCACCGTGCAAAAAGGCGAGCGCGAGGCCACCAAGGCGAAGAAGGAAATGATCGAGGCCAACCTCAGGCTGGTTATCTCGATCGCCAAAAAGTACACCAACCGCGGCCTGCAGTTCCTGGACCTGATCCAGGAAGGCAACATCGGACTGATGAAGGCGGTGGACAAATTCGAATACCGGCGCGGCTACAAGTTCTCGACCTATGCCACATGGTGGATCAGGCAGGCCATTACGCGTTCTATCGCCGACCAGGCCCGCACCATTCGTATCCCCGTGCACATGATCGAGACCATCAACAAACTGGTCCGCACGTCGCGCCAGATGCTGCATGAGATCGGCCGCGAACCGACACCGGAAGAGCTCTCCAACAAGCTTTCCATGCCCTTGGACAAAGTGCGCAAGGTGCTGAAGATCGCCAAGGAGCCGATCTCGCTCGAAACCCCCATCGGCGACGAAGAAGACAGCCATCTCGGTGATTTCATTGAAGACAAGAACGCGGTGCAGCCCTTGGACGCCGCTATTCAGGCCAATTTGCGCGAAACCACGACCCGCGTGCTGGCCTCGTTGACGGCGCGTGAAGAGCGCGTTTTGCGTATGCGGTTCGGCATCGGGATGAATACGGATCACACGCTGGAAGAAGTCGGCCAGCAGTTCTCGGTCACGCGCGAACGCATTCGCCAGATCGAAGCCAAGGCGCTCAGAAAGCTGAAACACCCGAGCCGGTCTCGGAAATTGCGCAGTTTCCTGAACTATTAGGAACACGCGTTACAATATTTCCATTGGTCCTCCCCGTTCTGGCCGTTAACATGGCCAAAATGATAAAAACATGCTTGCGGGCCGATTGGGGGACAGACTGGCTATGACGCCGCAAAACGACGTCAGGAAGTTTTCTATTATTTTCATCCTGTGCCTGGCCGTCATCGGCGCGCTGGTGATTGCAGGGTATTTGATCGCTGATCGAATCATCGTATCGGGCGGCATATCCACAAAAGTGGCACGGCTGGGAGAGCAGCAGCGCCGTCGGTTATGCCCACGGCAATGATACCAATGCCCGCACGCAAGCCCAAGATGCCATGAAGGCGCTGAAATCGGCGCACGAAGCCCTCACACAAGGTGATCCCGAGAACGGTATTCCCGAGCCCACTTCACCGAATATCGACACGATAAATTTCGATGCGCCGTTTTTCTTGGATGAAAAACTGCGCCGTTTTTTTTACGCCGCCAACGAAATCGTCACCCGTCCTTGGTCCGAAGATTTGGCCAGAGCGCGCTATCTGAAAGAACTGTACGGGGATGCCGGCAAGGACGTTGTCGCCGGTCTCGAAGCCCTGGCGATGCAATATGAGAGCGAACACGCGGCACACGTCGAGATGATGCGCACCGCGGTGGCTGCCATTGCCGGGTCGATCTTGGTTGTTCTGTTGGTCATTGGCGGCGTGATCTTTCTTCCCATGCTGCGCCGCATGTCCCGTCAAACACAGGAATTGATCGATCTGGCAAGAACCGATCCCCTAACCGGATGCCACAACCGCCGCAGCTTTTTGAGTCTCGGCGAAGCGGAAATGGACCGCTTCCGCCGATACGAGGGCGACCTCAGCGTCATCATGCTCGATATCGACAAGTTCAAGGCCGTCAACGACACCTATGGCCACGGCGTCGGCGACGAGGTGATTCGCGCCCTCGCCCGCACGTGCCTCGAAAATTTACGCAAATCGGATATTCTGGGCCGGCTGGGCGGCGAGGAATTTGCCGTTGTGTTACCCGAGACACCCATCGAGAAAGCAATGCTGGTGGCCGAGAAAGTCCGCATCGCGCTTTGCGAAACTGCCGTTGCCCATCCGTCCGGCGTGTTGCATTTCACGTCGAGTTTCGGTGTCGCCACGGCGCTCAAGGATGACGAAGACATCTTGAGTGCGCTCAATCGATCCGATGAAAATCTTTATGCGGCGAAGGAATCGGGCCGCAACCGCGTGATCGGCCCCGACGGCGCGACCCCCGACGGCACCACCGTGACGCTGCCTTCACCGTAACTCTTACCTTTCACAACCGGAGAGCCGCCCATGATCAGTCCGGACACGTTGAAACGAGACATCACGTGGCTGGTGTTCGACCAGTACGGCACCGTGGTCGATATGCAGGGTGGATTGGTCGAGGCCGTCAGCCCGTTCCTCATTGAAAAAGGCTGGACCGGCAAGCCCAACAGCTTCGTCACTTGGTGGCGGCGGACCCATTTTGAGAACTCGATGATCGACGCGCTTATGGATCAGGGGCACACGCCATACCGCACGATCGGCCACCGCGCCGTTGAGCACGTCATGAACAGAGCCGGCATTGCGCATACCCAAGACGAGGTGCGCTGGCTGGTCAGCCAAATCGAAAAGCTGAAACCCTTCCCGGACGTCATCGAAGCGCTGCAACGCTTGCGCGACAGCGGCTACAGGTTGGCCATTCTTTCCAACGGCGACCGCGACATGTTGGAGGCCGCCAAGCCGCACATCGGCTTCGCCATGGATGAGACCATTTCCGTGCAGGAAGCGGGTTACTTCAAGCCGCACTGGAAAACCTATGCGGCGGCGGAAGACATCATCGGCGCGGAACGCCAAAACATCCTTTTTGTCGCCAACCACGAATTCGATTGCGTCGGCGCCAAAACCTTCGGCATGCGAGCCGCCTTCATCGACCGCCGCAAACGCCCGTTTGGCGGCTGGCCCGCACAACCGGATATGATTGTCGCCGATTTCAAGGAGCTGGCGGCAAGCCTGACCGCCTAGCCCTGCGGGAGATCAAACACAAAAGCCGGAAATTGATGTCATTTACATCCGCTGGCAACGGCGCCGATACCGTGTTGAAAACCCCAAACGCCGCGAACCGGACCTAAGCTAAGTCGCGTTTGATCTGGTTTCAGAACATATGCGAACGTTGTTGGAGCTTTCCGGGAATAGCGATTTGCGGCCAAACCCTCCAACCTCGCCATGGGCGGGCGTGACCCGGCCATCCACGTCTATCTTTGAGCCGCGCAGAAGACGTGGGTACGGTCCTCCGGTGAATAACCTCCCTTAATCGCTCCACCGGAGCTTTTAAGGAAGAGTATTCGAGCCCGTGCATAACGACTGATTCTGCCTTAGGTGCGGACGAAGATTGGCTATCGGTTTATGGGTTGCAAATTGCCATTTACGGAAGTCGGTGGTCTTAATGTCAAATTTCCGCTGCTGGAGGCATAAGCGGAACTGACTTTCCCAAGTTTGGAACGGGCACTGTTGACCCTTTTCAGCCTTAGGCTCATTTGTGCTCGGCTTCCGGACATTCGCGAAATCACGTCAATCTTGCCGGAATGTCTTTAATGGCGAGCCGAGGGGCAAAGTCAAAGAACTCGTCGATTGGCTGTACTTAAGCTCGGGCGACAGAGAGTAACCTATTATTCCGCAGCCAGGATATCCGCCAGTTCCTGCAGGTTCTTGGTCGTATAGGTTGGCTCGATGCCGATCCGGAGTTTCGGCTGGCGGGCGCGGTTGGTCCAGGCCACGCGCAAGCCTTGCCGAACGGCGCCGAAGGCTTCCCACTGATGGCCGGTCACCCAGAGGATTTCGTCCTTCGGGCATCCTGCGCGCTCCATGCCGATCTGATAGACCTTGGGCGACGGCTTGAACGCATGCATTTCCTCGCCAGAACTGATGATCTCGTCGATATACTCATAAGTGCCGGCGAACTTGGAGTGATCCTCGATCATCTTCTTGGTTGGGTTCGCGACGATCTTGATTACCCAACCCTGGCCCTTCAAATCCTTCAGCGCACCGATTACATCGGGGTAGGCGCGCAGCTTGTGATACTGCTCGTTTATCTCTGTGATTTCGGCGTCGCTTAGTTTCACGTTGTGGAAATCCAAGGCCCAGCGGAGACAGGCCTCATTGAGGCCGGGGTGCGGTACGAAATTATCGCTGAGCGTCAGATGAAACATCGCCCATTTGTGCTGGAATCGCCAATCTTGCGCGACTTTCTGGGCGGTGTGCGACTCATAGACATACTGCTCGATCACATCCGCGATCGAATAATTGTCGACCAAGGTTCCCCAGGTGTCGAAAAGCATCGTTTTTGTCATGTTTCCTCCCATCGTGTTAGCGCTGGCGCAAACCAGGAGGCCCAATTATGAGGGATCGGCAGCGCCTGCACTGTCAATCAATTGACATTGCCGTCATCGCCGCCGCGATGCTGATTGTTGGGCGGAGCCTTTTGTTCGCAGATGCTCACGAATTGCATCGGGATCGGACAGAAGCATGTACCTGCTTTGGAATGCCAGCAACCCTTTCTCGTGAAACAGCCGCAAGGCCCGGTTGGTCCATTGCCGTGACGCGCCGATCATAGAGCCAAGATCGGACTGTGAAATTTTCGTGCTTATGAGGACGCCTTGTCCTTGCGGCTCACCGAAATGTTCCGCCAACAGCAAGAGAAGTTTTGCGAGGCGATCCTCTACGCGATCCGTACCCTGAATCTGAAACAGGACCGACAACCAACGAAGCTTGAAACCCAGAGCGTCGACGAGCCAATTCGATAGACTTGGGTGCTGCGACGCAAATGCTCGCAACGCCGTGCCCGTTATCGCGAAGGCCTGGGAAGGCTGATTGGCAACCGCCGACCACACATGCCTGTTTCCGCCAAATATGTCCGGCCCCCCGACCAGGTCTCCCGCCGACCAATAACCGAGCGTCACCTCGCGGCCGGTCGGAGCGACATAGTAGGTCTGAATCAAGCCGTCGATAATGATATATATGTAGCTGTGTTCGTCCTCTTGTGAGAATAACTGTTGACCGATCTCAAATTTGGTTTTTGAACATACGGCCTCGAAGGACGCCAATACCTCGTCATCCAGAGCGGAAAACAGGTTCGGCGGATGTCCGCGGCCGGGGCGCGTTGCCAGGAACATTTCCTGGTCATTCGGAAGGCTATTACCGGTCCCTTTTGGCACGCTCCCTCCTTTTCGGTTTTTGGTTCAAACTCATTCTACCCGTTTTTCCGACCGAAGGTGCGCGCTGGGTCTCGAAAATAATCATGCATTGCCGACCAGCGTATATATCGCCATGGCGGCGAGCAGCATCAGGACCGCACGGCGATATATCCGATTGCCCCCCCAGTTGAAAAAGCGCGATCCGGAAAACGTCGCCAGCACGTAAATCGGACTGGCGAGCAAGCCGAGGAAAAAAGCATTGGCCGTCAGCGTTCCGTAGGCCCATTGCATGGGAACACCGATGGCAATCAGTCCGGCGGCGACGGCTAAAACGTTGCCCCGGGTGGTGTCGGCGTTGTCTCCGCGCGACACCAAAACCACCACCATTGGCGGGCTGCCCATACCGGTTGATCCTTGCGCGAACCCACCGGCGAGCCCGGCGCCGGCCATCATGCCGGGACCAATGACACCGGGATATCGCCAGTCGCGGGCGAGTAGCGCGACGATGAGCAGCACGGCAATGGCAATTCCCGTCCGCATCACGCTGGGGTCCAGGCTAGCCAACAGGTAGGCACCGGCTGGCGTGCCGATAGCGATCGCGATGATCGTCGGTGTGACGGCCTTGAAATCGCAATCACGCCAGGCCACGGGCAGAAGTTGCAGGGTTCCCGGTACTTCCATAATGAGGTGGATGGCCACCGCTTCGCGCGGCGTGAACATGACGGCGAGCACCGGAATGATGATCAATGCGCCGCCAAATCCGATGAAGCCGCGCAAGAAGCCGCCTAGGAAAACCACTAGGCTCGCGATCACAAGGGTTGCGGCATCGGGCAGCAGCGCCATTGCATCCGCAAACATCATTCCGAGGTGTCCAATAGGGTTTCGAACCAATAGGCAATTTGCAGCAAGTAGTGGTCCGAACGGGGGCGCGAGGCTATTTGCAAGCCAAGTGGCAAGCCGTCTTCCCCCGTTCCACAAGGGATGGTGACGCTCGGCAATCCAAGCAAGGTCCAGGCTCGGCACAGGTCCGGATTACCGGTTCCGTTTTCAAGCAACGGAGCCGTAGAATGCGTGCTCGGCGCCAACAGCACATCAGCGTCGCCGAATAAAACATCCAGCTCACGCAGACAAGTCTCGCGCATCTTCATGTCTTCAGCGTAATCGGCAGCCGATATGTTGTCGCCCTGTTCGAACAATTCCCGCAACGGCAGGCTCAACCGGTCGCGATGAGCGCGGCGCTCGTGGGCAAGTTCGCGGCTCGCCTCGAAAGCCATGATGCGCGTCTGGATCTGTGCCAAGGGCGCGAACGCGTCCGGCACGGTCCCTTCGAAGACCGAAGCGCTGGCAACTTCGCGTGCCCGTTGAGCGGCGGCATGAACGGTCGCAAGTGTTTCATCATCGGCCGACTGCCATTCAGGTGCTTTGAGCAGCGCAATGCTGGGTGGCTCGCAGGGAGCTTCGAGTGTCATCATCGCCTCGTCACCGATCATGACGCTGGCGATCAAGGCCGCGTCAGCAACGTCGCGCCCGAACACCCCGACTGTATCGAGTGAATTGGCCAATGCCTTGGCACCGGCCAGGCTGATCAACCCGCGGGTCGGCTTGAAACCGACGATGCCGCAATAGGCGGCCGGACGAATAGTCGAGGCTGCCGTCTGTGATCCGATGGCGAGGGGGACCATGCCGCAAGCCACAGCGGCGGCGGACCCCGACGAGGAGCCGCCCGGCGAGCGGGTCAAGTCAAGCGGGTTGCGTGTTTTGCCGGCTTTCCAGTAGGCGAATTCGGTGCTCACCGTCTTACCCATGATGACGGCGCCGGCTTCGCGCAAGCGAGCGACGCAGGCGGCATCGGCAGCCGGCCGATTGTCGGCGTAGACCTCCGAACCATAAGCGGTCGGCAGGTCTTCGGTGTCGAATATGTCCTTGATGCCGACTGGCATGCCGAAAAGCGGTCCACGCATATGTTTCGGGCCTGATTCCAGCGCCATGACCTGGCGTTCGACGAAGGCCTTGTCGCGGACCTGCCATGCCTCGACTTGGTTTTCGAACCGGGCGATCCGATCCTCATGCACGGCGATGACATCGGAGACGGAAACTTGGCCATTGGCCAGGAGGCCGCGCAGTTCGACGGCACTTTTGCCGCCAAGAGCGGCGTCCGGGTTCTCAGACAAGGGTGCGCCCTCCATCCACGTAGATCGTCTGCCCTGTAATGAAAGCACCGCCGGGGCCGAGCAGCAGCAGTACCGCTCCGACCAAGTCCTCCGGCTCTCCCAATCGTCCCATGGGTATCGAGGCCACCGCGTTCTTGAGAAAATCTGGGTCTGATAGGTAGTCCTCGGTCAGGGGCGTCAAGGTGAGTGCCGGCCCGATAGCGTTAACCAGGACATTCCGTGAAGCCCATTCGCGCGCCATGACCCGGACCATCTGCGACAGTCCCGCCTTTGAACTCGCATAGGCCGCGTAGTTGGGATTGGCGACGAAGCTCGAAACCGAGGCGATGTGAACGACCCGGCCGCCATGTTCGGTCATGGCCCCCGCCATTGCCTTGGTGAACAGATAGGCACCGGTAATGTTGGTATCGATGCAGTGCCGGAAGGTCGCCTCGTCGAGCGTCTCCGTCGGTGCAATGGGTAGCACGCCGGCCGCATTGACGGCATGATCGAGATGTCCGAAGTGCGCGACGGTCTGCGCCACCGCATCACGGAGCGACGATTCGTTGGTGATATCGCCGGGCAGTGCTACGGCATTTGGGATTTCCGCCGCCAATGTCTCCAAGCCCTTTCGGTTGATGTCGAACAGCGCCAGATTGGCGCGCCGTTCAGCAAGACCTCTGACGATAGCGCGGCCAAGCCCGCCGCAAGCGCCCGCGATCAAGCAAACCCGGCCCTCGACGTCGAACATAGGATCAAACATTGGTTCAGAAGATGCCGTCATCCAAGATGTCTCCCGCCGATCTGTTGATCCCTATTGACTCGCATGCGTCCGAAATATGATACTTTTAGTATCGAAAAACAGATGTCAACCAATTGACATTGGTCGATGTGATGATCGGCCATAATCACGGTCAATATACCATGACCGTTGATAAGTAATCCCTCGTTCCATCGTGTCGGGCGTCGGCACGCGAGGGCAAGAGTTAAGACTGAAAGATCAAAGGGAGGCATTGATCATGAAATTACTTCGTAAACTACGCTACGGTGTTGGCGCTGCCGTGATTGCCGGCGCTGCGACCATGTCCGCGGTGGAAAGCCCGAAAGCTGCGGAATCGATTCCAATTTTGTTATGCCCATTTGGCTGTGGCCCCATGGCCGGCGACACCATCATGATGAACCAGCTCATCAAATCCGGCTCCGACGTCATCCTGCTACCACAGGAAACGCCTGGCTATATGTACAATATCCGTGAGATGGGCCGCACCGAACGGAAATGGAAAAACTCGATCTTCAAGACCGAGGGCGTGCTGATCCAGGTCGCGTACGCGGGCGGTTCGCCCGAGATGAAAGAGTTCTTGCCGGAACCGGTTAAGATTCCTTGGAAGATTCTTTACGGTGAGACCTGGTGGGGTCAAGGCAAGTTCCTCGGCACCTTCGACTGCAGCCTGAAGAAGATGAGTGATCTCAAGGGCAAGCGGATTTCGTTGGGGCTCCGCGGCCAATCCGATTGGGGCGTTTTCCCGCGTCTGCTGCTCGAGCACGTGTTCGGGGTGACGACGAAGAACGCCGATATTCGCCACATGACGCCCGGTCAATTGACCCAGCAACTGATCGACGGCGCCACCGATGCCGCGATCGTGCCGATCGGCGCCGAGCCCAACATGAAGGAATTCATGATACCGGGGCTAGTCCGTCAACTTGAGGCGACGGGTAAGAAGATGTGCTATATCGGCGTAACCAAGGATGACATTGAGGCCTTGAACAAGAAGTTCCAGGCCACATGGATTCACGTCAACCTGCCGCCGAACACCCTGCCGCACCAGACCGAACCGCTGGGCATCGGCGTCAACCGTGCATATGCCGCCGTGCATCCGACCTTTGACGAGAACAAGGCTTACAAGGCCGTGATGGCGGTCGCCAAGATCGCACCGAAGATGAAATCCCTGCACGCTCTGTGGCGGGTGTGGTCACCGGAATTGATGACCTGCGGTCTTTCCAAAGAGAACACCCACCCCGGTGCCATTCGCGCCTACAAGGAACTCGGCTGGTGGGACCAGACGAAAAAATGCAGCCCGATGACCTACCCGAAGGGTTAAGGCCGGCATAGGCAAAACGGTTCTCCCGGAGGGGGACGGACATAAGGCTGTTCGATCAGCTTTGGCCGTCTCCCTCCGTTCTCTTTCTTTAATGTTGATTTTCGCCTGGGGTTTGCACCCTGGGACAGGCCCAAGGAACTCCTGTCATGAGCAGGTGGAAGAAACTTCGGATCGCCGTCGACGTGCCTTACCTGATCATTGGGTGCATGTTGACGGTCTATATCGGCATCGCGGCCTTCGGGTTTTTGAAGAATTCTGCCGAACACTACTCCAATTTCATTCTTGGCACTTGCTTGATGACGGGCCTAGTGGCAATCCGCAAGCTCTGCGACGAGAAGCTTCAGGATATGGTGGGGCGGTTCTTCGAAGTTCGGCTCATTTTCGCCATCTTCGCGCTCGTCACCAGCGGCATTGCCATGGGCTATGTCCGCATCAACGCCGTTACCCTGGAACAGACTCAGCCGTTCTTTAACGATACGGACATGATTTTCGGCTGGTTGATGACCATTTCGATCCTGTCCCTGACCTTGATTCATTGGGGCCTGTTGCTGACCAGCATCATCGCCATCTCTATCGCCTATTTCTTCCTCGGCTATCTGATCGAGAATCCATTGTTCATGACGCCAGAGTACGACCATACCTTTGTCATGAACTACATCGGGCTCGGCACCAACCAGGGCTTTTACTATCTGGCGCAGGTGGCCGCGGATTCGGTTTATTTCCTGATCATCTATGCCGCCATCTTGTTGGGCGTCGGCATGCTCGACATGGTGCTCGACGTCGGCAAGCTCACGGGCCGGCGTATCGCCGGCGGCGCCGCTGGTCCGGCGATCATCGGATCCGGAATTGTCTCATCGATCATGGGGCAAGCCGTCTCAAATGTCGTGCTCACCGGACGATTGACCATCCCGATGATGAAAAAATACGGCTATGGACCATCCATGGCCGGCTCCATCGAGGCGACGGCATCCACGGCGGGGCAGATCATGCCGCCGATCATGGGGCTGGCGGCTTTCATCATCGCTTCGTTCCTCAACAAGCCCTATATCGACGTAGCGCTTTCCGCCCTGATCCCCGGGCTGCTTTACCTTGTCGGGGTCACCATCGCCGTCGTCGTCTATGCAAAGCGATTCCAGTTGCCGAAATTGCAGGAAACGGTCGATACCACGCGCATCAAACGCTTGTTGCCGACCTTTATCATTTCCTTCGGCGTCGTGTTGTGGATGCTGCTCGGCTACCGCTCACCGGCGATCGCTGGTCTATGGGGCGTCGTGCTGGCCGTTGGGCTTTCGCTGTTTCAGGGCAAGTACCGGCCGACCGCTAAGCAATTCTACGACGCCGTCGAGGAAGGTTTCTACCTGGTTGCCATCCTGTCTTTATTACTTATTGCCGTCGGCCCCTTGGGCCAAGTGATGCTAACCACCAACCTTTCTGGGCGATTGGGCTCGGCGCTGATCGAGTACTTGCCGGAATCGCAGTTGGTATTGTTGCTGGGCGCGATGATCGTGTCCTTAATCCTGGGCATGGGCCTGCCGACGCCAGTGGCTTATATCATCGTCGCGCTCGCACTCGTGCCGTTCATGCAGCAGATCGGCCTGCCGCCCCTGCAGGCGCACTTCTTCGTCTTTTATTTTGCGGTGTTCTCGACCCTGACGCCACCCGTCGCGGTCAGTGTGCTGGCTGCCGGAAAACTTGCGGGTGCGTCGTTCCTGGCAACGGCAAGGGATTCCCTGAAGATCGCACTCACCACGTTCATCATTCCGTTCGCTTTCGTGTTTTCTCCGGAATTGATGTCGTTCCCAAACCTGACCTGGGCTGTGGTGCCGGCCATCGGGGAAGTCATTTTCATCCAATGGGCCGTGTCCATTGCATCCTACGGGTATCTTTTCCGGCCATTGACCGGTTGGGAGCGCGGCGTTTTTGCGATCGTCAGCGTGCTCGGGTTCCTTGGGATGACCCTGAACATTCAGTATCTCTACGGCGGTGTCGTGCTGTTCCTGGCGATTGCCGGGTACGTTCTATCTACCAAACGTGCCATAACTTCGAATGAACAGACTTAGTCCACCGTGATCGAGAACAACGGCTGGTCGAACTCCACCAGGACGCCGTCTTCGGCCATGATCGCCTCAACGGTGCCATCCAGCGTCGATTCGATCGTCGTGTAGAGTTTCATCACCTCGATCAGGCACAACGGGTCTCCGACCTTGATCCGATCGCCTTTCTCGACGAAGGAATCCTGGTCGGGTGCCGGACGCCGGTAAAAAGTACCGACCATGGGCGAGCGGATGATCGCACCACCGGTGGGAGCCTCACCAGTTGAAGGCGAAGATTCCTTCTCGGGACGAGAAGCCGAACCGGTCTCGGTCGGTGGCGCCGTGGCCTCAGCCCTTGAGGGCTGGGTTTGCAGCGGCGTTTGAGTGGAAACGCCGCCGTCGCCAGTGGAGCGCCGCACGACCATGCGTGCGCCTTCCAGTTCCAAGATCAGTTCCTCGCAGTCCGAGGCATCGATGATCTTCAATATCTCGGCGACGTCTTTGTAACTCAGGGTCACGCTTCTTTACTCCGTCTCAAAGGTCATGGCGAAACGCTCCGCGATCTCGCGCATTTTCGGCACGAAGGTCAGCGCTGTCTCCAGCGTCATACGCGCTTCCGGGGCGGAAATGGCAATTCCTCCCAGACATTTTCCCGCTCGCATGCATACCGGCACGGCGATGCAAACCACGCCATCCATGAACTCTTGGTCATCGATGCCAATGCCCGTTTCCCGAATTTCGGCCAACGCCTTGCGAAGATGAATGGGGTTGGTGAGCGTTCGCGACGTATAGCGAGCGAGTGACGCGGTGTTTGTAACGGCGAGGAGTTCGTTCTCCGGAAGTTGACTAAGCATCAGTTTGCCGATGGCCGTGCAATGTGCCGGGACCTGACTGCCAGCATCAAACCGCAAGCCCAACGGCCATTGCGACTCAACACGGTCCAGATAAACCACGTTGGCTCCAGACAGCATACCGTAATTGCAGGTTTCGCCCACATGGCGGGCCAGCTCTTCCAGCAAGGCATGGCGAAGGCCGCGCGGCGCGGCGGAAGTCATGGTGTGTTGGGCTAAATCGACCAGCCTGATGCCGGCGACGAACCCGAGGCCCGTTTGATCACGCTCCAAATAGCCCATGTCGCAGAGCATGTTGACGACCCGATGCGCACTCGGTTTGGTGATCTCAGTGGTGCGGATAATCTGCGACATGCTCGTCGGCATGCTATTGGCCGTGACGCAATCGAGGATGGCGAATGCCTTACCGGTGGCACCCAACGCCTTGAGGTGATCCATGCGCGTCCGCCAATCCCGGTTGTCCGGCGTTTCGGCGGACATGGGATTTAGCGGTGGAAGCCTTTTGATGTGAGGTGTGCGGGTCATTCCGATCTTGACGCTCTCAATTACTGAACGCACTATGCACGGATCATTATTCGAAATCAATCGTCTTGCATAACGAGACGCTTATCGGGCGGGTATTTGGTGACATCTGACAAATCCAACCATCTATTGAGGCGCGTTTTGATCGCAAACCGGGGCGAAATCGCGCTCAGAGCGGTTCGTTCCTGCCGCGCGCTGGGACTTGCCAGCGTTAGCGTGCATTCGGAGGCGGACCGCGCGGCACCACACGTCTGGTTGGCGGATCAAAGCATATGCATCGGTCCGGCGACGAGCACGCAAAGCTATCTTCGTGCCGACGCATTGCTGCATGTGGCGAAGGAAACCGGCTGCGACGCGGTGTATCCGGGATATGGCTTCCTTTCCGAAAATGCCGAGTTTGCCGCCAAGTGCGAGGCGGAAGGCTTCGTTTTTGTCGGCCCAATCGCCGGTACGATCCGCGACATGGGAGACAAGTCGAAGGCCCGCGAGATTGCCATGAGATTCGATGTGCCGGTCGTTCCCGGATCGGAGACCGCTTTTGTTTCCGCTACCGATGCGGAGGCGGCGAGCAAGGAGGTCGGTTATCCGCTGCTTTTGAAAGCACGATCCGGTGGCGGCGGGCGCGGCATGCGCGTCGTGAACAAGGCGGCCGATTTTGGCACTACGTTTGCGGACGCCAGCCGCGAGGCAGAAAGCGCTTTTGGCGATGGCGCCGTTTACCTCGAACGATACTTCGAGGAGGTTCGCCACATCGAAGTTCAGGTGTTTGGCGATGGAGCGGGTAACGCCATCGCCATGGGAGAGCGCGATTGCTCGGTGCAGCGCCGCCATCAAAAACTGATCGAGGAAGCGCCGTCACCGGCTTTGGCATCGGAAGTCCGTGAACGCATTATCACATCTGCCGTCGATCTCGCGGCCGGCATCGGCTACCGGGGTGCGGGCACGGTTGAGTTCATTCTCGACCCGACAACGGACGAATTCTTCTTCATCGAGATGAATACCCGCATCCAGGTCGAACACCCGGTCACGGAAGCCCGGGTTGGCCTTGACCTAGTGGACTTGCAGTTCCGCGTCGCGGGCGGTGAGACCTTACCCAATCTTGCGTCGATCATACAGCCGGGTGGACACGCCATCGAATTTCGGGTCAACGCGGAAGATTGGTCCAACGGTTTCACACCTTCTCCGGGACGGTTGAAAAAATGGCGTCCTCCCACTGGCCAAGGTGTCAGGTTCGATAGCGCAGCCTATGAGGGATATCAGGTGCCACCTTATTATGATTCCATGATCGGCAAGCTGATCGTTCATGGTAAGGATCGCGAAGATGCTCTTGCCAAGGCTCGCGTGGCCCTGGATGGTTTCGTCGTCGAGGGGATCGAGACCACCGCCGGCTTCCATCGCCGTTTGATCGACCACCCGGACTTTCAAAACAACCGCGTCCATACGCGTTGGGTAGATATCAAAGCCATGAAGGAACTCACGTGATGAGTAAATCCGTGCGCATAATCGACGTCACAATTCGTGATGGCCACCAGTGCCTATGGGCAACGCGGATGACCACGGCGATGATGAAGGAAATCGCGCCCAAGCTCGACCGTGCCGGGTTCGAGGCAATCGATCTTGTCGGCGGGGCGGTGTTTGATGTCTGCGTCCGCTATCTGCGCGAAGACCCTTGGGAGCGCATGCGTATTCTCAACACCTGGGTCACGGAAACGCCGCTGATCATTCATACCCGCGGCCAGAGCCTGTTCACCTTCGAGTTCTTCAGCGATGACATCGTCGAATTGGCGGCTGAGCGGTTCGCCGCGAATGGCATGCGCTACCACACGCCCTACGATGCTCTCAACGACATGCGCAACCTGGTGATTCCCATCAAGGCGGCGAAACGCCACGGGCTTCACGTGGTGCCAGGCATTGTCTACACCGACAGCCCCGTCCACACCGATGAGTATTACGCACACAAAGTGAAGGAACTCATCGAAATCGGCGTCGATGGGGTGTTCTTGAAGGATGCGAGCGGCCTTTTGCGGCCGGAGCGCATCTCCACGCTGGTGCCGGCCTTGAAACAGGCCATTGGCGATCTTCCGTTGCAAATTCATACCCACTGCCTGTCTGGCCTGGCGCCCTACGTGGTGCTCCGCGCCGTCGAATGCGGCGTCGAAGTCATACACACGGCCACGTCACCCCTCGCAAACGGCGCATCCCATCCGCCGACCGAGCAGGTGGTCCGCAACATCCGGCGCATGGGTTATGACGTTGACTTGGACCTCGAACCCATTGAGGAGGCGGCGGAACTGATCCGCTATATCGCGGAACGCGAGGACAAGCCGATCGGTGCGCCCAACGAATATGACGCGTTCCATTTCCATCACCAGGTTGCCGGCGGCATGATCTCCAATCTCCGCTACCAGTTGGAAACCGTCGGCCTGGAAGACCGGATCGAGGAGATCTTGGAAGAGGCCGGCCATGTGAGGGCGGATCTTGGCTACCCCATCGTCGTCAGCCCGTTCGCCCAGTACATCGTCACGCAGGCGGTGCTTAACGTCATGGCCATTGACCAAGGCAAGGAACGCTTTTCTTCGGTTCCGGATGAGGTGCGGCTTTACGTACGTGGCGGCTATGGTGAGATTGCGGGCGAGATCGAGCCCAATCTCTATGACCGTATCACTAGGGGGGAAGAACCTATCGTCGAACGCCCCGGGGCGCTGGTGGAGCCTGCCATTGAACGGCTGCGAAAGACGCGGGGACCGTTCGAGTCCGATGACGATCTCCTGCTCGCCGCCTTCTACGATGAGTCACAGTATTCGGCGCTGAAAGACGCCGGCCCCATCAACACAGACTATCCCCTGATGCGCACGCCGTTGCTGACCCTGGTGAAGGAAATCGCCGAGCGCAAATCCATCAAGAGCTTCCATTACTGCAAAGTTTGAGAAGAACACACACGCCGGGAGACACACATGACCACGCCATGCATCATTACCGTTGCCATTACAGGCGCGCTGCCCACCAAGGAGGACACCGCGGCGGTTCCCGTGATGCCATCGGAACAGATCGAGTCGACGCACGAGGCCTTCGAGGCTGGTGCATCGCTGGTCCATATCCATGTCCGTAACGACGACCAGAGCCCGTCGTCGGATCCGGACAAGTATCACGAGGTTCAGGAAGGCGTGATGAAGCATTGTCCAGGCATGATCATCCAGTTTTCCACCGGCGGGCGCGGGCGAGACCAGACCAAACGTGGCGCCATGCTGCATCATCGTCCAGACATGGCCTCGCTGGCCACGGGTTCGGTGAACTTCCCGAAGGGCATTTACGAGAATCCAGTGGATTTCGTCGAAGGACTCGCCAGTGAGATGCTGAAATACGACATCAAGCCGGAGATCGAGGTGTTCGACGTCGCCATGCTCTACAATGCCGCCAACCTAGTGAAGAAGGGATTGCTCAAAGCGCCCGCGCACCTGCAGTTCGTGATGGGGATTCCGAACGCGCTGCCGGCAAGACGCTCCCTTTTGGAGTTCCTGATTTCCGAGACGAAAGATGTCTTGCCGGACGCGACCTGGGCCGCAGCCGGTATTGCGCGCCATCAGTTCGACGTGAATAAGTGGTGCCTGGAGTTGGGCGGCCATTGCCGAACGGGATTGGAGGACAACATCAAGTTCGACAAGGAGCGCCTTGCGGTCTCCAATGCGGAATTGGTCACGAAGATCACTGATATCGCAGGCGAATACGGGCGCAGGCCGGCCACTCCTCAAGAGGCCAGAGATATCCTGGGGCTGGCGCCGGCGTGAGTGATCTGAGCGGTAAAACCGCCGTCGTTACAGGCTCGACAAGCGGCATCGGAAAGGCCATCGCTCTTTGTCTGGCGTCTTCGGGGTGCCGCATTTTTCTTCACGGTATCGATGCACCGGAAATTGCCGAGCGCGCCGGCGAAGAAATGCATGCCGCAGGGGCGGCTGCGGTCGCGGTCGGTGATGGGGACCTGCTGGAGCCTGATGCAGCCAATGATTTGGTGGCAATGGCTCACGAGCACCTGGGCCCGGTGGACATCCTCGTCAACAACGCCGGAATCCAGCACGTTGCCCCGATTGAGAACTTTCCTGATGACGAATGGAACCGAGTCATCGAACTCAATCTCTCAGTGCCGTTTCGCTTGATCAAACATGTGCTTCCAACGATGCGAGAGAATGGTTGGGGAAGGGTCGTCAATATCGCCTCCGTTCATGGCCTCGTCGCCAGCGCCCAAAAATCGGCCTATGTGGCGGCGAAACATGGTCTTGTGGGACTGACGAAAACGGTTGCTTTGGAAACCGGTGGCGACCAGATCACGTGCAATGCGGTTTGTCCGGGCTATGTGCGCACGCCTCTGATCGAAACCCAACTCGAGGCGCGTGCCAAAGATGAAGGCATTACTGTGGAGGAGATGGTTCGGCCATTTCTTGAGGAAAAGCAGCCTTCAGGTACCTTCGTTCCGCCTGCCGACATCGGCGCCGTCGTATTTTTCCTATGCTCTGATGCCGGTGCCCAGATTACCGGTTCAACCTTCACCATCGACGGGGGCTGGACGGCTCAGTGAAGTTGTCCCGCAGCATAGTTTCCAGCGTTTCGTCTAAGAAGTGCTTTATTCCGCTTTTAAGTTTACATGCTGACGTTCTGACTGAATCAGTCTGACGACGGCTCCTGGCACGTTCCAGCGCTACAAGCTTGAACGGCCAAATGTCGGAAAACTGATCGCAAACCGGAAGTCACATCATAGGCGTGCGAAGGTCCTCCTTGGGTTAACAAGAGACATAATCCTGCCAACGATTTTCCTTCCGCACCACCTAGCAATTCCGTTATCACCGGCTTGATCCATTGATTGACGTCTTTGTTGGGGGCGAACACCGGGCAAGGAAGACGTGGATACCCGGGGTGAATCCGCGCATGACCAAGTAGAGAGCGTGGTGTCCCCAACGGTTCACAAACGCCACATTGGACAGCGTTCGAATAACCCCGCCATACCGGCCCGATCTCGAGGCTTTAGTCTTAATCGAATCTATAGGCATCCATGGCCAGCACGCCGCCGTCCATGCTGGTATGTAGGCGTTCGCCGGGGGTGCCGGGCGAGGCGGCGCCAAGTGCTACGAACAAGGGCAGGAAGTGTTCCGTGGTTGGGTGATTCATGGCGGCGTGCGGGGCTTTGGTCTCGAAGTCCAATAGATCGTCGATGCGATTTTCACTGACGGCATCAAGCACCCAATCGACGAAGGCTTGGGCCCACGGCTCGGTCGGCGCTTGGCTGCCCCGGAAATAGGCACTCAGGTTATGAGTGAGCGATCCGGACGCCATGATCAGCACGTTGTCGTCGCGCAAGGGCGCTAGGGCCTGGCCGATGCGAAAATGTGTCGCTGCGTCGTCGTAGGGCTGCAAGGACAACTGTGCCACCGGGATGTCCGCGTCCGGGAACCCGAGTATCATGGGGACCCAAGTGCCGTGATCGAAACCGCGCTCGGGGTGTTCCCTGACCTCCATACCGGCATCGCGAAGTGCCTTGGCGGTGGCCGCAGCGACATCGGGGGCGCCCGGCGCGGGATATTGCATTTCGTAAAATTCCGGCGGGAAGCCACCGAAATCATGGATGGTCTTCGGGCGCGCCGCTGTGGAGACCTCAGGTCTCCGGGTTACGTAGTGCGCGCTGATGGAAAGCACGGCGCGCGGCCGTTCCACGTGGGATGCAAGACTAAGCAGGAAGTCGCGGCCGGGGCTTGATTTCGTCAACACCATGGGTGAGCCGTGGGAAATGAAGAGTGCGGGTTGCCTCGGGGCGGGGTTGGGCATGGATGTTCCTTCATCTGTGAAAGTAAGTGAAGCCAGCTTAATATAGTCGGGAAAGGTGTATCGACAACTGTACTGGACCGCATATTCGGGTCCCGAGTTTATGTGCTGTTGCGTTGCGGGATTGGGTTATACTCTCGCATCTGTTCCAGTATGGACGCGCGCACTAATGGACATCATCAAAAGCGCCATTTTCAAACCCATGACCGTCGTGGCGGCGGTGTTGATCGTCGTCGTGCTGGGCGTGGTTTCCATCCGCACCATCCCGATCCAACTGACGCCCGACGTGAACCGCCCGGTCCTGGTGATCCTGACCTATTGGGGCGCTACGGCGCCGGCGGAAGTGGAGCGCGAGCTCACCAACCCCATCGAACAGCAGCTTTCCGGCATTGAAGGGCTGGAGATCATGTCCAGCCAGTCGCAGTTGGGGCGGTCCCGCATCGTGCTGGAATTCAACACCGGCACCAACATGGACCGCGCCTTCATGCTGGTGTCGAACCGCCTGAATGCGGTTTCCGATCTGCCCGACGAGGCGCGCGAGCCGCGCATCCGCACGTCCACCTCCGACGATGTCCCCATTGCGCGGTTTGCGCTCACACGAACCGGTGACAACAAGCGACCCATCGAGCAGTACGGCACATTCGTCGACGACGTGGTGGTGGACCGGTTGGAACGCGTGCCCGGCATTTCGCAAATATCCGCTTCGGGTGGAAGCCGGCGCGAACTGCAGGTCATCATCCACCCCGATCAGGTGGCGCGTTACGGCCTGACCATCCCCAGGGTGGTGACGGCGCTTCGTGCCGCCAATGCCTCCATCACCGCCGGTGCCATTGATGAGGGCAAGCGCCGCTATATCGTGCGCACCGACTCCGAGACCGCCAGCGTCGAGCGGGTGCGCAGCGTGGTGATCAGCACCTTTTTTGATGATGCCAGCCAGCGCCTGGTCAACGTGACGGTGGCTGATGTCGGCGACGTGGCGTTCGGCTATAAAGAACCGACCAGCCGCCGGCGCTTCAACGGCGAGCCGATGATTCGCCTCAATGCGGTTCGTGACAGCGGCGCCAATGTGGTCTCGACCATGGCCGGTTTGAAAACAGCCATGACCGAATTGAACGACAGCCTGTTGCCGCGCGAGCGGTTGAAGCTGGAAATCTTTTACGACGAGACGCTTTACATCAATTCCGCCATTTCGTTGGTGAAGCAGAACATCTATGTGGGCGGCACGCTGGCTGCGCTGATTTTGCTGATGTTCCTACGTTCGGCGCGTGCGACGCTGATTGTCGGGATCGCCATTCCCGTCTCGGTCATCGGCGCTTTCGTGGCCATGGCGCTGTTGGGGCGTTCGCTCAACGTGATCTCGCTGGCCGGTATCGCGTTCGCCATTGGCATGGTGGTGGATGCGGCCATCGTTGTGCTGGAGAATATCTACCGGCACCGCGAAATGGGCAAAAGCCCATCCGAGGCGGCGCTCGTCGGCGCCCGGCAGGTGTGGGGTGCGGTGATGGCGTCGGCGCTGACCACGGTCGGCGTGTTTGTGCCGCTGTTGATCCTGGATTTGCAGGCCGGGCAATTGTTCCGCGATATTGCGGTGGCGATTTCGGTTTCGGTGTTGCTGTCGTTGCTGGTGGCAGTGACGGTAATCCCGGCGCTGGCCAACCGGTTGCTGGTGAACGGCGGCGCAAAGAATATGGGAGAGCGCCTGCGCATACCGGGTGTTGATTTCCTTGCCGGCGGATTCGTACGGCTGGCCATGGCGTTCACCCGCACCGTTATTCGCCGCCGTACCGTGGCTTTGTTGATGGTGTTGGGCGTGTGCGGCACCACAGGCCTCGGCACGTACTTGATGCTGCCGAAGCTGGATTACCTGCCCGACGGCAATCGCAACTTCGTCTTGGGCCGCATCCAGCCGCCGCCCGGATTCAATCTGGAAACCACCTACGGCACGGCGGAGCGCATCGAAGCCGCCGTGAAACCTTATTGGTCGAGGGTCAATGGCGGTGAAAGCAAGCCGGGTGACCCGCCGACGATTTCCAATTTTTTCTTTCTGGCGTTCCGCAACTTCACCCTGATCGGCGCGTCCAGTGACGAGGTGTCGCGCGCCAGTGAACTGGTGCCGTTGATCCAGCGCGCGGTGCGCAGTGAGCCCGGCATGCGTGGCATCGTTGCGCAGTCGTCGATCTTCGGCAGGCGTATCGGTGGTGCGCGCGTCATCAATCTCGATATTTCGGGCGAGGAGTTAGACGATATCTTGAGCGTCGGCGGACGCGCCAACAATCTGTTGCGCCGCGCCTTGCCGCGCCGTGATGGCAATCAGGTGCGCATCCGCCCGGGATTGCAATTGGCCGCGCCCGAAGTGCGCATCACCCCCGACCTGCAACGCCTCGCCGCCGCCGGCATGACGGCCCGCGATCTCGGCCAAACCATCGATGCGCTCAACGAAGGCATGCGCATCGCTGAAATCAATGTGGGGTCCCGGCGCATGGATTTGACACTGAAGGGACCGGACCGCGCCGTGGCGGCGACACAGGGCATCGACAATCTGCCCATCGTTACCGGTGTCGGTAAGGTCGTGCCGGCCAGTTCGTTAGCCGATATCGAGGTGACCATGGGACCGTCGGCTATCCGGCACCTGGACCGCGCGCGCACTGTCACCATGCGTATCCGGCCTGCCAAGGATATGCCGCTGGAAGTGGCAATCGATAAAGTGCAAAACGAGATCATCGACAAGCTTGAAGCTACTGGTCTGCCGGACGGCATCAAGCTCAGGCTATCCGGTGCCGCCGATAACCTGACCAAGACCTGGTCGGCGTTGCAGTTCAACATGCTGGTGGCCTTTATCATCGTCTATCTGCTGATGGCAGTGTTGTTCCAGAACCTGTTGTATCCGCTGATCATCATGTTATCGGTGCCGTTGGCGACGGCGGGCGGAGTCGTGGGGCTGGCCATCCTCAACCTGTTCGTCGATCAGCCTTTGGACATGCTGACCATGCTGGGGTTCGTGATCTTGGTGGGGATTGTGGTCAACAACGCCATTTTGCTGGTCGACCAAACGCTGCAGCACATGCGCCTCGGCGGCATGACACCGAACGATGCCATCCTGGAGGCCACCCGCGACCGTATGCGCCCGATCTTCATGTCGTCGCTGACATCCATCTTCGGGCTGTTGCCGTTGGTGGTGTTCCCAGGCGCAGGGGTGGAGCTTTACCGTGGATTAGGAATGGTGGTTTGCGGCGGCTTGACGCTCTCGGCGCTGCTTACGCTCACCATCATCCCACCCATGCTGGCGGTGATGCTGCGCGGGGCGGAAGAGAAAAAAGCAAGCGGCGCGGTTCCGGAATTGGCTGAATAACCCGCGCCGCTTTTTCCCGCAGTTCAGGCGTGGCTGACGCCTCCATGCCCGCTCTCACGCCCCAGTAACTTGCTATTGAGGAGTGCCAACGTGCGTATGGTGATCACCTGTAAGGCGAGGATGGGTGCGAGCAGCACGAAGTAGGCGATGGAGAACTTCACCACCAGACCCGTGGCGACCAGTCCCGCCGACAGGAAGAACATGCCGAACACCACCAGTGCGACGCCAGGGCAGATGATGGCATAAGTGGCGGAGTTTTTCTCAGAGCCGTGAATGAAATCAGCGAAATAGCCCATGCGTTTCAGCGCGGCGTGGCCGAGCATGCCGATCAATAACTGCACCGACAGGAAAACCGTAATCAAGATCAGATAATCCGCCGGTGCCGATGGTGCGCCGAAATGATGCGCCAAGCCGTGTTGCAAGCGGATCAAGCCGATACCTGTGACGGTGAGGATCGGAATCAAGATCCAGATCGAACCCGCCGCCGCCCGGCTGAGACCATGTTCGAAAATGCCGCGCAGACCCAACACCAGCTTGATCGCTGCCAAAAACAGCGCCGCGGTGATGAAAAAGATCGCGGGAATCATGCCGGCGGCGGCGGTGAGTTGGATGTGACTCATGGCGGCGGGTGCGGCGAAACCGACTCCGATCATGGCAAAAGCGAAGCTTGGCACCAGCATGCCGAAATGCGCGGTCTCGGTTGAGCCCAGGCCGCCCTCGACCGCGATACGGGTGAAGAACCGGCGGAACAAAAACAGTGCATAGGCCGCGACGCCGCCGAAGGCCAAAAGCGCCATGGGAAACATATACTCGACGATGCTCCACAGGCCCGGCACGAACAGTGCGCCCAGCGCGAACGATACGTTAATGGTCATGGCGTAAGTGAGCGGCATGGCCATCAGCATCACCTCGCCCGGCCCCTTAAGAAGACTGGCGTATGCGGGGGTGTGGCGAAACTCGCGGTACTCCACAATATTCCAGATCAGCGTACGGAAGTGCTGCATGGCAAAGAAAGCAACGCCCATGGCCGCGAATACGATCAGCGCTTGCATGATCGGTCCGCCGGCCTGGAAGGCGGCGAGCAAGTGCTCGAAGGTGACGATGGGCGTGCCTTTGTGCGGCACCATGAAGGTCAGGTAGACGAAAAACGAAATGGCCAGCCCGCCGTTGCCCAGCGCCGCCAGGAAATAGCTCGGGTTGTAGGTTTCACCCAGGTGATGTCGATACCGCATGAGGGGACTCCATTGCTTACGATACCCTTGAGTCCCACCTCCAACGTGCAGGCAATATCTCACGCTGTATCTGAGCGCGCAGTGACTAAGTCACGTTCGCGTTGCGGCATCGCTCAGCCGGTGTGAAATTGAAATAAATTCTCCTTTCAGTAGCTTTGCTCAGGTCATTGGCGATACACTTCTTCTTCTCATTCTTGGAAACCGGAGGAAGCCATGCGTATCCAGAAAACGTCCGACGGATTGACCCTTCACGTCGTTGCCGGGAGCCACGTGGTGCTTCTGGGTTGGGATTTTCCGAGGCGCAAATGCCGTGGACTTGCCGGGTTCGCCATTCATCGCACCGATCACGATGAGGACGAAGCCTACTGGTTGCGCGGCATGAAAACCTTTGAGGCCACGGACCCAGGTTTGCCCATGGCCACGCTACATTCCACGCGCGCCCATCCGATACAAAGTTTCATGTGGTCCGATTACAGCGCCAAGCCGGGACATACCTACACCTACCGGGTGGTGGCGTTAAAGGGACATCCAGACGCCCTGAAAAGTGTCGCGGAAACGCGCGCGCGTGTGCGCACCGAGGCACCCGAGGACGGCCTCAACGACATCCACTTCAATCGGGGCAATGCCGCCAGCCAAGAGTTCGCACGGCGCTTCGGCAACAAGCGCCCCGAAGACATCGGCCCGCCGGCCTGGGAATGGCTGTCGCGCGGCTTGTTCGAAGCCATGGTGGCGTTTGTGGACGCCGCCGGGCCGGGCGACGCGCTGCGTATCTGCGCCTACGAGTTTCGCTACAAGCCGTTTCTAGACGTCCTGAAGCGGGCTGTTGATCGCGGCGTTGATCTCAAGATTCTCTATGACGCCAAGAAAGCATTTCCCCGTGACGACAATGCCGCCGCCGCCCGCGCGGCGCGGATTGCCAGCCGTTGCATCCAACGCAAGGCGATGAAGTCGGCCATCAGTCACAACAAATTCATGGTCCGGTTCAAGGACGGGACGCCGGTATCCGTGTGGACGGGCGGCATCAATTTTTCAGAGGGCGGCATTTTCGGGCAATCGAACGTCGGCGAGGTGGCAGAGCACGCCGATGTTGCCGCCAAGTATGCGGCCTATTGGGAACTGCTCGCCAAGGACCCCATGGGCCAGGAATTGCGACCCGAAGTCGACGCCTTAAGTCCGACGCCGAACGGTCTGCCACCCAAGGGGACGAGCGTTATTTTCAGCCCGCGCGGCTCGCTTGATGTGCTCGATTGGTATGCCGAGCGCGCCAAGGCGGCGTCCGGCGGCCTATTCATGACGTTTGCCTTCGGCATGAATGACGTTTTCAAGGATGTCTACCGTACCGGCAGTGCACCGTTGCGGTTTGCGTTGATGGAAAAGGAGGTTCGGCCAATGCGGGCCGGCCCCAAAAAAGATGCGGAAGTCGCCGCTATCAGGAATCTTCGCTACATGGACGAAAACCTGTTTGCCATTGGCTCGCACTTCAGGGCCAACAAGTACGATACTTGGGTGGCCGAGCGCCTGACCGGTCTCAACAGCCATGTACGCTATGTGCACAACAAGTTCATGCTGATCGATCCGCTGTCGGACGATCCGATCATCGTTGGCGGCTCGGCGAATTTCTCGACCGCGTCGACGACAAAGAACGATGAGAACATGCTGATCGTGCGAGGCAACACGCGTGTTGCCGATATCTATCTGGGTGAGTTCATGCGCCTCTATACGCATCACGCGTTTCGTGAATACGTCAACAAACGGGGTCGGGCTGCCATGAAGCTCAACCATTTGCGCACCGACGATTGGTGGCAGGATTATTTCGGGCAGGGCAACCGCTCGCGCCGGCGCGTCTACTTTGCTGGCGGCTAAGCTGTCGGTATGCTGGTCTTACGCCTGTACGCCGTATGCCCAGGGCGCGAATTCGTCTTCGCCGACACCGAGCGCCTCACTCTTTGACGGCGTGCCCGATGCGATCTCGAGAATGGTTCGGAAAATCCCTTCACCCATTTCATCGAGGGTCGCCGTGCCGTCGATCACGGGGCCGCAATTGATATCCATGTCGCCGGCCATTTTTTCAAACATCGGCGTGTTGGAGGCGAGTTTGATGGTCGGCGACGGATAGGACCCGAAGCACGAACCGCGCCCCGTGGTGAAGCACACCAGATTGGCCCCGCCGGCGATCTGACCGGTGGCGGATACAGGATCAAAACCCGGTGAGTCCATAAACACCAGGCCGCGTTCCTCAATCGGCTCGGCGTATTTGTATGCCGCCATGAAACCCGTCGAGCCGCCTTTCTTCGCACCGCCCAATGATTTCTCGATCACATTGGCAATGCCGCCGGCATTGTTGCCGGGTGACACCTGACCGTTGATCTGGGTGTTGGTGCCCTTTGTATGGTCCAGCCACCATTCCATGCGCTCGACGATTTTTCGGCCGACCTCGGGCGTGGCGGCGCGCGCCGTGAGCGTATGCTCGACGCCGTAAAGCTCGGTCGTCTCGGACAAGATGGCCGTGCCGCCGTTACGCACCAGAATATCCATCGCCTTGCCCAATGCCGGATTTGCGGACAAGCCCGAAAAGCCGTCCGACCCCCCGCACTGCAGACCGATGGAGATATGTTCTGCCGAGCAGGGCTCGCGCGTGATGGCGTTGGCTTCGTCCAGCATGTCGCGAATCATCGCCTTGCCCTCGGCAATGGCCGCCGCGGTGCCGCCGACATCCTGCATGGTGAGGGATTTAAGCGTCTTGCCGGCGGCCAGGCCGGTCTCTTCGAAAAACCTGCCCAGGTTATTGCGCTCACACCCCAACGCGCAGACCAACGCACCGGCGAGATTGGGGTGTCGGATGTAGCCAGCCAGCGTGCGGTGCAGCAAGTCCATGGGCTCGCCGTCCATTTCCATGCCGCAGCCGGTCTCGTGCACGAACGGGATCACGCCATCGACGTTGGGGTAGTCGGCCAGGCGTTCCTCATCAAAATAGGCGGCGATTTTGCGGGCCACGGTGGCGGAGCAGTTCACGGTGACGAAAATACCGATGTAGTTGCGCGTCGCCACCCGGCCGTCAGCGCGTTTGATGCCTAAGAATTGCGCGCGTTCGCTTTCGGGCAGAATATCGCTTGGCTGGTAATCGCGGCAAAAGGCGTAGTCCTTGTCGACATCGTCGAACAGCACGTTGTGGCTGTGCATCCACGCGCCGGGCTGGGTGTCCTCGGACGCATAGCCGATCACGGTGTTGTACTTAAGCACCGCCTCGCCCTTGTTGATCGTACGCGTCGCGATCTTGTGCCCCGCCGGCACATCATGCAGCGTCGTAACATCTTCATCGCCGACCAGCGTTCCTTGCGAAATTTCATTCCGCGCAACAACGACATTATCCGCGTCATCCAATCGGATGACCGGTGAATTTCTTTGCATAATTGTCTTCCCCTTACTCCGCCGCTTCCCGGTAGCTGTCGATGGTCGGGCAGGTGCAGACGAGGTGGCGGTCGCCGTAGACGTTGTCGACCCGACCGACCGGCGGCCAGTATTTGTCGTCGTGCAACTCCTCAATGGGGAAGTAAGCCAACTCGCGCGAATAGGGCCGGTCCCAATCTTGGCCGAACAGCAAATGATGGCTGTGCGGCGCGTTGGTGAGCACGTTGTTCTCGGCATCGACCTCACCACGCTCGACGGTGGCGATCTCCTCGCGGATTTGGATCAGGGCATCGCATAAGCGGTCGATCTCGAACAGGGATTCGCTTTCCGTCGGCTCGATCATCAAGGTGTCGGGCACCGGGAACGACATGGTCGGGGCGTGGAAGCCGTAGTCGATCAGGCGCTTGGCCACATCTTCGTTAGTGATGCCCGAGCTTTCCTTCACCGGTCGCAGATCGACGATGCACTCGTGCGCGACGAAACCCTCGCGGCCCGTGTAGAGCACGGGGTAATAGGGGTCCAAGCGCTTGGCCATATAGTTGGCGTTGAGGATGGCGATTTCGGTGGCCCTTTTAAGACCATGTCCCTTCATCATGAACATGTAGGACCATGAAATCGGCAGGATCGAGGCCGAGCCCCACGGTGCCGCCGCCACCGCGCCAATGGTTTCGCGCCCGCCGGCAGCCGGGTTGACGCCCTCCACCAACGGATGATCGGGCAGAAACGGCGCGAGATGCGATTTGACCCCGATGGGCCCGACACCGGGGCCGCCGCCGCCGTGCGGAATGGCGAACGTTTTGTGCAGGTTCAGGTGCGCCACGTCGGGGCCGAATTTGCCGGGCCGGGCTAGACCGACCATGGCGTTCATGTTGGCGCCGTCCATATAAACCTGGCCGCCGTGTTCGTGGACGATATCGCAGATATCGATGATGGCTTCCTCAAACACGCCATGCGTCGACGGGTAGGTGACCATCAGCGCGGCCAGGCTTTCGTTGTGCTCGACGGCCTTGGCTTTCAGGTCGGCCACATCGATATTGCCGTTGTCGTCGCATTCCACCACCACGACCCGCATGCCGGCCATGACGGCGCTGGCCGGGTTGGTGCCGTGTGCGCTGGCCGGGATCAGGCAGACGTCGCGGCTGCCCTGGCCCTGGGATTCGAGATATTTACGGATGGTCAGAAGGCCGGAATATTCGCCCTGCGAGCCCGCATTCGGTTGCAGGGACAAAGCGTCGAAGCCGGTGGCCTCGCACAGCATGTCTTCCAACTCTTCGAACAGTTGCTGATAGCCCTGGGTCTGGTCCAGCGGTGCGAACGGGTGCATGTGGGCAAACTCGCGCCAGGTGATGGGAATCATCGAACTGGCCGGATTGAGTTTCATGGTGCACGAGCCGAGCGGGATCATGGCGCGGTTGAGTGCGATATCCTTTGACACCAGTTTGCGCATATAGCGCATCATTTCCGTTTCCGAGTGGTAACGGTGAAACACCGGGTGTTCCAGATAGTCGACGCTTCGTTGCAGGTTCGCCGGGATGTTTTCGGTGATTTCCGTGTCCAATTCGACGATATCGAGCTTTTTGGTGGCGCCCGTGGCGAAAACGTTCCAAAGCGCGGCGACATTGCGCCGACGGGTCGTTTCGTCGAGCGATATCCCCAGGTGGTCGCTATCGACGACACGCAGGTTGATCATCTGTTCGCGCGCCCGTGCGGCGATGCGATTGGCCTGGCCTGGCACACGCACAGTGATGGTGTCGAAAAACGCGTCGTGCACGACTTCAACACCTAGCTGCCTGAGGCCTTCCGCTGTGATCTGCGCCATGCGGTGGATTTTCTCGGCGATGCGCCGGAGCCCATCCGGCCCGTGATAAACCGCGTAGAACCCGGCCATTACGGCCAATAAAACCTGCGAAGTGCAAATGTTGGATGTCGCTTTTTCGCGGCGGATGTGCTGTTCGCGGGTTTGCAGAGCCATGCGCAAGGCGGGCCGGCCCTGGCTATCGATGGAATATCCGATGATGCGCCCCGGCGTTTGGCGTTTGTGGGCGTCGCGGGTGGCGAAAAACGCTGCGTGCGGTCCGCCGTAACCCATGGGCACGCCGAAGCGCTGGGATGAGCCGACTACGATATCCGCGCCCATTTCTCCCGGTGGGCGAAGCAGGCAAAGCGCCATCAGATCACTGGCAACAATGGCCAGGGCTTTCATGCCGTGCGCCTTGTCGATGACCGGTTTCAAATCGCGCACCGCGCCGCACGACCCCGGGTACTGTACCAGCACGCCGAATAGATCGTCGTCGGGGAGGTCCTCGTCGGCATTGCCGACGATAAGTTCGAACCCGAACGCCTTGGCCCGCATTTCCAGGACGGCCAACGTTTGCGGGTGGATATCCGCGCCCACATAAAACCGCTCGCTTTTGGACTTCGACACCCGATGCGCCATGGCCATGGCTTCGGCTGCCGCCGTGCCTTCATCGAGCAGCGAAGCGTTGGCCAAGTCCATGCCCGTGAGATCGACCACCATCTGCTGATAGTTCATCAACGCTTCCATGCGGCCCTGGCTGATTTCCGCCTGATAGGGCGTATAGGCCGTGTACCAGCCCGCGTGTTCGAGCACGTTGCGCAGGATAACGCTGGGTGTCTTGGTGCCGTAATAGCCCATGCCGATCATGGTGGTGAACACCTTGTTGCGGCTGGCCATGTGGCGCAGGTAGTCGAGCGCGCCGCGTTCCGTCTTGGTGTTGGTGATGGCCAGAGGGGTTTCGTCACGTATGGCCTTGGGGACCGTCTTGTCGATCAACTCCTCCAAGGAAGTGAGCCCAATGGTCTTGAGCATGCTGGTGACATCATCGTCCGTCGGGCCGATGTGACGGCGGATGAAGTCGTCGCGGGCTTCCAGTTGGTCGAGTGTTTCGCGGGTCATGACGAATGCCTCCCTAGGCTTTCTTGGAGCTACTATTGGCGGTCGTTATTCTTGAGCGTTAACCTTGCGCGTCGCAAAAGGCTTTGTAACCGGCCTCGTCCATAAGGCCGTCCAGTTCGGATGCATCGGAGAGCTTGATCTTGAAAAACCAGCCCTCACCCGTGGGATCGGAATTGACGGTGTCCGGTGCATCTTCGAGGACGCTGTTGGTCTCGGTGATTTCGCCGGATACCGGCGCGTAGATCTCACTTGCGGCTTTGACCGATTCAACCACGCCGGCATCGTCACCGCTGGCCAAGTTAGCGCCCACTTCAGGCAGTTCGACGAACACCACATCGCCCAGTTGCTCCTGGGCGAAATCGGTCACGCCGACAGTGCCGATGTCACCATCGACGGTAATCCATTCATGGTCTTCGGAATATTTGGTGGTCATATGAAAGCCTCCTAAGCTTTGGGTTTGTAATAATTGTGCGGAACAAAAGGCAATGCCGTGACGGTTGCCGGGACTTGTGATTTTCGGATCTGCAGCATCAGTTGCGTGCCGGGCTCGGCCATATCGGTCGGCACATAGCCGAGTGCGACAGGGCCACCGACGGTGGCGCCGAAGCCGCCGCTCGTGATGGTACCGATTTCGCTGCCGTCGGCGCCCAGGATGGCGACCCCTGGGCGTGCCGGTGCGCGGCCCTCCGGCATCAAACCGACCAATCGGCGGTCCGCGCCGTCTTCAGCTTGCGCGTTGATCGTCGCGTGCCCCATAAAACCACCGGCCTCCAAGCGTTTCTTGGTCATGCTCCAGCGCAAACCCGCCTCGATGGGGGTAGTGTCTTCGGTGATGTCCTGGCCGTACAGGCAGAGCCCGGCTTCCAGCCGGAGCGAATCGCGCGCGCCCAACCCGGCGGGAGCGACGTCCGGGTGGTCCAGCAGCGCACGGGCTACGGTTTCGGCATCTTCGGGGGCAGTGGATATTTCATAACCGTCTTCGCCGGTATAGCCGCAGCGGCTGACGCTGAGCGTCTTGTCCGCGATCACCAGGTCTTGAAAGGACATAAACGGCATCTCCGCAACTGCCGGGTTCAGAGCAGAGAGAACCGCCGCCGCCGCCGGGCCTTGCAGCGCCATCAACGCGCGGTCTTGGCGATAGTCGATGCTGACGCCATTGCCGAGGTGGTCTCTGAGGTGGGCAAGGTCGACATCGACGCGTGCGCCATTGACCACTAGGCGCAGATGGTCGCCGGCTTTGCCGACCATCAGATCGTCGATGATGCCACCGCGCAGATTGGTCAACATGGTGTAGCGGATACGGCCTTCGGCCAGACCGGCAATGTTGCCGGGCACCAGCTTTTCCAACTCGTCGATGGCGCCCGCGCCGGAAAGCACGACCTGGCCCATGTGTGACACATCGAACAGTGAAGCCTTCTCGCGCGTGTGTGTATGTTCGGCGATGATCCCGCCGGCGTATTGTACAGGCAGGGCGTGGCCAGCGAAGGGCACCATGCGGGCTTCCAGCTCACGATGCAGCGCATCCAAGGGCGTGGTGATCAGGGTCGCTTGGTCAGAATCGGACATCAGGCACCTCACAAAAACAATAAAAGGCACGCACTCTTCGGATAGGCCGCAAAACTTGGCGCGGCGAAACCCTGTGCGTGCCCCCTCTGTCTCGGTACCTGAAAGATTGACCGGCCGAAATCCAGGCGCGGCTTTCATCTTCGGTGGAGCAACGTGTCCCCATGCATCATGGTTTTCACGCGCCCGCTTTCCAGAGCCCCATTGCGTCGCGGTCCTTTTGCCTGAGAGTTTCCGGGGCGGTTGCTCCTTCGGCGCCGATGCAAATCAGACTGATTTACACTGATCTCTCCCACGACGGTCAACTGGGTAAGCTGTCTCGCTTGAGAGTATCTTCACACATGCTGATGATCAGGTCAATCCGAGCTACCCATAGGTAGAGGAAAGCGCCTACCCCTAAGGTGGGTTCTGCAGCGTCTTTAAAGGGGGATGCTTATAATGGATTGTCTCGATTGTACTGTAGTTGTTCGCGGTCGAGCGCAAAGCCGGTGTATATGATGTAATCCGAGCTTCGAATTTCCGGGCTCAGGGGCAGTTCCAGTTTGATCATTTCGCCCGGGAACCGAACCGTCGTCTGGTTGCCTTGGAAATTGACGGCGATCTTGAATGTTTCGCGGTAGAGAACGTTTCGGTTTTTGTCAGTGACCGAAACGAAATAGGGTAAGACGGCCCGCTTCGTTTTATTGGCCGGGCCGCGTTGCGCGCCGAACACAACCTGGAAACGCGCTTCCATATGGCCCTTGTACGTGTCCTTGTCGACGAAGGTCAGACATTCCAAATTGGCATCGCCAATTCGCGCCTCCGTATCTACATCCACCAAATCCCGCCCAGGCCCTGCCTTGAAGCTTACCAGACGTGCTGCATCGCGCAGCACTCGATAGTCGGGACAGGCGTAAACAATGGGTTTCGCCCAAACACTGGCTACGTTATCAAACGTGGATTGCGCGGTCTCGCACCCGGTTTGCAAGGCCAAGGCAGCAATCGCGGCAACAGGCGCGGCAAAGGACAAAAACCATCGTTTTGTCCTGGATTGGGGCCGAGCCTCGTTTGGGTCAAAGTGTTGTGTAGATGCGGTCACGAAACGGTAGAGCCTCCATGCTTGATTGGGGCAAATGTAGAGGACGGGATAATCGCGGACAAGGCCTGCGGGCAAATTGCCAGTTGTAAGTTTCAGGGGCTAATTCGGAACATCAATTAGCAATGCGGGTTGCGGCACAGCCACTTCGACAAGTGTCGTTGCTAACCGTGCCATAGCACGGCTGCGGCCCCAGGCGTTTTCGAGAGTACGAGCGGCCTCAAGCCCCCGTTTGAAGGCGGTCTCAGCGGCCTCTCGATTGCCTTGGCGGGCGTGGCCAAGCGCAATCTCGCCGAACATCCACACACGGCTCAAGCGGCTGACGATCGTATTTGTCGCGGTTTCGGCGTTGCGTTCTGTCTCAAGCGCGCCCTCAGGGTCGCCCGCGATCTTGCGCGCCGCGGCAATGGCCCAAAGTGTTTGTGCCCGAAGTCGGCTATCGTCAATTTGCGCCGCTGTCTCGGCGGCTTTTGCATAGGTAAATGGAGCCTTGTCGGTGTCGCTTCCAGAGGTTGGCTCCGTCAGGCTGGCCATGGCCAGCGCGACGCGGGAAATAGCGAAGGAACGGGCATAGGCCGATTTGATTTTTTCGATGGCTGCAAAGGCCAGTTGCACAGTCAGTTCGGCATCGCTTTGTTCGCCGCGCTCTGCTTGGGTCTGGGCGATACGGCCCAGTACGGCGGCTTTGAAGCGCACCTTTTCAATGCTGTCAGCAGTGGCCAGCGCCGCAGCGGCGTCGCCCGCGCGGACCTGCGCTTCGGCGGTGCTGACCAGGACCGAGGTGCGTTCCGACGGTGACGTGATGTCATTGAGTAGCGCCATGGCTTTGCCGGGGCTCGACATTTTGGCGAGCGCCGAGGCGATATAGCCAAGTGCCATTCCTTGCTCAAGTCCATCGAGTTTGTCACGCGCTTCCCACTCGGCGGCGGTCATTTGTCGCGTGGCGGCCTCGGTATCTCCGCTCTGGGCGATGATCACGGCGACGCGGCTTCTCAGTGCGACTCGTTTCAGAGGAGTCGGCATCTTTTCCAACTCGACCAGTAACTTTGCCGTGGTGCTATGGGCGGCGTCGGCGTCTTTGCGTCGGATCTGAATTTCCGCGATGGCGGCAAGGGCATCGGCCCGCTTTTCACGGTCTGGAATGATGTCGGCCGCCGCGATCGCGTCTTCGGCGGAACCAGCGGCAGCTTCGGCTTCTGCGATATCTCGCAATGCAACCATGATCAGACGTGGATCACGAATACGCCTTACAGTCTGCATGGCTTTTTCGGTCAAGCCCGCCCGCGCTTCGGCGACCAATATTTCGCCCAAAGCCCAGTCGCGCAGCTCCGGTCTGAATACGGCCTTGGCGCTTTCAGACGCCTCGCGCAAAAGGCAGCGTACGGTTGGCTGGTCAAAACATTTCTCGGCGTTACGGGTCGGGTCGGCGCGCTCGGTGTTGGGGATGTCGACTAAGTCGCGGGTCGCCGCATGAGAAAGCAATGCTTGGCGTGCCGCGTCTCGGCCTGTTTTTCGCGCCCGTTCTAGCCGTTGCAAGAGTTGCCGGACCTTAACGGTATTGTTGAGCAAATCCCACAGTTGGCGGGTCACTTTGCCGTTGACCTTCAGGCCTGCGTCTTTTTGATAGATGCGGATGGCGGCGCGGGTCTCATCGCTCAAATGGCCGTCAACGGGGCCCAGATAGAGTCCCATTTCGGAGAGCGCGCGCTGAATATTTTCGACCGCTTTGCCGCTACGCCACCGCGCGTTCGGTGTTGAGGGCGGCTGATCTTCCGTGCTGGGTAAGTCGTCAGCGGGCGTGGCCGCATGGGAAGCCGCAGGCATCGCCAGGACGCCAGCCAAAATGCCGATTGCGGCGCTAAACGCAAATTGCTGCAATAATTTTTGCATTGTTAGAATCATTGTGTTCGGCCTGTCCCAGGATCCGAAATCCAATATCGCGAAAGTATGACGGATGCCTGAACGCCCAAGCAAGGAAAACCCGCCCCGGACCGCTTGTAAGTTCATCACGATTTCCTTAAACACGCGGACATGGCCGTATATACAGATGTCAGCGACGAAGACCTGCGTGCGTTCATATGCGAGTACGACATCGGCGAGGTGATGGCGTGCAAGGGCATCGCCGAAGGCGTGGAGAACAGCAACTATCTGCTTACCACTGAAACGGGTCCGTATATCCTGACGCTTTATGAGAAGCGCGTGAACCCCGATGACCTACCGTTCTTCCTCGGTCTCATGGAGCATTTGGCGGCGCGCGGTTTGCCGTGTCCGTTACCCGTGCATGGCCGTGATGGCGAGGCTCTGCGGCGCCTGTGTGACCGGCCCGCAGCGCTGGTAACCTTTTTGCCAGGAATGTGGCCGAAGCGCCCGACAGCGGAACATTGTTCGGAGTTGGGCTCTAGCTTAGCGGCTTTGCATCTTGCGGGGGCGGATTTCGCCATGACGCGCCCGAATAACTTGTCGGTCGAGTCTTGGCGGCCTTTGCTCGACCAGAGTGGCGGGCGTGCTGATGAAGTGCAATCGGGTTTGGCCGATGAATTGGACGCCGAACTCCGGGTGATGGAAACCGAGTGGCCCGGTGCGCTTCCCGTTGGGGTCATCCATGCCGATTTGTTTCCTGACAACGTATTTTTTCGGCACGGCAGGGTGTCGGGTGTCATCGATTTCTATTTCGCCTGTACTGACGCCTTCGCCTATGATCTGGCGATTTGTCTCAATGCTTGGTGCTTTGAGCCGGATCTCAGCTTCAATGTCACCAAGGCGCGACGGTTGTTGACGGGCTATCAAAAGATCCGCGCCTTGTCGCCTAAGGAACTGGACGTGTTGCCGTTGCTGGCGCGCGGCGCGGCCATGCGATTTTTGCTCACCAGATTGTATGATTGGCTCAACACGCCTGCCGACGCACTGGTGATCCGCAAAGACCCTATCGAATATTATACCAAATTGAGGTTTCATGCCGGGGTCCGTGACATCGGCTCTTATGGACTGGAAACAACGACATGAGTGACCCGAATGACGCTGTAGAGATTTTTACCGACGGTGCCTGCCTGGGCAATCCGGGCCCAGGCGGATGGGGTGTATTACTGCGCTGGCGCGATCACGAGCGAGAGCTTTCGGGGGGCGATCCAGACACCACCAACAACCGCATGGAATTGATGGCCGCGATCCAAGGGCTGGAGGCGCTCAAGCGGCAGGGGCGTGTCGCCATGACCACGGACAGCACTTATGTGAAGGACGGCATCACCCGCTGGATTTTCAATTGGAAACGCAATGGCTGGAAGACATCATCGAAGAAACCGGTAAAAAATGCGGACCTGTGGAAACGTTTGGATGAGGCTTTGGCCGGACACGATGTTGAATGGCATTGGGTTAAAGGCCATGCCGGTCATGCCGAGAACGAGCGCGTCGATGCACTCGCCAGTGCGGCAGCGCGACAGATTTCCGACGCTTCAATTCTTGATTAACATCAATTCATATGGATTTTGGGTTTACTTGTATATATAAATAGCCATATTTGGTAACTTAAGATGTAAAATTTGAATGGATGAGATGTATGAATCGTGTGCTCGTAATCGAGGACTCGACCTTTTTTCTCAATGTCATCAAGACGAACTTTGCTAGCGAGACTGGCGTCGAGATTGTTACGGCGATGACCTTGAAAGAGGCGAAAGCGCATCTGGATAGTGCGGCAGAGAGTTTTGCGTTGGCGTTGGTTGATTTACGTCTGCCGGATGCCAACGACGGAGAGGCCGTGGACCTCACCATCAAGTACAATGTCCCCTCCATCGTTTTTACATCAAATTTCGATGAAGACATCCGTGAGCGGTATCTCGAAAAGGGGATATTGGATTTCGTTCTGAAGGACAATCCGTCGAGCCTTGAGTACCTGCTGAAGCTTATACGGCGGGTCATCCGCAACCGTGATATCAAGGCCTTGGTGGTGGATGATTCCACCGTCGCCCGCCATTTTTGCTCCGGCTTTCTGGAACGCTATCAGTTGAATGTCATTGAGGCGAAATCCGGCGAAGAAGCGCTGGAAATTTTCAAAGCCGAGCCCGATATCCGACTGATCATTACCGACCATGAAATGCCGGGTATGAGCGGTTATGACTTGATCACCACGCTACGCCGCACACATGGCCTCAATAAGTTAGCGATTATCGGCGTATCCGCTGCTGGTGGCGCACTGTTATCGGCGAAGTTCATTAAGCACGGCGCCAATGATTTTCTGGCCAAGCCCTATCTGCCCGAGGAGCTCTATACCCGTGTTGCGCTCAATCTCGATATGCTCGACGGTTTGGACGATCTGGCCACGGAGATTGCTATCCAGAACAGATTTTTCGGTATCATCTCGCACGATCTCAAGGGTCCACTGAATCCGATCCTCGGCATGACCCATATGCTGGCGCATATGCGCGATAAGTTATCTCCGGAAAAACTGGGTGAATTGGCCGGGAACATCAATATCGCCACTGAACGCCAACTTGAGTTGGTGAATTCCTTGCTTGAATGGTCGTCATCGCACATCAAGGGTCAGCAGATCGAATGGGAAGATGTGGTTGTCTCGGATGTCGTCGGGACAGTGTTCAGCGAGCTCGAGGCCGTCGCTGGCAACAAGGGCGTGAAACTGGTCGCCGACGCGGGTGAAGCCATTGCGCGCACCGATCCTCAAGCGCTGTCGACGATCCTTCGAAATCTCGTATCCAACAGCATCAAGTTCACCGAGCCTGGTGGAGGGGTTGCCGTTTCCGCAGAGCAGAAGGGCAGGGTTATTGAGATCGCCGTGGCCGACAATGGCATCGGTATCGACGCGCAAATATTGCCCAACGTTTTCGACGTATCCATAAAAACCACTCGCAAGGGCACCGCCAACGAGGAAGGTACCGGATTGGGCCTGCCAATCTGTGCAGAGCTGGTCAAAAAGCATGGTGGTGAAATTGGTATTGAGCCACGCAGCGGCGGTACCGGCACTCTTGCCTGGGTGCGTTTGCCGATGGCGGTTTCGATCGACCCTTGAGGCGGCATCAGCGCTGCCGGGATTGAAGGCATTTCCATTTCAAGACACTATACCCGTCCTATGCAAAACGGTCGGGAGAGAGCGTGATGGTAAGCGCGTTTGAGGAGGTCATGGCGGTTCGCGGCAGAGGTATGCCTGCGAATGATGCGGTTCGTATATCCGGTAATGATCCGGTGTATGCCACGCCTTTCAAAATCGGAGCGACTTGCGCGGCCGTGCTGGCCGGCATCGGTGTCGCGGTCTCCGATCTCTGGCAACTGAAAACCGGGCGTATTCAAGATGTTGCTATTGACGCGCGCCATGCGGCGGCGGCGTTGCGGTCTACCGCTTATGCCGAGCGGCCCGACCCCGACGGCAACTGGCGCACCATTGTTAGCGACGCTCACATGGAGATGCGCAAAATCACCCAGCCATGGCCAACCAAGGATGGGCGCTGGTTCCTGCCGCACTTCGGTCTGCCGAACCTGCGCGAGCGGGTGCTGGGGGTGCTTGGATGCGCGCCGACGACCGATGCGGTCAGTGCTGCGGTTGCCACTTGGGACGCCATGGACCTGGAATCGGCAATCGATGGGGTGCGCGCCTGCGGTGCCATGGTGCGCACCAACGCCGAATGGATGGCGCATCCACACGGCCAAGTGTTGGCGGCGAAGCCGATTGTTGAAATCATCAAAATCGGTGACAGCGACCCCGAACCCATGCCGACGGGAGAGCGGCCCTTAAGCGGCATTCGCGCGCTTGACCTGACTCGCATTCTCGCCGGTCCCATCGCGGCGCGGACGCTGGCCGAACACGGCGCCGAGGTGCTGATGGTCACCGCCGAGGGCCTGCCGCAAATTCCCGAACACGTCATCGATACCAGTCACGGAAAACGCAGTTGCTATCTCGATCTGGCCAGTGCCGAGGGTGCGGCGCAATTGAAGGCGCTGGTGCGTGAAGCCGATGTGTTCTCGCAGGGTTACCGCCCAGGGGTCATGGAGAAACTGGGCTTTGGCCCCGAACAGTTGGCGACTGAGCGGCCAGGAATTATCTGCACGTCGATCAGTTGCTTCGGCGCCGATGGTCCGTTGAGTCATCGCGCCGGCTGGGAGCAAGTCGCGCAAACCGTGACCGGCATTTGTCACGAGGGGTTGCCGGATAGGCCAGCCTTGCTGCCGGCGGCGGCCACCGACTATACCACGGGGTACTTGGCTGCTTACGGTGTTTTGCTGGCGTTGGCCAAGCGCGCGACGGAGGGTGGTAGTTATCTCGTGCGGGTCTCGCTTTGCCAATCGGGCATGTTCATTTACCGCCAAGGTAAGGTCGCTTGTGAAGGTGACGACATGGGGCTGACGGCGGCTGAACTTGACGGTTTGCGTGTGCACTCCGACACCGCGGCTGGCCCGCTCCGGCACTTGGGCCCGGTGCTGCAACTATCGGAGACGCAGCCGCATTGGCAACGGATGACGCCCGTGCTGGGCGGCGATGCACCCGAATGGCCCGCACGGGGAACAGACACTGCGGCGGCAGAATAAAGCGAAAACCCAATTGCTTCGAAACATCAAACAATTCTGGCCGTTGTATGCGCTCTATGCGGTAGAACTTTGCATATTTTTGCTGTTCTGCGCGGTGGTATTGGCGGCGTATTTCAGCGTTGAAGAATTGTTTTTCTTGGACGCGGCATTATATGCGGAATTGAAGGACATAGCCGTACTGTATCACGTCATCCTCGCGTTTCCGGTCATCATCGGTTTTCCGTTCCGATTATATTTTATCAAGGGCCTATGGATCGCCTATGCATGGACGAGTTTTTTTTGGGCTCGAGATGCTTTGCCGATTTTCGACGGCTATTGGATCGAGCTATTCACCGATCTTCTCCATCCGGGAATTGTTACTGGCATATTGATTTTCTCCTCAGCGGGTCGAAATTTTTTCGCACCTAAAAAAATAGATGCGGAGGAAGGTGCCCTCGCTGAATTTCCCGAACACGACGCATTGTCCGCCGAATCCTTTTTGGTCATGCGTATCCGAAAACGCCAGCCCAAGCGGGCGGCGATATTGGAATACGAGCAAGGTCTATTTCAAGGCTACTGGGTTGGCGCTGTGATGATGATTTGGGGCTATTTTATGAACCTACGCATAGTGGGCCTTATGGGGCTCTGCTTCTTGTTTGCCTGTTTTTTATTCCACCGGCGGATTGTCGGCAGCAAGGGGGTTTTTTTCGAAAGAATTCCTCTTCCCGCCGGTAAGTGCGGGCAGGCTGCCGGGTCAGGTCCGGTCTCGCAGCCATTCGATACGATTGAGCGCGTCCGCAAAGGCCGCGCTATCGGAGTCGAATGTGAGCCGGTCAAAGTTGCCGGTGGGGAACCAGCCATGGCCCGTCTCCGCATCGCGACGGTAGGATTGATAGCCGAAACTCCCGTCCGGTCGCCGGAATACATCCACGCACAGGCCGCCGTCCGGGGTTTCAATGGATCTGAGAACTTTGTTCTCGTGTCCCACTGTTACAGTAACCCTGCCCTTACATGAGCCCGAGCGACCAGCGCATGTGATTGACGACGCTGTCGGGAGAGTCTGCCGTCGGGCGGAATTCGGCTGCGGGGATTGCGGCTGTGGTGGGGGAGCCCCAACGGTCACGCAGGACGCGGGCGTTCGGATACCAGTTCGGGCGACGGTCTTTGGCGAAAAAATTGAACATCGAAATCTCCTCATGTATCTGTCGGAGCGGATTGTTGTGTTGGCCCAGAAATATGCGGTTTTTAGCTGGAATTCAAAGGATGCTTCATCATACAATATATGAGTAATTATTCATGTATGGAGTCATGCATGCGGCATCATGCAGCCCCGGTGGCGGCAATGCGGGCGTTGGAAGCGGCAGCCCGCCATCTCAGCTTCACCCGTGCGGCGGCGGAATTGAACATCACTCAAAGCGCTGTCAGCCATCAAATTCGCCACCTGGAAGATCTGTGGGGGTTGAAACTGTTCGAGCGTCGCGCCCGGCGGTTGGAGCTGACGCCGGCGGGTTCGGCACTGGCGCCGGTGATGCGTGATTTCTTCACGCGCCTGGAACAGACGCTGGACGAACTGACATCGGTAGGCGCGCCGGCGGCGCTCAGGGTCGAAGTGCTGCCGTCGTTCGCGGTGAAATGGCTGGTGCCAAGGCTGCCGACATTCCGTGCCCAACATCCGGAAATCGATGTCTGGATGCTGACCAGCGCCCACGAACTGGCCGATTTGAGGGGCCGCGAAGTGGATTTGGCGGTGCACATGGGGGATGGCGCGTACCCCGGCATGGATTGCCGGTTTTTCATGGACGAAACCGTGTTTCCCGTTTGCCGACCACGGTTTCTGGAGGAACACGGCACACCGGAAAACCCGACTGACCTCTGCCGGTTTCCGCTTTTGCTTCGCCATGAGGAAATCTTGACGCCGACGTGGGAATACTGGTTCCGCCATGTGGGCGTGCCCGAGGACGTGTTCATGCCGGCGTTAAGTGACGGCGTTCATTTCCCGGATTCGAACACCGCCCTGCAGGCTGCTTTCGAGGGCCAGGGAATTGCGCTTGGACGGCGCGCGCATGTCTGGAACGACGTAGAATCAGGCCGCTTGCTTCGTCTGTTTCCGGAGACCGAAGTGCCGTTCAATCTGGATTACTACACCGTGACGCCGCCGAACCGAACCGGTTTAGAGGCAGTGCAGGCGTTTCGGACCTGGTTGGAAGCCGAGGGAGCAGCAGCCATGTCCTCATACAAAACGGGCGCCGATACGACCGGCGCCCGTGCGTAAACTCATTTGGTCAGCGCTTAGCTGAGGTCGGAGAGCATTTGCTCGGCGCTGGTTTTCTCGAAACCGCCTTCGTCGACATTAATCGACTGCACGACACCGTCATCAACGATCATGGAAAAGCGCTTACATCGCACGCCCATTCCACGTTCCGTAAGATCGAGCACCAATCCGGTGGCTTCCGCAAACTTGGCAGAACCGTCGGCCAGCATCATCACGTTGTCGCCGACGTTCTGGTCCTGGCCCCACGCGCCCATAACGAATGCATCATTGACGGAGATGCAGGCAATGGTGTCGATGCCCTTGGCTTTAATGGCATCGGCGTGCTGCACGAAACCGGGCAGATGCTTGGCCGAGCAGGTTGGCGTGAAAGCACCGGGGACGCCAAAAATGGCGACTTTCTTGCCTTTGAAAATTTCATCCGTGGTGACGCCTGCCGGGCCTTCGGCGCTCATGGTGGCCAGGTCAACGGATGGAATGCTATCGCCTGCGGAAATGGTCATGGGTTCTCCCCCTCAAGGTAAAGTGTTAATTCCGTACCGACAGAGATAATCTTTTCGGCACACGTTTCCAGTGTTATTCGGATTATTTATGCGCTGCCAGCGCCGCCGTTGTTCCAGCACCGTCGAAAGCGCCCAGCACCGCCGTTTCGGTCAACAATTCCGGCAGCACGATTCCTTGCGGCGCTTTCGGTCCGTAGACCGCATTAAACGGAATACCGAACCGCCCGAAGCTGGCGAGGTAACGCGCGATGCCATCGTCGGGGCGTGTCCAATCGGCTTGCATGGCGATGACATCCGTGCCGCCCAGCCGATCCAATACGGTCTGGCGCTCCATCACGACACCTTTGTTGACCTGACATGTGATGCACCAATCCGCCGTCACGTCGACGAAGACCGTCTTGCCCGCCTGCACCAAACCCGGAATAGCCGCCGGATCGAACGGCTTCCATATGGCTTTGAGAGCGGCGCTTTCGCCCGGTCCACTGCCGGTCTTGGCGCCTGCCGGCGCCCACAGGGGTGCGGATAGCGAAACAACGGCCAACACAGCCATCCCCGGTGCTGACAGCCTGAGCCCAAGCCCGCCCGTGCGATGGGCCGTAAACAGCACGCCGGCGGTGACCACAGCGGCGACACCGACCACGATCGAACCGGTCTCGCCGGCAACACCCGCCAGCACATACAACAGCCATGCACCCGTGCCGGCCAGCAACAGACCGAGCACGGCTTTCAATTTCACCATCCACGGTCCCGGACGCGGCAGCCATGTCGCCAGCCCCGGCATGGCGGCAACGGCCAGATACGGCAGTGATAGACCAATACCCAGGGCCGCGAACACGGCGATGATATCGGTGACGGATCCCGCCAATGCGAAGCCCACGGCTGTCCCCAAGAACGGTGCTGTGCAGGGCGTCGCCAGAAGGGTGGCAAATGCGCCTTGCAGGAAATGTCCGCCGAGCCCATGCACATGGGCAGTGTGCTCGCCCATGTCGCTGATGAAGCTAGGCAATCGAACCTCGAAGAAGCCCCAAAGATTGCAGGCAAAAATCGTCACCAGCAAAATGAGTAGTGTCAGAAACCAGGGCTGCTGAAACTGAATACCCCAGCCGATGGCTGCGCCGCCGGACCTGAGTGCCGCCAGCGAGACAGCGAGCACCAGGAAGGTCGAAATAATGCCCGCGGCGGACGCCATGAAACCCAACCGCACATCACGCGGATCACCACCGCCATGCTTGACCAGCGACAGCATCTTCAATGACAGCACCGGCAGGACGCAAGGCATCAGATTGAGGATCAAGCCGCCGATGACGGCGAACAGAAGCATCAAGGCCAGCGACGGCATGGAACCGGCCGATGCGGGCGTACTCGCTACAATCGGTTTAGCGGGTGCTGTCTCGGTGGCGGTTAGGGCGGCTTCAGCGGCACGCCCGCCGTCAATCAGCGTCGCGGTGAAGTTCCTGGCGGCCAAGGTCTGGCCGGCTCCGTCATCCAGGATATCAAGGCCATCGACGCGGACGTCCAGCACCGCTTCCTTACGGTCGGCGGATAGATGTACCAATGGCTTGGCGTATGCCAGACCCGGAGGTCCCTCCATGAATACATCGGGGGTGGTGAAGGCAGCGGTTGCACGCGCCGAAATTCGCAACATAGCGCTTTCGCCGGTTTTCCAGGTGTCGATTTTGGTGATTTCCAGGCCATGCGCGCGTCCGTCACCGGGCACGCTGGCGGCAAAGCGGTTGATCGTATGGGCATGTGGGCCGGGCGAGGCCGAGCCGGCCGGCAGCGTCAGGGATAGGTTTGTTTCGTACGGGATGCAAATCTCGTCGCAAACCAGATACCGCAGTTGCGCCTTGAGGTCCAAATCACTTTCCGCCTTTGCCGGCGTAGCGGTGATCGGTAGCACGACTTGTTTTTTATACCCCAGTGTCTCCAATCCGAGTACAGAGAAGCGCGTCGGCGCCGGCCAGTGCAAGGCTGCGGATTTCAAGTTGGTGGAGTCTTTCCAGTCGAGACTGGGTGGGAATCCCGCGTCGCCTGGACTGCGCCAATAGATCTTCCAGCCTGGTTGCAATTCGAACTGCAAGCCCAGTTGCACATCCCCAGAGCCCAATGCCGGCTGGGCGGACAACAGGCGCACCCGGGTTTGTTCTGTCTCGATCCAAGCCGATGCGCCGGGTTCGGATGCTGCGTGTCCGGTGGCGCTAAAGGACACAAATGCGAGGGCGACGAATCGCCATAAGCGTGTGATGGTCATCATGCCTGCGTATATACGCCCTAAATGCGGCGATTTCACGCATTCTGGGCCTCATCACGCACAGTTGACAGATGGTGAAGGTGTCTGGATGCCACCTTGTGCAGCTTTGAGGCCATGCCAGGATGTGTCATAATCCGGACGAATCGTGACCGTCTTGCAGTGCGCAAAAAAGCTGCCTACGTAAGGGCTGGAGCAAAATCGAACATGGCCGATCTGACCGATATCATGGAGCCGGAAAACGCGGAAGATTCCTATCTCTCCGGACAGTTGCTGGTGGCCATGCCGGGCATGACCGACCCCAGGTTCGAGAAAACCGTCATTTACATGTGCGCCCACAACGAAGACGGGGCCATGGGGCTTGTCGTCAATCGAGCCATCGATTCCATGACGTTCCCGGAAATGCTGGAACAGCTGGAAATCGACACGCCCGAGGCTGGAGATGAGATCCGCGTGCTGTTCGGCGGCCCGGTGGAACAAGCGCGCGGTTTCGTGCTGCACTCGCCCGATTACCTGCAGGACGCCTCCATGGTGGTCGACGATCAGGTCGCGCTGACGGCGACTGTCGATATCCTGCGCGCCATCGCCGACGGCGCAGGCCCGCGCAACCGGTTGCTGGCGCTTGGTTATGCCGGTTGGGGACCCGGGCAGTTGGATACGGAAATCCTGCACAACGGCTGGCTCAATGTGTCGGCTGACGACGACCTGTTGTTCGGAGAGGATCTGGACGCCAAGTGGGAGCGCGCCATGGCGAAAATCGGCATCGACCCTGCCATGCTCTCCGACGAAGCCGGGCATGCATAATTAACTCCACGCACAAGGGACTCTCATGTCAAAACGCAAATCATCTAAAAAAGGCGGCGGTGCCGCTGATCAACTGATGCGCGAGCTCGCTCAGCGCATGGAGTCTTGTCCCGATGCCGAAAGTCTCAACGATCAGGTGATCATGCCGTTCATTGCAGCACTGGAAACCGTCTGCGGCGCGCGCGGCTATGTGATGAACATTTACGGCGAAACTTCAAATCTGGTCTATACCGGTGACGAAGCCGACGCCGAAGCGATTTATGCGCTGGTCGAGAGCTACTTGGATGAGGCACGGGAATAAGCGAGACGGGTTTGGGAAGCGATTAATACCTCAAACTCGTCATTGCCCTTGGATAGTTTGGGAGAACTCAGAATATGCGTGAATACTCAGTAGCCGCCGTTCCCGGCGACGGGATCGGCAGTGAAGTCATTTCGGCGGGAATACGGGTTCTTCATGCGGTCGCCGCGCGCGACGGCGGGTTCAACTTGAATGTCGAGAATTTTCCCTGGGGCACGGATTACTATCTGGAACACGGCAAGATGATGCCGGAGGATGCCCTAGATACCTTGCGGGCTTTCGATGCCATTTACTTCGGATCGGCGGGCGATCCCCGAGTGCCCGATCACATTTCTTTGTGGGGTCTTCGCCTGGCAATCTGTCAGCCGCTCGATCAATACGCCAATGTACGTCCGGCCCGTCTGTTGCCGGGAATCCAGGGGCCGCTGCGTGATGTGGGTCCTGAAGACCTGGATTGGGTTATCGTGCGTGAGAACTCCGAGGGAGAGTACGCCGGCGTCGGGGGGCGGGTTCATAGTGGCCTTGCTGATGAGGTCGGGATGGACGTGGCAGTCTTTACGCGCTCAGGCGTTGAGCGCATTCAACGGTTTGCGCTTGAACTGGCGCGCTCGCGACCGCGCAAGAAGCTCACGCTTGTCACCAAATCGAACGCGCAGCGCCACGGCATGGTCTTTTGGGATGACGTTTTCGAAAAAGTCCGGGAGGACTTTCCGGATGTGGAGACCGATAAGATGCTGGTCGACGCGATGACCACCCGTATGGTGCTGAATCCAGAATCACTGGATACAATCGTGGCGACAAACTTACACGCGGATGTGCTGTCGGATTTGGCGGCGGCGCTTACCGGGTCACTTGGCATCGCTCCAACGGCGAACTTGCGCCCGGAGCGGGACGCCCCGTCTATGTTTGAGCCCATCCACGGCTCCGCCTTCGATATCATGGGGCAGGGAATCGCCAATCCTATCGGATCGTTTTGGACGGCGGCGATGATGCTTGATCATCTGGGAGAAACAGTTGCGGCGGCATCGTTGATGACGGCGGTGGAACGGGTCACCGCGAACGGCGATATACTACCGCGCGACCTGGGCGGCGATGCGTCAACCGAGCAGGTTACGGATGCCGTGATCGATGCCCTTGAAGGTCGGAACGAGTAAATACCTGTCTCACTCGCGGTAGATCCCTGCCGGCCTTTTAGGGTGTTTCCAATATGGCTTCGATTTGCTCGGAAAAGGTTGCTGGGTTTATCGGTTTCTCGATGAAGGCATCGGCGCCAGCCTCCGCAGCTGCCGCTTTCGTCTGATCGTCGGTGTCGCCCGAGATCGCAATAATCTTGATGTCTTTGAGCTTCGCTGTGCTGCGCAGTTCACGTGCCAACGTCAAGCCGTCCGTGCCCAGCATGTTGATGTCGGTGATGATGCCGTCGGGCGGCGGTTCGGGCATATCAATCAAAGCTGCCGTTCCGGCATGGCATAATTGGACCTTGTGGCCGCGTTTTTCGAGTAAGCGGCCCAACAAGTTCAGGATCGCACGTTCATCGTCGACGACCATTAGCGAGTAAGATTGAGAAGGTGACATTTTGCGATATTGCTTCCGTTGCGAAAAAACAAATGAGCATACAATATTATGGTAGGGATCAAGCATTGGAAACATGGATTGAGAAAATCGTGACAAATAAACCCAAAACCGAACGCAACTTGATTGAAGGTCGCCTCGGCCTGGCGTCAATACGCTGTTGCTATGCGGCGGGCTGACGGATGTCTGCGTGCACTACACTTTCGTCGATGGTCATCAGTCAGATTACTTTTGCCGCGTTATTGACGATTGCGTCGCCGGGTCCAGCATCGAAGCGCATGAGGCCGCGTTGCGCGCCATGGAATACCTCCAGACGGGAGCGCGCCAGCCGTTGTCAGAAGTTTTGTCCGCCATGGATATGGTTTAGGCGGCTGATCGTTGTTTATCCCGGTCGCGCTGTGGGCTGATCAGTCCGGTTTCTTCAACTTCTCGAGCGCTGCGGCCAAACACAAGCTTCGGCCTTTCAACTCGTCCTCCGGCAATGCATCGTCACCGGCTTCGGTAATGGCGGCGCGCATCTGACGCAACGCCATGTTGCGGGCGCGCCGGCTTTCGGCGAAGGTCGTTTGCGGAATGATCGCTTCCAGAGGTGAGTCGAAACGGATGGCTTCGTAGTAGCCCCCCACCAGTCCAAGCGCGGTAACGGCGCAAGCGCGACGTTGATCCTCTTGGCAGTGCCGGCGGCAGAGATCGCCCATGGGTTTTGGCGCCGGCGCGCTCAGTACCCATCTCGCCACGCTGGCATAGTAGCGATTACTCGATTTGAAGGGCACGTTGGCCGATCCGGCCTGAAAGCCGATGTCGGCGAATTCCGCGGCGATGGTGGTTTCTTTGTCGAAAGCGCTTACAGGCTGGCCGGTCATGACGGCAAGCGCATTGCGCCCTGTCGTTTCACTTTGATTGCCCGCGAGAAACGCCAAGAGAAACGGGGCGTTTTCCGCGTCGGGGCCAATGATTCTCGCGGCCGCCCGGCGGTCATCTTGGGTGCCATCGACGCCGATCTTGCGCACCAGATGCTCGGTAGCGTGGGTTTCACCGAGATTTGTGAGTTTTCGTAGGCCGGCAAGGTTGACCCCATACCGAAGGCTCGCATCAAGTGATTGGGCGAAAGCACTGCCGCGTCCAGCCCAGGTCTCGATCCAGCCGGGTTGAAATATCCCATTTGCGCTGGATGGCCGATAAATCTCAAGCCGCTGGTCGCGCGTAAGTGACCAGACGTAATCGCTGTACGCCCTATCAGTAGCCTCGATTCGATCCAATAACAATCCCGCCGCTTGAATGCCGGAACGCGCCAACACGGAAAGCGCTGGCAAGCTCGATGTGTCGTCGTCGTCCAGCCAAGCTGCGACGGCGGCTCTGAAACTCGGATTTTCCGGGTTTTCAAAGGTGTTACGTTCCGCCGAAGCCGATGTTGTCGAGAAGGTTAGCAGCGAGGTTGCAAATATAAATGTGCGAAGGTGCCTCATGCCTGAGAGCTTATCACAGTCGCCGCGAAATCTCTCCATATGGTGCCACCTTGCCGACCGGGCCCATGGTGGCGAGCGTCGGTGCGCCTTGGAATAGGCGGCTTGCCACACGCATTACGGCGGCCTCGTCGACGGCTTCGACCTTGCTGACGATTTCGCTGGTTGGCACAGGGTGGCCGAAAACCAGCATTTGCTGCGCCAATTGTTCGCAGCGGCTTGATGTGCTTTCCAGCGCCATCAAAAGGCTGGCTTTCAATTGCGCGCGGGCGCGGTTGACCTCTTCCGCCGTAACGTCGGACTTCGCCTTATCCAATTCGTCCAGCACAAGCGGCAACAAATCGGCGGCCTCGCCTTCGCTGGTGCCGGCATAGACGCCGAAAATGCCGGTATCCGTATAGCACGACAGAAAAGACGAGATCGAATAGGCAAGGCCGCGTTTTTCACGGATCTCCTGGAATAGGCGCGAGGACATGCCGCCGCCCAACAACGCCGACAAGATCGACGCCGCGTAAAAATCGTCATCCTTATACGAGAGCCCTTCGACACCGAGCACCAGATGAACCTGCTCCAGATCACGCGCTTCGCGGTAATCGCCGCCGATGTAGGTGGGGTCGTCCCGCGTGGTATCGGTTTGGGTAGGCAATTGGGTGAAGGCCGCTTCAGCCAATTCCACCAGTGCGTCGTGATCAATTCGGCCCGCCGCCGAAACAATCAGGCGGGGCGCCGAATAGCGTTCGCGCATGTAGGCCAAAACGCGCTCGCGGCCCATGGCGCCAACCACCTCGGGGCGGCCCAGCACCGGCCGGCCCATGGCTTGGTCGGGAAAGGCGGTTTCCTGGAAATGGTCGAAAACAATATCATCAGGCGTATCGATGGCCTGTGAAATCTCCTGCAAAATGACGGCGCGCTCGCGTTCCAATTCTTCCTCGGCCATGACCGAATGCTGCAGGATATCGCCCAGCAGATCGACCGCCAGCGGTACGTCTTCCTTCAATACTTTGGCGTAATAGGCGGTGTTTTCGCGCGATGTGTATGCGTTCAGGTGCCCGCCCACGGCCTCGATCTCGGCTGCGATGGCATAGGCATTGCGCCGCTTAGTGCCTTTGAAGGCCATGTGTTCCAGCAAATGCGAGATGCCGTTGATATCGACGCTCTCGTCGCGTGCGCCGGCATTAACCCAAACGCCAACCGACGCCGTCTCGACCGTATCCATGGAGTCCGAGACAACCCGAAGGCCGCTCTCCAAAGTCGAGATGCGAATATTGCGCGGATCGTTCACGCCGATACGCGCTCTTCGATGAATGCCCGCAGAGCATGCAGATCGTTGTCCAGCACATTGATGCGCTCGTCGCGCTCCATCAAATCGGCCAGGTGCGGGGGCAGGGAGGGGTGCACGCCGGAGGCCTGCTCGACCGCATCGGGGAACTTGGCCGGGTGTGCGGTCGCCAGAACAATCATTGGAACATTACTGTCGCGGCGCAGCTTCCGCGCCGCCGCCAGCCCAACCGCCGAGTGCGGATCAAGCAGTGTGCCGGTCGCGGCATGGAGTTCACCGATCAGCGTGCGGGTCTCGTCGTCATCAAAGCGGGCAGCGTCAAACAGGGTTGTCGCTTCTGCCAAAATTTCCGGCGTGACATCGAAACGCCCGGTCTCGCGGAATTTGGTCAAGGTGTCGGCGACCCGCGTACCGTCTCGGTCGAACAATTCGAACAACAGGCGCTCGAAATTTGAGGACACCTGAATATCCATGCTCGGGCTGATGGTCGGGTGTACGCCGGTGATTTCCATGGCGCCGGAATTGAAAAACCGCGTCAGGATATCGTTGGAGTTGGAGCCCACCACGAACTGCTCAACGGGCAGGCCCATGCGTCTCGCCACATAACCCGCGAACACATTGCCGAAATTACCCGTGGGTACGGCAAAGGCGACGGGTTGCTCCGGCCCGCCAACCTTCAGCGCTGCCCAGAAATAATAGACAACTTGCGCCATCACCCGCGCCCAGTTGATGGAATTGACGGCAGACAGGTGATGCTTGTCGCGGAAATCCAAATCGTTGAACAGTGCCTTCACGGCGTCCTGGCAATCGTCGAAGGTGCCTTCCAGCGCGACGGTGTGAATGTTGGCGGCATCCACCGTGGTCATCTGGCGGCGCTGCACGTCGGAAACGCGCCCGTGCGGATACAAGATAAATGCGTCGACGTTGTCACGGTCGCGGACGGCCTCAATAGCCGCTGACCCGGTATCGCCCGACGTAGCGCCGGCAATACAAATCCGCGCGCCCTTCTTGGCCAGTACATGATCGAACAACGGCCCCAGAAACTGCATGGCAACATCTTTGAATGCCAAGGTCGGCCCGTGGAACAGCTCAAGCAGATACTCGCCACCGCCCATATCGACCAGCGGGGCGACGTCGTCAGTGTCAAAATGGTTGTAGGCCTCGTTGATGATAGCGGCGAGTTCATCTTGCGTGAGGGTATCGCCGACAAACGGTGTCATGACTTTGAGCGCCAGTTCGGTATAGCTCAGCCCTTTCCAGCCGGCGATCTCCGTGGCGCCAAACCGGGGCCAGGTTTCCGGCACGTAAAGTCCGCCATCGCGGGCTAGGCCGGCGAGCAGAACGTCGTCGAATGTTAGGACCGGTGCGGCGCCCCGGGTGCTGACATAGTTCAAAGCAGGTCTCCTTCGATAGGCGGCGCAGACTACTCCCGGCCATCGGCGCGAACAAGGTCGCGTTGCTTACGCCTCACGTGGCCATTTGCCTGCATAGGGCGTTACCAATGCGCGCTCGACAAGTTCCAGATGGTCCTGGCCATAAAACATATCGCCATCAACGAAATAGGTAGGTGAGCCGAAGACCGAGCGCTCAATAGCCTCCGTCGTGTTCGCCTCATAAATCGCTGCCACCTCCGGAGATCCGGCGGCGGCCAGCATCGGCCCCGGCGCGAATCCGGCGTCTTCGGCAAGGCGGGCCAGAGTGTCGGCATCCGCCAAGTCGGCATCATCACGCCAATGCGCTTGCAGCATGGCGTGTGCGAGCGCATCTATGTTGTGGCCCGCCTCAAGGGCGGCGATCAGCACGCAATTGGGCAATGTGATGTCGTTGTCGTGGAAGGTCGGTCTGCCGTCCATTAACGGCGCGCCGCGCACCTCGCCCCAGCGCTCGATCTCGCGCCCGAAGAAATAGGCGTAGCGTTCCGGCGTGCGCCAGACTTTGACACCCGGCTCCGCCGTACAGGCGGCAATGACCCTGCGCAGGTCCATGGGTTTGTGTACGATGGCGGCATCAGCGGCGGCGGAGATTTCCATAAAGCGTGCCGAGCCGATGTAGGCGAATGCCGAATGAGCGGCATAGAAGTATTCAATTTCAGCCATGTTTAATCTCCGAATAGAGCCCGGCCTTGGCTGATCGCCTTGGCGCCGTCAGCGTTGATAACTTCGAACAATGCACCGCCTTCGGCAGTCGCATGTCGGACGCAAATGTCCGTACCCGGGATCACCATGCCGGTAAAGCGGCAACTGAAACGTTTCAAGCGCGCCGGCTGGTCATTCAAATGATTGGCGACGATTTCCTTGATGCCGAGCGCCAGGGTCGCGGTGCCGTGCAGGATGATGTCAGGCAGACCGGCGGCCAATGCCACGGCGCGTTCTGTGTGGATGGGGCTCCAAATGTCGGCGCATTCGGTATAGACATGCGGCATCTCGCGCGCGATGGAGACGGCGGTCTCGGTCCAATCATCGGCGGGGGTTTGTTCGGGCCACGCGGGTGGTTCGTCTTCCACATTGTCGGCGCCATCAATTTCGATGCCCCGGTAGATAGCGCTGGAATAGCTGGTGGCCAGATGCGTGCCGTCGTCCGCCTCCAAGATCAGCCGCGTGATGGTCATGGTGCCGGGTTTGATGCGTCTCACCGCGACTAGGCGAGCGAAGCTGCGGGTGCTCATACCTGGCCGGATCGGCACGTGAATTTGTGTATCCTGGGCAGCATGGACGACGCGGCGGCGTTCTTCATCGGTGGCGCCGAACTCGGGTGTCTCGCGGATATCGCGCGATGCCGGCCATTCCAGCGGGATTACCATCATCGGCGGCGCATAGACGCCACCTTCGCGCGCATCATCAAAATAGACATCGGCGGTCTCTCCCAACCCCGCCGCATAGGCCAGTGACGAGCGCACAGTGACAGCTTTTTCATAAGGGCCGATCTCGGACCCTACGGCGGCGGCGCGAATGGGCATGATCACAGTTCTCCGACTACCTCGTTAGGCATCCGTTTTGTTCCAAATGAGGCCATGGCGCAACCGTGGAATGCCGCCATGCTATTGCATGCCGGTTGAATTCGGAGAAGATAGAGCCATGTAGATGACGGGCGGCCACGCACCATGGATGAAAAAGCGTCGGCCGGGAGAACATGAACCATGAAGATGACGACAAAAATTTATGCCGGATTCGGTGGCGTGTTGCTGCTCGCCGTATTTGTGGCGATCGTAGGTATTACCAGCCTCGACGAAGCCTCGGACGGTTTCGTCAAGTATCGCACCCTGGCGCGCCAAACCAACGCCGATGGCCGTGTTCAGGCGAACATGCTGATGACCCGGATTTTCGCCAAAAATTTTGTCATTAGCGCGACGCCTGAAAACATCGACGGCGTCAAGGAGCGCGCGACCAGAACACTTGAAATGATTGAGGAGTCGACAAGGCTTTCTAAAGACGCTGCGGCCCGGAACCTTCTGACGGATGACCTGCGAAATGACCTCAATGAATATGTGACGCAATTCGAAAAGGTCACGGAATGGCAGGGGCAGCGTGATGTGTTGGTCAACGACCAGCTTAACGTGCTGGGCCCGCAGACGGAACGCGCGCTGACGCAAATCATGCAAAGCGCGCTCAGCGATGGCGATACAGTTGCGGCTTACCAAGCTGGCGTGACATTGCGCAGTTTGTTGCTCGGGCGGCTCTATGCCAACCGCTTCCTGATTCAGAACGACGATGCCTCGGTCGACCGCGCCATGCGCGAGTTCAGGGACATGGAACTGAACGTCGAGCATTTGTTCGATGAATTGGAAAACCCGAAACGCCGCGCCTTGGCAAACGAGGTGAAAGAACTGCAAGCTCAATACATGGAGGCCTTCGTCCAGGTGCGCCGGGTGATCAGCAGCCGCAATACGTTGATCGTGCATCATCTCGATCGCATCGGGCCTGCCGTCGCCAACCGCATCGAACGCTTGAAGCTGGCGATTAAGGAAGAGCAAGACCGATTGGGCCCGACCGCTCAGGCTGCGATTTTTAGAGCCGAAACCATCACGGCGATTGCGTCGATGATCGCGATCATTCTCGGCATCGTACTGGCCGGGTGGATCGGCGCCGGCATTTCTCGGCCGATCCGAGATCTCACGCGGGCGGCGAAAGCCATGGCCGGCGGAAACCTGGACCAAAAGGTTGATACGGGGCGCAAAGACGAGGTCGGCACCTTGGCCAGGGCTTTTGTCGCCATGCGCGAAGCCATCGAGGAGAAGGTTTCTTCGCTTGAAGCCGAGATCGTCGAGCGCACCAGTGCCGAAAGACAATTGGCCGCGGCGCAACAGGAACTGGAGGCGACAAACGAGCACCTGGAAGAAACCGTCAAAGCCCGGACCGCCGAGCTGACGGCCAAGGAGCGCCAACTGCGGGTCGCGCTGACGAATATGTCCGACGGCATTTTCACCGTTGATGAAAATCACCGATACGAAATGATCAATGATCGGTATATGGAAATGACCGGCTTGTCCGGCGATGTGATCGCACCTGGTTGCTCCGTCGAAGAAGCTATGCACGACGCGGCGGAGAAGGGGTATTACGGATCGGGCGAACCGCTGGAGCTGGCGCGCCAGCGGTTTGAAGTGATGGTCTCGGATAAATACGAAGAAGTGGAATCGACAACCTCGGCCGGCCGTATCCTGAATTACCGGAAAACACCGATGGAGGGTGGCGGCGCTATTGTGGTGGTCTCCGACGTAACAGAACGCCGCCAAGCCGAGCGCGAATTGTCGGATGCCTTCCAAAACATTTCGTCGTCGATCAATTACGCCAGCCGCATCCAGAAATCGATCTTGCCTGCCAATGATGATTTGGAACAGCGCTTTGGTGAGCACTTCGTCATCTGGGAGCCCCGCGATGTTGTCGGGGGCGATGTCTATTGGTGCCATGGCTGGGGCCAGGGGCAATTGATGCTGCTCGGGGATTGCACCGGGCATGGCGTGCCGGGCGCGTTTATGACCTTGATCTCCACCGGTGCGCTGGAACGCGCCATGGCCGAGGTGGAAGTCGGAGATGTGTCAGCGCTGGTGCAACGCATGCATCAGCTGGTGCGCCATGCGCTTGGGCAGGACGGCGATAATGGGAATGCCAACGATGGCCTGGAATTAGGTGCCTGTTATGCGCATCCCGGCGGCGAACAACTCACATTTGTCGGTGCCCGGTTCGAACTGTTTGTCGTCCGCGACGGTGTTATTGAACAGGTTCGCAGCACCAAGAAAGGTATCGGTTATCCTGAGGTGCCCACCGATCAGGTTTTCGATGCGACAGTCTTAGATGTCGTGCCGGGAACGCGTTTCTACATGACAACGGACGGCGCCATCGACCAGATCAATGATGCCGAACGCCGCCGCTTCGGCAAGGCCCGGTTTAAGGATCTCTTGATGTCCGTTCAGGAGATGTCCATGTCTGTGCAAGGTGAAGAGATTCTAAAGACCATCAAGGATTACCAAGGTGGTGCGCCGCGTCTCGACGACATTGCCGTGGTCGGTTTCAACATTGGGTGAGGTGAAGACATGGTTGATCTGAACAAAATTCATGACATCCAAAATTCGTTGAATGCCGAGCAAATCATCTTTTGCTATGCTGGCTACATCACCGAGGATGTTCTGCTCAGTGTCGGAAATACGATCAAGCAAAAATTGGAGGTCGTAAAGGCAGACCGCTCGGCGGCTCGGGCGATTTTTGCGATTTTCGTCGAAGAGGCGCAGAACGTCATTCGTTATTCTAAAGCGATCCTTGGTGACGAGGCTGACGAAAACTCTGATGTTCTTAGGCGCGGGTTTATTGCGGTCGGCAAAACAGATGGGCGCTATTATGTTTGTTGCGGGAACCTCATACAACGCGACGATGTGGATCGCCTAGAAGGACACCTGGAGCATATAAAATCTCTCGATGAAGACGGTCTAAAGGCGCTGTATAAGAAATCTCTGCGCGAACCTCCGCCGGAAGGAAGCAAAGGAGCGGGCGTCGGCTTCGTTGATATTGCTCGTCGCGCGAAGGGAGGGTTCGACTATCTGTTTAAGAATATTGATGCCGAACACGCCTATTTTTATATAAGTGCATACGCTTAGGCGCGGGAGAAAAGCATTTTGGAAAATATTAACTTAAAAGCGACCGACCGCTCGCCTGAGGTCGCGTTCGATTTCTCTGCCAATAGCTTTGCGCTTCGCGGCATGGCATTTATGGAAGACGCGAGAGGGTTTTTCGAACCCTTCATGAACCCGCTTGAGCAACACATCGAGGGGCTCAGTGAGGCCGACGTGCAATTTGACTTTGCGCTGAACTATTTTAATAGCAGCGCTGCTCGGGTTGTTTTGTCGATCTTTGATCTTCTGGAGGAGGCGGCGGAGCGCGGCAACAAGGTTACGATCCTGTGGCATCATGAAAACGACGAAGACATGGTCGAGCAGGGCGAAGAGTTTGGCGAAGACCTGGAGCACGCGACTTTCAAGATCGTCGGTAGTGACGACGATTAGATTTCGCGGTGTCGCGCTAGCGGGTTTTCTATCCGCCAAGCTCAATCAGCAAACTTCCATGCTCATCAACGCGCACGGCGCAATTGGAGCCGGCGACAGTGGTCGATTCGTTCTCTTCAATGATCGCGGGGCCTGGCACTTCGAACCCAGGTGCAAGATCGACCCGGCGGTAAACGGCGTGATCGACGAAGCCGTTCATTTGCGCGCAATAGGCCGACCGGGTTGAAACCGGAGCGGCGTTCGGATTGCCTGCAACAGTGCTACCGAATTCTCCGATGCGCGCCGGTGCGGATGCACTAAGGCGAAGGTTAATGATTTCCAGCTCCAGATCGTCATAAACGCGGCCATAGAGTTTGGTATAGGCGGCGTTGAAAGCCTTGGTGACGGCGGTCTCGAAGCTATCGCCCAGCATTTCAGGCGAAATGGCGATGTTTTCATGGTATCCCTGGCCCACATACCGCATATCGAAACTCATTTGATCGGTGATGCGTTCGGGCGCGATATCTGCGGGCATGCGGCTTCGGCATTCGGCGGCCATGGCGTCGAACGTGGCTTGCAATGCTGCCGGATCAGCACCCGTGAGGCGCATGGGCTGCGAGCGCACGGTATCGAACGAGATTGGCGCGACGATCATGCCCAAGGCCGACGCCACGCCCGCGTGCGGCGGAATGAGCACGCGTTTGACGCCGAGGCGCCGGGCGAAATCCACGGCGTGTACCGGCCCCGCGCCGCCAAAGGCCACCATGGTGTAGCGCGCCGGGTCTTCGCCGCGTTCGGTCACATAGACCTTGGCGGCCGATGCCATGTTTTCGTTGACGATGCCGTGTATGCCCCACGCGGCGTCTTCAATACCAAGGTCAAGCTGATCGGCGATGCCGGCTTTGAGAGCGGCTCTTGCGGCGTTGATATCCAGCGCCATGCCGCCACCAAGGAAATGCCCGGCATCCAGATATCCCAACACCAAGTCGGCATCCGATACCGTGGGCTCCAAGCCGCCTTGCCCGTAGCAAGCCGGGCCGGGTTGGGCGCCGGCGCTTTCAGGGCCGACCTGCATGGTGCCGACTTCGGTCGCGTGTGCGATCGAGCCGCCGCCGGCACCGATTTCCATCAAATCGACGACCGGAATGTGGACTGGGAATCCCGAGCCGGTTTTGAAACGGTGCACATGGGCGACTTCGAACTCCGTGGTTTTGGCGACGCCGCCGTCGTTGACCAGACACATCTTCGCCGTGGTGCCGCCCATATCGAAGGCCAGCACGTGGTCGATGCCCGCGAGGCGCGCGTAATGGGCCGCGCCGAGCGCGCCGGCAGCCGGACCCGATTCGATGATCTGTACCGGGAATTCCCGTGCCGTGTCCGATGTCGTGGTGCCGCCACTCGATAGCATCAACAACAGCTCACTGGCCGCTCCGGCATCGGTCATGCGGCCATTCAGCCGGTTTAGGTAACTTGCCGCTGCGGGCTTGGCGTAGGCATTGATGACCGTGGTGGATGTACGCTCATATTCTTTCATTTCCGGCAATACGTCTGACGATAGCGACACAGGTATACCGGGAGCCATTTCGGAGATGATCGAACCGATGCGCTGCTCGTGCGCTGGGTTGCGGTAGGCATGCAGCAGCGAAACGGCAATGGATTCGACACCTTGTTCGGCCAAGGTTTTCACGGCGGCGCGGACGGTATCTTCGTCCAGTTCGGTGCGCGCCTGGCCATCGGCATACAGCCGTTCGTCGATTTCCAGCCGGCTCGGTCTGGGCACCAAGGGTTCGGGGAAACTGATTTTCAGATCATAACCGTCGTAGCGTTTCTCGCGTCCGATCTCGAGCACGTCACGCGCGCCGCGGGTGGTGATCAGGCCGGTCTTCGCTCCCTTGCGTTCGATCACAGCATTGATCACCAAGGTAGTGCCGTGAATGTGATAGACAAGATTTTGAAGCGCATCAGTGCCGAGCGCCGCAACGCCTTCAGCCACGGCCAGGGAAGGATCATTCGGTGTGGTCAGGCATTTGTGGATGCGGATCTCGCCGGTTGCATCGTCCGCCAAGGCGAAGTCCGTGAAGGTGCCGCCGATATCGCTGCCAAGGCTTTTTCCCATGTTCAGTCTCCGTCATACCCGTAGCGTTCAGCAGCGGCATCCTTGGAGACCAGACCATTCTCGATGTCGCGCTTGATGCTTTCCGGTTGGCGCTTGCCCGGATCCCCCAACCCACCGCCGCCGGGTATCTTGCACAAGAATCGGTCACCCGGCTTCAAAGAGCGCTGAATGCCGGAGTTTTGTGCGGCGTTGTTGATGTAGAGCTCACCGTTGGCGGCTTCGCCGCCGCCCAGGAACCCCGGCACCGGATAAGCCAGCCTGCCGGCACGGAAGCTGGCCAGGATATCGCCGTCGGGGCCGTGATCATCGGTCAACACCTCGACCTCGAACAGCTGCCCGAAGCCGCCCCGGTATTCACCCGCACCGGCGGAATCAGGCCACAGCGCGCGCTGATGGATCATGATCGGTACATCGTTCTCCAGCACCTCAATTGGCGTGTTGCCGACATTCACGGGAAATGACAGGCACGATACGCCGTCGCGGTCGGGGCGAGCGCCAAGCCCGCCGTTGACGACGTTCAAAGGCGCGAAACCGCCACCGTCCTGGCGCTTGCCGAAAAAGTATTGCCCCCACATGGGTGTCGAGCCGGCTCCGGCGGTGATGCGATCCGGCACGGCCTCGGCAATTGCGGCGAATACAACCTCCGCCATGTAGTTGCCGATGGATGTGCGTGCGAAAACAGGCGCGGGAAAAGTGCAGTTCAGGATCGATCCTTCCTCGGCCTTGATGGTCAAAGGCTTCAGCGTGCCCTCGTTCATTTTGATAGGCAGTTCCAGCACCGCGTTGACGGCGAAGGTGGTGTATGAGCACGCATAGGTATAGGTGCAGTTGATGGCGGTGCGCACTTGTTCCGATGTGCCGGTGAAATCGATCTCGATATCGCTGCCTTCGATGGTCACGGTACAGACGATAGTCACTTCCTCATCATCGTCGATACCCACCGGCGAGACGCTTTTGTAGACACCGTCCGGGATTTTCTCGATCTCGGCGCGTGCCAGGGCTTCCGAGCGCGTGATCATTTCGTCGGCCACCAGTTGCAAATCATCCCAGCCGCGTTCCGCGCACATGCCCTTGAGCCGTTCCGATCCCACATGGTTGGCGGCGAACTGGGCGCGCAAATCACCCAGCACGGTATCGGCGGATCGCACGTTATTCTGGATGAAGGCCAAAACGTCGGTATTCAATTCACCCGCCTTGAAAATCTTTAGGTGCGGGATGCGCAAGCCTTCCTCGTAATTGTCGCGGCTCTCAATGGTGGCGCGCCTGCCGCCGATATCGACGTGGTGGCAGCAGGTGACGCAATAACCGATGATGCGTCCGTTCAGAAATACCGGCGTCGCCACCGTAATGTCATTATGGTGGCCCGAACCATGCCACGGGTTGTTGCCGATCAGGACGTCGCCGTCCTCCAGTTCACTCGGCGGATTTTCGTCCAGCATATGGCGCAGCATGGAGCCCAACGGCCCGCAAAGCCCGGGCGTTGATTCAGGCGATTGCGCCAACAGGCGCCGGTCCGCATCGAAAATCGCGGCGGCGTAATCGTTGACGTCGCGTACAACGGTCGAAAATGATGTGCGTTTCAGCGTCGCCGCCAGTTCATCGACGGTGGAATTGAAGCGCCGCCAGAACATTTCCAGCGTAATGGGGTCGAGTTGGGGCATCTGTTCCTCCCGGACTAGGAGGAAATCTTATCGGAGCCATCCAAAAAGAACAAAGCGTAGAGATATCGAGCGTCGGTCCACACATGTTTGGTGGAGAAACCGGCCTGAAAGGCGAGCGCGCTGAATTCATCAACCGTGAACTTGTAAGCGTGCTGGGTGTGGATGATTTCGCCTTCGGCCAATTCAAATGGTTGACCTGCGATGGTTACGGTCTGCCCTGCGAGGGATTGAATGCCGATATCGACGCGGCCCTGATCGGCATCGTAAACGGCGGAATGGCGGAACTTCGACATTTGGATGTCGCCGCCCAGTTCGCGGTTGATGCGGCTGAGTAAGTTTAAATTGAATGCCGAACTGACGCCACGGGAGTCGTTGTAGGCGGCCTCGAGGATAGCCACATCCTTTTTCAGATCCACACCAATCAGCAAACCGCCGCCGGCAAGCATGGCACGGCTTTGCGCTAGATACCGGGAGGCTTCGCCCAGGGTGAAGTTGCCGATCGTGGCGCCGGGGAAAAACCCCAACCGGTGATCGGTGTTGGGAACATCGGGTAACTGAAAGTCACCCAGGAAATCCGCGGCGACAGCATGGACAGGGATATGAGGATAGTCGGCGGCGATCACCTCGGCGGCGGCGAGTAAGTGGTCGGCGGAGATATCCAATGGCACATAAGCGCTCGGAGTCTCCAGAGCGTCGAGTATGATACGGCTCTTCTCGCCCGAGCCGCTGCCGTAATCGACCAGATAACAATTCGGGCCCGCCAATTCGGCGATCTCGGATGCATGCGCCTTGAGCAGGGAGATTTCAGTGCGTGTCTGATAATACTCGTCCAGTGTCGGAATGGCCTCGAACAGATATGAGCCTTCCTCATCGTAAATAAACTTGCTGGCCACGGCCTTTCTGGGTCTAGAAAAGCCGTCCACAACCGCAGTGCGGAAATTCTCCGACGGCGGGCTGAAATCATGAAATCCGGCGAGGCGGCTGTCGCTCATGGCAAATACCTCGCCTGCAGGTGCGCCTTGAACACGTTCGGGTCCAGCGGCTTCCCCGTGGCCTCGGTCAAAAGCGCCGGCGCATTCATGAGCCGCGCCTTGCCGTGCACATGTTCGCGCAGCCACGCCATCAGGGGTTTGAAGTCACCTTGGCCAATGCCGGTCTCGATCGCCGGATCAGCATCACGTGCGGCTGCGTAGAGTTGCGCGGCGCTCATGGCGCCCAAGGTGTAGGTTGGGAAGTATCCCCAAGCGCCATCGTACCAGTGCACGTCCTGCAGGCAGCCTTCGGCGTCGCTGGGTGGCACGATTCCCAGCAGTTCCTTCATGCCGTCGTTCCAGGCTGCCGGCAGATCGTCCAATGACAAATCTTCGCCCAGCAGTGCGCGCTCCAAGCGGTAACGCAAAATCACGTGGGCGGGGTAGGTGACCTCGTCGGCATCGACGCGGATAAAACCGGGTGCGACGCGGGTGTAAAGCCGGTAGAGGTTTTCCGTCTCCCATGCGGGGCCGTGGCCTGAGAAGGCGTCTCGCATGATGGGTGCGGCCCAATCCAAGAATGTCTTGGAGCGGCAAACCTGCATCTCCACCAACAGCGACTGGCTTTCGTGGATGCTCATGCCGAGAGCCTCGCCCACCGGCTGGCGGCGCCAGCGCTCCGGTAGGCCACGTTCGTAAAGCGCGTGGCCGGTCTCGTGCAGTACGCCCATCAGGCTGGAGGTGAAGTCGGCTTCGTCGTAACGCGTGGTGATGCGTACATCTTCGGGGATGCCCCCGCAGAACGGATGCAGGCTGACATCGAGCCGACCGTGAGTAAAATCGAACCCCAGTGCACGCATGAACGTCTCACCCAATGCCTTTTGCGTCTCGACGGGAAACGGGCCTTCCGGCAACTCGGCGGCGGGTTGTTTGCCCTGATGATCCAGAACTTGTTGCAAGAACCCCGGCAGGAAGGTCTCCAGTTCTCCGAACACGGCGTCTATATCGGCGCTGCGGCCGCCCGGCTCATAGTCGTCCAGCAGTGCATCGAACAGCAACAATCCGGTGGCTTCGGCTTTTGCCTGGCCGGCCTCGCGGGTGAGGTCGAGGACCTCTTGCAGCAAAGGCTTCACGGCGGCGAAATTAGTCTCCGCCCGCGCGCCGCGCCATGCGGTCTCACAACTTGAGCACGCTCGGCTCAAGGCCACGACCAAGTCTTCCGGCACAGCGGTGGATTTGACCCACTGATGGCGGATCTCGCGCAGGTTGGCGCACTGCCAATCATCGAGGCCATCTCTGCCTGCTTCCGCATCCGCAATCAGGTCCCCCATGTCGGGTGCCGTCATCGATGCGTGCACGACAGCCTTCAGTTCAGCCAACTGCTCGCCGCGTGCCGGCGCGCCGCCATCCGGCATGATCGCCGCCGCATCCCAATGCAACACACCGGCGGCCTCTGACAACAGTGCCATGCGGCGAAAGCGGGATTCGAGTCGGTTGTAGGCTGTGGCGGGCATGGTGGTTCCTTCGGTTTTGACCTGAACTCAGATATAAGGATGAAAGCCCGGTGCGTCGATGGGCTGGAGTGTTTTAGGGAGAACATCTCATGCGGGTGGCAATTTCGTGTCTCGTTTTGGCTATGGCAATATTGGTTTCGCGAGTGGTTTGGGCCCAAATACCGCCAACGGCTGCCGAATTACAAGCCTACAAAGGGCTGCATGCGGCGGTGGCTGTTCAGGATATGACGGCGTTGGCGAGATTGATCAAAAACGGTGCGGAAGTGAATGCGGTTGACGGCAATGGCCGCACGCCGTTGATGATCGCGGCCTACAATCGCGACCGGCCGGCATTGCGTATGTTGGTGCGGGGAGGTGGCAACCTCAACGCCCTCGACCATCAACAATATGACGTCGTCACCATCGCCAGCGTGATCGATGATGCGGCCATGGTCGAACTGGCGATCTCGTTGGGTGCCGACGCCAAACTGATTACCAGTCCCTACGAAGGAACTGCGCTAATCGCCGCCGCGCACTTGGGACATGCGGCGGTTGTTCGGGCGCTGATTGCCGGCGGTGCGCCACTTGATCATGTCAACAACCTGCAATGGACGGCGCTGATCGAATCGATCGTACTCGGCGACGGCGGCCCGCGTCACGTGGCGACGTTGCGCGCCCTCGTTGAGGCTGGTGCCGACGTCAATTTGGCGGATGGCGAGGGAACCACTCCATTAAGCCTGGCGCGTGTCCGCGGGTACACGGAAATGGTGGAAATCCTGCTGGCGGCGGGCGCGAAGCCTTAGGGGGTCTTCATGGTGTGTTGGTCACTCAGGCAATGCTCGTGGGAATGGTCGGCCAGCGCCTCGATCACTTTGCAATCACCTGTGCGTCCACGTTTGCAGCGCCTTACCATGGATATCAGCTCGTCGCGCAACGCGTTCAAGCTGGCAAGGCGTCGCTCGACGTCATCCAAATGATTTTTGGCCAGGTCGTGCGCCTGCTCGCACGGCTTGTCCGGATCGTCACTTAGCGACAGCAGATCGCGAATGGCGTCGAGCGAAAACCCAAGCTCGCGGCCGTGGCGAATGAACGCCAAGCGGTCGATGTCTTCGGGCCTATAACGGCGCTGGTTGCCGGCAGTTCGAACCGCAGGGGCTAACAGGCCGGTCTCTTCGTAATAGCGGATGGTCTGCACTTTGCAGCCGGTCTGCTTGGCTAAATCGCCAATGGAATAGGCATAGAGGGACATGACGCTTTATCCTTGAACCTACAACGACTAGAGGTTCTATAATTATTGAAGATCAAGAGCTCGGCAAGTGCCGAAGAATACAGGAGCCCGCAATGAGCGGTTGCTGCGATACGAACATCACCTTCGATGGTGCGTCCGCTGCCTACAAACGGGTGCTGTGGCTGGTCATTGCCTTGAATGCGACCATGTTTGTGGTCGAGAGCAGCGCCGGGCTGTTTGCCGGTTCCGCCGCTTTGCAAGCGGACGCCTTGGATTTCTTGGGTGATTCCGTGACCTACGCGATCAGTCTCTATGTGATTGGTAAGCCGCAAGCGTGGCGATCTGGGGCCGCGATGTTCAAGGGGATCAGCCTAGGCGTATTCGGTGCAGCGGTGTTCGGGCTGACGCTGTACCGCGTCGTCGTCACGGGCATGCCCGAGCCGGTGACCATGGGGGCTGTTGGCGGCGCGGCGCTCGCGGTGAACGTGCTAAGCGCGCTGTTACTGTTCAAATTCCGCAATGGCGACGCCAATGTGCGTTCGGTGTGGCTGTGCTCGCGCAACGACGCCATCGGCAACGTGGCGGTGATTTTGGCTGCCGTCGCCGTCGCTTGGACGGCGAGCCCTTGGCCCGACCTGATCGTTGCGGCGATTATGGCGACGTTGTTCTTGAAGAGTGCGGCGTCAATTATTGCTCAGGCGCGCGCGGAAATGGCACCGGCAACTTGACCACCGCATCGCCCTATATCAACGGCACGAACAGCAATCGATCGACCAACAATGCGGCGAAAATCAGGAACAGATAAAGAATCGAAAACAGAAAGAACGGCCTGGCCGTCATGACGTCGTCCGATTTCCAGACCCTCCATAACCGACGCCAGAATTCGATGCCCAAGCCTGCGGCGACAACGCCGTAAAAAGCCCCCGAAACGCCCAACGCGACGGGGGCGAGCGTGGCGGGGATCAAGAGCAACGTGTAAACCAGCATTTGGCGTTTGGTCGATGTCTCTCCGGCGACGACGGGCATCATCGGCACGTCAGCGGCGGCGTAATCGCCGCGACGGAATAGCGCCAGCGCCCACGAGTGCGGCGGCGTCCAGAAGAAGATAATGGAAAAAAGTGCGATGGAGCCCAGGCCGATATCACCAGTGACGGCGGTCCAGCCGATCATCGGCGGAAACGCGCCCGACGCGCCACCGATGACGATGTTCTGCGGCGTGCGGCGCTTCAGCCACATGGTGTAGATGAAAACGTAATAAAGGATCGTCACAGCCAGCAGCACGGCGGCGGCGGCGTTGACCCAATAGGTCATGACGCCGACAGAGCCAATGGAAAGCAGGGTGCCGAACACCAATGCCTCTTTCGGATGTAGGCGGCCGGCCGGGATCGGCCGGTTCATGGTGCGGGTCATGACCCGGTCGATGTCTTGGTCGTACCACATATTGATGGCGCCCGATGCACCGGCACCGGCGGCGATACAGATGACGGCGATCAGCGCAGTTTCCAGCGCGATAGATCCAGGCGCCAAAATCAGGCCGCAGGCAGCGGTAAACACCACCAGCGACATGACGCGCGGTTTCAAAAGAACGCCGTAGTCCTGAATCCGGAAGCGGTGTTGTGGCTCTGATGTGCCGTCCACGGAGGTTTCCGCCTCGGTCTCGGATTGTTGTGCCGTTGTCTCCATCGCCTTCTTATAGGGCATGGAGATAGTGGATATCCAGCTTTGATATCTATCAGGTTCGGCGCAACAGCGCTTTGGAGCATATCCAAATGAACATGATGCCGCCAATAACCGCGATCAATGCGCCGACGCCGTTCAGATACATGCCGAACACCGCACCCATGGCGTCCAGCCCCTGGGCGTCGCCAGCGGTCTTGCGCGGCGCACCGTAACCACCGGCCAAAAACAGCCCAATACTGGCCAGAACCTGGCCCCAGGCGTACATGTGAATGAGCGCCGTAATCGATCGGCCCATGGTGACGGCACGTCCCATCAGCGGCAGGAAGAAACACACGAATAGACCGATGAATACCAGGTTCACACCGCCGATGACGCCATGATAATGGGCCGGCGTGCGGGTATCGGCGCCATCAACGAAAAGGCCTAAGAAACCACCCACGCCGAACACCACCACCGACAACCACAAACACTTGAAGGCCGGATGCGCACGCGGTAGTGGGGCGGCGGCGCGATGCTCAATCACGGTGCGGATGATCAGCACGGCGGCCAGCAATGTCGGCGGCGCCAGGGCGTACTGCAACCACGTGAAAGCCGCCATTTGATCAACGGAGTAGGCATCGAAAAGTAAGTAAAAAACCGGGCCCATAAACGCCGCGGCAAGCAGCAAAGCCTGTGCGAGCGATGTCATTTGCGGACGCATGGCGGGACGCTCCATGGACAATCCGCCCAGCGCATACCAGCCCGTCAGCATCAGAGATACATTGAGGAATTGCAGGATATGACCGCCACCCCAAAACAGGTTTTCATTGAAAGCTCCGTCGACCGGATCGCCGACCAAGCCGGAACCCGCAATGCCAAAACAGATAAGCGAGAGCAGATACAGCACTGACGCGGAAAGCGCGCCCAGGGCCAGTGGCTCCATCGGGCCGGATCGCCGCGGTAGTACGCTCAGGAACCGGATCACCGCCAAAAACAGACCAAATGCCAAGGCGGCAAGACCCGCGTAATAGAGCGGGTCGATGATGACGGGGACGTAGTTGTTCAGGCTGGGTTCGCCACGATCAAGCAAACCGGGTACGAACATCAGCGGCGCGGACGCATAGCTGGCCCAAAGTGCGGCGCGGGCCAATCCACTACCACCCGGATTCCCGTCACCCAGCCGATGCACGGCGATGGTCAGCAGTGCGCCGAGGATGGAGAGGAACCAGACGACGAAGGAAAACACCACATGGATGACCAGGCCTTTGTCGAAGAACTGCAGCGGCCACGGGAAGATGTCGCCAATTCCGGGCAACCGCGAAACGGCCAGCAGCAAAGCATAGACGCCGGCAACGCCCAAAGAGAGGAGGGCGAGGCCAGCCCACCCCCTGAGTTCACCCCGCGCGTCCGGATCAGCCATGGCGGCTTCAAAACCGGCGTAGAGGTTCCAGCGTTGGCGTTGGGCGGGTTGAAAGGCGCTCATGGGTGTTTATCCCGGTATATGCGGATACAGATGCACGGCCATGACGTAAATCACGACGCCGGAAATGCCGACGTAGATCCATAGTGGCCAGGTGATACGTGCCAATTTCTTATGTTTGTCGAACCTGCCTTTAAGTGCGCGGACCAAGGTCCAGGGGACAAGCGGCACCAACAGAGCGGCGCCGATGACGTGCAGCGCCAGGATTGAAAAATACACGGGCCTGATCCAGCCCTCGCCGCCGAATCTGGCGAACCCGGAATTGGCCTTGTAGGTGACGTAGGTGATGAGGAACAGGCCCGAGACGATAATCGCCATCAGCATGCAGAAGCGATGTCGTTCGCGCTCGCCAGCACGGATGTAGCGGTAGCCGGCCAGCAAGAACAGCACGGAAATACCGTTCAATGTCGCGTTGACGTGGGTGAGGTCTTGAATCTCAATCATGACGGCGAATCGGGTTCACATTTTGATTTCTAAGACATTTTCATGAACAGCCCGACATACATAAACAATGCCATGGCCGCCAAGATTACCGCCAAAACCCAATTTTTTACACGCATGATGGAAATCCCACGAAAACCGACGAATGCGGTTTATTAATGTTGTAACGCCGTCGTTTCAATGATTTTGGCGGGGGAACGGGCGCAAAAGACCACAAAAATTTATCTCCAAAACCACAAAATTAATGTGGTTTTAGACATATTCGAATTCGAAAAAGCGTCCTATCCCCTTGTCAACCCTTGCACAGGGTTGCGAGGACAGATAAAAGCTTACCCTAAATTTGGGGGACGGCAGACGTCCAGTCATTGACGTTGGTTAGGCCCCTTGTGAATTATTGAATACGGATTTGGTCGAAATATCGGATGGAAAACATGCTGAAACGACTGTTCACCCTGGTCCCGGCCGCTGTGGTTGGGATGTTCGCGGCTGTGGCCCCGGCGCTCGCAGATGGTTACGTGGCGCGCTCCAAGCCCTGGCAGATATGGCTGCAAGACCCCATGTCGCCGTCAGCCGAAATGGTTCATGACCTCAACGTGCTGTTGTTGGTAATCGAAGTGGCGATTGTCATCTTCGTGCTGGCGATCATGGTTTATTGCATGGTGCGCTTCAGCGAGAAGAACAATCCGACACCATCGAAGACCACGCACAACACGATGCTGGAAGTGGCCTGGACCGGCATTCCCATCCTGATTTTGGCTGGCATCGCGATCCCGTCGTTGAAGACGCTGTATTTCGCCGATCATACGCCGGACGCTGAAATGACGCTTAAAGTCATGGGCAACCAGTGGTACTGGTCGTATGGCTACCCGGACCACGGCGAGCTTGAGTTTGACAGTGTGATCGTTCCCGACGAGGAACTGAAGGAAGGTCAGCCGCGTTTGTTGACCGTCGATAACCCGGTGGTTTTGCCGGCGGAAACCAATGTGCGCCTGCTGATGACGTCCAACGACGTGATCCACAACTGGGCTGTGCCCTCGCTGGCCGTGAAATTGGACACCACACCGGGCCGCACCAACGAGACCTGGGTGCGTATCAATCAGCCGGGTGACTACTACGGCATGTGTTCCGAACTGTGTGGCGTCAACCACGGTTATATGCCGATCCACATCAAGGCCCTGCCGAAAGCGGAATTTGCCGCTTGGGTGGCGAAGGCCAAGATTGAGTTCGGTTCCAATGAAACCGAGGAGAAGCCCGTCCGCCTGGCCAAGGCCGCGGTGCAGTAACTCTGCGCAGCAAACGGGATATCATCGAGAATTTATGAAGAGGGAATGAGTCATGGCTAACGCAGCGGACGCTCATCACGATCACCATCACCCGGGTTTCTTTACCCGCTGGTTCTGTTCCACCAACCATAAGGACATCGGCACGCTCTATTTGTTTGTCGCCATGTTTGCCGCCATCGTCGGCGGAATAATGTCGTGGTATCTCCGTGCCGAGCTCGCAGAGCCCGGCCTGCAGTTCTTCTCCGACGATGCCGAGGGCAAGCAGTTCTATAATGTGCTGGTCACCGGCCACGGCTTCATCATGGTGTTCTTCGTCGTTATGCCGGCGATGATCGGCGGTTTCGGCAACTGGTTTGTGCCGTTGATGATTGGTGCGCCGGACATGGCGTTCCCGCGCATGAACAACATTTCGTTCTGGCTTTTGGTGGCGGGCTTGGTGCTGCTGCTGATCGCGGCTTTCATCGATGGTGGTCCGGGCACCGGCTGGACGGTTTATCCGCCGCTTTCGAACGCAGATTTCCATCCCGGACGGGCGATTGATTTCGGTATTCTGTCGCTGCACGTGGCGGGCGCATCGTCGATCCTCGGCGCGATCAACTTTATCGTTACCATCTTCAACATGCGCGCACCGGGGATGACCATCCACCGCATGCCGCTGTTTGTGTGGGCGATCTTGATCACGGCCTTCCTGCTGCTGCTGGCTTTGCCGGTGTTGGCGGGCGGCCTGACCATGCTGCTCACCGACCGCAACTTCGGCACCGCCTTCTTCGATCCGAGCCAAGGCGGCGATCCGATCTTGTGGCAGCACCTGTTCTGGTTCTTTGGCCACCCGGAAGTGTACATCATCATCATTCCGGCGTTCGGCATCATCAGCCAGATCGTCTCGACCTTCTCGAAGAAGCCGGTGTTCGGTTATCTCGGCATGGCCTATGCCATGTCGGCGATCGGCGTGGTCGGTTTCGTCGTGTGGGCGCACCACATGTATACGATCGGCTTTGATGTCGACACGCGGGCCTACTTTACCGCCGCAACCATGGTTATCGCGGTGCCCACGGGGGTTAAGATCTTCTCGTGGCTGGCAACCATGTGGGGCGGCTCGATCCGCTACGAAGTGCCGATGATGTACGCGTTGGCGTTCATCTTCCTGTTCGTGGTCGGTGGTGTAACTGGTGTGACACTGGCCAATGCGTCTGCCGATCTCGTGTTCCATGACACCTACTACGTGGTGGCCCACTTCCACTATGTGATGGGCTTGGCGGCGATCCTTGCGATGTTCGCCGGCTGGTACTATTGGATCGGGAAAATGAGCGGCAAGCGTTATCCGGAAGGGCTTTCGAAGCTGCAATTCTGGTTCTTCGTGATCGGCGTCAACGTGCTGTTCTTCCCACAGCATTTCTCCGGCCTCGCCGGTATGCCGCGCCGTATCCCGGATTATCCGGACGCCTACGCTCCGTACAACTACATCAGCTCTGTCGGTGCCTTGATTACCGCTATCGGCACGTTGCTGTTCTTTGTCGTGCTGTGGCGTACCTATACCTCCAAGGATACGGTGGAAGCCAACCAGTGGGGCGAAGGTGCGACGACGCTGGAATGGAGCGTGGCTTCACCGGCGCCTTGGCATACCCACGAAGACCTGCCGGACATGACCGGCAAGGCGCCGGCCGAGTAAGGCCCGGCGGACTGGCTGAAAAGGTAATCGAGCAATGGCTTCAACCCAGACCAAAAACCGCCGTGCGGCGCTGATGCTCAGCGTCTTCGCCGCCGGCATGGTCGGGCTGGCCTTTGCATCGGTGCCGCTTTACCAGTTGTTCTGTCAGGTGACGGGCTATGGCGGCACGCCGCAAATCAACGCAGCGGCTTCCGATGTAGTTTCGGAGCAGTTGATTGATGTGCGTTTTGACGCCAATACCAACAATAGCCTGCCGTGGAAGTTCAAGCCGGTACAGAACAAGATGACGGTCAAGCTGGGTGAAGCCAAATTGGCATTCTACCAGGCCCGCAATACCAGTGATGAAACTATCACCGGCACGGCGGTGTTCAACGTGACGCCGCATAAGGCGGGTCCCTATTTCTCGAAGATCGATTGTTTCTGCTTCACTGAGCAGACCCTGAAACCAGGGCAGGCAATCGATATGCCGGTGGAATTTTACGTTGATCCGGAGATATTCACCAACCCGAACACCAAGGACGTGAAGGCAATCACGCTGTCATACACTTTCTATCGTTCGGAAGATGAGAAAAGCACTGACGACCCTACAGGCAAACCCAAAACCGCAGCGCGCGCTGCTGCGGCTGACAATAAAATCAAAGGTTAGACAATTTATCTGTCGAATGGAGATCATTGATGGCTAGTACGGAAAGAACCCATCCCTATCATATGGTGAACCCCTCGAAGTGGCCCTTCGTTGGTTCCGTTGCCGCGTTGGCAATGGCCACGGGCGGCGTCTGGTACATGCACGAAGGACCGATCTGGGGCTTCATGGTCGGCTTGGCGCTGATGCTTTACACCATGTATGGCTGGTGGCGCGATGTTGTGAATGAAGCCGAAGGTGGCGTCGACCACACGGACACGGTGCGCCATGGCCTGCGCATGGGCATGGTATTGTTCATCGTCTCCGAGGTGATGTTCTTCTTTGCTTTCTTCTGGGCTTTCTTCGATGCCACGATACCGGCCATCAGCCGCACCGCGCACGAAGTCTGGCCGCCGGAAGGCGTTATCCCCTTCGATACCTGGGGGCTGCCGTTCCTGAATACGCTGATCTTGCTCACGTCCGGCGCCACGGTGACTTACGCGCACCACGCACTTATGAAGGGCGATCATAAAAAGACCGGCGTCGGCCTAGCCTTGACGGTTGCTCTGGGCGTTATCTTTACCTGCACCCAGGCTTACGAGTATGGCCATGCGGCGTTTGGTTTCACCGACGGCATTTATTCGTCGACCTTCTATCTGGCCACCGGTTTCCACGGCTTCCATGTGATTGTCGGTACGATCTTCCTGGCCGTATGCTGGGCACGGGTCGCGAAAGGCCACTTCACGGCGGAAAATCATGTCGGCTTCGAAGCCGCCGCCTGGTATTGGCACTTCGTTGATGTGGTGTGGCTGTTCTTGTTCTGCTGCATCTACTGGTGGGGCTCGGCGGGATACGTGCCTGCTGCCAGCTAAAACCGGTACAACACCTGCCGTTCGATCTTCAATAACGGCGTCCGTTCTTAATTGAACGGGCGCCGTTGTTTTTTGTGGCGGTCGGGGTAACGTGGCAATTACCAGTTTCGGGGAATTTCGGGAGGAAACGAAGACCATGAATATCACTTCGGGGGGATCGATCTTTCTATCCCTGCTCAAGGACGAAGGCATCACGCACATGTTCGGCAATCCGGGCACAACGGAATTGCCGATCATGCATGCCATGCGCGAGCACCAGGATCTGACCTTCGTGCTCGGCCTGCAGGAAAGCTTGGTTGTGGCCATGGCTGACGGCTTCTCACGAGCGTCGGGCCAGCTCACCGCGTGCAACGTCCACGTCGCGCCGGGGCTCGGCAATGCCATTGGGTCGATTTACAACGCGCGCTTTACCGGCACGCCGATGATTGTCACCGCCGGCCAGCAAGAACAAGGCCACGGCCTGACCGAGCCGTTGCTCTATGACCCTTTGGTGCCGATTGCGCAGCCGGTGGTCAAATGGGCGACGGAAGTCACCCGCATCGACGATTTGCCGCGGGTCATCCGCCGCGCCGCCAAGATCGCCACTACGCCACCGACCGGCCCGGTGTTCCTGTCATTGCCGGGTGATGTCCTGAACGACGAGGCTGGTATCGACTTGGGCGCATCGACCCGCGTCGACACCCGCGTGCGTCCGGCCGATGATGTGCTCGCCAGCTTGGCTGAGCGCATCGTGAGCGCCAAGCGCCCGGTAATTATCTGTGGTGACGAACTGGTCAAGTCCGACGCCCTGAACGAGGCAGCGGCATTTGCCGAGACGCTCGGCGCCGATGTATTCCAGCAGACCGTGCCCTATGGCGCGCACTATTTATCGGATCATGTCTGCTACATGGGGTCGCTGAGCCGCGACCAGAAAGATGTTCGCGATACGCTTTCGCCCTATGACCTGATGATTGTACTCGGCGCCGATGTGCTGCGCATGTCGGTTTGGAGCGACGTCGACCCACTGCCTAACGGCCTGCCGATCATTCAAATGGGCTTGGTGGATTGGGAAATGGGTAAGAACTATCCGGCCGAGCGCGCGCTATACGGCGATCTGCGCGAGACCTTACTGGCCCTGACACCGATGTTAGCGGCGAAAGGCGGCGCGGCGCTGGCTGAACGGGCAGGGGCGGCAGTCGCCGGCCTCGCAGACCGCAATTGGACGGCCAAGCGCAAGGACGTGGTGGCTGCCATCGAAGGCGCACCTGCGGGCGAGGTGATGTCTCCCGACATGTTCTGCCTGCGCATGGTCGATGCGCTGCCCGATGACGCCGTGGTCGTACACGAGGGGCTGACCTCCACACGCTATCTCCCCAACCTGCTCGCTTACAAGGATCGCTTCAGCTATCACGGCTTTGCGTCCGGCGGCATCGGCTGGGCGGTGCCGGCGGCGGTCGGTATTCAACTGGCGCAACCGGATCGCCCCGTATGTGCCGTCATCGGCGACGGCAGTTCCATGTACTCGATCCAGGCCATGTGGACAGCGGCCAACATGCAACTGCCCATGACCTACGTCATCGCCGACAACGGCGCCTACCGTATCCTCAAGCAGCGGCTCAAAGCGTTCCATGACAACGAACACTATGTCGGCATGAACCTGGACGATCCGCGCATCGATTTTGTCGGCATGGCGAAATCCATGGGCCTTGGCGCGGTGCGTGTCACCAACCCCGACGACCTCCACGCCGCCGTCGCCGAAGGCATGGCCAGCGGCAAGCCGAACCTGGTGGATGCGATGGTGGACGGGACTGTCTGATACGTACTGCCGCGGCTAGATGATTTTCAAATCCAACCTGGGGAGCTCACATCGTGCGTTACCTTTTACCGATCCTTGCGGTTTTAGCCTTCTCTCATCACGCTGACGCCGCGTTCAGCGACAAGGAGGTCGAGGCCGTCTGCCGGCACGCCGAAACCGACCTTCGCGATCTTATGGAAGCTCAAAATGGTGCTCGAACCGGCATGAAAATGGCTGAGCAAGCCGGACTTGAGAGCGAGCGAGAACGCTGGAAGGTCCGATATGATCAAATGTACAGGTCGATGGCCACGATCAGCACCGTTCATTCGAACTTCAAATGCGGTGACCGGCGATAGTTGATCAGCGCATCGACTTCGTCGATCCTGCGAAATCCATGGGGCTGGGCGCGGTTCGGTTCACCAACCACGGCGACCTCCGCGCCGCTGTTGCCGAAGGCATGGCCAGCGGCAAACCGAACTTGGTCGATACTGTGGTGGACGGCACGGTTTAGGCTGCCCGTCGAGAACGGGTCTCCGCCGCTCTGGCCCCTAAACAAGATGTGGTTTCATGAAGTGTAGGAGGTCTCGGTTCGGTCCGTTTCCGACACCGTTCTCTCCATCTCGTCATTCCGGGGCAGGCGAAGCCTGAACCCGGAATCCAGTGTTTGGCCGGAAAGTCGACACTGGGCAATCAAGGGATGTGTCTGGCGGTCACAAGTGGATTCCGGGTTCGAGCTGCGCTCGCCCCGGAATGACGGCTCGACTATCAACTCCGGACGAATTCATCGACAGTCCGAAATGCGTGCTGATGACCCTGGCAGACATAGAACCACCCCGAGATATGCCCACATCTTGTAAGGCAACACACGAAATTGTAGTCTTCTTTTGCTTCAATCCTTAATAGTACGTTTTTTAAAACGCTTCTTTCAGATAGAGCTGACAATGATCCATCAGGCCGAGAATACTGAGCCGAAATCTCTCATCTGCCCTCGATGCCATACGACAATTCAACTGAAAGAAGCACGAAAGCGTTGGGTGCTAGGTTCTAAACCAATCATCTGTGGTCAATGTGCCACTGAGTGCATTCCAGAAGATTTTCAGCGCCCATTCCGATTGTCCAAATCCAATTTGGTCCTTTTGGCTGCTATCTTCATTCTCAATTACTTTTTAATGGGCTTCTTCTCCCAACGCTTCGATACGCTTGTGTCGTTTTTGTTTTCTATGATGATCCTAGTTCCCATCGCTATTGGTTTTCGCTGGTTCAACATTCGAAATATCAAAATCGTCACCAGAATCGAACCCCAAGACACTGATGCAGTTCCTGAAAACCTGTCCCCACTGATCACGGAAAACGATGACGGGACGTATTCGGTAAAGGAACGAAACTTCAAAGATTGGAAGAGCGCGGAAGCGTATCTTGATTTATTGGAGCGCACGCAAAAGACAAGCAGATAGGTCCCCTTCTGGCTAATTGCCGCTGAAACTCGTTTGCTGAAGAAGCGTCCGCTTCGGCCATCAAAGCGGGCTTCTTTTCAAACAGGCGCGGCCAATAGGATTTAGGACCAGGCGCTAGCCCGCCACCTCGCCCAAATCCCAAAAAATGCCGGTCATGATTTTCAGGCCGTCGCGCATCAGGTGATCGAGCACATGTTCGTTGGGGCCGTGCTGTTTGCACCCGGTGTAGGAATGCGGCAGCCAAATGGTCGGCACGCCCAGATGATCGGCGAACAGGCGGCTCGGTAGGCCGCCGGCGCTGTTGGGGACGACAATCGGGGCCTCGCCCATGGTGGCGGCAACGGAATCGTGTGTCAGCCGGACCCATGGATTGTCGGGGTCGGTGCGCTGGGCCGGGAAATAGCGATTGTCCTCGGGCTCCACCACCTGAACCTGATCGAAGCCGTGCGCGTCCAAATGCGTGCGCAGGTTTTCCAGGAACTTCGTGTGGTCGGCGTCCACCGTGAACCGCAACTGGCACGTGGCCTTGGCACTGGGTTGCACGCCGTTGACTGGGTTGTCGGGTTGGCCTGTGATGAAGGCCAAAACGATAAAGCTCGTCCAGCCGAACATCTTTTCGGCCCGGCTGAGGCCTGGCTCGCCCCACTCGGGGTCAATGTCAGGGAAGTCGTTGCCGGGATCGACGTGGCAATCCTTGAACAGGGCTCGGATGTTGTCAGGGATTTCCGCAGGCGTCCAGCCCGGTACTTTGATCTGGCCCTTCTCATTGACGATGGTTGCGATGGCATGCGCCAATATCACACCCGGGTCGGACAACACCCCGCCCCAGTGCCCCGAATGGCGGCTGCCTTCGCGCAGGTCCACAATCAGTTCGAAGTTGATGGAGCCCCGGTTGCCAAGCTTGATATCCGGTCGCTCGATCTTCATGCGCGGACCGTCCGATGCAATCAGCATGTCGGCAGCCAACAATTCCTTTTGCTGTTCGACAAACAGATCGAGGCCGGGTGAGCCGATCTCTTCGCCCATGTCGAGCAGGATTTTCGAATTGAAACCGTGTCGCCCACGGTTTTCCAGAACACGTTCAAGTGCCGCCATGATGATCGAGTGCTGGGCCTTGTTGTCGGCGGTGCCACGCCCGTACCATCGGTTTCCTTCAACCTTCAGGTTCCAAGGCCCGTCGCCTTCGGTCCAAAGATCATCAAGTCCGACGACCACGTCACCGTGGCCGTATGTCAACAGTGTCGGCAGGTTCTCGTCCTCAATCCGTTCCGCCACCAAAAACGGCCAGCCACCGCGCGGACTTGGGTTGTCATGGATTGAGCAGCGATAGCCCATGCGTTCGGCTGCCGGCGCGATGTCGTCGGTGAGATAACGCATGAGGTCGGGTTGACGATTGGGTTCGGCGCTTTCGGTGGGAATGGCGACGCGCGCGGCGAGCGTATCCTTGAAAGCGCCACTGGCGTAGTGTTCCTCGGCAGCCGCAATCGCAGTGGCACGCGCACCTGAATCGGACATGGTAATTTCCTCCCCCTTGAAACAACCGTAATGTAACTTCGGTCACGCAACGGTGTCGTGATGCTGGGATAGTATCGCACCACTACGAGAACGGAAATATTGGAGACTCTACCCTGTGAACACAACTGTAACCCAAGAACGAACGGTGACTAATCTGATCGCATTGGGGCTGCGTTGCCGCTGTCCCCGATGCGGTGAGGGGAAAATCTTCGAGCGCTATCTTACGTTCGCTGAAACGTGTCCGAAGTGCGGGTTGGGGTTTGCCGGCCACGACGTCGGCGACGGTCCGGTGGTGCCGGCGATGCTGTTGATCGGCACGATTGTCGTTGCCGCAGCGATTTACGTGGAGTTCACGTTTGAGCCGCCGATATGGGTGCACGCCATCTTATGGACGCCGCTGGTGTTTGGTCTGGTGCTGGCGATGTTGCCGCCGTTGAAAGGCCTGAGCCTGGCGTTGCAACACCGCTACCGGTCCACCGAGGAGCCCGGGCAACTCGGCGGCACCTGAGATTTACGACTTGGGCCGCACCTTGACCCGGTCGGTCACCGATTGAACGCCCTCAATCCCCTTGACGATTTTCACCGCCTTGGTCTTTTCTGAGCCCGAGAGCGCGCGACCGAACAAGAACACATGCCCCTGTACCGAGCGCCAGCGGAAATTGGTGACATTGACACCTTTGCCGTCCAGCAGAAGGCCGTTGATCTTGGTGTCGATCACGGTGTCATCGACAAAGCCTTCAACGGCGCCTTTCTTCTGCGACACCGGCTTGATGATCATAATTTCGTTGATCACGTTCTTCACGCCATCAACGCCGCCGGCGAGTTTGCCGGCTTTGGATTTGAGCTCTGATTTCTCCACCACGCCGGTCAGCATGACGTCTTGCTCGTAGACGTCGGCGTTGATGGAGATCACTTCGCTGCCCATTTTGTCGACGACATCGACGGTGATCTTGGTCTTGATCTCCGCATCCTTGGCAATGTCTTCGGCGCTGCGGTCCTCAACGGCGGCTTCCACCGCGCCCTTGATGATCGACAGCGGGTTGAACTGTGCCGATGCCGGTTGGGTTGCGCCGGCAATGAGCAGCGCGGCAATCAAAGGAACAACAAATCGGGTCATGATGGTCTCCCTTAGCGGTGTTTCCATTCAGCTTTGCGTTTTTCGGCGAAGGCGGTCATGCCTTCTTTTTGGTCTTCGGTGGCGAACAGGGAATGGAACACCCGGCGCTCAAAGCGGATGCCTTCCGCCAGGGTGGTCTCATAGGCGCGGTTGACCGATTCCTTGGTGATCATCGCTGCCGGACGTGACATGGAAGCGATCTTGCCTGCTGTTTTCATGACAGTGTCCATCAACTCGGCCAACGGCACAACACGGGCGACCAAGCCAGCGCGTTCGGCTTCATCGGCATCCATGAAGCGCCCCGTCAGGCAAAGATCCATGGCTTTGGATTTGCCGACGTAGCGGGTCAGGCGCTGCGTGCCGCCGGCGCCCGGCAGAATACCGAGGGTAATTTCCGGTTGGCCGAATTTGGCGTTGTCGGCGGCGATGATCATGTCGCACATCATCGCGACCTCGCAGCCGCCACCCAGTGCGAACCCGGCAACAGCCGCGATCACCGGCTTACGGCACTGCGAGAGGCGTTCCCAATCCTTGGTGACGAAATCTTCCTTGTAGGCATCCATGAAGGTCTTGGATTGCATTTCCTTGATGTCGGCGCCGGCGGCGAACGCTTTCTCCGAACCGGTGACCACGATGCAGCCGATTTCGTCATCGGCCTCGAATTCGTCGACCACCACGGCAACCTCGCGGGTCAGGCCGGCGCAGAGTGCATTCATGGCTTCCGGGCGGTTGAGGGTGATGATGCCGACATTGTCGCGCTTTTCGACGGTAATGAATTCGTAGGACATGGGAGTTCTCTCTGCTGAGGGGTTTCGAGTGAATGAGCTAGATTTGCTCAGACTCTTACCCTTCCAGGCAGGTTCCGCCAAGCTTCATTTTGCAGTGCAGCAACGCTCGCATTAATCGTTCGGGGGCTCTCCCAGGTAATCTCCGAGGCACTCGCGCAACCGCTCGGCCAGCGCGGTCAACTCAAACGGCTTGGCGATCATCTGCATGTCGCTGTCGATCAGGCTCTTGTCGGCGAAATGATCGGCGCTGTACCCCGATGTGAACAGCACCGGAACGTCTGGGCGGCGCTTTTTGATTTCGCGCACGGCCTCCGGTCCTGTCATACCACCGGACAGGAAGACATCGGAGAAGACGAGGTCGAAGGTCAGTTCGCTGTCACCGATCTCAACGGCTTCGGCCCCTGTCGTTGCCTCCAATATGTGGTAACCCAATTGTTCCAGCATACCGATCGTAACCGCGCGCACTTCCGCATCGTCTTCGATCACAAGAATACATTCGCCGGCGGCGGACTTGATGGGGGTTGCCGCTTGCGGAGACTTCGATGCATTCGCCGTTTCCGTTTCCACAGCCGGCAAATATAAGCGCACGGTGGTGCCCTCGCCGGGTTCGCTGTAGATACGCATCTGTCCACCGGATTGCTTAGTGAATCCGTACACCATGCTCAGTCCGAGCCCGCTGCCTTGGCCGGTCTCCTTGGTCGAGAAAAACGGCTCTACCGCGCGCTCCAGGATGTCCGGTGTCATGCCCGTACCCATGTCGCTGACGGCGATCATGACATAACTGCCGGGGGTAAGGTCTTCGAACTGTCGGGTGTAGAGGCGATCGAGTACGACATTGTCGGTCTCGAGGCGCAACTTGCCACTTCCGGCCATGGCATCGCGCGCGTTGATGGCGAGATTGATCAACGCATTCTCCAGCTGGCCTGGATCAATATCCATGGGCCACAGGTCATCGCTGAACCGGGTTTCCACTTCGATGTCGATGCCCAGGGTACGCCTGAGCAGATCTGTAAGGCCGTCGATTAACACGTTGGCGTCCGTGATTTCTGAAACCAATGCCTGGCGCCGGCCAAATGCCAGTAGGCGCTGTGTCAACTCACCGCCTCGCCGGGCAGCGCGAAGCGCCGCGCCAAGCAATTTCTGTTCGCGCTCGCTGCTGGAGCGCTCCTCCAGCAAATTGAGACTGCCGACCATGATAGCCAGCAGATTATTGAAGTCGTGCGCCACGCCGCCCGTAAGCTGACCGATGGCTTCCATTTTTTGTGCCTGGTGCAACTGTGCCGCCGCCAAACCGCGCTCGGTTATGTCGCTGGCGGCGATGAAGAAGCCAGTAACCGTACCGTCTTCAATTATGTTGGGCGTAAACGTCACTTCCAGAACGCGGGCTCCCCGGTAACCCGGCAGCGGTGTGCCGCCCAGGTAGGGAATGCGGGCTTCGAAACGTGCGGGCTCGCCCGACAGCACGGCATTCACCTCTTGGACGTGTCCGACGACGACGTGATCTTGCAGTAGTTCGCCGACGCGCTTGCCGCGAACCGCTGCTTGCGGGAGTTGCAACCAGTCTTCGAACGTTTGATTGATGAGTTGATAGCGTCCGTCTTGACCCACAAAGGCGAGCAATAGCGGCACAGTGTCGACGACCCGTTGCAGTTCCTGGGCGCGTTGCTTCATTTCGGTGATATCGGTGACGACGCTGACGATGGATCCATCGGGGGTGGCGTCGTCGCGGATCAACAGCCAACGCCCGCTCCGGTTGACTTCGATAGGGTCGCCCGACCCTCGGTGCTCGGCAACGCGTCGCGCGATCCATTTTTCCCGCACATCGGCAGCCGGCGGGTCATCCATAGTATCAAAAATGCCGCGTAGAAAATCGGCATAATAAGTACCTCGCACCAGACGCACGGCGGCGGCTCCGGCTTGGTCGCGGTAGCGCTGGTTGCACAGCACGAAGCGGTCTTCAGCGTCCCAGAACGCAATGCCGTCGGTGACGTGTTCCATGGCGTCGAGGAAGCGCAGTGTCGATTCAACCGCCTCTTCGCGGGCGCGGACCTCCGCCGTGATATCGGTGCCGGTACCCCGATAGCCGGTGAAATTACCATCATCGTCGAATTTCGGTATGCCGCTTAGCCGAAGCCAAAGTGCGCCGCCGTCAGCACCTTGTTCCAAGTAGGTAAAATCTCGGAACGCCTGTTGGCGTTTGAGATTGATTAAGTGTGCGCGCCATTCCGGACTATCGGGCTCGGCTTCGGCAGCAAGGTCCTGACGCCTGCCGAGGAAGGTCTCAGGTGTCAGGTTTGAGAGTTCGTAAAACCGGTCTGAGGCATAGACGAAGCATAGATCGGCATCCATTTCCCACAGCCAGTCCGATGCCGCATCGGAAAAATCCTGCAACCGCTCCGCGCTGTGCCGCGCGGCTTGCATGCTCGTGGCCAGGCCGCGAATGAGCGTTAGCTCTGCTATGGTGCTGGCGCCGACGCCGGCGGCAAGTGCTGTCACGGCAATCAGCACGGCGAATGACAGGTTCAGCGGATTGGTTACGAAGAACACCGTGACCGCGGCGATCCAAAGCGCCAAGGCCAGCAAAAATCGGCCGCGCGCGTGGCGCAATTGCCTTTCATCAGGCAGCGAGGTTGTAAGGTGTTCCGACACGGTGGTATTTTAACCGGGGTTGGCACATAAATACCAACCTTGGCGTCAATCAGGAATTTGCGCCATTATAAAATAATCAAGTTTCCGGGGGGAGGCTGGCCTTATGGCCGATGAAGCACGAGTTCTAATTGTCGATGACGAGCCTGATATCCGCGAGATCGTCGGCTTGATGCTCGAAGATGCCGGCTACAAGGTATTTTCTCTGCCGTCCGGCGACGGGTTGGCCGATATGGTGCGGGACAACGATATCGATCTTGTCATATTGGATCTCGGTCTTCCAGGCGCTGATGGTCTGACTCTGACGCGCGAACTGAAAGCGCAGTCAAATGTCGGCGTGGTGATCTTATCTGGGCGCGCAGAAACGACGGAAAAGATTATCGGCCTCGAGGTCGGCGCCGATGACTACCTTTCCAAGCCATTTGAGCCGCGCGAACTGTTGGCCCGGGTGCGTAGTGTGCTCCGCCGACTGGCTGCGGTGCCGGTTGCCGAAGACCCGCAGCCGGAGGTGACACCTGAAACTCAAAGCTATTCATTTCGCGATTGGCGGTTTGATGTGCTGAGTCGCACTCTGACGGACCCGGAAGGCGGCATGGTTACGCTTTCGAGCGGCGAGTTCAATTTGTTGAAGGCATTGGTTGAGCATCCCAACCGCGTGCTGAGCCGCGATCAGTTGCTGGACTTCACCCATGGTATGGACACGCCGGCGTTTGACCGCAGTGTCGATGTACAAGTGGTTCGCCTCAGAAAGAAAATCGAACCCAATCCGCAAAAACCTGAGTTCATCAAAACTGTGCGCAATGCCGGCTATATTTTCGCCACCAAGGTGGAGCGCACTTGAGCGTGCGTCGTTATTTCGTCGGTGTGCCTTCGCCTATCAGCCAATCGATAAACCGCCGGGTACCGTGGCCAACGCGGCGGTTTTTGGGCCAAAGCACGTAATAGCCGAGATCGCGAATCAAGGGGCGCTCGAACGGTCGCACCAGTGAACCCGCGCTGAACGCATCGTCCAACAGATGGACTTGGCCCATGGCAATACCAATGCCCTCGATCGCGGCTTGGTAAGCCAACAACGAACTTTCAAACAACTGATCACGTTTGTCGCCCGGTTTCTCCCAGCCGACGGATTGCAACCAGTCCGACCAATCACGTTTGCGATAACGCGTCTGCAGGATAGGCGCGCGGGCAAGATCGGTGCTGGTTTTCATGCCGCCGAGATGTGCGACCAGGCGTGGGCTGCAAACGGGTTCGATGGCATCGGGGAAGATTTTTTCCGATTCCATGCCATGCCAGTGGCCGTCACCGAATTGAATGGCGATATCGACATCGTCGCGCGAGAAATCAACCCGGCCTACACTGGTTTGCAGGCGTACATTACAATCGGGATGGGCGACCCCGAACCCGGCCAACCGTGGTAACAGCCAGCGCGCTGCAAACGTCGGATAAACCTGCACGCGGATGGTTCGAGGATCATTGCCGGTGGCCAACTGCCGGGTCGCTTGTTCGATGGTGTCGAAGGCTGCGCCAACATCACGGTGATAGCGGCGCCCGGCATCGGTCAGACGCACCCGACGGCCACGGCGCTCGAACAGATGGACGCCAAGTGCGTTCTCCAACACCGCGACCTGGCGGCTGACAGCCGCTTGACTGACGCCAAGGCTTTCCGCCGCGGCTGTGAAGCTACCCAATCCGGCGGCAATTGAGAACGTGTGCAGCGGGTTGAGAGGTGGAAGTGGGTGGGACATGCGTACTTATAACATATTATTATGTATTGATAACCATTGATCTGTGGAAAAGCTTTTATAAATGCGGATAATCAGGCGTTTGGTATCTTATTGCAGGTTATTTAGAGAACATAAAATTATGATGAACTTCGATTTGAGTGAAGCGCAGAGGATGTTCCGCGATTCCGTCAAAGGTTTTGCCGAACGCCATTTGGCCGATGGCGCCCTGGCACGTGCGCATTCGGATGGTTTCCCCCACGACGTGGCTAAAATGCTGGCAGAGCAGGGCTTGTTGGGTATTACCATATCGGAAGACGCGGGCGGCATCGGCGGGACGCTCATGGATGCGGTGATCGCGATTGAGACCGTCGCCGGCATTTGTCCGCGTAGCGCCGATGTGATTCAGGCCGGGAATTTCGGCGCCATCCGTACGCTTGCCGAATATGCCACGGACGACCAGCGCAAACGCTTTCTGGCGCCGCTTCTGGCAGGCGAGAAATTGATCACGGTTGGGATGACGGAACCCGAAGCCGGTTCCGCCGTGACCGATCTGGTGACATCCGCGACGCCCGATGGCGACGGTTACCGGATCAACGGTACCAAGGTATTCGGCACGCACAGCGCCCTGGCCGACTATGTGCTGGTCTATGTGCGCTTCGGTCCCGGCGTCGGCGGCATCGGTTCGGTGGTCATTGAGAAGGGTATGGAAGGATTTAGCCATGGCCAGCCGGTGCGCTACCTCGGTGGCGAGGAGTGGGCACAGCTTTATTTCGAAGATGTTTATGTCGGCCCGGAGAACGTCATCCTCGGCGAGGGCGGATTCAAGAAACAGATCGCCGGCTTCAACGTTGAGCGCATCGGCAATTCGACGCGCTCCCTGGCGCTTGGGCAATTGGCCTTCGATATCGCCCGCGACCACGCGCTTGAACGCAAGCAGTTTGGTCGGCCTTTGTGCGAGTTCCAGGGCTTGCAATGGAAGTTCGCGGAGTTGAAGGTGCAATTGGATTCAGCGCGATTGCTGTTATACCGAGCCGCATCTAACGCTGATGACGGCTTGCCGTCCGCCGAGGAAACCACGATGGCCAAATACGCCTGTAACACAGCTGGGTTTGCCGCCGCCAACGAGGCCATGCAGGTCTTGGGCGCTGCCGGCTACAGCCAAGATAGTATGGTCGAGTATTGCTTCCGCCGCACGCGCGGCTGGCAGATTGCCGGGGGCTCGCTTGAGATTTTGAAAAACCGCCTGGCCGAGATCGTGTTTGATCGGCGCTTTCCGCAACGGCCCCCGAAATGACCGAGGGTTCCTTCGCCGACGCGCTGCTGCGCCCCGAGGCCGTTGCGATCTACGGCGCATCGGGCGATCCGAACAAAAACACCGGTCGTCCACAGCGTTTCTTGAACACCCACGGCTATACGGGCCGCGTCGTGCCGATCAATCCGAACCGCGCCGAAGTGCAGGGCGAAATAGCCTATGCCAAGCTCACCGACGCGCCTGCGGGCGTCGAGCACGCCTTGATCATGGTGCCGAAGGCTGCCGTTCTGGCCGCTGTCGAGGACTGCGCCGCCGCCGGTGTGCGAGTCGCGTCCATCTATACGGATGGGTTTGCCGAGACCGGTGCGGAAGGAGTGGCCGAGCAGGAAAAAATCGTTTCCGCTGCCCGCGCACACGGCATGCGTATCATTGGCCCCAACTCCATGGGCATCATCGACCTCAACACACCGATGCCGCTTTCCATCAATGCCATTCTGGAAATGGACCATTTGCCCGCCGGACGTCTGGGCGTGATCTCGCAAAGCGGCTCGCTTCTGGGTGCGCTGATGTCGCGCGGGGCTGCGCGTGGCATGGGCTTTTCGTCGCTGCTTTCCATCGGCAACGAGGCCGATTTGGGCGTCGGTGAATTGATGGACGTGCTGGTCGATGAAGATAATACCGATGCCATCTTGTTGTTTCTGGAAGGCATTCGCGACGCCGAGGCGCTGGGCCGCGCCGCGCGGCGGGCCCATGCAGCGGGCAAGCCGGTGGTTGTGTACAAGCTGGGGCGTTCCGACGTGGGGCGCGAACTGGCGGTTTCGCATTCGGGCGCCGTGGCCGGGCCGGATGCGGCTATCGACGCGCTGCTCAAACACCACGGCATCATGCGCGTCGATATGATGGAGGCCCTGCTTGAACTGCCGGGGTTGGCCCTAGGATCAACGTGGGGCGTGAAACCAACGAGCGGCAACCGCGTCGCCGTGGTGACCACCACCGGCGGCGGGGCTGCGATGGTGGTGGACCGGTTGGGCGCGGCGGGCCTTGATTTGGTGCCGGCGCCCGATAGCCTGCACGCGATGTTCGCCGATTTCGGGCTCAGCTTAGGCAGCGGACGGCTGATCGACCTGACCATGGCGGGGACCCGTGATGGGGTGTACGGCGGCGCGCTGGAGATTTTGCTCAACGACGATGGCATTGATGCGGTGGTGGCCGTGGTTGGGTCATCCGGGCAGTTTCACCCCGAGCTCGCGGTAGCGCCAATTGTCGATGCGCCCAAAACCGGCAAGCCGCTGGCGGCCTTCATCGCGCCCGACGCACCGGAATCGCTGGCGCGATTGGCGGCGGGTGGGGTAGCTGCATTCCGGACACCAGAAGCTTGTGCCGACGCGGTGCGTGCATTGCTGCAGCATCAAGCGCCCGTACCGCAACCTGAGACCGCATCGCCTAACATCAATGTCGGTGACAACGCCGGAGAAACATTGGGAGAAACACTGGATGAGGCCATGTCGCGCCAAGTCATGGTGGACCTGGGTATCGCGGTTTCCACGCCGGTGGTGATCAGCGGCCCGGACGCGGATGTCCCATCGGATATCTCGTACCCGGTTGCGGCCAAGGTGGTGTCAGCCGACTTGCCGCATAAAACCGAGGCCGGTGCCGTAGCGCTGGGCGTGAAAAGCGAAGCTGAACTGAAGCCCGCGATGGCGGCCATCTGGCAATCGGCGGCGGCCTATGCGCCGGCGGCGAAGCTCGAAGGTATTTTGGTCGAGCCGATGATTGATGCCTTGGCGGAAGTGCTGTTGGGCTACCGGCTGGATGCTGAGGCGGGGCCCGTGGTGGTGCTGGGCATGGGCGGCGTATTGACCGAGATTTACGAGGATGCCGCCGTGCGTCCCGCACCCGTCGATGATGCCGGCGCGCGCGCCATGATCGAAGAGGTCAAGGGCTTGGCCGTGATCAGCGGATATCGAAACCTGCCCTTGGGCGACGTGGATGCGCTGGTGGCAGCAGTCGTGGCGATGTCGCACTTGGCAAACATCGCCTCGCCACGCGTGATCGAGGCGGAAATCAATCCGTTGATGGTGCGGGCCGAAGGCGAGGGCGTGATCGCGGTGGACGCATTGGTGCGCCTTGGCGCATAATCCGCGCCTATTAATAATGGGATAAATGAAGATGACCGAACGGCGCGCGATTTTAGTGATTTGTGACGGGCTAAGGGCCGACCTGCTGCGCCCTGATTGGACCCCGAATCTTTGCCGGCTGATGGGGCAAGGTCGGCACTTTGCCAATCATCGCAGCGTTTTCCCGTCCACCACCCGGACCACATCGGCCTCAATCGCCACCGGTTGCCACCCGGCCAAGCATGGTCTGCAAGGCAACGCCGTGGCGCTGGACGAAGGGGCGGGCTTGGTGCCGTTGACCGCAGGTGCGCCGGATTTCCGAGAACGTCTGCGTAAAGCCACCGGTAAGACCCTGCAGGTGCCGACGATTGCGGAACGGGTGAAGGATCACGGCGGCAATATCGTGTTTTCCAATGTTTCGCCGGGCGCGGCGTATTTCCAAGACCCCGACAGCCACGGACATGTCTATCACCGCAGTGGTTCCTTCGCCCCCGGCATGGTGGCGATTGAGGGCGCCGATCACCTCAACGTTTCCCATGATTTCGATGGCGATACGGCGATGACAAACCGCTTCATCGACGAAGTGGTAAAAGGCCGCCAACCCCGCACGGCGCTCTTGTGGCAATGTGAGCCCGATCATTCCCAGCACGAATATCAATTGGGTGCACCTGAGCATTTGGCCGCCGTTGCGGCGGCGGATGCCAATGCCGGGCGCGTTGCCGATGCGGTGGCTGAGTTGAACAGGGCTGGCGAGGATATCTTGTTGCTGATCGGCTCCGATCACGGACACGAAACGGTTGGCCGTATTGTCGATCTGGAGGCGGCGTTGATCGACGCGGGCTTCAAGGAGGGACCGGAGTCTCATGATTGCGTCGTCGCCTCGCAGGGGTTGAGCGCCTACGTCTATCTGGCGGACAACGCGCGCGACAGATTGCCGGCCATTCTTGAGTGGTTGCCCGGAATTGACGGTGTCGGCAGCGTACATGCCGGCGACGATCTGGCGAAGCTCGGCCAGCGTACGGACGGCGCATTGGCGATTGCCGTCGATGGCGCAAAATCCGACGCCGAAAACGAGTTCGGCATATCCGGCATCAGCGACGCTTTTTTTAATCGCTTCAGCACGGAAACAGCGCCTGGAAACGGCCAACACGGCGGCCTCGGCGTCAACGAGCAGAACCCGTTCTTGATTGCCATCGGCGGTGGATTTGCCGCTGGAACCGAGCACCAAAACCCGACGTCAGCCGTTGATGTGGCGCCGACGGTTCTGGCCCACTTAGGTCTGTCGGCGGACGGCATGGACGGCAGCGCTCTGCAATCCACATGACACCAAATCCGACAACGGGTCCGGCGCAACCCGCCGACACCGACAACCCGTGGATCAGGCGCTTGCCGATCCTGATCGGCGCGCACGTTGTGGGCACCGTGAACGTGGTGTCGGTGATGGCTATGGCGCCGTCGATCACCGGCGAATTGGGATTGTCGGCGGCGCTGTTCGGCACGTTCGTCTCCGCCTATTACGGTGCGCAGGCGGCGGGATCGCTGCCCGCCGGTTCAATCACCGACCGGTTTGGTATCGGCCATGCGCTTGTTATTGCGCATGCCATGATGATCGTCGGTGCGTTGGTGATCGCGCTGGCACCCGGCTACGCGGCCTGCATCGGCGGCATGGTGTGCATGGGGCTGGGGTATTCCATGACCAACCCGTCAACGGCGCGCGGGGTGCTGGACTGGTTCCCCGCCGAACGCCGTGGCCTCGCCATGGGCCTCAAGCAAGTGGGCGTGCCAATCGGCGGCGTGTTGGCGGCGGGCAATGGGGCGTTGGCGGCTACTGTTGATTGGCAGTCGTTGATGTATGGCGTGGCGATGTTGATCGCGTTGAACGGCCTGTTGTGTTTCAGCCTGTTCCGGTTTGACCGCCAAGTGCCGCCCGAGCATCGGCGCAACCCTTTGGCCAATATCGGCGAAGTGCTGCGTGACAAGAACTTTTGCATCTACACGGTGTTGTCGGGGATGCTGAATGTCGGCCAGACCAATTTCTTTGCCTTCCTGACGCTGTTCTTGACCGAAGCCGTACGCGCCACTCAGCCCATGGCCGGGTTCGCCATGGGTTTGGCGCAGACCGCCAGCGCCTTGGCGCGCGTTGGCTGGGGGAGTGTCAGCGACAAGGCGTTTGGCGGGCGGCGGACAATACTCATGGCTTGGATTTGCGGGAGTGCCGCCGTGTTGCTGGTGGTGATGGCCGGGTTGTCGGAATGGGCGGCGGGAGGAGGCATATGGCTGGCGCTCGCACTTACAGCGGGGCTCGGCATCACCATTGCGTCCTTCGCCCCTGTGGGCCAGGCGATTACCGTCGAGGCGGTGCCGGCGCGCCTGGCGGGCTCAGCCGTCGGCTTCAATATGGTCGGCGTGCATATCGGCGGGTTTTTGGGCCCGGTCATGTTCGGCGCAGCACTCGATGCCTATGGCGGCGATTATACGGCGGGCTGGCTTGTAACGGCGGCGGTGACGGCGCTGGGTGTGGGGCTTTTGGTGTTTGCGTTCCGGGAGGGGCGGTAAGGGGCGTTATCTTCCGTGAAGATGTAAAAAGCAGAACCGGTTTTGGCTGAAACACTGGGGCGCCAATTGATATCTCGCGTCAACGAACTGTTCAGTGATAACTGACTACGCTTTATCCGCAAGAAAGCCCGCGAAGAAACCCGTCAGTTCCTCGAAGCCCTCCAGTGGCAGGACATGCGCGACATATTGGTCGGGCCGGACGACAATCATGCAACCCTGTCTGCGGTCGATCCCGCGCATCTCGAAAATGTCGCCCTCACCTTTGTGGTCGACGCAGAAAGCCTTTTCATGGTCCTGCAAACCGAGCCTG
>JAERTE010000139.1 GCA_016845145.1 Rhodospirillaceae bacterium
GCATTGAACGTGGAAATCGAGCAAACGGACGATCCGGACGAAGAGCCCGAATTGCCGGATCCAGCGGTGGAAATCGCGGCAGCGCAAACCGAAGCGCCCGAAGATGTTACTCATGGTGAGGAGAACGAGCCCGCCATGGAAGACATGCCCAAGCCAGAACCGAAACCGGCGCCGGCTTCCACCTTGGAAGCCATTCTCGGTGCCGATTCGCCGGAATTGCAGGTGGTCAAGGGCGGTTCCGACAAAGTCGAGCTTTCGCCGAAGGATCTGGAATTTTTGGGCCTTGCGCAGCGGAAACTGAAAAAACGCAAATTGGATCCGATTCCGAGAACTGCAGCTCCTTTGGACGCTCGGCGGTTTGCCGCGAAAGTTCTGGGCGACGTGCCGCGGGCCGAAGTGGCTGTGGCTTTGATTGCGCAAACTCAGGGCGCGGATATGGAGTTGGCGGTCAATGCGCTTGATTCCCTGGCACGCATGGCGACGGTTCTTGATGGATTTCCTGAAACAGTCGAGGAAATACTGGTCGGGTTTCTAAACGGGAAAGATGAAAACCGGCGGCTGCTTGCCCTACGCGCACTGGCTGGGGCTGGCGGCAAAAAGGCGACCCATGCGCTCAATGTGGCGCTTGATGATGCCGACAGTTTCCTGCGCCTGGAGGCGGTGCGCGCATTGGCGAAATCGGGCCGCGTAGACCGTGAGCGCATGAGCACCATGTTGGATGATCCGGACTCGACCGTTCGCTTGGCGGCGGCGGAGGCGTTGGCAAGCGCTGCGGACGATGCAGCGCTTGAGAGATTGGCGGATTTCACGTTTGCTTTCGAGGGATACCATCATCGTGAAACAGCACGATTGCTGCGTGATCTTGACCCCTCAGCCACGGCGAAACGGTATCTTCAGGTTTTGGGCGAGGACAACCGAAAACGCGAGTGGCAAGTGGCGATCGCGGCGCTTGGTGAATTGAACGAGGCGCGGGCTGCCTCTGCGTGACAATCGAAACAAAAACGTATCCTGACAATCGAAGGGAAAGACTGATGAAAACAATGTTTAAGTTTATTGCGGCAGGCGCCGTGGCGATGGCGATGGCGCCGATGGCCGAAGCCGCCAAGTACAAAGTCATGGACGTCAAGGGTGGTGGCTCGATCAAAGGTAAAGTCAGCCTCGGCGGCGCCAAAGCGCAATCCAAGAACTACACAATTTCAAAGAATCCGGAAGTCTGCGGCTCGGACTCGCGCGATGTACCGTTCGTGCGCGCCAATGGCGATGCGCTGTTGGATGCCGTTGTGTATTTGCACAAAGTAAAGGCGGGGAAGGGCTTCCCGTCTGGCACTAAAAAGATCACCATGGATCAAAGCAAATGCACCTTCGCCCCCTATCTATCGGTTATGCAGAACGGCGGCGAATTGGAGGCTGTGAACTCCGACCCGGTGCTGCACAACATTCACACCTACGAGCTTATCGGCCGCGCCCGGCGCACCGTTATGAACGTCTCCCAGCCTGAAAAAGGCAATATCGTCAAAAAGAAGATCAAGCTGCGCAAAGGCGTTGGCATGAAGGTCGAGTGTGATGCTCATGATTTCATGCATGCCTTCGTTTTTGTTGCCAAGAATCCTTATTACGCGGTAGTTGGAAAAGACGGCAGTTTCGAGATCAAAGACGTACCGCCGGGTAAATACACCATCAAGGTTTTCCATGGTGTGCTCGGTGAAAAGAAAGGCAAGGTTGAGGTTAAGGGCGGTGGCGCTGCGACCGTGAACCTTTCCTACTAGGCCGATATGAACGACGAGGGTAATTCAGCCAATTCCAACGCGCGGCGGCGTCTGAACCTGTTCGATGGGTTCATTCTCGCCGGTGCGGCGGTGAATGTGGTCGTTGTCGTTGCCCTCGTTGGTTATTGGCTTACGCATTGACCGGCCGGAACATCGCGGCCCCAAAACATCAAGAGACATCGGATAGGGGGATGGCTCAATGACCGCATCGGTTCCGGCCGTAGATATAGAAGGCGAAGAACGAAAAGCGTCACCGCCTGTTTCGCTGAAACGTATTCTCGTGGCGCTCGACGCCTCGGATCACGCCAACAGGGCCTTGGAAGAGGCCGCCGCGTTGGCTCGGTCGGCAGACGGTGTGATCAGCGGCATCCACGCTTACGCCGCCATGTTGCACGACCGCCGTTTCAAGATGATGGAAGGCGGCCTGCCTGAGCGCTATCTCGAAGAACAGGAGATGGCCTACCAGCGTGATGTCCATGACGACCTGATCACGCGCGGATTGAACATTATTTCCGACAGTTATCACGATGCCGGTGCGCAGGTGTGCGAACGCCATGATGTGGAATTCCGCCGCCTCAGCCCGGAAGGGAAAAATTACACCAAGATCGTCGAAGCCGCGCGCAGCGGTGACTATGACGTATTGGCGCTGGGGGCACTCGGTGTCGGTGCGGTGCCGGGTAGTCTCATCGGCACTGTATGTGAACGCGTGGTGCGGCGCTCGCCAATCGATACCTTCGTCGCACGTGATCCGTCACGCTCCATTGCGGACGGGCCGATTGTCGTTGGCCTGGATGGATCGGCGCATTCTTATGGCGCATTGATGTTGGCCTTGGATATCGGCACGCGACTGGGATGTGACGTGCATGCTGTTGCTGCTTACGATCCGTATTATCATTACGTGGCATTCAACAAGATTGCCGGTGTTTTGTCCGAGGAGGCGGGCAAAGTGTTCCGCTTTCAAGAGCAAGAACAATTGCACGAAGAACTCATCGACGACGGTATTGCCAAGATCTATCAGTCGCACTTGGATGTGGCTGAAAGCGTCGCCCAGGATTTAGGCGCGAAAATCACGTGCAAGCTGCTCGACGGCAAACCTTTCAAGGCTGTTCAACAGTATCTGGAAGAGGTTGGCGCCAGTTTGTTGATTGTCGGCAAAACCGGCGTGCATGCTGACGAAGACATGGACATCGGCGGCAACGCCGAAAACCTGATGCGTACAGCACCTTGCCACATCTGGTTGACCCAGGGCGAATACACGCCACCGCTCGATGTCGTGGCCGAAGAGACCGTGTCGTGGAGTGTCGAGGCCGAGCAGAAAATTTCCCGCGCGCCCAGTTTCGTTCGTGACATGGCTAGGCGCATGGTCATCCGCCACGCCCATAAGATTGGCCATACCTATATCACGTCGGACATCGTTGATGCGGTGATGTCAAAGGCCATGCCGGGGTTCGGTGGTTCCGGCCCGAACGACCGCGGTGATTTGGAATGGAGCGCCGCGGCAGAGAAACTGCTCGCCACTGTTGCTGATGACGCGGTTGCCGACAATATTCGTTTGCGTGCCGTCAAACGCGCGCGCCGCGACAACACGGACACGGTTTCCGCCAAGCATGTGCGGCCGTTCCTTGACTTGGTTGATGACGACGGCCCGTCGTGGTCGGCTGCTGCCCTGGCGCGGGTGCAGCGGGTGCCGGAAATGGTGCGCGAAACGGTTAAGGCCGATGTTGAAGATCTTGCGCGCGAACGCGAACTCACGGAAATCTCCTTGGAGTTGGCGGAAGAGGCAATCAGCGAAATTCGCAAGACTATGTGCCCGGTGCCCGAAGGGGCCGAAGATGACAGCGACACCGATTAAGGCGCAGTCGAGCAGCGACGTGCCGCCGCCGTTCTTGGTGGCGCTTAACCTCACGCGCAAATGTAATTTGCGTTGCGAGCACTGTTATCTCGATGCCGGTACGCGGCTTGACGGCGCCGCCGGGGAAATCACCACCGATGAAGTCAAGCGTACGCTCAACGACATCGCCAGCCTCAGTGACGAGACCATGGTGGTGTTTACGGGCGGTGAGCCGGCGCTGCGACGCGACCTGGAAGAGATGATCGCTCATGCCACCGGCCTTGGCCTCATGCCGGTGCTGGGAACCAACGGTACGCTGCTTGATGACGCGCGTATCCAAGCCTTGAAAGAAGCCGGCCTGCAAGGGGCGGGCATCAGCGTCGATTCCCTTGATCCCGCCCATCACGACGCCTTTCGCGGCGCCGTCGGGTCTTGGGAAAAAGCGATGGGCGCGATTGATGCCTGCCGCCGCCATCGGTTGCGGTTTCAAATCCATTTCTCCGTCACCGAAGACAACGCGCACGAACTCGATGATATGATCGCATTCGCCAAGGCGGCGAAAGCTTTTGTTTTGAATGTGTTTTTCCTGGTGTGTACGGGACGTGGCGAAAAATTTACCGGCGTCTCCGCCGAGACTTACGACCGAGTGCTGCGCCGTGTCACCGAAGCCGCGCACGATGAACAAGGCCTGATCGTGCGCGCCAAATGTGCACCACACTTCAAACGCATGGCCTTGGAACTCGATCCCGCCTGGCCGGTGACGGCGGCACATGGCTACGAGGCCGGTGGCTGCCTTGCCGGCACGCGCTATTTCCGCGTCACGCCGGAAGCCAAAGTGACCGCGTGTCCCTATATGGAGGCGGAGGTTGGTGATTTGCGGCAAAGCGATGTGGTGAGCTTGTGGCACGATGCCGCGGGCTTTAAGGCCTTGCGAGAACCCAAATTGGAAGGCCGCTGTGGCGCGTGTGAGTACGCCAAGCTCTGCGGCGGTTGCCGGGCCAGGCCTTTGGCGCGCGATAACAACGTCATGGGCGAGGATTTCCTCTGTGCCTATGAGCCCAAAGGCGGGGCGATCATAGAACCCATGCCCGACAGTGGTGCCGCATTGCATTGGACAGAAGATGCGGAAGCCTGGTTACAGCGGATACCATCGTTCGTGCGCCGGTTTGTGCGCAAACGTGCCGAGGACCGCGTGCGGGCCGATGGCGGTACGGAGGTTACGGCGGATATCATCGGTGCGTTGGCGCGGGAGCGCTTCAAGGGGCGCGGCGGTGGTATGGGCAAACGCATGAAAGCCATGATGGCGGATATGGATGCGGACACGGGTGGCGACGAATGAACGTCGATGTGGCCATTGTCGGTGGCGGCGTATCGGGCCTCGCAACTGCCTATCATCTTTCCCGGGCCGGTCATCAAGTTGCCGTGTTGGAGCGTCAGGCGAGGGCCGGCGGCAACGCTTTCAGCGAGCGCATCGACGGGTTCTTGATGGAACATGGTCCGAGTACTGTGGCGGGGAACTCGGTCGAAGCGATCTCTCTATCATCAGCTTTGGGGCTGGATGGTTCTCTGTGTCATCTCGGAAATGGAATCGAAAAACGTTATCTCGTCAGAGATGGCGCTCTGCATGCAATCCCATTGGGCCCAATGGGCTTTGTGCGTTCCGGTTATTTGAGTGTCGGCGGGCGTCTGCGAATGATGGCCGAGCCGCTGCTTCCTCGCCGCCCCGAAATTGGCCGCGAACCCGAAACAGTGGCGGCGTTTTGCAATCGACGGTTCGGGCCGGAATTCACGAAATTCGTCATGGACCCTCTGATCGGCGGAATCTATGCCGGACGGCCCGATAAACTCGCCATTGACGCTGTATTCCCGAAATTCGCGGAGTTTGAACGGCGTCACGGGTCGGTTACTCAGGGGATGCTTGCTGGGCGACGCGATGGGAAATCCATGCCGGGACGCCGTTTGATGTCGTGGTGCGATGGGGTCGGTAGCTTGCCAGCCGCGTTGGCCGCCTATCTCGGCGGAAACGTTCGAACTGGAACCACGGTTCAAAGGATCAAGCGTGTCGGCAATACATTCTCAGTCGAGACTCAAGGTCATGGCTCATTGTGGGCCAAAAGCGTGGTTCTGGCCGCGCAACCACATGTCGCTGCATCTCTCCTGGAATACTTTGACCCGGAGGGAGCGAGAGCCGCTGGTGCCATTTCCGCACCGCCGCTGGCGGTCGTATTTCTTGGATTCCAACGAGGGCGGGTCGACCATCCGTTGGACAGCCTTGGGTTTCTAGCGCCCTCGTCAGAGGGAAGCGCCATCAACGGCGTGCAATTCTGTTCGACCATGTTCCCAAACCGCGCCCCGGATGATCACGTTGCCATAGCGGCTTATCTTGGCGGCGCGCGCAATCCGGATTTAGGAGATCAGCCGGCCGACGTGCTCATCGATATCGTGCGAAACGAGCTCGGTGGTCTTTTGGGGTTTCATGGCGAACCCACGGTAGCTCATGTGCGTCACTGGCCAAGAGGGCTGCCGCAATATGTGCTTGGCCACAAGGAACGCGCGGAGACGTTGGCGCATATATCCGATCGTGTTCCCGGCGTTTTCGTCACCGGAAATTACTTGAGTGGTTTGTCAGTATCGGATTGCCTTGAGAACGCGGCCAGAGTGGCGGGCCAGGCACGCCTGTTTGTGAACGGTCGAGAAAACGATCAGGCATCGAAGCTCGCGCTATAGCGCATCCAGCGAAAACCATCCGTCCAACGAGGGGGGTGAAGAAAAATGGCGCACCCGACAGGATTCGAACCTGTGATCTCTGCCTTCGGAGCCGACCTTAAAATCTATCCCGCCAGCACCGTCTGACACTATTGGAGTTCCAAGAACGGCGGTGTTTCGGGCCTCTGGTGCGGTGACACGGATTGCCGGTTGGGTGCCAAAAGGTGCCAGATGGTGGTGTTGGGATGACCATCTTGTTTTAGCGGGACACTTCCAAGGCAACACGCGCGCAAAACTCAATATCGAGAATTCGTCTCATTGCGTTGCGACTAGTCCGAACTCTGATCGTCGGAAACACGCCTCAGATGGTCCGGCAACTCGATATTGCGTGACCAGGTTGGTTCGGGCGGCAACTGGTCCTCCCAAAGCAAGTCGTCGTAGTACTTGTTGAGTTTGATCTTCTCTGTCGGATCAACGCAAAGGCCGACACCCAACCCCCGTCGTTCACCCTCATCACTTCCCGCCTGCGACCAAAGGCTGGCGTCCAAACCGAACCCACCGCCCTTGCCAGTGACCTTATTGACCAACCGCTGGAGTTTGCCGGCAAAGGATTTGAGTTCCGCTGAGTCTTTCGGATACCCAACCGTAAGTTCACCCCATCCAACAATGGAGGATCAAAAGCCCACTTCACTGCCGGGTCCAGCCACTCCCACCTGGACCGTTGGTAATCAAGCCTCACCAACGGGTGAACCATCAACATCTTGGTATCTAGGTTCAACTGCCAACGAGCGTCCTGACCGGGCGCCGGAACTGCAACCGAACACTCACTTCCCGTAGCGTGGGAGATATTTGGAATCCAAGTCTGGGTGGCCCTCGCACTATTATCGTCAAAAAACATGACCTCTGGGTGGAATTCGCGCAAAACCCGACTGAAGGCCAGCTCGTCGCGCTCGGCAAAACAACCGGTACGGTGCTGAAGTAGGTTTTTCTTTCCCTGCGGGAGCCCATTCTTGTCTTCCACTACGTGACGCGGTTTCGAATTATTAGTCCTTTCGCGGGCCGTACATGATGTTCGTTCCCGTGAATCGGCGTAGTGGGTTTTCCCGAGCCCATCGAATGGCATCGTTTCCAGCCCACACGATCTTGTCGGTTTTCTCCCAAGCAGTTCGTCTGCGCGTCTCTCTAACATAGGCTTCTAGTTCCCATGTCGCGATTTTCGGGAATATGCGCCAGACACGATCACGGAACGAACGTTGCGCCTTGTTGGGGCGTGGGTAGTAAATGATTCCGCATCCTCCGTCCGTGATCCATCGCGGCTCACCATCAGGTGTCAGATCATTGGACTTCCAGCCGTTACTGCTCCGATGGAAATGAATAGTCATGTCCGGCTGATTCGCCACCACGTACATGCCATGAATGCCGCCTCGTTTTAGCTTTGGTTGCCAACGGCTAGTTGGAACGAAGACCCAAACCATGCTGCAATCTGCTTCGTCGATGGATGGGAAGGTCCGAAAGTTTGTTTCAGACGAATGTTCATCAGCCGCGAAGATGGCGTCCGGATATTTCTCGAGTAGCAGGTCTGAAAACGCCGCTTCGTCGGCGAGGATGAAATAAACATCGCGGCCACTCGACATAGGAATTCCCTTTGACTGTAGGTCGACAAAGAATGCTATTTTAGATCGTATATCTTTTAAATAGTGCTCGCAATTGGAAATAGTGCGGTGGCGAAACCTTAAGGGTTTCGCCACCGAGAAGTCCTATTTGATTATTTTGGCGGTCCAATCCAGGAATGGAGATAAGGCCTGAGCGCTTCCTTCGCTCGGTTTTTGAATTCCTCAACATCCATGCCAGGGCGAAGCTTCGGTAGCGTTCGCGCAGAATTCGCCCGAACGCTATCTCATCGCACTCATTGAAAATCACTTCTCGGCTTCTGACCGATGACAACTTTTGCGGCATTTCCTCACCGTATTTCAACGTCGATATTAGCTCAACATTGCACCCGCACAGGGCCCAGTTTTGCGACCACTGGCAGGCGTCGGGTTCGTCAAAACGGCTGGATTTCTCCGAAATAAGGTTTCTCGTTTGCGACGGTCGACCATACGGGCTTCATTCGCCCTCCCGCCAAAGATCAGGGTCGCCCATCACGGTTAATCCCGGGTGATCGGTGGTGGCATCGTCCCAGAGGTCGTCGTCGTAGTATGGGTTGTCTTGCGGGAAGACCCAATCCTCGGGCGGTCGAATACAACCATCCAGCATCCCGCGAGGTCGCCCCAAAGCTTCGCGCATGGCGTCGTAGCCACACCACCTGGACCCGATGCACATGGAGATCTTGGTGATTAGCCGCCAGACGGCGACCAGAAACATCCGTTGTTCTTCATCATTCTCGCGCCAGAATGCGCCTTGGACTTGGCCTGGCGTCAAGTAGGGCGGGTCGAACGCCCATTTCCGCTTTTCCATTGGCCAGGACCAATAACCTCTGTAATAGCGGAGGTGTCGTCTTGGTAGATGAAGATAGTACTCGTTCGAAATTGGCGGCGGGCAGTTCAATATAAGTGGTTGCCAATCTTCGCCAGGCGCGAAAATCTCCATCCATCCAGGGCATTCGTGTATTCGGTCAAAAACAGGGATTTCGTTGGTTCGATATCTCGTATCTTCGATAAACCGAGTCGTGGGATAGCGTTCGCGCAAAATTCGCCCGAACGCTATCTCATCGCGCTCACTAAATATGACATATCGGCTTTTGATCGACTGCAGCTTACGCGGCATTTATTAATCGTAATGCCGCGTAATATTTTGGTCAACGCTGAACGCGAATAGGACCGGGCTTTGGTACGAGGATGATATGGTGAACGATCTTATCCTCGTTTCGTAAACCTCGCCGAATTCTTTCTGCATTCTCAAGTTCGCGTGCGGTAGGTTTGCCGTTTTTATCCACGTCAACAGTTTGAATATGCCATAACGTCTTCTTGTCCTTTGATTGAAATGTCAGGTCCGTATAACCAGACTTCTTCCGACCATCTCCTGTTTTCCGACCGGGGCGCGGGAGGCCGTGGCCGGGACCTGGAACGTAGTACTCTGTGAGGTCCTCGGTCGTTCCAGCAATTCGACCGCCGGCGATATGCTTCAATTCCGGATTCTGATTGATGAATTCATCCCGGATGCGATCAATCTGGGCCTTCGTCGCCTCCGTCTCATTCCGGTCGATGATCATGCCGGTCGTCTTCATGTGCTCGGGCAATGTCGGATTGATAAAGATTGTCGGCTTGGTCGCTTCAGGGATGGGCCGGGACAGGTCCATCTCGATGACCGGCGCCTTCGCGGGCGTTTCCGTTCGGTCCGGCACCTCGGGTTCCGGTGGCCGGTTCGGGGGAACGGGTGCGGGAGGCGGCGTCATATCCCGGCGCTCGTTCGGCTTGTTCTTCAATGTCTCTTCCGCAGCCTTCTGGCCCGCGACGCCTGCGCCTAAGCCAGGCAACAAGCGTTTCAAGTGTGGCGCGGCTTGGCGGAGAACCTGTCCCCACATCGCCACTTCCGTATTGCCAGCATCCGCCTTCGGGTTGCCGCCTTTGTTCGCCGACTTATTGGCATGCGTTGCCACTTTCGGCCCGATCTCGGCGTTCAATGCGGTTTCCGTCTCGCCGCCTTTTCCCATCCAGCCGTCGCGTTTGACTCCGGTGCGGGCCTGGAAACGGTCGATGGCGGCGAACAGATTGTCGTCGGCACGAAGTTCGTCGGCGCCCTTGCCAGGTGCAATTTCACCGGCCCAACCAAGAGCGCGGCGGGCGGCGACCAAGTCGCGTGGATCGTTGCGACGGCCTCGGCCAACGTCACCCAAGAGGCGGAATAGATCGTCCTCGGCCAGCGGAGGTTCATGCCAGGGCTTTGGTTGGGGCCGGTGCGGCTCACGGGTCGGCATATAGGTCGGTAAGTGGCGAGGTATCGGTTTGTGGCGATCCTTGGCCACCAAACTCCGCTGCCTCGGTTGCGGTCTCTGTTCCGCCAAAGCCTTGCCCAGTTCGTGAGCGGTGGGCCTTCCGGTTTCATGACGCCGTCCGCCTTTAGCCCTCGTGCTCTCTGGAAGCCCTTGAGCCCGTCGATCATTCGCATGTCGGCGTAGGGATTGACGAACTCTTTCTCTTCGAAGTGGCCCAGTTTGTTGAGCGCTTTCTTGGTACGGTGGATATCGTCACCATCGACACTGTAATCCGCCCCGAATGTGCCTTTCAGTTTGAAAGGATTGATCATATATTTTCTCCTGTATCTAAATCCCAAAATCGCGATATAGTAGTGTTTCCGCTCACAAATCTTCCGTCACAAATTGAGGCGTGCATTCGTGGGAGATCATCAAATTGGTGGTGACGGTCGGACCCGTATGGGTAATTCCAGGTGATTGGCCGGTTATCGGACTTGGCTGGGCGTACTCTGCCGTCTCCAGTCTGGAGACATAGTTAAAAACAGGAAAATATTCAAGGTATTTTATAGATATGTTGAATAAAAATCTATTTCTGTGACATTTTTACAATAACATCCGTGGCCGTTGACAGGAAAGTGCTGATCTTGATGGATGCTTTCACCGCTCCAGGGTTTAGTGAATGCCGACATAAATGTATCCCTCCACCACCTGCTAACACCTCAACTACCCAAGGGGTGCATAATTTCGCGCGTATTATCAATGAGTTAATTGACTTGCATTGGTTACGCAAGATATTCCCATGGTGTGGATTGGTATGATTTAATTTTCTAGCGGGACACTTCCAACGCTTTTCCGGCATTCAGAAGCTTCACCCAAATACGCTACCCTCCCGGCTAGCGGGGGTTTGAAATGGCGCACCCGACAGGATTCGAACCTGTGACCTCTGCCTTCGGAGGGCGGTTGTTTTCATCTCAAGAGATTTCGCTGCATCGTATTTACCGCAGAAAATAAAGGAATTCGCGTCATCTGGTTGCCTTGTGTTTCCGCTGGCTTGATTGCCAATGATTGCTGTATGATTGCTAGCAATCAGAATGGAGGTCATGCCCGTGAAAGCGAAAATCACAAAGCGCACGGTTGATGCGGTTAAGGCCGGGGAACGAGACAGCTTCGTATGGGACAGTGAAATCAAGGGATTCGGCCTCAAGGTCACGCCCAAGGGGAGGAAGGTCTACGTCCTTCAATACCGCCTGCATGGAGCGTTGCGGCGCTATACCATTGGCACTCACGGGAGCCCCTGGACGGCGGACGAGGCGCGGGACGAAGCGCTCAGACTCTTGGGCCAAGTGAAGGGCGGCAAAGACCCATCAAGCGCCAAGCAGGCGGAGAAGGATGCCATCACGGTTTCCAGGCTCTGTGACCTTTATCTCAACGAAGGGTGTGGGGCCAAGAAGGCGTCGACCGTTGCTACCGACAAGGGCCGCATTGAGCGGCACATCAAGCCACTTCTGGGCCGCAAGCGCGTTAAGGATGTGACGGCCAATGACATCAAGAAGTTCATGCATGATGTTGCCAGCGGCAAGACGGCTGCGGACGTAAAGACTAAGCCGCGAGGCCGTGCCCGCGTGTCTGGTGGGAAGGGCGCAGCGACACGCACGGTCGGCCTCCTGGGCGGTGTTTTCTCATTCGCGGTCGACGGCGGCTATCGGACCGACAATCCTGTGCGTGGTGTGAAGCGGTATGCGGATCGGCGGAACGAGCGTTTCTTGTCTCCGAAGGAACTGGCGATGTTGGGCGAGGCTTTGGCGGCAGCCGAAGCGGAAGGAAAAAACAAGACGGCTATCAATGCTATTCGCCTGCTGATCCTGACGGGATGCCGGAAATCGGAAGTCCTGACCCTCAAGTGGGACCATGTGAACTTCGATACGGGTTATCTGGAGTTGCCGGAATCAAAGACCGGGCAAAAGCGTGTGCCGTTGGGCGCCCCCGCTTTGGAGTTGTTGGCGTCGTTAACCCGAATTGATGGCAATCCCTACGTGCTACCCGGTGAGAAAGAGAAGCATCACCTCGTTGGCCTCCCGCGTGTATGGTGCGCTGTTCGGGACAAGGCGGGTTTGGATGATGTGCGCCTGCATGACCTGCGTCATAGCTTCGCCAGCGTCGGCGCTGGTGCGGGAATGGGGCTTGCAGTTGTCGGCAAGCTGCTCGGCCATCGAGACCCGAAGACCACCGCTCGTTATGCGCACATTGCGGACGACCCGGCGAAAGCAGCGGCGGATCGGATAAGCAATTCCATTGCTGCGGTGATAAAGCCTGTTCAGGAGCCGCAAGTGACGGCAGACAAGGCGCGATGATGTCGCCCTTGAAAGATGGGTGTATCGGAGACCAGGCGGGGCAGAAGAATGGAACTCAACGAACGGCACGCTCGGCGTGAAAGATTGTTCGCAGACGCTCGAAAGTACGTGTCACTGTATTTTGCTGATATCGGAGGAGCAAACGCGGATTCCACCGTGGTTTCCTATGCCGTCCCAGGTGAACAAGACGGCTCTCCGGCATTCCTTCCAGCGAACCCTGCGGCAATTGCCATCTTTGATTCGCTTGCTGAAGGTGAGAAAGTGTGGATCGAGTTACATTCTGAAGAGACCGTGTTGAACGATCTAGATGGAGCTTTCAACTTTGAGCTCGAGGCGTTTGATTCCCTTGCTGGTTTTTTGACAAATTCCCTCATTCACCTCAAAGACCTGAAACGCCGTGAGGTTCGCGCTCCTGTGCGTCACTTAGGTGCCATCCCTCATTCATTGATATCTGATTTGGCATTCGATGCCGTCGAGACTTATCAGGCAGCGAACGAACCTTTGAGCGGACCGATTGTGGATTTTCTAGCCGAGTTGCTCGGGCAGTTGGGTTCGAATGACCGACATGCAAAGCATTACCGAGCCAGAAAGGAGGCTGTTTTTCTTTATGCTCAGCGGGAGCCAAGCCTGCGAGAGGCGGCTCAACTTGTTGGAGTTCACCACACGACAATTAGCCGCTGGCTAAAAGAGGAAGAATTTTTGTCCGACGTGGAAGAAGTTCGGCAGTCCCTCAAAAGAACATAGAGATAGCGTTGGATGCCCAGTGGCACCTTATCCCTTTGAATTCCTTTCTCGTTCGCCATGAAGCCACCGTGTTGCATCGGGAAGTCCGTGCGCAACACCCCCGAGCTTTCGTAGCCTTTCACCATACCCCCGCCCGATGCGGGACACTGTATGGAGAAAGACATGGATACCATCCCTTCCGCTCAAACCCGCTGTCTTCGGACGGCGGATGCGGCCAACTACATCGGCCTCTCGAAAAGCACCCTTGAAAAACTACGCGTGACAGGCGGCGGCCCTACTTACGCCGCTCTTGGACGCGTGGTTGTCTATCGCATCGAAGACCTCGACGCATGGGTGTCGGAGCACAGGCGGAGTTCTACATCCGACAACGCTCCCGAGGCAGCCTAACCATGTGGCCCAATGGAAAACCCCGGCGCGGCGGCAACCGCGACCGGGGTGTTGTGTTCTACCCGATCTGTGAAAAACAGGAGCTCACTGAATGACCTTACACCAGCTTTCCTTCGATTTCACGTTTCCTGTCGCGACGGACCGCCAGAAACGTGAGCGGCCATGGCGAATTAGGAAACTTGCTCGGCGCTATCGCCTTCCAGAATGGCAGGCACGAGTCTATGCAGCTGAAATGCACCTGCCGTCAGAGGAGGGCCTGATATGAGAGTGACTTTCCTTGTATCGGGTCAAGAGGGGCAAGAGCGGACGCTCCTGCTGCATGGACGTAACGCGTGGGCGCTTGCCAAGCTAGTCGATGCGGGGGCATGGGGGTGTACCCCCATAACGCACCCTGGGCCGCGCTGGAGTGCGTATGTGCACCGCCTGCGGCATGACTATGGTCTACGGATCGAGACCATTCATGAGGAACATACAGGGGCCTTTCCAGGGTACCATGCGCGCTACGTTCTTCGGTCGGTGGTCAGTATCGTGTCGACCGACGAGAAAGCCGCATGAAGGCATTGATGGACAGGAAGGCGGGGAGGCTCCGGATTGGAGCCTCCCCGTCCCGTATTTGGCTTCAGAGGTCGGGGGATGTGCGTCGTGGGTAAGGTCGATAAAAAGGGGCGCTCGAAGCGTGAGCCGTTCATTTTGCTTCACCGTGGCGTGACGAACAGCGAGGCATGGGAGAGTCTGAGCTGTGCGGCCAAAGCCTTATTGATTGAAGTCTGGAAGCGCCACAACGGCGTAAACAACGGACAGATCGCCCTAAGCCACCGCCAGGCAAGGGCGGCATTGCGCATTGGCAACGGGAACGTGCAGAAGGCCTTTCAGGAGCTCCAAGAGAAGGGTTTTTTGATTGCGAGGTTAAAGGGGCATTTCGACTGGAAGGTGGGCGCCGGAGAAGGACGGGCCACTGAATGGGAATTGACCACCGAAGCTTGTGATGGAAAGCCAGCTAAGCGCGGCTATCGTTTCTGGCCGGAAAAGTAAAACCCGGTTCCGACATTGGGAGCCGCTGGTTCCAACACTGGGAACCGCTCGGCATCTAGAATAGGGAAGTATAGAGAAAACGGCTCCAACATCGGGAGCCGATTTACGAGAAATGTCTTGCCTGACGGCTCCTGATGCGGGAACACTTTTAATATACCATATCCGCCAGCGAAACCTTAGCCCCGGCGCACGGTCTCGAGGAACGCCGACTTGGTCGACGGTGGATGACGGCGAATATGTCGCCTCGATTGGCTATGAGGCTGAGATGACTGATCCAGAAAATGCCTGGGTGCGGCTGCACTATAACGGGTCTTCGCGCGAGTGAGTTGCTTGGAGATAGGGTCATGGGGGTATTTACGCAGATGAATGAAAGATTTTCAGATCGTCTGGGGGTCCATAACAGCAACAAGAACTTTACGGCGAATATAAAGAGGAATAGCATATTACTTGCTAACGGTTTTTTGGGGCGGAAATAATTAATAATTAGAGTAACTTATTCTTTTAAAATATGCTATTCGCGCGAACACGCATAACCAATTTGGCAGTTTAAACGCTGTCATAGAGTTAAAAAAAGTCTCTCAGCTCAGTGTTGGGCGGCTTTTTTTGGGGGGTATGACTGATGGCCGTTGGAGATATTGAGGCAGCTACGAGCCATAAAGAGATAGTGGAATTCTCTGAGATAGTTGCTGTGGATTTAATTGACGATGTGGTTGCTTTTGAGAAATTGCAAGAGCAGCGTTATATGAAATTTTGGAAGAATTTTTGCCTGACACAACTTGATGATGATGAAAAAAACTTTGAGATAATACTGTGGGGCACGGAATTGGTGAGGAAATTTAACAAGGAATTGACGGGGAAAAGAGGGACGGCAGAGAGTTTTGGTGATGAATTTAGTATATTGGCGAAAAATAGTTTAGTGGCATTACGCGACAAGCAGGTGGCATATTTGAGCGGAGAGTATAGCTGGAAAAATAGTGGCGATGTTAATGGACAAATTAGTGGGTTATATGGACGGCATGACGAAGAAGAATTGATTTGGTGGCAAGTTTGCGTGCCCGTTCTTAGAAGCGGGAAGTTGTGCTGCTTATCGTTAGTATATTTTGAATGAAATTATTGAGTTATTTTTGACCGCAAAAACAACGCATAGCACACACAAAAATGATCAGTGCGACATATGTGAGAACGATATATGCCGCAACATCAGCATTTGAATGAGCGAGTATTATATTGGATGAGGGATTTATCAGTTTTTTGCTCTAGGAAACTACTTCATCAATCAGCAAGGCTCTCGGACTTGAAGGTCGAGACGGAGACCGTCCAGAGACGAGCGCCGCGCTTGAGCTTCTTCCCACGATCTGTCGCATCAACAAGCGTCGTTGACACAGCAAGCCTATGCTTTAAAGGATCAATAGCGCATAGGCATTTCTTGCTCTCAGCGAGCAACCTACCTCGGACTTTTCGCGAGCTCAGTAGGAGTATCAATGCAATTCATCGTTGCCGCGACGTTGGCTCAACGCTTCGCATTCAGCTTTCTTGTTCCACTCGTCCTCGCCTCTGTAGTTCTTGTTTTCCAGATAGACAGGTGGCAAGAGGCCAAGGATGAAGCAGATGCGTGGATTTCTGGTCCTGGGCCGCAATGCGAACGTGTGCTCTCGGAGATCTACACGAAACACCGGAGGATTAAGGAGGAGGTTTGCGGGGGTGTCGTCAGTGATGACTGCGCTGCGAGGTTGAAGAAGCTAGACGCACAAATCCAACAAATAAGAAAAGCTACGGGTTGCCCTATCAGTTATTGGCATCATCTAAATCCACTCCTATCTCCGTTTCTTTTTTCTCCAAAATCACCAGGTCCGTTCCTGGAATATTCTCTGGGTAGATTTGACTTAAACATTCCTGAGGCGCTCGCCGGATTTGCGGGGCTCGCTGTCTTGGTTTTTGTCCTGTGGGACGCTTGTTGCCGTTTCCTCATCATGGAACCAAAAGGTTGGCGGCGGCTGATACTAATTGTCTCGGTCCTCGCCTCCATCTTAGTGGCCAGTTATTTCCTCTTGGAACACCGAGATGAGGAGGGAGCGCTTATCTTCGGTTTGCCTGTGCTGCCGCTGTCACTCGTGGCATTGATCTATGTGCATTGGGCCATTCATTGGATTGCATCCGGTTTTCGAGATGACTCAGTGATGGTGGGCCCTCAAATCGCCCAAGGCGCGGTGCATACGACCTCAACGCATGAGAGGGCTCCAGATCCTCTTGAAACCGTAGAAGCCCCCCCTTCAGAGCCTAACCTTGAGCGAGAAGAGCTAGACACAGCTTTAGCCGTGCCTGGCGAAGTCCCTTCCTCATTTCAGCAGACAGAGGAGAGCCGTTGGCTGGTTGTCTTGCACCTGTGGGGAGGTGTTTGCATTTTTGTCCCAATCAAAATTTGGTGGAGGGAATATTTCGACATCAGCGTCGGTGCGCTTGGCGAGGTGGCTCTGTTCGTTGCGTGCTTTCTTGTTTCTCGTCAAATTGTGCGTTCTCTCTGGTCCAGATTTACTGAACGCCAAAGTCGCGTGATTGTTGCAGTTGCGTTGGTAGTGCTCTTCCCCATTGTTATGGGCGGCGGTGGCGCGGCCTTGCTCGCGGCCTTTCACTGATACTCCGACGGTTCAGAATGGCACAACAAATTTGAGTCCACACATGTCAGACAACCAGACGAATCTTAGACAAAAACTATCCAGAGCCGCGATTCTCGGGAGCCAATTGCTGGTCGCCGGTATCTTTGCGTTTTGGTATCAGGGGGTGTTCGGAGATCAGGCGACATTATACGACGGCCGCCAGATATCGGCGCTATCGGACGCCCAGCTCCAAGACGCCCTTCAACAAGGGCTCGTCTCTAGCGTAACAACGGTCTCGTTCTTCGGCCAGTACCCGTATCAATTTGAGGGAAGACCTAGCTTGTTTCTTATGCCGTTGATCCTTGTAGTAACGGCGGCTCCCGGCTTCATGCTGCTTCACTGGATCAGCAACCATCTTTTGGCTCACCTGACGTCATCCGGGCGTTCCAATTGGCGCCACAGTTTTTCCCCATTGTTTCGTATGATGCTCGGGCTCGTCGTAGTTTGGACGTTGGCGTCAGCAGCTTGGTTCTCCGATGAGCTGTACGATTTCGAGCCCGACCGCGTTCATTGCTATGATGTGATTGCGGATCAGCAGTTGAGAAAATTGGCGAAAGCCGCCCAAATTCAGCATCCCGCCAATCTCATCGACCCGTTTGACCAGGTGTTGGCCAGTGCAGACGACGTATTTCGTCAAAGGGCGCTTTTCGAAGCTCGACTCGCTGAGCTTGGTGGACAAATCGAGACGATCCAGAAATGTCACAATCTACCTGCCCATCACGTTTTCCAGAGCTTGGAAAAATGGTTGTTTGCCCTGGCTCTCGTTCTGACCCCCGCTCTTGTTTTTGTTATCTATTTTCAAGTCGCCCACAAAAATCTCCTCCAACGCATTTGGCTGGCGCGTTCTCCTATGTGGAGGGCAGCTGCTTATCTACTTGCCGCCTGGGGGCTTTCTTGGTCTGGCATCTATTTTTTGTTCTCTCCCTTCGGGCATCCTATTAATCATTTTTCGGGGTATTTTTCTGTTTTGGTTGGGGCGCCTATTTGCGGATGGCTCATCTACCGAGCCTGGAGCGTACTTAGGTCATCGAGTTAGCTATGCCAACTGAGGATGAAATTTATGAGTGCTTCCAGATATTCACGGAAATCGTATTGGAGGAAGGTGAGTTGGTTGCCCGAAAAGAGTGGGACAGCGGCGGCCCGGGCGGTGGGGCTGGCGTCGTAACCGTGTACGAGTTTCGCTCCTGCTTTTTTGGCGTCAGTGATGAGGACTTCCGGGGCCCCTTCGATGATCTAGATGAAGCATGTGATAGTGTTGGCTTGAAAGCCATTACCTCTGCTACCCAAACCATCGTGATTCACGACGAGACCATCTATCAACGCGAAGGAAGCTGATATGCTGGGCGCCATTGCGGGCGACATCATTGGGTCGCGGTTCGAGCACGACAATCACAAGTCGAAGGACTTCGACCTCTTTCATTCGGACTGCCGGTTCACAGACGACACGGTTTGTACAGTCGCTGTTGCCGATTGCCTCCTGAACGATGGTGATTTCGCGGAATACCTTGGCCGTTTTGCCACGCTGTATTCGAGCCGTGGCTTTGGGGGAATGTTCTTGAGGTGGGCGCATCAATGGGACCGCCAGCCCTATGGATCGTACGGTAACGGCTCAGCTATGCGCGTCTCCCCAGTCGCCTATATCGCCCGAGATGAGGGGGAGGTCCTCGATTTAGCGGAACGTTCTGCCGAAGTTACGCACAATCATCCCGATGCGATTACCGGCGCACAGGCAACAGCCTTGGCTATTTGGTTGGGTCGAAACGGGAGCGACGCGGATGAAATCCGCTCGGCAACCGTCGCGCGCTTCGGGTATGATCTAAGCCAGACCGTCGACGAAATCCGGCCAGGCTACAGCTTCGATATAAGGTGCGTAGGGACAGTCCCGCCAGCTCTCGTCTGCGCCCTCGAAGCAGAGAGTTTTGAAGATGCGATACGCAACGCGGTCTCAATCGGTGGCGACACGGACACGATCTGCGCCATCGCCGGCGGCGTTGCTGAGTCCTTGTTCGGGCTCCCCGAAGAGATTGAGACGACCGCGCGAGGTTTTCTCAATGCTGAACTCCTTGATGTGGTGGACAGGTTTCGGGAAAAATGCGCTGAGCATTCGACGACAGCTTCGTGAGGGAGCCTACGGTGATTGGGAAAGAAATTCGCTGATGATTTCGGCAAAACAGAGAACCGGGATATGGGCGGTTTAGGTTCCGGAAATTGGTATAGATGGCCGACCCGGCCCGTCGTGGAGGAGGGGCTGGCGCTAGATATCAACTGGCTTATCCGTCATCAGCACATTCACCCCGGCACTTGGTCGCGAGGCACATTCAAATGGTCGGTGGCCGGAAATGGCGAGCAAGTCGCCTCCGTTGGCTACGAAGCCGATTTGACTGACCCAGAAAGTGCCTGGATGCGATTCACTACAAGCATGGAGACACACACGAGGACTACCAGGTTCTCCTGACAACGACCCGGCCGAACTACGGTGGCCGGCGCTGGTGGTTTGTATGCCCGGTCAAGGGCATAAAAGCAGTCAAACTCTATCTAGCCGCCGGCGGAGACCGGTTCGCGTCCCGGCAAGCCTATGGCATGGCCTATAGAAGCCAGAATGAGTCTCGTGAGGACCGGTTGGCAAACAAGGCTCACAAGTTGCGGCGCAGATTAGGTGGGCAGGCTGGTTTCGATCAACCGCTTCCTGAGAGGCCAAAGGGGATGCACTGGAAGACGTACGCCAAGATTTGTGCCGAGATAGAGTATCTAGAGGCCACGAGTACGATGGTAATGGCGAATCGATATAGCGGTTGGTGTTAAATGCTAGACAGAACTGATAAGCGAGCAATTTTCGTCGATACCTCAGAACTGACATCAAAGTCGTTTGATTTTACCAACCCTGTTTTTGATTCACTTATCAAGGTTTGTGCTAACGAACGCTTCTCTCTAATTGGCAACGCGATTACAGATGCAGAGGTCAGGCAGCGGATTTCTGTGCACATCGAGGAAGGAAATCAAAAACTAAAAACTGTTCAGTCGAAATGGGCCGGCCTTAGGAAAAGCCAGAAAAACGATGTGTTTATGTTTCTTAGTGTGGGCTTTGATTTGAAGGCGCTCAAGGAAAGGGTTGGCAATAGTTATCAAGATTTCCTCGACTCATGTGATTGCCATGTCATCGACGTATACGCCGTTGATTTGGGCTTGGTTTTTGAAAGGTATTTCGGACACAAACCACCCTTTGGGAGTGGCAAGAAGAAAAACGAATTTCCCGATGCGATAGTCGGGCTATCAGTCAAGGAATGGGCCATCAAGGAGGATGTATTTGTCTATGTAGTTAGCAGCGATTCAGACTTTAAAGCCTTCTGTGAGGCCGAAGACAGGTTTCATTGTTTCGAGAACACAGAAAAACTCCTGGACCACATATACGCTGGCGAGAGTTTTGACGCTGGCGAAGCTCGGACTATTTTCAGGAAAAACCAAGATATCGTAGAGAGGGAATTGGAAAGGGCGCTGCCTGAGAGTTTTAATCAGCTCGGATTTAGTTTCAGCGCTGGTTACTATCCGGCCGACGGTGAAATCGTTGAGGTGGACGTGTGCTCCATCGACATCGTTGATGCGAATGTTATTGATGTTGAAGATAATCTGGTTACGGCAGAGCTTGAGGTCGAAGTCGAATTCGAGGCTCAGTACTCCTTTTGGGATGAGGTGTCACCAAACTATGAGTTCGGCTTCGAAAACGCGGTGGCGAACGGGGTGACAGTCACCACCGCCATTGTCTACCCAATCGTCCGTTTCTCAGTTAACCGTGAAAACCCGTCAAAGTCCGCTGTGGAGATAGCCAATTTCCCTGCGGGAATGACTATTGAGGTCGAGGTTGATCTTCGCGACGAATACGGTGACTACGGTCAATACAAATAGAGTGGTTTTCGCAAGGCAGCCCGAGAAAACGGCCGAATAGATTGCTATTTGATTGCTGGGCTAAAATCATCAAGGGGAGATTCAGCATAACCCCTTGAAAAAATTGGCGCACCCGACAGGATTCGAACCTGTGACCTCTGCCTTCGGAGGGCAGCGCTCTATCCAGCTGAGCTACGGGTGCCTATGGATATGGCGCTTCTCATACACCGTATCTGAGGAATCGACAAGAATTCAGACCGGCTCGGCTCTTTTCGCGTTGACTACTCTCGATGATAGGGGTGGCCTGTGAGTATACACTGCGCACGGAACAACTGCTCAGCCAGCATGGCGCGGACCAGCAGATGTGGCCATGTCTGTGCCCCCAACGATACCACAAGATCGGCCCTTTTGAGCACGGCGTCACCGTGGCCGTCGGCGCCGCCGATCAGCCATGCCACCTCCCGAATGCCGGAGTCGCGCCACGCCCCGATCTTTCTGGCCAAGGCCAAGCTGGACAGGGCATTGCCGGTGCCATCAAGCGCCACAACGCGCGCACCGTTCGGCACGCCGCCCAGCAACAACTGGGCTTCCTTGGCTTTCAATTCTTCAGGTGAGAGTTTTTTGCGCTCTTCCACTTCGCGCAGCGTCAGGGCTGGTTTCAAGCGCGCCGCGTAATGCTCATACAGCGCACGTTCTGGCCCGCGCTTCCAACGCCCGACAGCGACGATGATCGATTTCATGCTTATCCATACCGTCGCTAAAGGGGTGAATACCGGATCAACTACAAGGCCAGTTTAAGCACTGGCGCCGGTGGCCGTCTCCGATGTCGGCACGTCGCCCGGCGTGGTCCAGATTTTCTCCAGATTATAGAACTCCCGGACTTCGGGGCGGAACAAATGCACAATGATGTCACCGGCATCGAGCAGCACCCAGTCGCACTGCTGATGGCCTTCGATGGCGACACTTTTGACGCCCGCGGCCTTAATACTGCGGTGGAGATGGTCGGACATGGCGCTTACGTGGCGCTGCGATGTTCCGGAGGCAACGACCAGATAGTCGGCGATCTCGGTCTTGCCGGTGAGTTCGATAACGACAACCTGTTCGGCCTTGTCGTCTTCGAGGGTGGTTTCCACCAGGTCGAGTAGTTTCTCAACCGGCGGCGGGTTCTCAGGCTTTGTTATTTTGGTACTCCTTTCGTCGATCATAGTTGTCATTGCGCCCGCTTTTGGCGGCGTAATTGTGTTGCCGATAGCGGGTTCAAAGGACGCTTGAACAACACCCAGGCGGGTGAGCGTTTATCCGCCAGCCGGGACGCCTTGTACGCTGGCACCCTGTATCTGGCGAAACGTCGCGCCGCTTTTGCCTGCTCGGCTCTTAAAGAATAGGTGGGGCGCGCGAAAACCGCAACGGGAACGGTATGAAAGATTCGTGACCATTGCCGCCAGCGGTGCATCTGCACCAGGTTGTCGGCTCCCATAAGCCATATGAAACGTGCGTTTGGGAACCGTTCACGCAGGGCAGCAAGGGTGTCTGCCGTATACTGGGTGCCCAGCTCCGTCTCAATGCCGGTGACGGTGATCCGGGGGTCGTCGGCTGTCCGCGCCGCCTCGGCGATTCGCCGTTCCAATGGCGCCATGCCCTGAGCCGGCTTCAACGGATTTTGCGGTGACACCATCCACCACACCCCATCGAGGCGCAGTTTGCACATTGCCAGCTCACTGATTTCGAGGTGGCCGTCGTGGGCGGGATTGAAAGACCCGCCCAGCAACCCGATGCGCGCATTCTTTGGGTCGGAGATCTCGTTATTTGACGTCAAGGCCGGCACTGTCCCGTACCGCGCACCACGTATTTCATCGACGTCAGCTGCTCGACACCCACCGGCCCGCGCGCATGCAACTTGCCTGTCGAGATGCCGATCTCGGCACCCATGCCAAACTCGCCACCGTCGGCGAACTGCGTCGACGCGTTGACCATGACGATGGCGCTGTCGACTTCGTTCAAGAATTTCTCTGCGGTTTCGGCATTTTCGGTAACAATGGCTTCGGTGTGCTGTGAGCCGAAATCGGAGATATGGCGGATCGCGGCGCCAACGCCGTCCACAGTGCGAACCGCCAGAATTGAATCAAGAAACTCGGTCCCCCAGTCCGTATCCTGCGCGGCGACCATGCGCGGATCCGCCGCGCGGGCTTCCGCATCGCCACGCACCTCGCATCCGGCCTCGACCAGGCCATCCATGATGCGCGTCAACATAGGCAAAGCGCCACGATCGATGAGAAGTGTTTCGGTGGATCCGCAAATCCCGGTGCGCCGCATCTTCGCATTGACGACCAATTTCGCCGCCATGGCCGGGTCGGCATCCTCAGTGACGTACGTATGGCAGATACCTTCCAGGTGCTTGAACAAAGGCACCCGGCTTTCGGCGGATACCCGAGCAACCAGAGATTTCCCGCCCCGCGGCACGATGACGTCGATATGGTCGGTCATGGTCAGCATCTTGCCGACGGCGGCGCGGTCGCGGGTCGGCACGCGCTGCACGGCGGCTTCAGGCAATCCCGCGTCGCGCAATCCCGATTGCAATGCTTCCAAAATGGCGGCGGAGGAATGGAAACTTTCCGACCCGCCCCGCAAAATAGCTGCGTTGCCGGCCTTCAGGCACAACGCGCCGGCGTCTGCCGTGACATTGGGGCGCGATTCGTAAATCACGCCGATAACGCCTAAAGGCACGCGGCGGCGCTCAAAATGCAGCCCATTGGGCCGGTCCCATTCTTCGGTCACAGCGCCTACCGGGTCGGGCAAGGCCGCAACCTCGCCCAGACCCTTGGCCATAGCTTCAATGCGGCTTTCATCCAGCGCCAAGCGATCGAGCATGGCGGCCGACAAGCCTTTGTCTCGGCCGAAGGCCATGTCTTTGGCGTTCTCGGAAATGATCTGATTTTGGTTGCGGCGCAGCGCCTCGGCGGCACTCTTGAGCGCGGTATTTTTGGCATCCGCCGAGGCCGTTGCCAACTGCCGCCCAGCATCGCGTGCGGCGTCGCCGATTTCTTTCATCATCGTTTGGATGTCGCGCGTGTCGGTCATGACATGGTTCCTTTAATTCAGCGCCAGGTCGTCGCGATGAATCATCTCGTCTCGGCCACGGTAGCCGAGCAGGGTTTCGATTTCACTGGTTTTGTTGCCCATAATGCGGCTGGCATCATCGGATGAATAAGCGCTCAAACCCCGGCCGATCTCGCGGCCATCATTGGTTTTCACCACCACCGCGTCGCCGCGCTCAAACCGACCGGATATTCTGACAACACCCGCTGGCAACAGGCTCTTGCCTGATTGCAGCGCCTTCAGCGCACCGTCGTCGACGATGATCTCGCCCGAAGGCTTCAATGCGCCGGCAATCCAGCGCTTGCGTGCGGTTTTCGGCGTCGCATCGGGCGTGAACCAGGTGCACGGGCCGCCGTTTTCAATTCGCCGCAAGGGATGGGGGGATGTTCCGTCAGTGATCACCATGCGCATGCCCGCGCCCATGGCGATGCGCGCCGCCTCCAGTTTGGTCACCATGCCGCCCGACCCATCATAACTTTTCGATGTGCCGGCCATGCTTTGGATATCGGCGGAGATATCGCCACTGACCACGGGCACCAATTTGGCTCCTTCAAACTGGCGCGGGTCGCGGTCATAAAGGCCGTCGATGTTGGACAGCAACACCAACGTATCGGCACTGATCATGGCGCCAACGCGCGCCGCCAGCCGGTCGTTGTCGCCGAAGCGGATTTCATCGGTGGCCACGGTGTCGTTCTCGTTGATCAACGGCACGGCGCCCAATTTCAACAGCGTCTCGAGCGTGTTGCGGGCATTCAGATAGCGCCGCCGGCTTTCGCTGTCATCGAGCGTCACCAGCACCTGCGCCACGGTCATATCATGGTGCGCGAGCACTTCCTGGTATGCGTGTGCCAACCGGATCATGCCGGTGGCGGCGGCGGCTTGGCTTTCCTCGAGCCTCAGTTTTCCGTCAGGCAGTTCCAAATGCCGGCGGCCGACCGCAATGGCGCCGGACGAGACAATCACCACTTGCTGACCTTGCGCACGGCAAGCGGCTAAGTCTTCCGCCAAAGCTTCCAACCATTTCCGGTGCACGGTGCCGCGCTCGGGATCCACCAGCAAGGTGGAACCGATCTTGATGACGATGCGTTTTGCCGCACTCAGTTTGTTTATCGTGCTCATGGCAGGAATACCCGGGGCCCGGCTTCAGCCTCGGCCTCTTCCCTGATGGCGTCGCGCACGCTATCGAACAACTGATTGCGAAGAACGTCCACGCCGATGCCGGCAATCGCTGATATGGAAGTCACCGGCCGGCCCAGTGCTGACTCCAAGGCCAACCTTTTCTCTTCGGCCTCTTCGGCGGGAAGCGCGTCGCATTTGTTAAGCGCGATCAGTTCCGGTTTTTCATCGAGACCTTGGCCGTAGGCCTCGACCTCATGGCGTACCGTTTGGTACGCCGCCACCGGGTCCTCTGCGACGCCGTCGATCAGGTGCAGCAGCATGCGGCAGCGTTCCACATGGCCTAGAAACCGCGTGCCAAGGCCTGCGCCCTCGCTGGCGCCTTCGATTAAGCCCGGGATGTCGGCCAGCACCATCTCGTCGTTTTCGCGGCGCATGACGCCCAAGTTCGGGTGCAGCGTTGTAAACGGATAGTCGCCGATTTTCGGATGCGCGCGGGTTACCGCTGAGAGGAATGTCGATTTCCCCGCATTGGGTAGGCCGATAAGCCCCACATCGGCAATCAGCTTCAATCGCAGCCAAATCCAGCATTCCTCACCCGGCCACCCTGATTCCGCTCGCCGGGGCGCTTGGTTGGTGGAGGTCTTAAACCGCGCATTGCCCCGACCACCGTCACCTCCGCGCATGACGACGACTTCCTGGCCCGCTTCGGTCATATCGGCAAGCAGGGTTTCACCGTCTTCCTCGAAAATCTGCGTGCCCACGGGAACCTTAAGAATGGCGGATTGGCCCTTCGGCCCGGAGCGGTTTTTGCCCATGCCATCCTTGCCGCGTTCAGCTTTGTGATGTTGGCGGTAACGGAAATCGATGAGCGTATTGAGGTTGTCGACGCATTGCACAAGCACGTCGCCGCCGCGTCCGCCGTCGCCGCCGTCGGGGCCGCCGAACTCGATATATTTTTCACGCCGAAAGCCGACGCAGCCATTGCCGCCGTCGCCGCTTTTTATATAGACCTTGGCTTGGTCGAGAAACTTCATCCGCCCGGTTCCATGGTGAAAGCATCCAAGGAGAATGCATTAAAAAAGGGGAATGGCTGGCCATTCCCCTAAACTCGCGTTGGCGAATGACCTGTGTTCAGATCACGCCGACGGCTCCACGCCCACGAAGGTGCGGCCACCGGTGCGCTTGCGAAAGCTCACCTTGCCAGCAACCGTGGCGAAGATCGTGTGGTCTTTGCCGATGCCGACGTTGTCGCCCGGATGGTACTTGGTGCCGCGCTGGCGCAGGATAATGTTGCCCGGCTCAACGCTTTCGCCGCCGTATCTTTTAACGCCGAGACGCCGGCCTTCGGTGTCGCGGCCGTTGCGGGAGCTACCGCCTGATTTCTTATGTGCCATGAGACGTTACTCCTTATCTTTGGCCGCGTCGTCAGCCGCTTTTTTGGGCGCGGCTTTCTTCGCGGGCGCTTTCTTTGCGGCCGGTTTGGCGTCTGCATCAGCCTTTTTCGCCGCAGGCTTCTTGGCGGCGGGTTTTTTAGCAGCCGGTTTTTCCGCGCTCTCGGCTTTCTTAGCCGGTGCCGCTTCTTTCTTAGCCGGTTTGGCTTCGGCTTTGTCAGCTTCCTTCTTCGGCGCCGCTTTCTTTGCCGCTGCTTTCGGCTTGGCCCCGGTGGGGCTTACTTCCGTAATACGAAGGACCGTCTGCAACTGGCGATGGCCGTTCTTGCGGCGGTGATTCTGACGCCGCTGCTTTTTGAAGACGATGATCTTGTCGGCGCGGGATTGCTCCACCACCTCGGCGAATACCGCTGCCTTGTCAATGACCGGCGTGCCAACTGTCGGTGCCTTGCCGTCTTCGCCCAGCATCAGGACCGTATCCAGCGCTACCGTATCGCCCGGTTCGCCGAGAAGCCTCTCGACGGTGATGATGTCGTCCTTGGCAACCCGGTATTGCTTGCCGCCGCTTTTGATGACTGCGAACATGTTCGCCTCGAATTACTAAATACAAAAAAACGCACTCAAACGAAACCGCGCCGCCGTCGGCATGCGGCCTCATCCTTGCGAGGGCGGCAATATAGCGGTTTGCTTGGCGTTGTCAACGCTGACCAGCAACGATTTTCGCATTAAATTCCGGGGGAGAATTCGAGGGGAAACCCAGGTGTTCGCGAGCGCCATTCGATGGCCTTTTTTGACGGGTAATCGGCTTGCAGGCCCGGGTTCTTTCGGGTACCCTCCGCGCGCCCTGAACGGATCCATTGTTCAAGACCTGCGGAGAGGTGCCGGAGTGGTCGAACGGGGCGGTCTCGAAAACCGTTGTGCGCTTGCGTACCCAGGGTTCGAATCCCTGTCTCTCCGCCATTTTCCCCAATAGTCGGCCTTCTAGCCTTCCAACTCCTCACGCAGCATTTCCAGGCGCAGCCATTCTTCTTCCGCGCTCGCGAGGTCATGTGTCAGCGCGCCCAGCCGTGCCGTTGCCTGCTCGAACGCTTTGGGGTCGCGTGCGTAAAGGTTGGGGTCGGCCAGGGTTTCTTGTAAACCGGCGACTTCAGCCTCCATTTTTCCCATTTCATCCGGCAAGGTTTCCAGGGCGTGCTTGTCTTTGTAAGACAGTTTTCCCGGCTGTTTGGGTTGCGGCACGGCGCTCTTCGGTTTTGCAGTCTTTCCGGGTTTTGCCGGTCTCTCGTCGGCAACGGACTGCTCGCCGCGTTGCGCCAGCAAGTCGCTGTAACCGCCGGCATATTCGACCCAGCGCCCGTCGCCTTCAAAATGAACGGTCGATGTCACGACCCGGTCGAGGAAATCGCGGTCATGGCTGACGAGAATGACAGTGCCGTCGAAGTCGGCGAGCATTTCCTGCAACAGATCCAATGTCTCCAGATCCAGGTCGTTGGTGGGTTCATCCAAGACCAATAAATTGGCCGGCCGGGTGAGCGCACGGGCCAGCATCAATCGCCCCCGCTCGCCGCCCGATAGCGCAGAGACCGCGGTCCGCGCCTGCTCGGGCGCAAACAGAAAATCCTTCATGTAGCCGATCACGTGGCGCTGCTGGCCACCAACCGTAACGCTGTCTCCGCTGCCGCCAGTGAGCGCATCTTGCAGTGACACATGGGGGCTGAGCGATTCGCGAGATTGCTCAAGCGTTGCCATTTCAAGTGTCGTCCCCAGCTTTACCGCGCCGCTGTCGGGCGAAAGCACACCGGTCAGCATATTCAACAGCGTCGTCTTGCCCGCTCCGTTGGGGCCGACGATCCCGACCCTGTCGCCGCGCAAAATACGTGTCGAGAAATCTTGCACGATGATCCGGTCGTCATAACTTTTCGCGATGCCCTCGGCTTCGATCACCCGCTTGCCGGATTTTTCAGTTTCGCCGACCGTAATATTCACGGCACCGACCAGTTGGCGCTGGTCGCGGCGTTGCTGGCGCAGTGCGTTCAACGCGCGCAAGCGGCCCATGTTGCGTTTGCGTCTGGCCGTCACGCCCCGGTGCAGCCAATGCAACTCGCGCACGATCTTTCGATCAAGCTTGTGGCGCTCCGTGTTCTCTTGCTCGATAAAGTCGTCGCGCCACGCCTCGAACGCGCCAAAGCCTTTGTCCATGCGGTTCGTCGCGCCGCGGTCCAGCCATAACACGCTGTCTGACAAGGTTTCCAAGAACCGCCGATCGTGGCTGATCAACACCAGTGCTGCACGGTTTTGCCTGAGCGTCTCTTCCAACCATTCGATAGCCGGTAGGTCGAGATGGTTGGTTGGCTCGTCCAGCAACAAGATATCCGGTTCCGGCGCCAACACCCGTGCCAACGCGGCGCGGCGTTTCTCGCCACCCGACAACACCGTCGGGTCTTCGTCGCCCGTCAGCCCAAGATGCTCCAAGCAATACTGTGCCCGGTACGGATCATCACCCGGCCCCAGCCCCGCTTCGGCGTAGGCGCGGGTGGTGGCAAAGCCGGCAAGGTCGGGTTCTTGCGGTAGATAGCGGACCGTGGTGCCGGGCTGCACAAAGCGTTCGCCTTCATCGGCCTCGACCATGCCGGCGGCGATTTTCAACAGTGTCGATTTGCCCGATCCGTTACGCCCCACCAAACACAAACGCTGGCCTGGCATGACAGACAATTCGGCACCCGCAAGCAACGGCTCACCGCCGAAGCCGAGCCCGATGCCCGACAGCAATAACAGCGGTGGCGCCATGATTTATTCGATCCGGCTGACCGGTTCAGTCGCGAGCGGCATGAGCAGCAAGCGCGGCCAAATTGACCATATCCGAAACCGTCGTGCCCATGGGCACGATTTGAGCCGGTTTCTCCAGGCCGACCAGGATCGGCCCCAACACCGTGCAGTCGCCCATCTGGGACAGAAGCTGCGTGCCCACTTGAGACGTGTGCAAGCTGGGCATGATCAGGATATTGGCCGAGTCCGTTAAACGGCAGAACGGGTAATTCTTACGAACGGAAGGATTGAGCGCCACTTCGACGGTCATTTCGCCGTCATACTCGAAATCCACGCCGCGACTGTCCAACACCTGCACGGCTTCGCGCACGGGCTCGACACGGGGCATCTCGGGGTGACCGAAGTTGCCGTAGGAAATCAGCGCCACGCGCGGCTCGTGGCCCAGATGGCGGGCCGCGTCAGCGGTTTGTTGGGCAATGTCGGCGATTTCTTCCGGGCTCAGCACCTCGTGTACGGCGGTATCGGAGACAAACAGCGTCTGTCCGCCGCGCATCACCAACGACAGGCCGAATACCTGTGAGCCCGGCGCCGGGTCCAACACTCGGGAGATTTGGGTCAGCGCTGTGTGATAGCTGCGGGTCAATCCCGTCACCAGAGCATCGGCATCGCCGCCCTCGACCATCAAGGCGCCGAATACGTTGCGGTCGCGTTTCACCATTCGGACGCAATCGCGATGCAAATAACCTTTGCGCTGCAGACGTTCGTAGAGGCGGTCCGTATAGGCATCCATATGGTCGGAAAGCCGTGAGTTTGTGATCTCCAACCCCGCGTCTTCGGGCAGGCCTAACCGCTCCATGGTTTCGCGCACCCGGTCTTCGCGTCCAACCAGCACCGCAGAGCCGTAGCCCGCTTGCTGGAACGCGTGCGCGGCGCGGATGCTTTTCTCTTCCTCACCTTCGGCGAACACAACGCGCTTGGGTTCGGCGCGGACGGCTTCGAAAATCTCATGCAGACTGCCGACCGTGGGGCTCAGGCGCGCCGACAATTCCGCCGTGTAGGCATCCATGTCGATAATCGGGCGCCGGGCCACGCCGGAATCCATGGCTGCCTGCGCCACTGCCATGGGAACGGCAGTGATCAGGCGCGGATCGAAGGGGGCCGGGATCAGATAATCCGGGCCATAGCGCAAGTGCGAGCCCGCGTAGGCGGCATCGACCTCGTCGGGCACGTCTTCGCGCGCCAATTCCGCCAGCGCATGGGCGGCGGCGATTTTCATCTCATCGTTGATGGTTGAGGCGCGCACATCCAAGGCGCCGCGGAAAATATAGGGAAAGCCCAATACGTTGTTGATCTGGTTCGGGTAGTCGGAGCGCCCGGTAGCGATGATGGCATCGGGCCGCACTTCGCGGGCATCTTCAGGGGTGATCTCCGGGTCTGGGTTGGCCATGGCAAAAATCAGCGGCTTATCCGCCATGGTTTTGACCATGTCCTGCGTGACCGCGCCGCCGACCGACAACCCGACGAAACAATCTGCGCCTTCCAATGCTTCGGCCAAGGAGCGTGCCTTGGTGGATGATGCGTAGGCCGATTTCCACTGGTTCATGCCGTCCTTGCGGCCTTTGTAGATAACGCCCTTGGAATCGCACATAACGATGTTCTTGCGCGGCATGCCCATATTGACGAACAACTCGGCGCAGGCGATCGACGCAGCGCCGGCACCGTTAACGACAATCTTGGTGTTTTCGATCTTGCGGCCGGTCAGTTGCAGGGCGTTGATCAGCCCGGCGGCGGTGATGATCGCGGTGCCATGCTGGTCGTCGTGGAACACCGGGATGTCCATCAGTTCGCGCAGACGCTGTTCAATAATGAAACACTCGGGCGCCTTGATGTCTTCCAGGTTGATGCCACCGAAACTGGGGCCGAACAGGCGCACGGCCTCGACGATTTCGTCCACGTCTTGCGAGTGCACTTCAACATTGAAGCCATCCACATCGGCGAAGCGCTTGAACAGGACCGACTTGCCTTCCATTACCGGTTTGGCGCCGAAAGCCCCGATATTGCCCAACCCCAGGACGGCCGAGCCATTGGATACAACAGCCACCAGATTGCCGATGGCGGTATATTCGTAGGCCAAATCCTCGTCGCGATGGATTTCCATGCAGGGTGCGGCGACGCCCGGCGAATAGGCGAGGGTCAGGTCGCGCTGCGTGGTCAGCGGCTTGGTGGCGTGAATTTCCACCTTGCCCGCCGGTTTCTTGGCGTGCATGCGCAGCGCCTCTTGTTCCATCATTTGATCGCCAGTGTCGCTCATAATCTTCGCTTCCCAGGTTTATTTTATTTATGCTCAGCTCTTAACGGACTCAGCATGTACGTTTTCCGCGTCTTCAGATATCAGTACTTCCGTTGCCCGATTTTCCATGTCGCTGTCATCGACCCGGACCCAGAGGATAATGCTGCCGGCCTCGACGGCGCGCGCGAAAGCTTCCGTGTGCGGCTTGGCGGAGACCTCGTCGAACAATTCCTTCAAGGCCACGCCGCCAACCGCGGCGCCGACAATGCCGGCCAACGCCAGGGCCGTAGGGCCGCCGGCGAGAATAATCAGACCGGACGCGACCAAGGGGCCTTCGTATTTGACCTCGCCCACCAAAGCCGTCAGCACGTCGCGCCAAGGCTTTCCTTCATCACCGGCGGCCGCCAATGATTCGTGAGAGCTCAACACGCTCAGTCGTCCAGAGCCGATACCGGCTTCAGCCAGAGCGGCCACGGCGGATTCAAATGCGGTGCGGGTCTTTAATACGCCTACAACTTCACGGGCCACTTCACGGGCCGGCGCGGGTTCGGTGCCAGTCATTTCTGCTCCCAGGGCTTGCGTTCTTGCTGCGGCTCGATCTTTCTATGGCCAACCGAGCCTGTTAAGTTACTTTTGCCGATGCAATCCGAAGAGTAAAGCGCCATTGCCGCAAACATCCGCCAAGCCCGTGTCACCTGACTCTCCGCCCAAAACCGATGCCGTCACGCCAATGATGGCACAGTTCCTCGGGCTGAAGGCCGACTATGATGATTGCCTGCTGTTTTACCGCATGGGCGACTTTTATGAGATGTTCTTCGATGACGCCGTCAAAGCCGCTGCTGCGCTCGATATCGCGCTGACCAAGCGTGGCAAACACCGGGGCGAAGACATCCCCATGTGCGGGGTGCCGGTGCACAGCCACGAGACTTATCTCAATCGCTTGATCCGCAAAGGCTTCCGCGTCGCTGTATGCGAGCAGACCGAAGATCCCGCTGAGGCCAAGAAGCGCGGCTCCAAATCGGTGGTCAACCGCGACGTGGTCCGCGTCGTCACGCCAGGAACGTTGACCGAAGACACTCTGTTGGACGCGCGCCGCCACAACTACCTGGCAGCGGTGGCCCGTGCCCAGGGCGAACTGGGGTTCGCCTGGATCGATGTTTCCACCGGAGCCTTCAGCGTGCAACCGCTCACCGCCGCCGATTTGGATGCGGCGTTGGCCAGGTTGGAGCCGGGTGAGGTTTTGGTGCCCGAGGCGCTGTTGCAGGCAAACGATCTCTCCGAAACATTGGCGATGATCAACGACCGTTTGACACCGCAACCCGCCGCACGTTTCGATTCCACCAATGGCCGCAAGCGATTGGAAACCCTGTTCGGCGTCGCCACGCTGGATGGCTTTGGAGAGTTCGGACGCGCTGAAGTGGCCGCTGCCGGCGCCCTGGTCGACTACATCGAGCTTACCCAAAAGGGCAAGCTGCCGCGCCTCAATCCGCCTGAGCGCATGACAGCGGGCGCGGTGATGGGAATCGACGCGGCGACGCGGCGCAATCTGGAACTGATCCGCACGCTATCGGGAGAACATCAAGGCAGCCTGCTGTCGGTGATGGATCGTACCGTTACCGGCCCGGGCGCGCGTTTGTTAGGCACGCGGCTGGCGCAGCCGTTGACCGATCCGTTGACCATTGGTCACCGCCTGGATGCCGTGACGGCCTTGGTTGAGGCCGAGCGTCTGCGTGAAGATATCCGTGAAACGTTGACCAAATGTCCGGACATGGCGCGCGCATTGTCGCGCCTGACGCTGGGCCGCGGCGGGCCACGCGATCTTGCTGCCGTACGCGATGGACTGTCCCGCGCGCATCACGCCCGCGGCCTGCTGGAGACGGCTTCGGCGGGCGACGCTTTGGGGGAATTGCCCTCGATGCTGGCTGAAGCGGGGCGCATGCTCGGCCAGCATGACGCGTTGATCGATCAGCTGGGCCGAGCGCTGTCCGATGAATTGCCGATGAATGCCCGCGATGGCGGATTTATCCGGCGCGGGTATTCGGACAGCCTGGACGAAATGGTTGCGCTGCGCGACGAAAGCCGCAAGCTGATCGCCGGTCTTCAGGCGGATTACGTTGCCGACACGGGCTTGCAAGGCCTCAAGATCAAACACAACAACGTGCTTGGCTATTTCATTGAAGTGCCGGCCAGGCAGGCCGACAAGATGCCGGGTGGGGTTGGCGGCGGCCCTGGAAGTTCCGATGGCGCCGACAGTCCCTATATCCATCGCCAAACCATGGCCAACGCCATGCGGTTCACCACCGTCGAACTGAGCGAGTTGGAAAGCCGCATCGCCAAGGCTGCCGATGGCGCGTTGGCGCTGGAACTGGAATTGTTCGACCAGCTGATCGGCCAGATCTCGGGCGAAGGGACAGCGATTGCGCTGGCCGCCGATGCGTTGGCGGAACTGGACGTTACTGCCGGTCTGGCTGAATTGGCCGTTGTCCGGCGTTATGTGCGCCCGACCGTCGATGGCAGCCGCGCCTTTCATGTTGCCGGTGGCCGTCATCCCGTTGTCGAGGCCGCGTTGGAGGTTTCGGGCGACGCCTTCGTTGCCAATGATTGCCGGTTTTCCGACCCGGCGGATGAGGCCGATGATGACGATCCAGGCCGTCTTTGGTTGCTGACCGGACCCAATATGGCGGGTAAAAGTACGTTTCTGCGCCAAAACGCGTTGATCGCGGTAATGGCGCAGATGGGCTCGTTCGTGCCGGCGGACGAGGCGCGTATCGGCGTTGTCGACCGGTTGTTCTCGCGCGTCGGCGCCGCCGACGACTTGGCGCGGGGACGATCTACCTTCATGGTCGAGATGGTCGAGACCGCCACCATCCTCAATCAAGCCGGTGACCGCGCGCTGGTGATTTTGGATGAGATCGGGCGCGGCACCGCGACCTACGATGGGCTATCCATTGCCTGGGCCGTGGTTGAATACCTGCACGAACACAACCAGTGCCGGGCCCTGTTCGCCACCCATTACCACGAATTGACGGCGCTGGCGGGGACTTTGGAAAAGCTTCGCTGTCATTCCATGCGGGTCAAGGAATGGAAGGGCGAGGTGGTGTTCCTGCACGAAGTCACCACAGGCGCCGCCGACCGATCCTACGGTATTCACGTAGGCCAATTGGCGGGGCTGCCGGGCGGCGTCGTGGCACGCGCCGAGGCGGTGCTGAAAACGCTGGAAGCCGACGAGACATCATCGTCTTTGCATGATCTGGCGGATGACCTGCCGTTGTTTCAGGTTGCGCCCAGCCAAGCACCTGCACCAACGACAGCCACCAATGACCCCAGCTCTGTCGATCGTGCCGTCAGTGACGTGGCGCCGGACGAAATGACCCCGCGCGAGGCGCTGGATTTTGTCTATACGCTGAAACGATTGGCGCAGGAAGATTGAGGCATCCTAGAAAAAAAAGACCGTGGACGGGACGCCCACGGCTTTCAAGGTTGGTTTGAGACAGGATGTGTTGCGCGCCTTTAAGGCGTCGCTTGTTGTTACATGCCTTTCATGGCCTTGATGACCGCCGCGCCGGTCAATCCGCCTTTGAATTTCGTTGCATTGAATTTCTCTAACGCGGGTTTCATAGCTTCGCGGAACCTGGCGATTTCGGCATCTGGCAACTGTATAATCTCGACGCCTTTTTCTTTTGAGATTTTCATGCCGCCCGCAGCTGCTTTGTCGTAACCGTTGCCGCCGCTTTCACTCAGCCACTTGCCGCTGGCGGCGTCGACCCATTTTTGCTCTTCCGCGCTTAAGCCTTTGTAGACTTTGTTGTTCATCAACAGAGTGAACGCTGAGCCCGAACCGGGAATGCCGATGGTGAGGTATTTCGCCGGCTCATAGAGTTTAAAAGACCGAATGGCGCTGGGATCAATCAAAATACCGTCGATGGCGCCATTTTGCAGGTTCTGGTTGATGACCGACACCGGTTGCGACACCGCGCTGGCACCCAGCGCTTCGATGAACGGCACGTTGGTTTTGGCTGTCACGCGGATCTTCATGCCCTTCAAGTCTTCCAACTTACGGACGGCTTTATTCTTGGTCAGCAAGATCGGCGGCTGGTTGGCCCACATGGCCAAAATCTTGGCTTTGATTTCGGGCCGAATGAGTTCCGCGGCGTTGGCCAGTTTCTTGGTGCCATCCAGGGCACTGTTGGCAACGCCGGGGATCGTGATGACATTGGAGACCGGAAACAGCTGAGACGTATACCCGGGCAGGGCAAAGGCCACATCGGCGACGCCCTTGATCAGGATCGAGTATTGCTTCGGCGGCGACGAATTCAAGGCCCCGCCGGGAAACTGCTTCACGGTCATCTTGCCGCCCGATACCTCGGCCAGTTTTTTGCCGAATGGCGTGAACACGAACTTGTTCATGGGGTGCTTCGATCCCATGAAATAGGCCAACCGTAGCTCCGTCGCCGAGGCATTCCCCGCTAGGAACGATGCGGCACTCAGGGCGATAGCCCCGGCAGCAATTATTTTTATTCCGTTCTTGATCATCATCTTTTCTCTCCTCCGTTGTGAGGCCCCCATCGTCAGGCTCTCGTGATTAAGTGCGGCAGCTCAAGCTGCATCTTCCAAGACCGTCAAACCCATTCCGGTCAGCATTGGCAGATAGTAATTCCGATGCACCTTGTTGATTTTGGGCGTCAAGGCGCCGCGCATCGTGAGCCACATCATCATCTCGACCGATTCGGCCCCGCCCCGTTTCATCCATTCTTCATGGGGAAGGTCGATCAGGCTTTCCGGGTCATCTTCCAACCGGTCAAGGAACTCCAAATCCCACTCTTCGTTCATATGGCCAAAGCGGTCACCGTGTAACTGGTGCGAAAGGCCACCAGTGCCCAGGATCGCAACGCGCACGTCATCGGGATAGGATTCAACAGCCAGCCGCATGGCCTGGCCGAGTTTCCATAACCGGCGCGGCGTCGGCAACGGGTGCTGCAATACGTTGACGGAGAACGGGACGGTTTTGACGCTCCAATCCGGCTCATGATCAAAGAGCAGCGGATGCGGCGCCAAAAGCCCATGATCCATCACCATTTCCTGACAGATGGTGAGATCGAACTCGCTTTCTTTCACCAAAGAGTTGGCCAAATGCCAGGAGAAATCCGCATCGCCCTTGACCGACGGAAGATCACGGATACCCCAACCCTCGTCGCCGATCGGATATTCATCGGCGGCGCCCATGGCGAACGTCGGGTATTTGTCGTAAAAGAAATCGGTGCCGTGATCGTTGTAAATCACGATGGCATGCGTGACGCCGATCTCTTTCAGCCAAGCTTTGGCTGGCACATAGCCGTCGAACAGCGGCTTCCACTCAGGTGATTCCTGTTGGTTCTGATCGAACGCCACACCGATAGAAGGGACGTGTGACGTTCCGACGCCGGCAACTAATTTTCCCATTTTCTGATACCTCTCTCGATTAATGCCAACGGCTACATGTTCTGCCGCAACGGTACATTTCGGGTTTTGACGAACTCTTCTTTGGTCTGGCCGCGTTGTTGAGCGCCCATGTCGGCAAGCCCGTCACCATTGACGGCGCCGAGCTTGATCAGCATGTAAATGCTGCCACCGCCTTCCTCGACCAACGCCTTGTAGTCTTTCTCATTGATTTTCTGCTTTTCCCACGCGGAAAGTCCGTGGCTATCCATGTAGGCTTCCGGGTCCTTGTTGAAGGCTTCGCGGTTCTTGGCCTCATGGAGGGAGTAGGCGAAACGGTTTAGCTTTAAGCCCTGTTGCGATTTTTCGCCTGTAAACACACACGTGCCCGGAATATGATCGCTTTGATCGCTGTCCTTGCTCATGACTTTTTACACCTTTTGTCTGGATGGTTGAGAGGGAGTGGCTTCGCCGCCGGGTAAAACGGTCAAGAACAATTGTTCCGTTTGACGAAACCATGTTTCGTTGTACAATACATTTAGGTTTTGGGCTGTTTTGCGAATGAACCTTACTGGAGGGGAGCCATGCCCGAGCAGAAAGACGGACAAGTCATACAATCGGTCGCGCTGACCATGCGCATTTTCGAATGCCTTGCGGCCAGTGCCGGCGAGAAGGGCGTCTCGGAACTTGCGCGCGATCTTTCCATTACCAAGGCGCGGGCGTTCCGCCATCTTCAGACGCTTCGCCAATTGGGCTACGTCTCTCACAACCCGGCAACGAAGAAAGATCGCATCGGTATGCGCTTGCACCTGTTGGCCAAGATCGTTGGCGACAACGTCGAACTGACCCCAGCGGTGCGTCCCGCGCTCGAAACCTTGCGGGACCAAACCGGCCAGACGGCGGTCTTTGCGCCCGTGATCGACGGCAAGGCGACGATTATCGATTTCATGCTCGGCACCACCACCGTGCAATACACATTCCGTCCGGGCGCCAGTTTCAACCTCAATTCCACGGCGCTCGGTCATATTGCCCTGGCATTCGGTCCGGAAGAGTTTTGGGAGTTCATCAAAACCGATGAATTCGAAAAAGAGACCCCTCAAACAAATACCGACCCGGCGCAATTGCCAGCCCGCGTTCAAACGGCCCGAGCGCGGGGTTGGACGATCGTCCCGGAAGAGGCGCATATGGGGGTCAATGCCATTGCTGCGCCAGTGTTTTTTCATGATGCCACCTACGCTGGCGCCATCGCTATTGTCGGTTCGGTTCAGCATGTTCCCGCCAACCCGTCGACAGAGCTTACCGATCTGGTTGTTGCGGCTGGGCACCAAGCATCTCGGAACCTGGGTTGGCGCGAAAGCTAATCCGCTCCCCCACGCCCCCCGGCTCATTCCTGTTGAAGCCATGTGTCCCGTACCGAACATAACTTAGAGTTCCGGCCAGTACTCGAACGGCAGGCCGGTATGTGCTTTCGCGTAAACGGTCTGCGTCAATTCGTCGGTTATCAGCGTTTCGATCTGCGATTCTTGCATACGCCGGTCGAAAGAACTGCTGCCCGGGAAGATGTGGTACATGGCCGTGTTGGTCCAAGAGAACCGCTGCGTCAGTAAGTTGCGACGAAGGGCCACTTCCGCATATTTCTCCAGGACGGAGGAATCGTCATTCTTGAAGTGACGGATAAGGCCTGCGGACAAGACGCTGATATCCGCAAACGCGGAGTTCAGGCCCTTGGCGCCGGTCGGCGGCACAATGTGTGACGCATCGCCGGCCAGAAACATGTTTCCGTAACGCATGGGCTCCGAGAAGAAACTCCGCAGCGGCGCTACGTCCTTTTCGAAGATTTCACAGCGCTTGACCTTGAAATCATCCGTGCCGACGCGAACATCCAATTCGTCCCAAATCTGCTCGTCCGACCACTTCGTAATGTCTTCGTCTGGCGCACACTGCAGATACAGCCGCGAAACCGTATCCGAGCGCATGCTCACCAGTGCAAAGCCATTGGGATGGTGGGCAAAAAGCGCCACATCAAGCATCGGCGGGGATTTGCAAAGAATACCGAGCCATCCGAACGGATATACCTTTTCATGTGTGATGATGTCCGCAGCTGGGATCGACTTTCTGGAAGGGCCATGAAACCCGTCGCAACCGACAACGAAATCGGCGGTCAGTTCTTTCTCAACGCCACCGTGCGTATATTTTACTTTCGGCTTGTCCGTATGGTGGTCTTCTACCGCGGTCACGGGCGCTTCATAGAGGACATTGTGGCCCTCGTCCTCAAGTCCGCCGAGCAAATCCTTGGTCACTTCCGACTGGCCATAAACGGTAACACCGATGCCGATCAGCTCATCGAAGTTGATAAAATGATGCTCATTTTTGTAACCGATGCCGACGCCATTATGGTAGTAGCGCTCCTTCATCAGGCGGTCGCCGATCCCGGCTTTGACCATCAAGTCGACAGCGTTTTGCTCCATGACACCGGCACGGATGCGGCTTTCCACATACTCACGGCTGCGCGATTCCAAAACGATACTCTCGATTCCGCGCTGTCGTAGAATCCACGCCAAAAGGGAGCCCGACGGGCCTGCTCCAACAATCGCTACCGGCACATGCATCTGTTTATCTCCTCGTGTGATGAGAAATATTTTTTCTCAAAGTGTTTCGTCTGACGAGACATCGTATCAATCAGCGATACATTAATAAAAAAGACTAAGCGGAGTCAAGGGGTATTCCGCAAAAAATCTGAGAGCCAGAATCGCGATGGTGTTCATCGCGCCAACAAGGCGCGGCAACGAGCGGTTTGGAATTGGTTGTTTCTAGCGTCGGCGGGAACGCCAACACATACGAAATCGCTTAACGATTTTTGCCTTCGTCCGAGAGCGAACTGAGCTCGGCTAAAAAAACATCAACGGCGGCGTTATCCGCCTGTTCCGATATTTCCGGCAGTTGGTCGACGGCGCTCATGATCCGAACGTCTTGGATGGAATGAACGTTCCTTCCCATGGCTTCATTAATGGCCATAGCCAATTCCACCCGGTTTATCGGTTTGGTCGCCACGCCATCCATGCCCGCCGCAATGTAGTTTTTTCGATGTTCAATCATGGCATCAGCTGTGAGCGCGAGAATCGGTACAGAGCTTTTGTCGGCTTCCATCCGGCGGATGGCCCGGGTTGCATCGGGACCCGAGACCTTAGGCATTCGAATATCCATGATGATCAGGTCGTAATCATGGGCCGCATGTGCATTAACCGCTTCTTCGCCATCGTTGACCATCTCGAAAGTGTGGCCGAAATGGCGCAGCGTTTCCGAGATGATCATCTGATTGACTTCGTTGTCTTCGGCGACAAGAACATGCAGCGGCTCAATTGACAGCACCTCTTGGGCCGTTCCCACATTTGGCGCCACATGTTCGACAGCATCCGACTTGGCCGGCACATAGGGCAACGTAAACCAAAACGTGCTGCCAGCCCCCAACTTGCTCTCAACCCCGACTTCACCGCCCATCAGTTCCACCAGCCGCTTGCAGATCGCGAGCCCCAGCCCCGTACCTTCAAACTCACGTGAAATCGAACTGTCCGCCTGGGTAAAGTCTGAAAACAGTTTCGCCACCGTTTCTTCTGCGATACCGATCCCCGTGTCCGTCACGCTAAAGCGCAAGGTCTCTCCATCTTTTTCATCGGTTTGAAGTTCAGCCAGAACGCGAACATGTCCTTCTTTGGTGAACTTGACAGCGTTTCCAACCAGATTGAGCAGGACTTGGCGCAAGCGCGTCGGGTCGCCGTGGATGGCTATAGGCAGTGTGTCGGCGAGGCTCATTTCGATCTCTACCTTCTCAAGGGTGCTGCCTCGGAACAACGACACAACGTTCTCCATGAGCGATGGCAGATTGAAGTCCAAGCTTTCGATTTCCATCTTGCCGGCCTCGAGTTTGGAAATATCAAGAACCTCGTTGATGATTTGCAGTAAGGATTGGGTCGACTCCTTGATCCTCTCGACTTTGGCCTGGCTCGTCGCGGGCAGGCCGTCGTCCAAAAGCCCGTCGGCAAATCCCATAACGCCGGTCATCGGGGTTCTGATCTCATGACTCATTGTCGCCAAGAAAGCCGATTTCGCTTCGTTCGCCGCTTCGGCACTGATCTTCGCGGCATGAAGGTTCTCGGCCAGTGCCAGATTGGCGATCCGCCGCGTCTCGCTCAGCCTCAACTGACGACTAATCGTGAAGGCTTGCATCGACATCAATAATAAGAACAAGGAAAAGGCGCCACACAACAAAACGTATTCGACGTTTTGAAATAGTAAAAACCGTACGATCAACGGCAATACGGCCGAAACCGCAAACGCAACAAACAAATGCGGCAGAGTGCGCAACGTCGACAGCGCGCCCGCGACCATCCCCGCAATGATGATCGTCGTGACAAGTTGCGTGTGCGGCAAGTCCGGCAGAACGAAAATCCACCCGGCCAGACCCCATATACACCCGGAAGCAATTGTCCCCGCAGCGTACAGCCGAGTCCAGAAATGAAGGGTACGTGCGCGAGGGTGGCCGCGTTGGAAATTAGTGAACAATATCGCCCGGGCGACGACGGTAACCACTAGCGCGCCGATCCAACCCCCGATCAGCGAGTTGGAAACGTGTCCGTACATGACCGCAACGACAATTGCGGCATTCACCAAATTGCCGACAACAACGGGAAGAAGATTCGAAAACGCCGTTCGGACCTGAAACTCAAATAGGGCCGCTTCCGATGCGCCTCCGCTCACCGGCAAGTCATGATCTTGCTCGGAAAAAAATTCCCGATCAGCGTTCAGGTGCGGGTCGGGCAAGATACAACCCCTCATGATTTTCGTGACAGGAACAATAACGCTCACCCGTCGAATGGGAAAGCGCCGTCAATTCAAGATATCAGGCCAAAGTTGCATTATTCGAAGGCTGACAAGGCTTAAACGATAAGCGACTGACAGGATTTTGTCTCCCGGCCTTTCGCCCATGCCAACCGTTCATATATAAGTATAACTGAGTTTCGCACTCGAAACCGCCAGGAACCGCTTTAAATGGCCAACATCGTCAAGCCACGCAAGATTATCGACCGCAAAGCCCTGAAGAGTCGCTTGGACGAATTGGTGTCGTGGTCCGGCTATACTCCGAAAACGCAAGGCGCCGTGCTCGACATATTCAAGGATGCGCACCAGGCCGGTTGGGACGAAGTGCGCCGCCGTTTTGAGGAGGGTGAAGCCGACGGGCCGGAGACAACCCGCGCCATGGCCTACCTGGTCGACCAGATCGTGCGTAGTTTGTACGAGTTCGCCACGGTCACCGTGTATCCAGCCGCCAACCCGACCATGGGCGAGCAAATGGCCTTGATGGCCACCGGCGGGTATGGCCGCGGTGAAATGGCGCCTTTCTCCGATATCGATCTCATGTTTCTGTTGCCCTACAAGCTCACGCCGCATTCCGAGCAAGTGGTGGAGTTTATTCTCTACATGCTGTGGGACTTGCGCCTGAAGGTTGGCCACGCCACGCGCTCGACCGATGAGGCCTTGCGATTGGCCGACGACGACCTGACCATCCGTACGAGTTTGCTCGAAGCCCGCTGGCTGTCGGGCAATCAGGCGCTAGCCAAAACCTTCAAGAAACGATTTCGCGACGAGTTGGTCGACGGTACTGGACCTGCATTTGTGGAAGCCAAACTCGGTGAGCGCGATGAGCGCCATGGCCGTATGGGCGATACCCGTTATGTGCTGGAACCCAACCTGAAAGAGGGAAAGGGCGGGCTGCGGGATTTGCAGACGCTGTTTTGGATTGCCAAGTATCTGTACCAAGCCGAAGACGCGGCGGGCTTAAAAGATGCCGGCGTTCTGACATCCGGCGATGTGCGTATCTTTGCCAAGGCAGAACACTTTTTGTGGACCGTGCGATGCCACCTGCATTATCTGGCGGGCCGGCCTGAAGAGCGGCTTACGTTCAATGTACAAGAAGAACTCGGCCGGCGCATGGGCTACAAGGACCACGCTGGTGCACGCGGCGTCGAGCGTTTCATGAAGCACTACTTCCTAACCGCCAAGGACGTCGGAGACCTGACCCGCATCTTGTGTGCGGTCTTGGAAGAACAGCAAACGAAAAAGCGCGGCGCATCGTCGTGGCTTTCAGGCCTCGGCTTCGGTAAGAAAGAAGTCGACGGCTTTAGCGTTGAAGGCGGCCGCGTGTCGATCAACGGCAGCCGCGAACTGCGCGCGGAACCGCTGAAAATCATGAAACTTTTTCATGCCGCGCAGCATCATGACCTGGACATCCACCCGCGTGCACTGCGGTCGGTAAAAAGCAACTTGGCCCTTGTCGGGCGGACATTGCGCGAAGACGCTGAGGCGAACCGATTGTTCGTCGAGATGCTGACCGGGCCGAATCCGAAAAAGACCTTAATGCGGTTAAACGAGGCCGGCGTGTTTGGGCGTTTCATTCCCGATTTCGGCCGTGTCGTGGCGCAAATGCAATACGACATGTACCACGTCTATACGGTCGATGAGCACACCATCCGTGCCATCGGTCTGCTGGCTGGCATTGAAACCCAGCGCTTGTTGGACGACCACCCAGTCGCCTGCGCCGTGATCAAGGAAGTGCAATCGCGCGCGGCTCTCTATGCGGCGGTGCTTCTGCACGATATCGCCAAGGGACGGGGCGGCGATCATTCGGTACTGGGCGCCGAGATCGCACTCAAACTTTGTCCGCGTCTGGGCCTCAACGAATGGGAAACGGAAACAGTGGCCTGGCTGGTGCGCCGGCATCTGTTGATGAGCAATGTTGCTTTCAAGCGCGACCTGGACGACCCCAAGGCGATCGCCGATTTTGTCGAAGAGGTGCAATCACCGGAACGCCTGCGTTTGCTCCTGATCTTGACTGTCGTCGACATCCGCGCGGTGGGGCCAAACGTCTGGAACGCGTGGAAGGCCGGTTTGCTGCGCGAGCTTTATTGGCGCGCGCAGGAGCTGTTGAGCGGCGGCGCGCCGCAAGCCCGCCGTGCCGAGCGGGTCGTGGGCATCAAGGCACGGTTGCTTGAGCACCTCTCTCACTGGCCCGATGGCGAAGCCGAAGCCTATCTGGAGCTCGGCCACGACGGCTATTGGCTGGGTACCGATACCGGCACTTTGGTGCACCATGCCGGCGTCGTTCATGCGGCGCGCGAAAGCGATGAGCCGTTCCGGATTGAACTGCGTGACCTGCCCGACCGCGGCGTTGCCGAAATGACCGTCTACGCGCCGGATCATCCAGGGTTGTTCGCATCCATTGCCGGGGCCATGGCGCTCTCCAACGCCAACATCGTCGACGCCAAAGTGCATACCCTGACCGACGGCATGGCGTTGGATACCTTCGCCATCCAGGATGATGCGCGCGGCAATTTCTCGGTTGAAAGCGATTTCCCGCGTCTCAAGGCCCGTATCGCCGACGCCATCCAAGGCAAGTTGCGCCCGGCCCGCGAATTGGCGAAAGGTCAGGGTGACATGCTTGCCAGCCGCACCGATGTGTTTAAGGTGCCGCCGCGCGCGCTCATAGATAACCGCGCATCGAACACCCACACGGTCATCGAGATCAACGGCCGTGACCGGCCTGGCCTGCTGCATGATGTGACATCGGTGATTACCAGCGACGGCCTGCAGGTTTCCAGCGCGTTGATCTCCACCTATGGCGAACGGGTGGTGGACGTCTTTTACGTAAAGGACGTATTCGGACTCAAAATCGATCGCAAAGAGCGGATCGATACCTTGCGGCAAAAATTATTGGATGCCATCGCCGAGGACGAAGTCGCCGAAGTCCAGCAGCCTGCGGCGGAGTAGGTTCGTGGTGTTTCCTCTCGAGGCCTTCGACGCCGAGGCCATGGCCGCCATGATCGCCGAATGGGCGACCGTGGAGAGCCCCAGCTACGACGCCAGCGCCGTGAACGCCATGATGAATTTGGCTGAGACCACCATGCGGGAGCGCGGTGCGGCGGTGGAACGGATCTCGGTTGGCAGCGCGACGGGCGATGTCTTGAAGGCCGGCTTTCGATGGGGCAATCCAGGACCGGGTATTTTGGTGCTGGGTCATCTGGATACCGTTCATCTGGCCGGCACGATTGCCGGACCTTTGCCCGTGCGCCGCGACGGCGACAGATTGTATGGGCCCGGTGTTCTCGACATGAAAGGCGGCATGGTGTTGGCCATCCATGCATTGGACGCCGTCATCGAAGATCGCGGCAAACTCAATTTGCCGGTAACGTTCCTATTCATATCCGATGAAGAAATCGGCAGTCCGGCCACCCGCGCGTTGATTGAGCACGAGGCCAAGGCCAGTAAGTACGTCTTGGTGCCGGAGCCGGGCCGCCACCATGCCCTGGTGACCGGCCGCCATGCGGTGCTGCGTTACAAGCTGCATCTTTATGGCAAGCCGGCCCACGCCGCGCGGCCGGGTGGCGCGGGCCGCAGCGCCATCAGCGCCATGGCGCGGCTAATCCAGGAGGTGGAGGGGTACTCCGACCAAGATAACGAAGTCTCCTACCGCGTCGGCATCGTCGAGGGTGGTACTTTTGTCAATGTGGTCGCCACCGAATGTCACGCCGAGGTTCTATGTGTGGCACCAAGTGATCAGGCCTTCGAAAACATCCAGCGTCGCATGGAAGGCTTGCGATCGCCCGATCCCGAGGTACGCCTAGAGGTGGAGCCTGGGCCCGTACGCCCGTTGTTTCAGGCGCATGAAGGCACGCAGGACCTGTTTGGCGTGGCGGAGCGAGTTGCCACGGAGATCGGGCTCGATCTGGAAATGGGTCAGTTCGGCGGCGGAAGCGATGGGAATTTCACCGGTGCTCTGGGTGTTCCGACGCTTGACGGTTTGGGGCCGACAGGAGACGGTGTGCACACGAAACACGAATACATCGAGATCTCGTCATTGGTGCCGCGTGGGCGGCTATTGGCGGGATTGATGGCGGCGCTTTCGGAGCGCAACCGTTAGGGGGAACATACATGGGCGAAGAGGGCTCAGCCAAACCGAGACGCAGCCGAAAGCAACGGTTGAAAGAACGTGAAACCGCGCCCGAAGAGACAAACGCCGCACCCGCCGTACTGATAGCCGACGCAACCTTGGCTCGTGCGTCAATTGATGGCCGCATCGAGCAGCCACGGTTCAATTATCTGTCGGACGCCAAGATCGAAGTTCTGAAAGCCAAATCGTTCGAACTTCTCGAGCGGCATGGCGTGTTCGTCAATCACGAGGCTGCGGTGGCGGCATTGGCCAAGGCCGGGGCCAAAGTCGACACAGACGGGCTACGCGTACGCTTTCCTGCCGAACTGGTCCGAGAAGCCCTGGCCGCTGTTCCGAAAGAGATCACATTGTACTCCAAGACCGGCGCGCATGACCTGCGGTTGCCGCGTGCCGACGGAACCTTCCATATGCGCACCGGCACCGGCGGACACGGGTTCATTGACCCGGCCACCGGCACGCACCGTAAGCTCACGCTTGACGATGCGGCGGCTATTGCGCGCCTGGGAGATCGCTTGCCCGAGGTTGGTTTCATCGCTCACCCGTTCGTCAACGGCGTGCCGGAAATCACATCTGATATCCACAGCTTCGCGGCGGTGGCTGGAAACTCGGAGAAACACAATTGGATCCAGCCCTATACCGATGTGAACGTCGAATACCTGATCAAACTGGCCGGCATTGCTGCGGGCGGCGAAGCCAACTTGCGTGCCCGCCCGACGGCAAGCTGCATCGCGTGTTCGTTTACGCCGCTGGAATTGAAACAGATGGACGTCGAAGCCATTATCCAGGCCGCCAAAGCCGGCCTGCCGATCCATGCTTGCGCGCTGCCCACGGCTGGCGGCACGGCGCCGATCACCATGGGGGCGACGGTACTGATGGCTGCTGCCGAAATTCTTGCCATCGTAACGCTGGGGCATGTCATCCAACCCGCTACACCGGTGATCGCAACACCACTTATCTTCGCGCTTGATGTGCGTACCGGACGCAGCCTGCAGTCCAGTGCCGAGGCGCTGTCGGGTATATCCATGGCGGTGCAATTGATGAAGCACGGTTTCGGGCTAATGACTCACGCCTACGGATCGGGCTCCGACACGCCTGATCCCGACGGGCAATCCCAGGCGGAACGCGCCTTGATCTGCAACCAGGTCGCGCTGTCCGGCGCCGATGTGCTGGGTGGTGTCGGCCAATTGGAATGCGCCACCGTATTCAGCCCTACCCAGGCCGTCATGGACAACGAGCTGGGCGCCATCATGCGCACCTATCTTTCGACGCCTGAAGTCGACGATGAGACAATTGCCTGGTCGGACATGCTTGAAGTCGCCCTAAGTGGTCATTTCCTGGCCAATGAACACACGTTGCGTCATTGCCGGAGCAATCTTGATCCCGGCGTGTATCTTCGCCTGGCCCGCGACGCCTACGAAGATGCCGGTCGCCCGTCCGCCCAGGACAACGCACGCGAACTGGCATGCAAAATCATCGCAGAGCCACCTGCCGACGGCGCGCCCGGAGAAGATGCCCTGCGTGAAATGGCGGAGATCGTTGTCGCTGCCGACCGCCATATTCTCGGCAACGCCTAAGGGGGATGAACAGTGAACGACAACGATTCCCACGCGACCGATTTGGATGCGCGCCTTGATGCCATCTACGAAGCGACACTCGATTTCGATGCCGATGCTGTCGCCCGAATGGTCGCGAAAGAGGTCGAATTGGGCACCGATCTGCAAACCTTGATCAACGACGCATTGATCGCCGCCATGGAGGAACTGGGAGAACTTTTCGCTGAGGGAGAGGTCTTCGTACCGGAACTGTTGATGGGGGCAAAGGCCATGAAGGCGGGACTTGAGATTTTACGCCCGCTCCTGACCGCCACCGAAGCCAAGCCCCGTGGCGTGGCCCTGATGGGCACGGTGCACGGTGATTTGCATGATATTGGTAAAAATCTTGTCGGTATGATGCTGGAGGGCGGTGGATTCGAGGTGCACGACCTGGGCGTCAACGTAGCGCCCGAAGAGTTCTGGGATGCGGCGCAAGAGCTCCGGCCCGATGTCATTGGCCTTTCCGCATTGCTGACAACCACGACACCCAATATGCGCCGTACTATCGAACTTTTCCGCGGTCGCGGTTGGAACGGCCACATCATGGTCGGCGGCGCGCCGGTGTCGAAGGACTTTGCCGCTGAAATCGGCGCCGATGACTATGCCTCCGATGCACCGGGCGGTGTGGTACTGGCGAAACGCTACGTTGCAGGCGGCTGATCTTCAGGGGGGCTTTCTGCCTGGGGGTGGGATGGTATATTGACCCGGAGTTGGACTGAACCGGGGCAGCATACATGAACTTATTCGATTTGAGCGGCAAGGTCGCCGTCATCACCGGTGGCACGCGAGGTATTGGCCGCGCGGCCGCGGAGGCAATGGCAGGAGCTGGCGCCAAGGTGGTGGTTTCGAGCCGCAAACAAGATGCCTGCGACGAGACCGCCGCCGCCATTAATGCCAATGGAGGCGAGGCCGTGGGGATCGCGTGCAACATCTCTCACGTCTCGGCGTTGGAAACCCTGGTCGCGGGCAGCATTGAGGCGTTCGGTAAGATTGACATTCTGGTCTGTAACGCTGCGGTCAACCCGTACATGGGGCCGCTGCTGGACATCGACGACGAAGCCTACGACAAGACGCTGACCGCCAACGTTAAAAACGTACTGAAGCTCTGCGGGTTGGTGATACCGGGCATGGCGGAGCGCAAGGACGGAGCCGTGGTGATTGTATCGTCCATTGCAGCTACCAAGGGATCCATGGCCTTGGGCGCTTATGCCATTACCAAGGCCGCCGATGTGCAGATCGCCCGCAATCTTGCGGTCGAATGGGGTTCCAGCAATATCCGCGTCAACTGTGTGCTGCCCGGTCTGGTGAAAACCGATATGGCGCGCGCGCTATGGGAAGATCCGGTGCGCCACGAGCGCGCATTGGCCGGTTACCCCATCGGCCGGCTGGGCGAGCCGGAAGATTTAGCCGGCGCGATTTTATTTTTGGCGTCACCCGCGGCCACCTGGATTACGGGCCAGGCCATTCCCGTCGACGGCGGCGCCACCATCGCCGGCGGCGGCTATAGTTAAGATATTTTCTGAAAGGTTTGAACAATGGATTTGACTCCGACACCACGTGGCGAAGAACTGAAGGCCCGTGTGGAAGCTTTCATGGACGAGCATGTTTATCCGAACGAGCGCGTTTATTACGATCAACTGGACGAAGCAGACACGCGCTGGACGGTGCCGCCAATTCTGGAAGAGTTGAAGGCCAAAGCACAGGCTGAAGGGCTGTGGAACCTGTTTCTGCCGGAGAGCGATTTGGGTGCCGGGCTCTCGAATCTGGAATACGCGCCGCTCTGTGAGGTCATGGGGCGGGTGCATTGGGCACCGGAAGTGTTCAATTGCTCCGCACCCGACACCGGCAACATGGAAACGCTCGAACGTTACGGCACGCCGGAACAAAAAGATCGCTGGCTCAGGCCATTGCTGGACGGCGAAATCCGCTCAGCCTTCGCCATGACTGAGCCGAAAGTCGCTTCATCGGATGCCACCAATATCGAGACCTCTATCGTCCGCGATGGCGACGACTATGTCATCAACGGCCATAAGTGGTGGACATCGGGCATTGGTGACCCGCATTGCAAAATCCTTATTGTCATGGGCAAAACCGATCCGGACGCTCACAAGTACACCCAGCAATCGATGATCCTGGTGCCGCGTGACACACCCGGCATCACCGTGACGCGCATGCTCAACGTCATGGGCTTCGACGATGCGCCGCACGGCCACGGCGAGGTGATTTTCGACAACGTGCGGGTGCCGGCTGAAAATATGCTGCTGGGCGAAGGGCGCGGGTTCGAGATTGCGCAAGGCCGCTTGGGCCCCGGGCGGATTCACCATTGCATGCGGATTATCGGTGTCGCCGAGCGCGCGTTGGAGATGATGTGCCAGCGCGCCACCGAGCGTACGGCCTTCGGCAAGGCCTTGGCCGACCAAGGCGTGACGCATGAGCGTATCGCCGAGAGCCGCATCCAAATTGAGATGTGCCGGCTTTTGACCCTCAAGGCTGCCTACATGATGGATACGGTCGGCAACAAGGAAGCCCGCCAAGAGATCGCCATGATTAAAGTGGCGGCGCCAAATATGGCGCTCGACGTCATTGACCGGGCCATGCAATTGCACGGCGGCGGCGCCATGAGCCAGGAATTCATGCTGTCGTATATGTGGGCGCGGATGCGTGCGCTGAGGTTTGCGGATGGTCCCGACGAGGTGCACCGCCAGCAAATTGCGCGCTTGGAGCTCAGGCGTCAGGTTGGGTGGCCGCCTAGGAAGTCGTAGCGGCGAAACTTCACTTGAGCTGACTCAAGTCGCTTCCAATGTGGCGGGTTATTCAGCTGCCTTTTTGTCGGCGGCCTCTTTCTCGAGGCGCAACGCCCGCAGACGTTTCAATTGGTCGGCTTTTTCCTTGCGGAGTTTTTCTTTTTCCTTGAGCGCTTTTTCGTTCTTCTTTTGGGTCGCCGTGAATTGGGCTTCAGCTTTCGAGCGTACTGTCCGCATCATATAAACTGCCTTTCGACCGGGTTGTTCCAGGGTGTTGCAAAATCTGATGCGTATGCCCACGGGCCCAGCGTGTGGGCTGGAGCCTTGGCAACAGAAACGGAGACCGCCCCAAGGATTGGAGCGGTCCCATGGTCAATTAGTCAAGCAGCGCCAAGTCTTCGGCGGAGGACTTGCCGTTTTGTCCAGCTTTCAGCTCGTACGACACTTTTTGTCCTTCGTTGAGTGAATGCAATCCGGCGCGTTCAACCGCTGAAATATGAACGAACGCATCGTTGGAGCCGTCTTCGGGCTCGATGAATCCGTAACCTTTGGCGGTGTTGAACCATTTTACAGTACCAGTCGTCATAGTTAGTTCCTCTAACAGATGGGGGGTATACGTCACGCCCGTCGTTAAGTGCAGGCGCAACTTGCAAACGATCACATTGTCAGGAGAAAACTAAGCTAAACGGCGTACCGGCTGACCAGGTAACACCAAACAAATGTAACACGTACTTTGAATATTTAGACGACATCCGAGAAATGTCAATGATATCGCCGATTAGGGATAGTATAAAATGGGTATGTTTTAAAAAATAAAAAAACCACGCAATAAACTTATAAATAATATCTATTTAAAACAACGGTATTAATTTTCACAAGATCAGTAATTTACAGTCGTGAAATTGAAAATATAGGACCGTTCACGAAAATTCATTTTAGAATGATTTATGAGGATGCCACTTGGTTGCCATGTGTCCTTATGCGCGCCCACAGTGCCCGGTCGAGAGCAACGGCATCATCAATGGCTGAGGCTCGAAACCTTTTCGATAAAGCGCGTCGGGTTGATTGGCTTGGTTTCATAGGCTGCCGCGCCAACTGTGAAGGCGTGGGTTCGGTCTTCTTGGGTGATGGCGGCGCCGCTTAGCGCCATAATCGGAATATCGCTGGTCAGTGAATCGAGCTTGAGTTCTTCGATCAACTCGAACCCGGTCATGCCCGGCATGTAGATGTCGGTAATGATCAGGTTCGGGACATCCCGTTTTGCGGCGGCAATGCCGTCTTCGGAGGAATTGGCGGTCGAAACGTCATAGCCGGAATGACCCAGAAAGGCGCTCATCAGTGTTAACACCGAGGGGTCGTCGTCGACGATCAAGATGTTCATGGCTTTCGTCCTTTATGGCAAAACGAAATTGTTTCAGCACAACCCTAGGGCGCCGACCTGACACGAACATGACCGTTTCACGAAAATTCTTGTGAGCTAAATTTACGCGTCTTTGTCCAACAATGCGCAGGCGACGTCCGCTAATTCGCGGCAGCGCTCTTTGCGCATCAGCGCCGCCGGCGACGCCGCATTGCCCTTGAGCGCGCGGAAATAGACGCCTTGCGTGATCGCCGCCAGCCGAAACAGCGACAGCACCAGATAAAAGGTCCAATCGGCATCCAAATCACGTCCGGCACGTTCGGCGTAGGCCGCCAGATACTCGGCCTCGGACGGAATGCCTTGGGTCGCGCCGTCCAGGGCAACAAGCGAGCCCCTGGCTGGGTCTTCCATGTGGTAGGGCAGGCAATTGTAAGCCAGGTCCGACAGCGGGTCGCCAAGCGTCGCCAGTTCCCAATCGACAATCGCCAGCACTTCGGGCCGCGTTGGGTGGAAGATCATATTCTCCAACCGGAAATCACCGTGCACGACGGTGGTCACGTCGCTGGCCGGCAGGTTTTTCGGTAACCATGTCATCAGGCGCTCCATGGTTGCCAGTTCGTCAGTCTTGGAAGCGACATACTGCTCCGACCATCGCTTGATCTGACGTCCGACATAGCCGCCGATGCGGCCGAAACTGCTCAAGCCCGCGTCCTCGATATCGACGCTATGAAGCCGCGCCAGCGTGTCATTCATGGCTTCGTAGATTGCCGTGCGCTCAGACGCTTCCATGCCCGGCAGGCGCATATCGCGAAACACCCGGCCGTCAGCGAACCCCATGATGTAGAACGCCTGCCCGATCACCGCCTCGTCCTCACACAGTAAAATCGGTTTTGCCACCGGCAATCCCATCTTTCGCATGGCGGTGATGGCGCGGAACTCGCGCTCGACGGCATGCGCGGATGGAAGCAGCTTGCCGGGCGGTTTCTTGCGTAAGACATATCGCTCACCGCCGCCGTCGGTCAGCACAAACGTCGGGTTCGACATGCCGCCTTGGCATTGGCCAATGTCGAGAGGGGGCGTGAACCCGGGGACGTCGCGGGCCATCAAGGCCTGCAAGGCTTCGAGCGAAAACTGATGCTGGGCCATGACCGGTGCGGTTTCGGTGGTCGCCGTGGTGGGCGTAACTTGCGTAGACATCCCGCTATTGAACCGGCAAACCCGCCCGGCTGCAACCATGATGCATAGGCTTTCGAAAAATTCACACCGGGGTTTTGCTTTCCGGGCGGGCGAGCCTTAAAGTCGCCCGGCCATGATGCCCATTGATCACTTTTTCCGCGCCGCCAACCTATGGCCCGAGCGCACTGCCGTCGAAGCCGACCTCAACCCCCATGGGAGCGACGAGGATCCGGTTTTTCGTCTGACTTATGGCGAACTGGCGAGGCGCGTGAACGCCCTGGCCGCCGCTTTCCAGAGCATCGACCCAGAGCCGCAAAGCCGCGTCGGCATTTGCGCCTACAATTCGGTCGAGCATCTGGTGGCGTGGCTTGCCGCGTTTGCGGCTGGAAAAGTTTGGGTGCCTCTGAACCCCCGCAACGGCAAGGATGAGCTCAACCGCATCGAAGATGTCACCACACCATCTATCTTGGTCGTCGACGGCGACTGCTTGGACAAAATCGACCCAAGCGACGCGACGACAGTGCTCGGCAAACCCGTAGCGGGCGGATTTGACGGCCCGGGGCTTTGGGATCTGATCGACCTGCACGACGGCGAGACACCTGTCCGCCACGATTTGGCGCTTGACGATCTGCAAGCGATTAAGTTCACCGGCGGCTCGTCCGGTGTGCCGAAAGGCGTCATGCAGACGTACCGTGTCTGGAACACGTGCATTGCCTCCATGCTTTCCAGCTTCGAATTCGACGCCGACGACCGCCATCTGCTGGCGGCCCCCATGACCCATGGCGCCAACACCATGATCATGCCGATCTTTGCCAAAGGCGGCACCCAGCTGTTCATGGGCAAATCCAATCCCGTCGCCATCATGGATGCCATCGAACGTATGCGCGCCACGTCGCTGTTCGTGCCGCCCACCGTGATCTATATGATGATGGCGGACGACAGCTTCGCTTCCCACGATTTCTCGTCGCTGCGTCATTTCATCGCCGGCGGTGCGGCCATGCGCCCCGACACGGTGGCCAAGGCAATGCCGATGCTGAACAATGCGCTGGAAACCTGTTACGGCCAAACCGAAGCCCCGCAGATCGCCATTTGCATGCGCGCTCGCGATTGGCGCGACACACGCAATCAGGCATCCACCGGCCTCGCCACGGCGTTGACGCGCGTCGGCGTAATGGACCCCGATGGCAACGTTCTGGGACCCGGCGAGACCGGCGAGATCGTGCTCAAGGGCGACTTGGTGATGAAGGGCTATTACCAGATGCCCGACAAAACGGCTGAAACCATCATCGACGGCTGGCTGCATACGGGCGATATCGGCATCATCGACGAGCGCGGCTATGTGTTCATCAAGGATCGCATCCGCGACGTGGTCGTCACCGGCGGCTTCAACGTCTATCCCAATGATGTGGAGGCGGTGCTGGGCCAGCACCCGATGGTCAAGGAATGCGTGGTTTTCGGCCTGCCGGACGACAAATGGGGCGAGGCCGTGCACGCCGCCGTCGAGATTCACAAAGGTGAAAACGCCAGCGAGCAAGACATCATCGAATTCGTCAAAAGCCGGCTCGATTCGGTGAAAGCGCCGAAGCGAGTGCATATTGTCGGCGAGTTGCCGCGGAGCCCCGTCGGCAAAGTGTTGCGCCGCGAGGCCAAAACCCTGTTTGCAGAAACCTGAGGTTCATATCGTGACGTCGAAACCCGAAACCAAGCTTGCCACCCATACCCTGACATCGCTGTTCGTGCGCGATATGAATTTGGTCGACGACATGATGGGGCAGATGACCTTCACCGACGCCATGTTCTATCACATCACCGGCCAGCGCCCGACAGCGGGCCAAACGGCGGTGCTGGATGCAGTGCTGGTGACGCTGATGGAGCACGGCTTTACGCCCAGCGCCATCGCCGCGCGCATGACCTACTTGTCGGCGCCCGAAGCCCTGCAGGCGGCAGTGTCGGCAGGGCTGTTGAACGTCGCCAGCCAGTTCGTCGGCACCATGGAGAATTGCGCCGCTATTTTGGAGCAACTGACCAGCGCCGAAGACGGCGTCGAGGCTGCGGCGAAACGCGTGGCTCAGTCGGCCCGCGCTGAAAAGCGCCATCTGCCCGGTTTCGGACATCACCTGCACAAGCCCGACGATCCACGCTCGCCGAAGCTGTTCGAAATCGCCCGCGCTCAAGACGACGTCGATGACCGTTATATCGACGCGCTGCTGGCATTGAGCCAGGCTGTGGACGAGGCCTACGGCCGGCATCTGACCATCAATGCCACCGGCGCCACGGCCGCGGTCATGCTGGGGATCGGCGTGCCAGCCAGGATCATGCGCGGTTTCGCAGTCATATCCCGCGCCGCTGGCCTGGTGGCGCACATCATGGAAGAACAAGACAATCCCGCCGGCCGCACCATATGGGAGGTGGTGGAAGACACTATCCCCTACACCGGCGACGCCGACATCACGCACGATTGAGGAGATACTAGAAGATGTTTTGGAATACGTCCGAGCCGCATGGCCTGCCCCGAAACCCGTTTAAAAGCTGCGTCATCCCGCGCCCCATCGGCTGGATTTCGACCCTAGCTGCCGACGGCACGCCGAACCTGGCGCCTTATAGCTTTTTCAATGGCGTCGCCGATGACCCGCCCATGGTGATGTTTTCGTCGGGCGGCGCGGGTGTCGGCACCGACGTCAAAGACAGCATTTCCAATGTCGAGGCAACGGGGGAATTCGTCTCCGCCATGGTGGGGTTCGATCATCTGGACGCTATGAATGAATCGAGCGCCAGTGTCGCACCCGATGTCGATGAATTTGCGCTCGCAGGGCTGGAGATGGAGCCGTCCGAAATGGTTAAGGCGCCGCGTGTCAAAGGTGCGGCCATCAACATGGAGTGCACCTATCATGACACCATTCAATTGCCTGCCGGCCAAAACCACCCCGGCAATCGCGTCTGCATCGGTCGTGTTGTCGGGATTCACATTCGCGACGACATCATGAAGGACGGATTTATTGATGTCGCGGCCTTCCGGCCTGTGGCACGGCTGGGTTACATGGATTATACTACCGTCGATAATATTTTTACCCTGATGCGCCCCGGCGCAAAGGGATGAGTTTTAAACCGTAGGAACTAAAGGGGGCCCCTTTATGAAAAATCTGAAAACATTTGCTTTCGCTCTCGCCGTTGCGGCTTTCGCCGTGGCGCCGCTGACCGCCTGCTCACCCGAAGTGGGCTCCAAGGAATGGTGCGAGGACCTGAAGAAAAAACCGAAAGGCGATTGGTCCGCCAACGAAGCGGCGGACTTCGCGAAAAACTGCGTGCTGTAAAGCTTATGCACTTGGCGTAAAAAAACCCCCGCTTCGGCGGGGGGTTGTTTTTGGCGGTTTTTTCTCGGAATTTCCGAAAATAAATCAGTCGCTCATGGAAATCTGCTGCGAGACGATCTCGTCGGCGAGGCTGCTGCATTCGTCGTCATCAAGGTCGAACCGCACGGCGAAGCCATCGTCCATATGCCGGACGACTTGGCCGCCGAGATAACTCATTTCCTCGATATCCATGTCGATGTAGCGCCCTTCCTCGGGCGGGTCATCTTTGGTCTCGAGCGCAGAATCCCCGGTCAGAAGTGCACCGCTGCCGGAGATATCGCGTATCTGGCATTTACGGCGGCGTTCTCCGTCGTAAACAGTAACCGCTGCCCGCACAGACTGACGCGCATAACGTCGGTTCTCGTCATGCTTCGGCGTATCGTCGCTTTCCCCAAACAAGGGTTTGAAATCGTCTTGCGGCATGGTCCCCCGACCTTCAGCCAATACCAGTTTGAATTCCCTGAAATTATACTCCAAATCCGCGGTTCACCAAACCGCGCGTACGAATTGGCGTTACGTCAGCGTGCGCAGCAACCCGTACATGAGCTTGGCGCGCTGCACCAGGGATGAGTAATAGATGAACTCATTGTAGCTGTGCGCGCCATGCCCGTCGGCGCCCAGACCATCGAGTGTCGGGATACCGAGCGCGCCGGTGAAGTTGCCGTCGGAGCCGCCGCCGGTTTTCAGATCCTGCAGATCAAACCCGATCTCAGCCGCGATACCTTTGGCGTGTTGGAACAAACTCTCGACGCCTTCGAACTTGTCATAGGGTGGACGATCGACTCCACCTTCCACTTCGACCACACAGTCGGGATCGAAGGGCTCAAGATTGTCGAAAAAATCCAAAATCCTTTGCTGTGCTTCCACATGCGGCACCCGCAGGTCGACCGTCACCTCGCATTCGTGCGGCACAACGTTGGTGGTGGTGCCGCCTGAGATGGTGCCGACCGAACAGGTGGTTTCGTTGTCATAGTCGGTGAGTTCCTCCATACGGAGGATTTGGCGGGCCATTTCCTTGATCGCACTGCGGCCATCCATGTGGCGCGAACCGGCATGCGACGGGCGCCCTGTGACTTTTACGGTGTACTGTAGCCGACCATTGCGGGCGGTGACGATTTTGCCGCCTTCGCGCGCCGGTTCGGTGACCAGCACGTATTTGTTCTGCTTCGCCAACTCGACGATCATGTCACGCGAGGTGGGGCTGCCGACTTCTTCCTCGGGCACGTACATGAACGTCACCGGCAGCGGCGTTTCTTCGTTGGAACGCACGATGTGGCGCATGGCATAGAACGCGATATGCGCGCCGGCCTTCATGTCATAGATGCCAGGGCCAAATACCTTGTCGTCTTCGCGCCGGATTTTCATGCGGTCGTCTTTAGTGCCGATCGGATGCACGGTGTCCAGATGACTGAGCACCAGAATGCCCGGCCCGTCGCCGCCCCATGGCGTGCGGGCTGTCAGGATATCGCCAAAACCGTCGCGGCCCGGTTTGCGGTTTACGTGCAGGCCCAGCACCGCCAAGCCTTCTTCCACGTGATCGACCATATGGTTGACGGCATCGGCATTATGGCTCGGGCTTTCGATATCGACCCAGCGCAGCACGCCTTCGAGAATTTCATCCGCATCGAAATCCGGCGCGTTTTTGACGTCCTCGCTCATAAGTTCCCCCTCGGTTGCAATATGTTTATTCCTCGACTTCTGCCGCACCGCGCTTGGGCAACAGAAAATGTACATCTGCCGTGGCGACCGGGTCGTCCCACGCCGTTTGCCAAGCGCGGACCCGCACATTGGCAACGCGCGCGCCCTGGCGCACGATCTGCCCGCTGGCCAACACATCTTTCGGCGCCACCGGACGCAGGTAGTTGGCCGAGATATTGACGATTTTGGGTAAATGGTTGCGCCGTACGTGGTGCAGGAGATGCATAAAGGCCGTGTGCTCCAGCAACGCGCCGATCAGGCCGCCGTGAAAAATATTGGCCGTGTAATTGCCGATGTGATCATCGCGGTAGGGCAGCCGTGCGACCAACATGTCGTCTTCCCAGTACGATTGCACGCCCATGAAAGTGGCATAAGGCACGAGCCCGACGACTTCCGTCAGCCGTCCTTCGTCACGCAGTTTGGCGATGTCGTCATTCAAGCTCATGACGCATCTCCATCTCTTGTTCCGCCCGTGGTCCCGCCCGTATCCATGCCGATGCCCACCGGCTTCAACATATAGGTGGCGACAAAATTGGCGACGGGGTCGTCTTCGTTGCCCTCTTCAAAGGCGGTGCCGCGCGAAAAGGCGACGTTGGGTGTCACCTTGAAACAATGCGCGTCGCCGATCAGGTCTTGGCCGGGATTGGCGGGGCGCAGGTAATCGAGGCGTAAATCCAGCGTCGCCACCGCGGTTCCCGCCGGTACCTGTGCCAACACGGCTAAGGCGCCGGTCGAGTCCATCAATGTCGTCACCAGGCCGCCATGCAACGCGCCGGTATCGGGATTGCCGATGAACCGCGCGTCATACCCGACCCGCATGACGGCTTTTTCCGCATCGGCGGAAACGGTCCGCAGGCCGATGGCCTGATGATGCGGAGACGTGGCATAGAAATGCAACACGGCCTCCATGTTCGGCGGCGGAAGGGGGCGTTGGTCCGGCATATTGTCTTTCTTTGGATTGTGTCGGCATTGGGTTTCGTTGAATTCGTCCCTCATATATATATGGCAGGACGCGGCAATAACAGACCCGGGATACCCAACCATGAACGCTCCGGACGTCTACGTCATTCGGGTGGCGAAGCGTGACGATGTGGCCGAGGTCGTTGGGCTGTTGGCTGATGACCCGCTTGGCGCAACACGGGAAAACACCGACGGCGCAGCGTCGTGTTACCAAGACGCTTTCAGCCGCATCGAGGCTGACCCGAACAACGATGTCATTGTTGCCGAGCGCGACACGGCCATCGTCGGATGTTTGCAGTTCACCCTCATTCCCAGCCTGACGCGTTCGGGCATCACTCGCGCGCAAATAGAAGGCGTTCGCATTGCGGCGTCCGAGCGCGGCCAGGGGCTCGGCGGACGGATGATGGCGTGGGCCGAAGCGACGGCGCGAAAAAGCGGGGCGAGGATTATGCAACTGACCACCGACAAAAGCCGCGACGATGCACACCGCTTTTATGAAGACCTAGGCTACACCGCCAGCCATGAAGGTATGAAGAAAGAACTGCCTTGATGGATATTGAGACGCAACCTGGCGTCATGGGCGCCATTGCCACCGGCATTGATCTTACCAAACCGGTCCCCGATCCGGAGCGTGTGCAATTGAACGCCGCGTTAATGGATTGTCATCTGCTCTGTATCCGGGGCCAGGACCTGTCGCCGCACCAGTTCGCCGCCGCCGCGCGCCTGTTCGGCACACCGCAGATACAGCTTCTGGACGTCTGTCTGACGTCAGCGCCCTTGGGACATATTGAGAGGTTTGCACAAGGGGAGATTTCAGGCTCATCGTAGTGACCGAAGGGAACGAGGATGAGGCAGAAATCGATGAGCAAGAAAGACCCGGCTGAGAAGGTTGTCCGGGATATTCGTCGTAAGACGCGGCGCAAGTATTCAACGGAAGAGAAGATCCGCATTGTCCTTGAAGGGCTGTGTGGCGAGGAGAGTATTGTTTCGCTGTGCCGTCGCGAGGGCATCGCCGAGAGCCCGTATTACAGTTGGTCGAAGGAATTCCTGGAAGCTGGCAAGAAGCGTCTCGCTGGTGATACGGCTCGTCAGGCAACCAGCAATGAGGTGAGATCACTTCGTGCTGAGGCGCGTGATCTGAAGGAGGTGCTGACCGGGCAAATGCTGAAAAACCGGCTTCTCAAAAAAAAGCATGACCGGGGATGGGGGAGACGACACATGAGGTAACCTGCATCGGAGAAACTGGAGTTCATCCGCCTGGTCGAGCAGTCCCATCTCGGTGTCAGACCAACCCTGGAAAGGCTCAGCATTCCGAAGACGATATTTTACCGGCGATGCGATCGTTATCTGGCATTCGGTGAGGCTGGCCTCGAGGATCGCAACAGCAATCCTGGCCTGGTGTGGAACCGTATCCCGGACGGTGTCCGTGCCGAGATTATCGACCTAACTCTTGAAGAGACAACACTGTCGCCTCGGGAACTGGCCGTTAAGTTCACCGACACCAAGGGTTACTTCGTCTCGGAAGCCTCGGCTTACCGGCTACTCAAGTCTCACGACCTGATCACCAGCCCTACCTTTGTGGTCATCAAGGCGGACGATGAGTTCCGCGACAAGGCACATGTTGTTCACAAGCCGAGGTTGCTCTCGGACAGCGGCTCTTCCTACATCTCTGGCGATCTGGAAAATCAGATCGATGACTTCGTCGATCATTACAACAACCACCGCTACCACGAGAGCATCGGCAACAGCACTTACAACGAATGCAAGGAGCGGGTCCGTCCAGCATAACTCCTAACCTATTCAGTTGTCTTCCGTCCCCATGTACACCACCAGCGGCGCTACGGTGAACCGGGCCGTCGAGATTGGGTAAACTGTGGTCTAAACCATGCCTACGTAACCCGAAATCTTTCCGACCGCTGCTGGGCAGATGGGGCTGTGCGCTCTCCCCGAGGGCACATCACTTCAATTTCGTGAAGTTACACTTCGATGTGCTGAGGGTATATATCATCGGTTTCGCCAGCTTGAGAAACCACGACCAATCGATTGGAGATGTCGGCTTCTGGCACACAGAGGAAATCCATGAAAGATTGTTTATACTTCCGGAAATTTCGGAAAGCCGGACATCAGATTTACGAGGGTGTCTGTTAACACTGCCGATTTCGGGATGATTTCATCCGAGCCCGTCGTAATGGGGGGAATTACGTTTCTTGGACACATGGTATAACGGTTATCAGAACAGGAATTTTCATATCTTTTCGGTCGCCGCCTAGTATTACTGCGATATGCTGTATCTCTCGGGAGTAATTTTTCAGTAGCTGTTAATCACATTTTGCAGTCACAAAGCGTTGGATAGTTGCGCCGAGTGTGTCCACTATGCGTCCAGGTTGCGCGAAGCATATATGGGAGAACGCCCCAAACCCACAAAGCAAACAGGTTTTCGCACGTCAGACTTCACGTTGTGCCCACGTGAAGCGCCTCTATTTAGACTCGCCCCGAAACCTTTTGGTTTCGAGGCTTTTTTTGAAAGGGTTTGCTAGCCGTCGTTGCGCGCCTTGATGACCTTGTCGGCGTCCTTGCCGCTGAACTCCTGCAGGTGGTCGAAAGCCCATTCATAGGTGCCGACGCCTTGCGTCATGGAGCGCAGTTCGATGATCAGGTCGTGCATCTCCGATTGCGGCAGTTGCACCTTGACCTCGTCCCAGCCCAACCAGCCGTCCTTGGCATCGAAACCGAGTATTTGTCCGCGCCGTCCGCTGACCAGGCGTTGAATGCCTGAAGTAAACGTGTTGGGGAGTGCGATGGTGACATCAAAAATGGGCTCCAGCAGCACCGGATTGCAGCTTGGCAGACCCTCGCGCATGGCCTGTTGGGCGGCCTTCTTGAAGGCCATGTCGGAACTGTCTACGGCATGGAATTGCCCGTCCGTGAGCGTCACCGAAACATCGACCACGGGGAAGCCCAGGGGCCCCCGCGCCATGAATTCCATAACGCCGTGCTCGACGGCTGGGATGTACTGCTTCGGAACCACGCCGCCGGTGATCGAATCGTCGAATTGGAATCCCGAACCACGCGGTAATGGTTTGATATCCAAGTGCACATCGCCGAATTCGCCGTGCCCGCCGGATTGCTTCTTGTGCCGGGCATGTTGTGACACCGGTTTGCGGATGGTTTCTTTGTAGGGCACCTGCGGGCGCTCGGAAACGAGGCCCAAATTGAAGCGGTTGCGAAGTTTGTCGATGGCGATCATCAAGTGCATCTCGCCCTGGCCCCAAAGCAGGAACTCGCCGGTATCGGTGTCGGGACCGAACGAAAGCGAAGGATCCTCTTCGACCATTTTCGCCAGCGCGCCGGACAACTTCACGTCATCACCTTGTTTTTCGGCATGAATGGTCTGGGCGAATAATGGCGACAGGGGGGCAGGCCAATCGGTTGACGCACTGCCGGCTTCGGTCAAGGTCGCGCCGGTGGCGATATCGTCCATGCGACCGAGCGAAACAATTTCGCCCGCGCTTGCAGCGCCGACTTTGTCGAGCTTCTGGCCCAGCGCCTTGTTTATGCCGCTGACCCGATTGCCGTTAAGCGTCATGCCGTCTTTGATTTCTCCAGACAGCACACGGGCGTAGCTGAGCTTGCCGACGTGTTCCAGATGTACGGTCTTGAAAACCTGAGCCGTCGGGCCGCTGGCCTCCAGGCCGAGGCGATCCATGACGCTGTCGACTTCGGGAGATTCGTGACGCAGCGCCTTCATCAGCCGCGTAACGCCTGAATCTTCCTCTGCTGATCCAAAAAATACTGGTACGATCAGGTCGTTGCGCAGGTCATTGGTCAGGGTGGCGTAAATCTCGTCAGTCGACGGGATGATGTCTTCCAGCAGGTTTTCCAGCAAATCGTCATCGAAATCAGCCAGCGATTCCAATAGCTCGGTGCGGGCCAGTTCCTCGTCGTCCTTGGCCACGTCTGGCAGTTCCATAAGTTTGGAATGCGCCGCGCCTTCCTGCCATTCGAACGCGCGCTCGCTGACCAAATCGATATGTCCAGATATGCCGTCATTGTCGCGGATGGGTATCTCGCGCAACACCAAAGGCCGCCCTGAAATATCCTGCAGCGCTTCGAGCGTGGCGCGCACGCTACCTTCCGAGACGTCCATCTTGTTGATGAACAGCATGTGCGGGATATTGTGTTCTTCCAGGTGCTTCAAGATCGGCGCCACGGTAACCGCCTTGTCCGGGTCTGCCTCGCAAACAACCACGGTGGTATCGGCAATCAAGGTAGCGTTCAGCCGGTCTTGGCTGAGTTCCACCGATCCGGGGCAATCCAGAAAGGTCCAGGTTTCATCCAGGTATTCGCAGGTGGCGACGTTGATCTCCGTCGACATCTGGCGTGCCGTGGCTTCACGGTTGGCATCACCGACCATGTTGGCTTCCTTGACGGTCCCTTTGCGCGGGATCGTACCGGCGTGATTAAGGATGCTTTCCAGAAGCGATGTTTTTCCACTGGTATAGGGGCCGACCAACGCTGCGACCCGGGGACCTGACGGCGTTTTGGTGTTCATGTAACCCTCCCTCATTCAATGGCTGGCATGCGTCGATGACGAGCACGGTGTTTGTTCCTGAAAAGGGTAAAGAAGAGTCCGAATGATGCAAGAAAAATGCAATGGTATTGCGTGAAGTTTGAGCGATTCCAAAGCGGGAAGATGAAAATGCGAATATGCGTTTCGAAATTCGGCCTCGTGGCGTGCTTATGTTCCATATTGATATCAGGGCAGCCGGCGTGGGCGGGTGAAGTGCTGGATGCGCCGCCGTCGTCGCCCGACCCGGCAAAGACCTATTTATTCTATATGCATGGTGGATACGTGGAAAAACATGGGGCCAATGGTGATTATCGCTACGGCGACGTGCTTGAGGCCTTGGCCGGAAAAGGCCTTGTTGTTATCGGTGAAGCTCGAAGCTCCGGCAATCCCGGGCGCTATGCACGAACCATCGTGGAACAGGTGCAAGGTCTTTTGGATGCGGGCGTGCCGGCAACGAACATTACCGTGGCCGGACATTCCAAGGGCGGGTTCATTTCGCTGCTGGCTTCAACCCGCATTGGCAACAGTGCCATTAAGTACGGCATCATGGCAGCCTGCGGTCAGCAGGGGACGCCGTTCCATAAAACCTATCGGCGGTTTATCAAGAAAGACGCCAAGCGCGCCAAGGGCAAGTTTCTGGTTGCTTGGGAGGAAGGCGATAATGTTGCTGGAAATTGCGACCAAGCTCTCGACAAAGCCGGAGCGGATTATCGCAACGAAGTGCTCAGCGTCGGCGGCGGGCACAGGCTGTTTTACCAACCTGAAGCCACATGGATTGAATTGTTGACGAGTTTCGCCTTATCGAAGTGAGGCGCAAAACCGCTGAACGCGCTGACAGGCATCTTCCAATACGTCCGTCGCCGTGGCGTAGGAAATCCGGAAATGCGGGCTCAATCCGAAGGCTTCGCCATGCACGGCGGCGACGCCCTCGGCTTCGATCAACGCGGTGACGAAATCTTCATCTGAGTTGATGACTTTGCCGTCCTCTGTCGATTTTCCCAATAAGCCTTGGCAGGAAGGATAGACGTAGAAGGCGCCTTCCGGTGTCGGGCAATCGATGCCTTGAGCTTGGTTGAGCATGCTCACCACCAGATCACGGCGTTCCTTGAACACCTTGTTGTGCTTGGCGATAAAATCGTGCGGACCGTTCAATGCCGCCACCGAGGCGACCTGAGAGACGGCGGCGGTGTGCGAGATCGATTGCGACTGCACCTTGGTCATGGCTTTGATCAACTCGTCGGGCCCGCCGGCGAAACCGACGCGCCAGCCGGTCATGCAATAGGCCTTGGACATGCCGTTCATGGTCAGCGTACGCGCCCACAATGCGGGTTCGACCTGGGCAATGGTCTTGAAGGTGAAATCGTCGTAGACGATGTGCTCATAAATGTCATCGGTCAGCACCCAAACGTGCGGATGGCGCAATAGCACCTCGGCCAGGCCCTTCAGGTCGGCTTCCGTATAGGCCGCCCCCGTCGGATTGGAGGGTGAGTTCAGCATCAGCCATTTGGTCTTCGGCGTGATCGCTGCTTCCAACTGTTCCGGCGTCATTTTGAAGCTGGTCGACGCCGGGCAGTCGACGAATACCGGCACACCGCCGAACATGGCAGCGATGTCGGGATAGCTGACCCAATAGGGTGATGGAATGATGATCTCGTCACCGGGGTTCACGGTCGCCATGAAGGCGTTGAAGATGACCGGCTTACCGCCACACGATACGTGGATTTGCGCCGGCGCGTAGTCGAGTTCATTGTCGCGCTTGAATTTGGCCGAAATCGCATCCAGCAACTCGGGAATACCGTTGGTCGCCGTATATCGCGTGAAGCCATCGTCGAGGGCTTTCTTCGCCGCTTCGATAATGTGATCCGGGGTGTTGAAATCCGGCTCACCGGCGCCCAGGCTGATGACGTCGCGCCCGGCGGCGGTCAGGTCACGGGCTTTTTGCGTGACGGCAATGGTGGCGGAGGGTTTGACGGCGCTCAGGCGGTCGGCAACGAAAGCCATGGTAAAAATCTCCAATGGAGTTAATAGTCTGAAAAATCGCTGCGAAACCTACGCCCGGCGGGCCTTCCGTGCAACTTGAATCGCGCTCCAGATCGACCGGCTTGTTAGTGGCATATCCAGGTGTTCAATACCCAGCGGTGAGAGAGCATCCACGACGGCATTCACAATGGTTTGCGGCGCGCCGATGCATCCCGCCTGACCCGAGCCTTTCACGCCGAGCGGATTGGCATTTGTCGGCACGCCGTCCAATCGGATTTGAAACGCTGGTAGGTGCGTGGCGCGCGGGATCAGATAGTCCATCAAAGAGCCACTGATCAGTTGTCCCGTCGCCGGCTCATACAAGGCTTCCTCGCCTATGGCCTGGCCGATGCCTTGGGTTAGGCCGCCCAAAACCTGACCTTCGGTCAGGCGTGGGTTGATCAGCCGGCCGTAGTCATCGCAGGCAATATAGCTGAGCAACTTGACATCGCCGGTCTCGGGGTCGACCTCAACCTCGGCCGCGTGGCAGCCGTTGGGGAAGGTGAAGGGGGCATTTTCGACCTTCTCAAAGCTGTCGAGGGTGGCGCCGCCGGTTTCAGCTACGTCCAGTAAAGATACCGATTGGCCGCTTTCACCGGCACTGAATAGGCCGGCTTCGAACTGTATGTCTGCGGCATCAACCTGTAGCAATTGCGCCGCCTTGGCACGGGCCTTTTCAAGTACTGCGTCCAGTGCCCGAACCAACGCTCCACCGCCCATATGCATGGAGCGCGCGCCGCCATGGCCGTGGCCCATGCGGGTCTGGGTGGTGTCTGCCTGAACATAAGAAAAAATTTCGGCGGGAAGGCCGAGTTGGTCCGATGCGACCTGGATGAAGGCTGTTTCATGGCCCTGGCCTTGCGACTCCGAGCCCAACCGTAACTCCACGCCGGTCCTGGTAAATCGGACTTCCGCGCCCTCTTCGGGGACGGAACGTGCGGTCTCCAGAAAACAACCGAAACCCAATCCTCGAAGCTTGCCGGTCTCTAATGAGTGTTGCCGGCGAGCCTCGAAACCACTTCGGTCTGAGAGTCGTTCGGCATCATCGATATTGGCATGAAAGCGCCCTGAATCGAGTTCCATTCCCTGCGCTGTGACGTGTGGGAAGCTTTGGATGGCGTTCTTGCGGCGCAGTTCGACGGGGTCGAAGTTGAAACGCCGGGCCGCCGTTTCGATCAGCCGCTCGGTGATAAAATTGGCTTCCGGTTTGCCCGCACCCCGGTAGGCATCGACAGGAGCGGTGTTGGTGAACACACCGCGCGAGCGCATATGGATCATCGGAATGTCGTAAATGCCGCCGATGGCGGTCGGGAAAGCTTTCGATGCGATCCCCGGGGCGCCGCCCGATAGATACGCCCCCATGTTGCCTGTCAGGTCGGCCGTAAGAGCCAAGAAACGACCTTCGGCATCAAGCGCCAGACGGCCCAAGACACGGCTGTCACGGCCATGCACGGCGCCGGAGAACTCCTCGCCACGCGCCGCCACCCATTTAACCGCGCGCCCATGGCGCTTCGCCGCCCAGGGCAGCAAGATCCATTCGGGATAGAGGAAATTCTTGAGCCCGAAACCGCCGCCAACATCGGGCGCGTGAACGTGCACCCGCTCTGTCGGCACCTTGAACACGGCGTTGGCTATTTGTCCGCGAATGTTATGCACGCCCTGGGCGTTGCAGGTGAGGGAGTAGGTCTCCGTCGCGGGATCGTACTCACCAATGCCCGCGCGCGGCTCCATAGGGGCCGCGGTGACGCGGTTGTTGGTGACTTGCAGTTCCACAACGTGGGCGGCGTCCTCGAATGCCGCTGCAACTGCCTCTTCGTCCCCCATTTCGAAACGGAAGGCTAGGTTGACGGGCGCTTCGCTCCAGATGTCACCCCCATCTTGTGCCTGGTTGGGGTCAACAATACTGGGCAGTGTTTCGTAGTCGATAAACACCGCTTCCGCGGCGGCCAATGCCTCAGCTTCGCTTTCCGCGATGACCATAGCAACAGGGTCGCCCACGTGGCGAACGCGGCCGCGCGCCAAGGCCGGGCGCGGCGGCACCACGGCATATTCGAGATGGCTTCCCGCGGCCCCACAGGGCATGTGGCCAAGACCGTCCGCATCAAGGTCGGCAACTGTGTGTATACCGACAACACCCGGCATTTCAGACGCTTCGGAGGTATCGATCTCGAGAATCTCCGCGTGCGCATGATCGGACCGGACGATGGCGGCATGCAGTTGCCCGGTGACATTGATATCCGCCGTATAGCGCGCGCTACCGGTCAAAAACCGCCGGTCTTCCAGGCGCGGTGCCGATTGGCCGGGGCGGAATTCAGCGCCGGACGTTGTTAGAGATTGAGACACGGAAGCTGGTTTCCTTTGTGGCTATTCGGTTCACCATAGCCCATCAGTTCTGGCGGTAAAACGCTGCTGGCCTTATATAAGGGGGATGAATACGCCACTCGCCAATCACTCAGCAAACCAAGTGATGTTCGTTCCCGAGAAACGTCCCGCTATCGACGATGGGCGCGAGTTCAAATTGGTGTCCGATTATCAGCCGGCGGGTGACCAGCCGGGCGCTATCAAGGACATCACCGCGAGCCTGCAAGCGGCAGAGCGCGACCAGGTATTGCTGGGTGTCACCGGGTCGGGCAAGACCTTCACCATGGCGCACGTGATTCAGAACATTCAGCGTCCGACTTTGGTGCTGGCGCCGAACAAAACGCTCGCCGCACAGCTCTACGGTGAGATGAAGGAGTTCTTCCCCGAAAACGCGGTGGAGTATTTCGTTTCCTATTACGACTACTACCAGCCCGAGGCCTACGTGCCGCGCTCCGATACCTACATCGAGAAAGACGCCTCGGTGAACGAACAAATCGACCGCATGCGCCATTCGGCCACCCGCGCGCTGCTGGAGCGCTCGGACGTAGTCATTGTGGCCAGCGTCAGTTGCATCTACGGCATCGGCGCGGTGGAGACCTATTCGGAAATGATCCAGCGTCTGCGTGTCGGCTCCAGCATCGATCAACGCGAGTTGATGAAGCGCCTGGTGGACCTGCAATATCAGCGCAACGACGTGAATTTCTACCGCGGTGCTTTCCGGGTGCGTGGCGACGTGCTGGAAATCTACCCCTCGCACTTGGAAGATCGCGCCTGGCGATTGAGCTTTTTCGGTGATGACCTGGAGGCGATCTGGGAGATCGATCCGCTGACAGGCGACAAGATCGGCACGCTGGAAGAGGTTTTCGTCTATCCCAATTCCCACTACGTGACGCCGCGCCCGACACTGTTGCAGGCCATACCCGGCATCAAGGCTGAACTGAAGGTGCGCTTGGCTGAGTTGCAGGCGGAAGACAAGCTTTTGGAAGCTCAACGCCTGCATGAACGCACGACCTTTGATCTTGAAATGCTGGAGACCACTGGCCACTGCGCCGGCATTGAGAACTACTCGCGCTACCTGACGGGCCGCGCACCCGGTGAGCCGCCCCCGACGCTGTTCGAATATCTGCCCGAGAATGCCATGCTGATGGTCGATGAAAGCCACGTCACGGTACCGCAAATCGGTGGCATGTACCGGGGTGATTACAATCGCAAAACCACGCTGGCGGAATTCGGATTCCGGCTGCCCAGCTGTATCGACAACCGGCCGCTGAAGTTCGAGGAATGGGAAGCCATGCGGCCCGACTCGGTGTTCGTCTCGGCCACGCCGGGCCCGTGGGAGATTGAGCGCACCGGCGGGGTGTTCGTTGAGCAGGTCGTGCGACCCACGGGCCTGATCGACCCCGAATGCATCATCCGCCCGGTGGCAACCCAGGTCGATGACCTATTGGCCGAAGTGCGCGACGTGGCGGCCAAGGGGATGCGGACGCTGGTGACGACGCTGACCAAACGCATGGCTGAGGACTTGACCGAGTATATGCATGAACACGGCGTGCGTGTGCGCTACATGCATTCCGATATCGAAACGCTGGAACGGATTGAGATCATCCGCGATCTGCGTTTAGGTGCGTTTGATGTGCTGATCGGTATCAACCTGTTGCGCGAGGGGCTCGATATCCCCGAATGCGGCCTAGTGGCTATCCTCGACGCCGACAAGGAGGGCTTCCTGCGCTCCAAGACATCGCTGGTGCAAACCATCGGCCGGGCAGCGCGCAACATCGATGGCCGGGTGATACTGTACGCCGACAAAATGACCGACAGCCTCGATTACGCCATCGGTGAAACCAACCGCCGGCGCGAGCGTCAGCAGGCTTACAACGAGGCCCACGGCATCACCCCGCAATCGGTGAAGAAGGGCATCTCAGACGCCATCGAGAGCGTCTACGAGCAGGATTACGTCACTGTCGATACCGGCGCCGGCGGACAAGTCGAGCTGGTCGGACACAACATCCAGGCCGTTCTCGGCGATTTGAATACCCGCATGCAGGCTGCCGCCGCGGACCTGGAATTCGAAGAAGCCGCGCGGCTCCGCGATGAAATCCGCCGCCTAGAGGCCACCGAGCTCGGCCTCACCAAACCGGGCGTCTCGAAAAAGGCGAGATGGGAGCCAAAGGGCAAGCAGAAAAAGAAATCGCGCGGGCGGTAGCACTCACCAAGCCTTGATTGCACCGGGCCAAGCCGGTTACTTTATCGGCGAAATCATTGTTTTCGGACAGAGGACGCACATGGATATTCTTCGCATTATTTTGGCCATCTTCTTACCGCCCGTTGCAGCTTTCTTAACGGTCGGCATTGGGCTGCATTTTTGGCTCAATATCATTTTGACGATTTGCGGTATTCTTCCCGGCATGATCCATGCCTTGTGGTTGGTGGTGAAGAAGAAGGGCCCCTAGTTCAGGCGGCGCTTAGGACTTAACAGCCTTAAATAAAAACCGGTTTACGCAAAAAAAGTAAGCACCATCGGCGTCCTTGGCCTTTAGGTCGTCGATCCAGGCCGTGGCTTCGTCGTCGCTGACGGCACCCATGCTTTGCGCTTTTTTCGCGACGCCGCGCAGCATGCCGCTGGAAAATCCATCACGGCCGAAATCCGTATTGATGATCGGCACACCTTCGACACTGACGTTTTCGAGCCCGGCAGCTAGCAAAGCCGGTTTCAGGCTTACGGGCAGATTGGGGCTGACGGCGGCCGCGTCCCAAGCCGCGAACATGCGCCGGGTCAGGTTGTCGTCTTCGGCGTTGAGGACCACACCGCGCCAGTCGGTTTCAATGATGGCTAAACGCCCGCCCGGTTTAAGCACGCGGTGCATTTCCGAGAGTGCGCGGGGTATATCTTTGATAAACAAAAGCAATTGCGTGCAGGCGAGAGCGTCGAATTCTCCGTCTGCAAACGGCAGATGCAGTAGGTCAGCCTCAAATATCTCGGCTTGCGCAAGGCCGTCGGTGCGGTTTTCCGCCAAGGCCAGCATGTTCGCGCTGGTGTCGATGCCCACCGCGCGGCCGTGAGGGCCGACGACATCAGCCATTTCCGCAACCAGAAACCCAGGCCCGCACCCCATGTCGGCGACGTGCTCACCGGGTTGCAGGCCGAGCGCGTTCAAGGTCGATTGACGTGTGGCGGCGATTTCCGGCGTTTGGTAGCTGCGCTCAAGTGAGCGCGCGGCCTTTTCGTCAAATTGAATACTCATAGATTAACCGCCCCGATTACCCACCAAGCAGATCAGGGCCCATGGTCCAGGATATAGTCCAGCCGTCGCCGTTGCCGCCTCGGATCAGGCATGCCACGGTGCCGGGGTGGAACTGCGCCACGGATTCGTGCTCCGAACCCGTGACCAGACGCGCCACCAGCTTTCCGACCAAAGGCAGGTGGCTGACGACCATGGTGTCGTCCATCCAGGCATCGACGGCATCGACGACCGGGTCTGTCGGATCATTGGGTTTGAGGCCGAGTATTGCTTCCTCGACAATGCGACCGGGGCCCAGGGTCTCGCCGTAAATCAGCGCGGTTTGAGCGGCGCGGGTTTTGCCGGAATGGATGATGCGTGTGATGGTTGGCCGCGTGCGCGCCAGGAACGATGCCATGCGCGAAATATCGCGTCGGCCGGTCTCACTCAGCGGGCAATTGGGATCTTCGTCTTTGGGTACGGCAAGGCCGTGACGGGCGATGTATAAATGCATGGCTTACCATACCAAGTTGATCCGTTCCTGTCTTGACCTTCCAGCCACTAGACGGCGTAAGAAAACGCCAGGTGGGAATTGATTAGGCGGAGCATCCAAAATGAACACGATAAAATTGTCCGGCGTAGCGATTTTCGGGATTGCCGTTGCGGGCCTGTTGGCGGTATTGGCGAACTCGCCGGTGATCGCCGGTAAAACCGTCGTCGAGCCGAAAATGACCGGCCCGTTGATGCTCGGCAAATCGGCGTTTACGCGGTATTGCGCCGAATGCCACGGTACGGTGGGGCAGGGGACGGATAAGGGCCCAACGTTTTTGCATCGGGTGTATCATCCGGGTCACCATGGTGACGGATCGTTTTATCTGGCCGCCAAAAAGGGCGTGCGGGCGCATCACTGGAAGTTCGGCAATATGAAGCCTGTGCAAGGCGTCACGGACGCGCAATTGGACAAAATCGTCATGTACGTGCGCGCCTTGCAGAAGGCCAACGGTTTGTTCTAGTTCCGCGATGCCTGAAAAGCCTGTGCCGAGAGCTGATAGCGCCCGAAACCCGGAATGCCGCGATGTCCGTCTTCGATCTTGGCCATGCCGAGACGCAACAGAGCTTTGACGGAATGCGCGTTGCCGTCCATGGCTACGGCGTAGAGCGCGTCCAGACCAATCGCTCCAAACGCCTCGGAAACGCTTGCGCGCGCCGCCTCGCCGGTTAGGCCCTTGCCCCACCAATTGCGGAACAGCATATAGCGGAGCGTATAGCCGCCTGCGCTCTCGCGCATCCACAAACCACACTCGCCGATCATCTCTCCACTTTCGTGCCAACAGACCGCACGCATGCCGAACCCGTCGGTTGCGAAGGCTTTTCTGTACGCCGCGAACAGTTCTCGCGCTTCCAAGACATCTAACGCGCCGCGATGCATTTTGGCAGTCATATACGGGTCACCGTGCAAGCGGGTGAAAGAATCGAAATCGTCATCCGTGAGCGGCCGCATGACCAAGTTTTGTGTCCAAAGGGTACTCATGACCCGTTCTCCCGCTTGAACCAATCTTCACGGGTGATGCGGTAGCGATGCATGTCATCAAGGTTTTTGTGGGACGTATCGACCAACTGGAACCCCAGCCCTTGCAAAATCCGGGCGGAGCCCGGGTTCTCCAGGTGAGAAACGGCATTTACCTCGGGTATTTGTTGGTTTCCAAAACCCCATTGCAGGGCTGCCCGCGCGGCCTCTCCACCGAAACCTTGTCGCCAATAGGGTTCGGCCAAGATGTAGCGCAGTGCATAGCCGGCAAAGCCTTCGCGCAACCAGAACCCGCACTCACCCACATAGGTGTTGTCGTCGGTTTTGAACAAAGCCCATACGCTGATGCCGTTGGTTTTCCAGTTTTCGAGATAGCTGTCGAAGTAGCGGCGTGCCTCATCGCGGCCGACAGCGCCGTCGCGCATATGCGCCATGACCGTTTGCGTGCCGTGAAGCTGCGCCATGGCGTCAAAGTCGGTCTCAACATAAGGGGAAAGGGTCAGACGTTCGGTTTGTAGTGTGGTCATGAAGCAGTGTTCCAAAAAAAACGCGGTGCTTGCGGGCACCGCGTTTTCGAAAACCTTGTGGGAGGACAGGTTACGACGAGGCGGCGGCCATCATGGCTTCCGCGATACGTCGCTCGCCTTCGTCTTCGCCCTCGGAGGCATTCTTCAAGCGTTCCTCGGCTGCGGCCTTGTCGATATTGGCGACAGGCGTCGCTTCCTCGGCCAGCACCGTGCAGCGTTCGGCGGAGATTTCGCAAAATCCGCCAGCAACGAAAATCCGCTCACCGACTTTACCGCCTTCGTGAATGTCAATGACACCCGGCCGCACTTCGGCGATCAGCGGCGAGTGGCCGGGCAGTACACCCAAATCACCCTCGGCGCCGGGAACGACAACCATTTCAACAGGCTGGCTGGTGACCAGCCGTTGCGGCGAGACAAGTTCGAATTCGACCGTATCGGCCATCTTTCGCTCCTAGCTTAGGCGGCTTCGGCGGCCATTTTCTTGGCCTTCTCGAGAACCTCGTCCATGGTGCCGACCATGTAGAAGGCGGCTTCCGGAATGTGGTCGTATTCGCCATCGATGATGCCCTTGAAGCCCTTGATGGTGTCTTCCAGGCTAACAAAGACGCCCGGCGAACCGGTGAACACTTCGGCCACGTGGAACGGCTGCGACAAGAAGCGCTGAATCTTACGTGCGCGGGCAACCGTTTGTTTATCTTCTTCCGACAGCTCATCCATGCCCAAGATGGCGATGATGTCCTGCAAAGATTTGTAGGTCTGCAGGGTCTGCTGCACGGAGGTGGCGACGTGGTAGTGTTCTTCACCCAAGACGCGCGGATCGAGGATACGCGATGTGGAGTCCAGCGGATCCACAGCCGGGTAGATGCCCAATTCCGCGATCTGGCGGCTGAGCACCGTGGTCGCGTCCAAGTGGGCAAAAGATGTCGCAGGCGCCGGATCGGTCAAATCATCGGCGGGCACGTAAATGGCCTGCACCGAGGTGATCGATCCTTTGGTGGTCGAGGTAATACGCTCCTGCATGGTGCCCATGTCGGTGGCCAGGGTGGGCTGGTAGCCCACAGCCGACGGAATGCGGCCCAACAGCGCCGACACTTCGGAGCCGGCCTGGGTGAAGCGGAAAATGTTATCAACAAAGAACAGCACGTCCTGTCCTTCTTCGTCGCGGAAATACTCAGCCTGGGTCAGGCCGGTCAGCGCAACACGGGCACGCGCACCCGGCGGCTCGTTCATCTGGCCGTACACGAGTGCCGCTTTCGAATCGTTGCCTTCCAGGTCGATAACGCCGGACTCGATCATTTCGTGGTAGAGATCGTTGCCCTCGCGGGTACGCTCACCAACACCGGCAAACACCGAATATCCGCCGTGGCCTTTGGCGACGTTGTTGATCAGTTCCATGATCAGCACCGTCTTGCCCACGCCGGCGCCGCCGAACAGGCCGATCTTGCCGCCCTTGGCGTAAGGCGCGATCAAATCGACGACCTTGATGCCGGTGGCCAGGATTTCGGTTTCCGTGGCTTGGTCGACAAACTCCGGCGCCGCACGGTGGATCGGCCAATTCGCTTTGGTTTCAACCGGTCCCCGCTCGTCGATCGGCTCGCCGATGACGTTGATGATGCGACCCAGTGTTTCCGGGCCGACCGGGACCGCGATGGCCTCGCCGGTATCGGCGACTTCGGCGCCGCGCTGCAGGCCTTCGGTCGAATCCATGGCGATGGTGCGAACCATGTTCTCACCCAGATGCTGGGCCACTTCGAGGACCAGCGTCTTGCCTTCGTTTTCAGTGTGCAAAGCGTTGAGGATGTTCGGTAGATCACCCCCGAATTGCACGTCCACGACCGCGCCCATAACTTGGCTGATGGTGCCGACGTTGTTCTTAGCCATCACAGTTGCTCCTGTCTTAAGCTCTTACAGCGCTTCCGCGCCGGAAATAATTTCAATCAATTCCTTGGTGATGAAGGCCTGACGCGTACGGTTGTAGGTCAGCGTCAGGTTATCAATCATGTCGCCTGCGTTGCGGGTCGCGCTGTCCATGGCGGTCATGCGCGCACCGTGTTCGGATGCCGAGCTTTCCAGCAATGCCTGGAAAATCTGCACACCGAGATTGCGTGGCAGCAGGTTTTCCAAAATTGCTTCTTCTTCGGGCTCAAATATGTAAACCGGCTGCGGTCCCTCATCTGCCTTGGCGTCAGCTTTCTCTTCCTCCGCCGGAACGAAGGGGATCAATTGCTGCGGCGTGACGATTTGGGTCATGGCCGATTGGAAACGGTTGAAGACAACCGTGCAGATATCAAACTCACCGGCGTCGAACAGCTCAGTGACTTTGTTCGCGACGCCGACAGCCTCGTGATATTCCACATGGCGTTTGCCGATGTCTTCGATGCTTTCGACAATATCGCCGGCAAATTCCCGCTTCAGCACATCGTGGCCCTTGCGCCCGACGCAGAGGATTTTCACCGTTTTGCCGTCGGCTTTGAGCTCATGCGCCATTTCCCGCACGCGGCGCACGATGGAGCCATTGAAGCCCCCGCACAGTCCGCGGTTGGCGGTAAAGGCCACCAGCAAATGGGTTTGGTCGTTACCGGTACCGGCCAACAGTTTGGGCGCGCCTTCGACGCCGCCCAACGAGCCGGCGAGCGAGCCGAGCATGCGTTCCATCCGCCCGGCATAGGGACGCGCGGCCTCAGCCGACTCTTGGGCGCGCCGCAATTTGGCGGCGGCGACCATTTTCATGGCTGAGGTGATCTTCTGCGTCGATTTGACGCTGTCGATCCGGTTTCGAAGGTCCTTTAGATTCGGCATGGCGCCTTATTCCGTTGCTCGGGTGACTTACACGAACTCTCTTAGGCGAAGGTTTTGACGAAGTCGTCCAAGAACGCCTTCAGTTTGCCTTCGGTTTCATCCGAAATCGCTTTGTCGTCACGAATGGATGCCAAGATGTCTCCGCCCTTGTCACGAATGGCGTCAAGATACTGCTGCTCGAACCGCGTCACGTCGGCGGTTGGCACGTCATCGGTGTAGCCGTTCACGCCAGCGAAGATCACTGCGACCTGCTCTTGCACCGGCAGCGGCGTGTACTGCGGCTGCTTCAGCAATTCGGTCAGGCGCGCGCCACGGGCCAACAACTTCTGCGTTGCCGGATCGAGATCCGAGGCAAACTGCGCAAAGGCCGCCATTTCGCGGTACTGGGCCAATTCCAGCTTAATCGAACCGGCGACTTGCTTCATGGCCTTGATCTGCGCGGCGGAACCCACACGAGACACTGACAGACCGACGTTCACCGCAGGCCGGATGCCTTTGTAGAACAATTCCGTTTCCAGGAAGATCTGGCCATCGGTGATCGAGATCACGTTGGTCGGGATATATGCCGACACGTCACCAGCCTGCGTTTCGATGACCGGCAATGCGGTCAAGGAACCGGCGCCCAAATCGTCGTTCATTTTAGCGGCGCGTTCCAACAGGCGGGAGTGCAGATAGAAAACGTCACCCGGATAGGCTTCACGTCCCGGCGGGCGGCGCAGCAACAGCGACATCTGACGATAAGCCACGGCTTGTTTGGAGAGATCATCATAGAAGATGACCGCATGCATGCCGTTATCGCGGAAAAACTCGCCCATGGTGCAGCCCGTATAAGGTGCCAGGAACTGCAGCGGCGCGGGCTCGGACGCGGTGGAGGCAACGACGATCGAATACTTCATGGCGTCGTAATCTTCGAGGGTCTTTACCAACTGCGCCACGGTTGACCGTTTTTGGCCGACGGCGACGTAGATGCAGTAGAGCTTCTCCGCTTCGTCGTCAGTCCCTTCGTTGACCGATTTCTGGTTCAAGATGGTGTCGATGATAACGGCGGTTTTGCCGGTCTGGCGGTCACCGATGATCAGTTCGCGCTGGCCACGGCCAACGGGGATCAGGGAATCGATAGCCTTGAGGCCGGTCTGCACCGGTTGGTGCACCGATTTCCGCGGGATAATGCCCGGCGCCTTGACCTCGACGCGCATGCGTTCGGCGTTTTCGATCGGGCCCTTGCCGTCGATCGGGTTGCCCAGCGCGTCAACGACACGGCCCAGCAAACCTTTGCCGACCGGCACGTCCACAATGGCGCCGGTCCGTTTCACGGTGTCGCCTTCGCGGATGGTACGGTCATCGCCGAAAATAACGATACCGACGTTATCGTTCTCGAGGTTCAAGGCCATGCCTTTGATACCCCCCGGGAACTCAACCATTTCACCAGCCTGAACGTTGTCCAGGCCATGGACGCGGGCGATACCATCACCCACCGATAGAACCTGACCAACTTCCGCGACTTCGGCTTCTGAGCCGAAACCTGCAATCTGTTTCTTCAGGATGGCGGAAATTTCCGCGGCACGGATATCCATTATCCAACCCCTTTCATGGCGAGACGGAGCCCTGCGAGCTTCGTCTTCAATGACGTGTCAACCATACGAGACCCAACCTTCACGATCAGGCCACCGAGCAATGTTTCATCCACTTTGGCATCGATGGAAACCTTGGTTCCCACGGCCTGTTTCAGTGAATCCGTAATGGCTTGCTGCTGCGCATCCGAAAGCGGCTTCGCGGAGACCACCTCGGCGGTGGCTTCGCCGCGGCGCTGAGCCAGCAGGGCCAAATATCCCTTGATCATGCCGGGCAGCGAGAACAGCCGGCGGTTTTTAATGACGACCCCGATAAAATTACGGGTCAAATCGCCGATACCGGCTTCTTCGAGAAGCGCCTGCATGGCCTTGAGTTGGTCGTCCTTGGAAATGACGGGAGAGCGGATCAACCGGTTCAGGTCGTCGCTCTCGTCAAGCATGGCGCCGATGGTCGAGAGATTCTCGGCCACCTGGTCGAGTTGCTTCTCTTCATCCGCCAGTTCGAACAGCGCCGTTGCATAGCGGCCTGAAAGGCCGGTGGCGCCCGATACATCCGATGTCACAGGGACTATCCTCGTCCGTTATTCTAAAATCCTCACCGATGACGCCGGTGAAGCGCTTTGCTGACGCATTCCCTCGTCGAAAGCGGGCTTGTCCTACCATACTAAATCCGGCCATGCAACACGCCGGGGCTGTGGAAATCGCACCCAAGAAAAAGCTTGAAAAATCAAGCTTTTCCGGGAGTGCTGCGGTTACATGAAGCTGTACGGATCGACGTCGATTTGCACCCTGACTTTCTTCGGCCAGCGCGCGCGCGCGAGCCAGCTCCGAATTACCGGTTGAATCTGCACATTTCGGCCCGCCATCAGCAGAAAACGACGCCGGTGACGGCCACGTAACATGGCAATCGGCGCCGGCGCGGGACCCAGGACTTGCACGTCAGGCGCGTTGGGCGCGGCGCGGCCCAGACCCGCAGCACCTTCATCCACGGCGCGTTCATCCTCGCCCGATACAATCAGCGCCGCCAACCGGCCATAGGGAGGCATGCCGGTGGCCTCTCGCGCACTGATTTCGGCAGAGACGAAAGCCTCGCGGTCGCCGCTGCTGAGTGCCAGCATTACGGGGTGTGTGGCGGTATAGGTCTGTAGGCAGACAGTCCCCGGCCGCTCTCCGCGCCCGGCACGCCCGGCCACTTGGTACAAGAGTTGGTATGTGCGCTCGGCGGCACGCAGATCACCACCCTGTAGGCCTAAGTCCGCGTCGATGGCGCCGACCAGCGTCAGCATCGGAAAGTGATAACCCTTGGCGACGATCTGGGTGCCGATGACGATGTCGATTTGATGGGTTTCGATCTGCTCCACCAAATGCGCGGCAGCCTTGGGTGAGTGGATATTGTCGCTGGCCGCAATGAGGGTGCGAGCATCGGGGAACAATTGGTTCACTTCTTCCAGCAAGCGCTCCACGCCGGGACCGCAGGGCACCAGCGTGTCGGGCTTTTCGCACGACGGGCAGATTTCCGGTAATGGCAACTGAAAGCCGCAATGATGACACTGCAGCCGGTGCGCCAGGCGATGTTCCACCAACCACGCGGTGCAGCGCGGACACTGAAAGCGGTGTCCGCAGGTGCGGCACAACGTCAGCGGCGCGTAGCCTCGACGATTGAGAAACAGCAATGCCTGTTCGCCGGCTTCCAGGGTTTTGGTCAGTTTGTCGTGCAGTATGGGCGATAGCCAATGACCGCGCGGCGGCGGCGCTTTCAGCATGTCCACCAACTCAACGCTCGGCAGCGCCGCGCCGCCGTGGCGCGCCGGCAATTGCAACTCGGTGTAGCGTCCGCGCCGAACGTTGACCACGGTCTCCAGCGATGGCGTGGCCGAGACAAGCGCAATCGGGATGTCGCTCAGCTGCGCGCGCACCACGGCCATATCGCGTGCATTATATATGACGCCTTCTTCTTGTTTGAAGGCGCCTTCGTGTTCTTCGTCGACAACGATCAACCCCAGGTCCGGGTAGGGCAGAAACAAGGCCGAGCGCGCCCCAACCACGACTTTCGCCGTTCCCTCGGCTACCGCGCGCCAGGTGGCGCGGCGTTGGCCGCCCGTCAGGTCCGAATGCCACTCTGCCGGCGGGTGGCCGAAGCGTGCGCGGAAGCGCTCCATCCATTGAGCACTGAGCGCGATTTCCGGCAACAGCACCAGCACCTGCTTGCCTTGCCTGAGCGCGGCAGCGACGGCGTGGAAGTAAACCTCGGTCTTGCCAGCGCCCGGCACGCCGTCGAGCAGCGTCACGGCAAATCCGCCGGCCCGCGTATCCGCCGCCAGTTTCTCCGCCGCCGCATCCTGGTCGTCGGAAAGTGTTGGTCCCAGGTGGTCCGGGTCCGGTGAGGGCGGCATCACGACGGGCGCCAGCGAAACCGCCTGCAAAGCTCCGGCCTCCGCCATGCCTTTGATTACGCCCGGTGTCACACCGGCCTCGCGTGCGAGTTCGGCGGCGATGCGGGGCGGGCCGTCCGTCAGCGCCGCCAATACCCGTTCGCGTGCCGGCGTCATGCGCAGCTCGTTGGGTGCCGGTTCGGTAGCGAGGTAGCCCGTCAACGGTTTCGGCGGATCAAGCGCATCGGGGACGCTCATGGCCATCTTCAGCACACTGCCCATGGATTGCAGGGCATATCCCGATACCCAGTCGACAAACTTGAGACTGATCTCGGGTAGTGGCGCGCAGTCATGGCGAAACAGCACGCTCTTTATACGCTTAGGCTCGACATCACCGGCACCCGAACCCCATACAACGCCCGAGACCTGGCGGTTGCCCAAGGGCACGCGAACGAATTCGCCGCGCCGGAGGTGCAAGCCCTCCGGTACGCGATAGTCGTAGGCCTCGCTCAACGGCAGCGGTAAGCGTACGGATATTAACGTACCCGGAGCGAAGGTTTCGACGTTGTCAGAAGTCGCGGTGGTCATGCGGACAGGTTTTTTCATTTGCCAGGGTAGTCTTAGGGGTAGTCTTGGGACGATCCGGGTATAATAGGGCGATTCGCGCCACTAGCGAGACTGTAAAGGAATTTAATATGAGCGACCCGGTTTCGACCGCACCGGAAACCCCGGAAGATGAGGTTGATGAAGCTGCCGTGTTGGAGTTTCTAGCCCGCAATCCGGATTTCCTCGCCCGGCACCCGGACGTCTTGGCCGGTATGGCGGCTCCTGGCCGTTGGTCAGGTGACGGCGTGGTGGATATGCAGCAATTCTTGATCAATCGGCGCGAATCGGAAATGGATGAGCTTCGCGACGCCGCCCAGGATGTGATCGAGACCAGCCGTTCCAACATGTCGGTGCAGACACGCACCCATGGTGCGGTGCTGAGTCTGCTGAATGCGCGCGCCTGGGAAGACGTGCTGCGTGTCGTCACCCAGGATTGGCCACTGTTGCTTGATGTGGATGCGGTATCACTTGGGTTCGAAGTTACTGCGGGCCCCGATGAACGGCTGATGCAGAATGACATCCGCCGGTTGCCGCTTGGCTATGTGGATCGGGTGCTTGAAGGCGATACAGAGGTTGGATTGTTCCGCCAGATCAGCGATGACGGCACGCTGTTCGCCGCTGCCGCTGGCCTCGTGAATTCGGCCGCGTTGGCGCGCATTCATGCCGGCCCCGGTTGGCCGACGGGACTGTTGGCTCTGGGCGGACGTGTCGATACGTTCCATCCTGGGCAGGGCACCGAACTGTTGAGTTTCCTGAGCCGGGTGTTGGAATCAAGCTTGGCGCGGATCATGGAAGCCGAACAGGGATAATGCAGACGTGACACCCGCACCGGCCGAACCGGGTCTCAAAGCCGCCATGGACCAGTGGTGGGATTGGCTTCGCCATGAAAAACGTGCTTCCGAACATACTGTCACCGGTTATGGCCATGATCTGAACGGCTTTTTGCGATTTCTCATAAACCACATCGGTTATCCACCGGGCATTAGCGATTTGGAGAGTTTAAGCGCGTCGGATTTCCGGGCGTTTTTGTCCATGCGCAATAATGAAGGCCTATCACGCACATCGACGGCCAGGGCTGTATCGACGCTGCGTGGATTTTTCCGGTTTTTGGAGAAGCGCGGCCTTGCCGCCAACACCGCGATCCATGCACTTCGTACGCCCAAGGTGCTAAAATCAATACCACGTGCATTAACAACGGACGATGCTGTTCAAGCCGTCGATACCATCGAAAACCTGGCGCCGGAACCTTGGATCGGCAAACGCGACAAGGCGCTGTTGGCGATCTTGTATGGCTGCGGCTTGCGGATCGGTGAGGCCCTGTCGCTCAACCGCGGGCAACTGTCGGCGGCGGAAGGGAAAACCGGAACATTGCGTGTGTTGGGGAAAGGCGGCAAGGAACGCATCGTGCCCGTGTTGCCCGCCGTCGCTGTGATGGTGCGTGATTATCTGGACGCTTGCCCGCATGACCCTGATGCCAAGGAGGATGGTGGCGGGCCGCTGTTTGTCGGCACGCGCGGCAAACGCCTGAACGCAGCCGTGGCGCAAAAACAGATGCGGCGCGTGCGTCATGCACTGGGCCTGCCCGATTCCGCCACGCCGCATGCCATGCGCCATAGTTTTGCAACACATCTGCTGGCTGGTGGCGGTGATTTGCGCACCATCCAGGAACTGCTCGGCCATGCTTCCTTGTCGACGACACAGCGTTACGCCGATGTGGATGAGGCTCACTTGCAGTCTGTTTATGAGTTGGCACACCCGCGCGCGCGCCGAAGTCGGCAATAGCGTTATTTGAACTCAACCTCGACGAACACGAACTCATAATCGTTGGCGTTGACGACATCGTGCTCAACGCCGGCGTGACGAAAATAGGGGATACCTTCGGTCAACTCGCCGTACGTCTCGGTGCCCGCACCGTCGATCAGTTTCAATTTTCCCGTGGTGCGCGGCACGACGACATAGTCGTATTCATGGCGATGAAAGCCGGTCGCCGCGCCGGGCGGAAACCGCCATTCGGTGACCCGGGTGCGGTCGTTGTCAATCAACAGCGTGGGTGTCGCGTTTGCACTCATGGGAAACCCCTTTAACTCAGATACTATCGTTTGCGCAGAAGATAGAGAAACACCGGCCCCAGCGCCGCCACGGCGGCCGCCATGCCGAACGCCCAAACCCAAGATCCAATGGTGTCGCCACCAATGCCTGTCGGGCTGGCGATATCGAGCATGGCTCCGAAGGCCAAGGGACCCAAGAACGATCCGGTGAAGCCGATGCAGGCGTGGACTGCCAGTGTCGCGCCCTTGTAACCGGGCGGCGCTTCGGCCACGGCGCCGGCGGTGATCGATGATGAATCACCGGTGATCAACACACCGTACGCAATGACCGCGATGGTGATCACCCACAGCGGCGCGTCCAGTAAAAACCCAAGCCCCACGGCGAACAGCGCCGACGTCCACATGATCAACGTTATTGCTTTGTGGCGGCCAATGCGCCGCGCCAATTCGTTGCCCAGCACACTGGCAGGCAGGCCGACGATGTTGGATGCGGCTGCGATGGCGGTGGCGGCGATGATTAGGTTCTCGCCGGGATGGCGGGTCAGGGCGAAGGCCAAGTAAGCGACAACCCAAGACCGGAAGGCAAACAGCTCGAAATTATGCACCGTATAGGCCAGCACATAACCCATCGCCGGGCGGCAGCGAAACACAGGGCGGAAATCCAAAAGGTGTGTTGTGGGTTGCGCGTGCGTAGATGATTTTTGCCGTGGCAAAATTGCGGCCATGTAGGCCAGCGCCAGTAATGGCCCGATGCCCAGCACGGTAAAGGCCCAGCGCCAGCCCCACAGTTCGGCCAGTTCACCGGCCAGAAAATACGACAGCGACATGCCTATGCCGAAGCTCGACGTATAGAAGGCCACCGACCGACTATGGTCGGCGCCGGGCTTGAGACGTTCTAACTGATCGGTGAGCAGTTTCAGCCCCGGCATATATGTGCCGGCGAGGCCGACGCCGCTCAAAATCCGGAACACCAGCGCTGTCCAGAATCCGTCGGCCAAAAAGGCATAGCCCAGCGTGGCCGCGCCCGATAGTGCCATGCAGATGAAATAAATATTATGCGCCGGTTTGCGGTCCGTGAGGGTAACCAGAAACGGCACGGCGAGCAGATAACCCAGGTAGTAGGTGCCGTTGAGCCAGCCCGCATCGGTCTTCGACAGTGTCCATTCACTGATAAAGGTTGGTAGCAGCGCCGGCACGGCCGCAACGCTGAGCATACTCAGGACTTCTGCCGAGCAGATCGTCGCCAAAATAATGCGTGGCGACTTCGGCGGCGTCATCCGGCGTAGAGTTGGAATAGCAATCCGGCCGATGTGGCGCCGGTGACGGCAAGCACGATGTACCAGGCAAACATCGGTGGGCGCACCAGTGCGAACACCGCGACAGCGGCGGGCATGGAGGTCACGGCCCCGGCTACCAAAAAGGCCATGCCGGCACCGGGCGCAACGCCCATTTCCAGCAAACCTTGGATCAGCGGCAAGGCGGCGAAGCCGTTCAGGTAGGCCGGCACGCCAGTGAGAACTGCAATCGGGATTGCCCAGGCGCTTTCGTTACCCAGCAATTGCGCGATGGATTCCGCCGGGACGTATTTGATCATCAGGCTTTCCAGCAAAAACGCCAGCGTCAGCCATTTCACCAGGAACAGCGTGGTCTCCCACATTTCAGCCGTAAAGGCCTGGCGGCGCTCGGTTTCCGGCCAGAATTTCCACATCACGGTTTTCGGCGCCGATACGCTTTTCTTCGCGCAGCAGCCGGGGCTGGCTTCCGGGCGCAGCGGATTGGCGAACGCGCCCTTGGCCATGACCAAGCGCGTCATAAATCCACCGTAAAGCCCGATGGCAACGGCGAAGACGGTCAAACCAATGGCAAACTCAATCCCGAGCGTGCCCGTGGCCAGGAAGAACTTAGCCGGATCCATCAGCGGCGAGGCCAGCCAAAACGCCATCACGGCGGGGACCGGCACGCCCATGGCCAGCAAAGCTGCGATCAATGGAATGACACCGCACGAACAGAACGGTGACAGGCCGCCAAATACAGCAGCGACGACAATCATCATCGTCAACCGGCCTTCGAACACCTTGGCGATCAAACCGTCAGCGCCCGACGCTTTCGCGTAAGCCGCAATGGCAATGGCGGCGAGCAGGAAGGGTGCGATTTCAAGCAAGGCGTCGATGACGAAAATAAAACTCTCGGGCGCTTGCGCCGGCTCAAGCACTGCGACGAGCGCAAAGATAACAGCGACCGCAATCCATGCCTTGTCGATGGCACCGATTCCGTGACCGATCCGCTTGGAAAAGTCCGCCGCGTTGAGAACCAAATTCGTCATGACTTACTCCTCTATGCCCGATCTCACCCGGAGGCAAGCTGGCTGTTATTAATTCTACATATCTAGAATTATGGAAATGTCAAGACAAACAGTGATTCAAGACTTCAATCTATGGCTTCGATGTCTTGGATTTTAGGGACTCTACGATGACAAAACGCCTTTGCCAGACGGTAAGCCAGATGACCGCGCCAAAAATCGCGGCAATGACGATGGGTAGGCGCAAGCCCAACACCTCGGCAATCAACCCAAGGATAAAGGCGCCGACGCCGGCACCGCCAATATGGATGACGCCATAGAGGCTAAGGACGCGGCCGCGCATGGACGCGGGCGTAACGAATTGCAAAGTGGACTGCATGCCGATGCCGGAAACGACCATGCAGAAACCGGCGGCGATGGTGAACGGCAGCGCCACGGCATAAAGCGTCGTCGACACCAGGCCGATGCCGGCGCCTGCGGTGCCGATCACGCCCAACAAAGCGACGACCGGTTGATCTTCCATGCCGCCGCGCCTAGCCATCCAGAAACCGCCGAGAATCGCACCGATACCGAACGACGCTGTCAGGATCGCAAATTCGTCCGCACCTTTTCCGAACACGTCGGAGATCAATCCGGGCAACAAATCGACCACAGGCCGCAGGCACAAGGCCGACATCGTCATAACGACAATGACCAACCGGATCGGCGGGTGGTTTTTGATGAAAACAAAGCCTTCTCCGATATCGTCGACGATGGAGCGCGAAGTTCCTTCCGTTCCGCGTTTCTCACGACGTTTAATATTGAGCGACAGCAGCGCGATAATCAGCGCCGTATAGGACACCGCATTGATCAGGAATGAGTAGTCGATCGACCATAGGCTGATCACGGCGGTGGAAACCATGGGACCGACAAACCGGGCACCGTTGAACACCATTGAATTGATGGCGATGGCGGTGGTCAAAAGCTCGCGCGGCACCAGACTTGGCGCCAACGCCAGTCGAGATGCCTGGTTTAGGCCAAGCGCCATGCCCGACAAAAACGTAAAGATCGCCAGATGCCACTCATTGAGAATACCCGAGATGGAAAGGCTGAACATGGCAATGGCGCACGCTGCGGCAACGATCTGCGACAGCACCATGACCCGCACACGGCTGTATCGATCCGCCAGAGCGCCGCCCAGAGGTCCCATGAACACAACCGGGAAAAAATCGGCCATGGCGATAATACCGAGCCACGTCGGCGAGCGGGTCAGTTCCCATGTCAGCCAACCGATTGCAATGCGCTGCATCCAGGTGCCGATCAAGGACAGCCCGTTGCCCAAGACGTAACGCCAGTAATTCGGTTCTCTTAGGGTTGCCCAGATGGCATTGGTCTTGTCTTCGGTGTCCATGCTCCCTGGACCATCTGCCAATGGCCTGGGTGATGCAACATTTGTGATGGAAGGATCGCCGTTGACGCGTTACGCCGCATCGCTTAACCACACCCTATGTTTACCTTCGCGCTTGCGGTTTTCTTTCTCATTATCACACCCGGACCCGGCGTTCTGTCCGTCGCCGGCGTCGGCTCGGCGTTCGGGTCAGGGCCGGGGGCGAGATACATCGCTGGGCTGTTTGTCGGCACCAACCTAGTGGCGTTGGCCGTGGTCTCGGGGATGGCGGCGATTATTCTGGCGAATGAAAACATACGCCTGATCCTGCTGGTCGCCTCCGTGGGGTATCTCTCGTATCTAGCTTATAAGATAGCGTTCGCCGGCACCAAGATCGCCTTTAAGGAAGCATCCAAGGCGCCGGGGTTTTGGGATGGTATTATTCTGCAAACGGTCAATCCCAAGGCCTATGCCGTGAACACGACACTTTTCACCGGTTTCGCGTTTTGGCCTGACAGCTTGGTGATTGAGACCGTGCTCAAGTTCGCCATCATCAACGCCATCTGGACACCCATACATTTCGGTTGGCTATATGCCGGCATGAGCCTGCACAGACTCAACCTCGCGCCGCATGTGCAGCGGCGGGTGAATATCGTAATGGCCGTGTCGATGCTGCTGGTCGTCGGCTTGGCGCTGATGGCGCCCAAGTAAAAAGCCGCCTAATTTAAACTCGACGTGCGGTGAATGGCGTCGGGACGCTTAAACATATCCACCAACAGTTCCATCCCGAGGCCTGGCCCCTCCGGCACTGAAATCATGCCCGATTCTATCGGCGGTAATCGATCGACGAAATCTTGGTACCAGGCGTAATAAAAACCGCGCGTGATCTCTTGTTCACGGACATTGCGCAAGCTCAGCGCCAGATGCGTCGAAACCGCCAAGGTGACCGGGCCCGAACAATCGTGAAATGCTATGGGGCGTGAGCGCGCTTCGGCAATGGCCGCGACCTTTCTGGCCGCCGAAATGCCGCCGGCCCATGTAACGTCCATGATCGGCGTCGCGATATTGCCCTCATCAATCAACGATCTGAACTGACCCAGGCTTGCCAGTGTTTCGCCGCCGGCAAGAGGTGCGTGTGTCGAGGCGGCGAGTTCCGCCACTTCATGTGTGCGATCCATCCAAACGGGATCTTCAATCCAATCCATCTCAAGCGGTTCCAGCGCGGCGGCGATTTTCTTTGCTGCGTTTAAACTCCACAGACCATGCAATTCGGCCTTCAGGCGCATTTTGTCACCATGCGCCTTGCGGATTTTTTCGAACGGATCGATACCTTTCTTGAGGTCTGCTGGTGAAATGTCGACGCCGTCGACCGCACCTGCCGCCAAATCCAGCGGCCAGATTTTCATCGACGAAATGCCCATTTCCAATAACGAAGCAGCCAGGTCCTCCGGGCAATTCAGAAATGCTTCCAGGTCTTCATAGGCTGTTTCGTTTCGCTCGTGATCCCCGGCGCCGAAATTGTCTGGCCTGACGGCGGATGTTTTGGAAACGTAGTTGGGCCCGGCGCAGGTATTGTAGACCTGAATCTTGTCCCGTGTTCTTCCGCCCAAGAGATCACACAGTGGCATGTTGGCGGCTTTGCCGGCGATATCCCAAAGCGCCACATCGACGGCGGCCAGCGCGCGAACCTCCGCACCGCTACCCGTGAACCCCGTATAGGGCTGCATTTTCATATTGAGAAATTCGATACGGCGCGCATCTTGCCCGAGGATGATCGGTGCAATGCGGTCGTGAATATCGGCTTCGCTCGGCCCGGCGCCGAAATAGGTTTCGCCAAGTCCGGTCAGGCCGCTTTCGGTATGAACGCGGACCCACAAGAGATTTGGGTGTTCCCCAAGGCGCAGTGTCTCAACGGATTCGATTTTCAAAGCCATTCCCCCAGAAGCCACGTGCAATTGTTGGAACACTATATGGTTTCCGTGGGAGAAACGAAACGAGGTCGTCTATGACGCCTTCGCCAGCCCGCCAAGCCGTGCCAGTTTCTGATGCCGAAACGCACCCCAGATGGCCGCGCCGATAGCGCCGGCGTAAATGCTGTCGGGGTGTGAGACGATATCCACGTTGAGCTTCTGGTCGGCCATGGATTCGTTCAAAGCCGCCACCAGCCCGCTGTCCATGGCCAGGCCACCCGTCACCAACACGCGGCCGTCCATGACGCGAATTGAGCGCAGCAGCTTCAACAACCGCGTCGCCATCGACAGGTGAATGCCTTTCAGGATATTGGGCGCGGTGATTTGGCGTGACACCATGTTGATGACGTCGGTTTCCGCCAGCACGGCACAGATCGACGAGACCTTTTCCGGGTCGTCGCCTTCCTTCGAGAGCTCACCGATTTCTTCCTGGGTGATGCCGAGATAACGCGCGATGTTCTCCAGAAACTGCCCCGACCCAGATGCACACTGAGATGTCATGCGGTAATCCTCGACCTTGCCACGCTCGTCAATGGTGATGGCGCGGCCATGTAGGGCGCCGATGTCCAAGACCGCGCGGGCGTCAGGCTCCAGATGAATGGCGCCACGCGCGTGCGTGGTCATGGAATAGAAGTGCCCGGTCGAGAATGTCAGGCTTTCGGCTTCGCCGGTGGTGGCGATATAGGCGATGTCGTCTTCCGAAAGGCCGGCATCGGCTATGCAGGCGTCGAGTGACTCGCGCGCCAATTTGAGCGGATCGCGGCGGCGCACCTTTTCAATATGGCGCGATAGCCATTTGGTCTCGCCATCCTCCGTGACCTCAAACACCACCGCCTTGACGGCGCCGGTTCCTACGTCAATTCCTGCTGCCCGTGTCATTGACTGGGTCATGGCTGGTCTCCTTGTCCTTAATGTATCGCTTCACGGTGCGCGAAGGTGGCCGCGCCCAGGGCACCGGTATAAATCGACGCCGGATCGATGTTGATGGTCACCTTGCCGTAGTTCTCTTCGATGAGCTTTTCCAGCTCGCGCACGGCGGCCTGGTTGTTGGCGACGCCGCCGGTGAAGGTAAACTGGTCGGAAATGCCGCCGGACCGCGAGATGATCGACATGGCGCGCAGGATGATGGCGCGGTGTAGCCCGGCTAGAATATCCTCACGCCTCTCGCCCAGTGCCAAGCGGTCGCGCAGCTCGGCACCGGCGAACACCGTACAGGTGGAGTTGATGCGGATCGATTTGGTTGCCTTCATGGCCATGGGGCCAAGCTCGTGCAGGCCCATGTTCATTTCATCGGCAATGTAGCCCAAGTACCGCCCGCAGCCCGCCGCGCAGCGGTCGTTCATCTGGAAGTTCTCGACAATGCCGTCCGGGTCCACCTGGATCGCCTTGGTGTCCTGGCCGCCGATATCCAACACGGTCCGGGTTTCGGGATACATCACGTGTGCGCCCAACCCGTGGCAGAGGATTTCGGAGCGGATGTGCTCTTTCGGGAAGGGCAGGGTAACCCGCCCGTAGCCCGTGCCGACCACGAAGGTCTCTTCCAATTCCACATCCAGTGCATTGCCGACCGCGGTCTCGACTTTCGCCGGGTCGACGCTCAAATCCGGGGCATTGGCCAGAACCTCCGACAAAGCATCCTTGAACATCGAGCGCACGCCGCCTTCCGGCGGGCGGTTCTCCACATCGATGATGGATTTGTCGTAGAGATTGAGGATTGCGTCAAAGGCGACGCCCGTCGATTTGGACACTTCCTCGCCTTTCTGCATGAACTTTGCACCGGCGATGTCGCGGAAGAAATCGGATTTGCGCTCGGCGCCCGGTTTGAACATCTCCGGCGTCTCGCCCTCGATGTAGACGAAGATCTCGTCCAAGGCTTCGCCGATGCCCGTGTCGCTGTCTTTCATGTGCGAGCGGCAGGTTTCCTTCAAATCGGCCAATTGGCCCAGAAACTCCTGGCGCCGGATGGTGAGCTCGACACCTTCCATGACGGCGTCCGGGTTGCCGTCGATGACCGCATGGTCGAATTCGCGCCGAAACAGCGTCATGCGCGCATCGGTGCGGGCTTCTTGTTTGGCAACGGCGGATGCGGTGGCGTAGTTGGAGCGCGAGTTGGTGATGCCGCGCCCCAGAATGCCGCCCGCCTCATCGAGCAGCACCGCCTTGGTGGTGGTGGAGCCGAGATCAATACCGATAAAACATTTCATGGTCCGTCTCCCCTTCAGGCCGCTTTGGCCGGGCCGCCGCCGCCCCGGCGTTTTTGTTCGACCATCTGGAAGTAACTTTCCAGGCGGTTTTTAACGTTGGCGGGCGAGAAATAGCGCGGATCCACCAAGTCGGTTTCGATGAAGGCGGCGGGCTTGCCGGTACGCGTCTCGATCTCGCGCATCATCATCAATTGCCCGGCCGAGAACGAATTGCAGCTCTTGATGGAGTTCACCAAGAAGCCATCGGCCTGGTAGTCCTCCATGTACTGCTCGATCATGTCGACACGCGACGGCAGGTTGCGGTTGGTGTAGCAACCCAGGCAATACTCGGCCAAGCTTTCCAGCGGGCGCGCCGGGTCGTGGCGGAAACCGTCGTAATCGTAGACGCCGCCCACTTTCGTGTAGGTCGACGCCACGACAACTGCGCCCTCTTCGTGAAACATCTGCCAGAAATCGCGGAACGAGGTCCAGTTCGGTGGGCCTTCGACCACCAAGCGGTAGCGCTCGTCCTTCAGCTCGCCTTGCGGTGTGATCGGCCCCTGGCCCTTGGCGATGCGTTCTTCAATCTCGCCGCGCAGGATCTTGTAGTAGTCCACTGCATCCTGAGTGCCGCGGAATGCGGTAAAGATCGGCCCGATGTAATAGACGCCGCCGAAGTAGGCGTCGATGGGGCTGGGTTTGTTTTTGGCACTTTGCATGATCCAGACGAAGTCGTCTTCCGCCTTGGCCGATAAGGCCAGGTTTTCACGCAGCCGGTCGATGTCGAACTTAACGCCCGAAACCTCTTCCATGGCCGGGATCACTTCTTCCTTCAACTGCTTGACCACATAGTCGCGCATGTTGTCGGTGATGATGCCGTCACCGGTGTAGGGGACATGCAACATGGTGGTTTTGCAGCCGTACTGGTCGCGCAGCAGCTCAAACCACTTCATGAAGGTGAAACACCCCGTATAGCTGAGCAGCAAAAGGTCCGGTACCGGCATGGGCTTGCCGTTGGGTGCAATGGCGCCCTTGGCCATGTTGCCGATGTCGGCCTTCACGTAGGTACACACGTCCTCCGAATGACCCATCTTTTCCGCATCCTGAATCATGCGTCCGGATTTCTTGCGCATGCCATTTTGGATGGCGTTGATCTCCGGCAGGTTATTGAGCATGTCGAAGCACATGATCAACTCGTTGAGATTGCCGGGCACGTAGGTGGCGGCCACCTTGCGCCCGGTCTGGGGCGCGTCCGTCAATTGCTCGTAGTTGTCGGCGATCATCTCTTTCTGCTTGAGCATCGAGAGTTCTTTGATGATGTCGTCGCTTTCGGGTGCGGGGCTCATGGCTCGCTCCATAATTTGATGGTGTCGGCGAAAGTGCCGGCCTGCTCGCGGATGGGCTGCATCTGGCCGGAGTTCTCGGCGTACTTGAATGAAATGTGCGGCACTTTGGATTTGCTCAGGGCATTGGCCAGCATGGGCCGGTCGAGCAGTGCCGGGTCGCAGAAGCTGGGGGCGGCGAAAATCACACCCTCTGCGGCGCGATCCTTCACCGCATCCACCAGGTATTTGCCTTTGCGCTCGCCGCAGGGCTCATACTTCGCCGCCGTCTCGGTGGAATGCTTGATGAAGGCGTCGGCCAGGTTGGCGACGGGGTCGCCATCGACGGCGACATCGGCCAGCATCCAGCGGTTGATCAGCATGTAGTCGTCATCGACGATGTAGCAGCCCGCCAGTTCGATGGATTTGATCAGGCTCAGCGGCGGCTGCTCGCAGAACGAACCTTGCATGATGATGCGGCAATTGTCGCGCATGGGCCGGTCTTCGGCTTCGGCGGCGGCGAGGTATTCCTCGATCAATTGTGTGTGCTCTTCGACCGGCAGCACCATGCCCGCGCGCATCACCAGGTAGACCTCGCGTGCCGGGGCCTTCCAAGGTGCACCGGCGCGGAAATCGTAGACTCGGTTCACGGCATTGCGGTTTTCGTTATAGACCGCGATGGAGCGGCGGATGGCATCGTCGCTGATCTCACGGCCCGATAGTCCCTCCAGCCCTTCCTTCAGCTCATTGAGTTCCTGGGTGTAATAGGTGCCGCCGATATCGTCCTGGAAATTTTGCGGCACGTCGAAGTAACGCACATAGACTTCCGGCAGCATCATCTTCCACATGCCCGACAGATTGCGGATCACGTCGCAAATCGACGGGAACAGCATGCCATCGACGAAATCGAGTTTCTTGGAGATGGCCAGTTCGACCGTGGAGCGTGGAATACGGCAGATGTAGCTCTGGTAATAGGCGTCGCCGTGGATCACTTCCATGTTGTCGCCGCCGCCCAAAACGCCCAAGGGCAGCATGCCGGCGGCATGGATGATTTCGCGCGGCACGTAGACCGGCATGTAACCGATGACCTTGCGGCCGGACTCGGCGTCTTTCCAGGCCCGGGCGGATGTGAAATCCAGGTCCTCGTAGAGTCTTTCGCATTCATCGACGATTTGCTCGAGTGTTCTCATCGTCCCTACCTTGTCCCAATCTTATAACGATTCCATAATTCTTAATTCGGTACTATAATACCAATTAATAATATTAGCCATAGGTAAATTGCGGTTTATCCGGCCTTGCCCAAGGAATTTCCGGCTCGACGATTAAAAAATTCTCTTTATCGTACGGGAATGCTTATATTGGATGTGATGAACGAGCCCAGGAACCCGCTAAACCAATGACCGATGCCTTTCCCGAGAATGCGTTGAATATCCGTCCCGCCGAGCCCGAAGACATGGCCGCCGTGATGACCATTGATGCGCGCATCACCGGCGAGGAGAAGCCTGCCTACTGGACAGAATTGTTCGAGCGTTTCGGACGCCGCGACGACCGCTACTTTTTATTGGCTGAAACCGAACAGGGTGTCGTCGGTTACGTGGTCGGTGAGGTAAGGGCCTGGGAGTTCGGCTCGCCCCCTTGCGGATGGGTATTCGCCGTCGGCGTCGATCCCGAAGTCCGCGTCCGCAAGATCGGCACCCGGTTGTTCCATGCGCTGTGTGATGCGTTGCAAGCGCGCGGCATCGATACCATTCGCACCATGACAGCGCGCGACGATGGGCTGAACATGGCGTTCTTTAGATCCCAGGGCATGATGGGTGGACCGTTCATTGAATTGGAGATGCCGCTGGCCGATCGCGCGGCGTGGGAGCGTGACGAATGAAATTGCAGCAAGCCACGCGTTGCGCCTTGTTTGCGGTGTTTGAGCTGGCCCGCGACCCGGCCCGCCAGGTCGCAGCGGCTGAAATCGCTGAGACATATGGGCTGTCGGTCAATCATCTGGCCAAGGTTCTGCGTGAATTGTCGCGCGCCAAGATCATTAAATCCGTACGCGGTGCAGGCGGCGGTTATACCTTTGCCGCCAATCCCAGAAGGCTGACATTATACGAAGTCGTCAGCCGCTTCGAAGACATCAGCCCCGACGAACCCGGCGTCGGCGAGACCAGTGATGCCACTGATGGCGGGCAGGCGCTGACCCGCGTTTTGACCGAGATCGACGGGATCACGGTCTCGACGCTGAAATCGATCAGTGTCGCGACGTTTTTGAAGTTGGGGCGTTAGGCGCCGGCGTCAACTCACCGTGAAATCCGTATCGTCCAGGTCGGCGCCGTCGACCTTGAGCAATTCGATTTCCAAATCGGCCAGCTGATCACCGTCGGCATCGAGTTGCAGGATCTTCGTCTGGCTGTTGAAACGGCCCGATGCGCCGCCGCCGGCGAACGCCTGGGTTTCATCACCGACAAAGGTGAACGATGCGATGCCGGTGAATTCGATGGTATCCGCAGCCCCGGATGCGGCGTCGGCCTCGAAATCCTTGATGACGTCACGGTTTCCCGCACCGATGCCCGATTCGGCCTGGGCTGCTGCCAGGTCGAAGACAAAGCTATCCGAGCCGCCGTTGCCGAGCATGAAATCGACGCCTTCACCGCCCAGCAGGCGGTCATCGCCGCCGTTGCCTTGAAGATTGTCGTTTCCGACGCCGCCAACGATCGTATCGGCACCACCACCGCCCAGCAGGTTGTCGTTGCCGTCCTCGCCGAACAACGCATCAGCACCTTCTTCACCAATCAGCACATCGTTTCCAAGGCCACCGTGCAGCGTATCCTTGCCCTCGTCGCCAATGAGAATGTCGTTGCCTTCATCGCCAAACAAGATGTCGTTGCCCAATTCACCACGCAACGTGTCGTTATCAAGGCCACCGTGCAAAACATCGGCGTTGTCACCGCCATAGAGGATGTCATTACCGGCATCGCCGAACAACTCATCGTTACCGGCACCGCCCCAAACGCGATCGTCGGAATCATTGCCATGGATCACGTCTGCGTTGTCGTCGCCGTACAGGAAATCCTTGTCGGCGCCGCCGTTGATGATGTCCTTGCCGCCACCGCCCTGGATGGTATCGGAACCGGCACCCCCTTCGAGGACATCGGCACCCGCGTCGCCCATCAGCGTATCATTGCCCGAGCCGCCCAGCAGGGTGTCGTCACCGCTGCCACCGAGCATGGAATCGGCTCCTTCGCCGCCATCTAACCAATCGTCACCGCCGCTGCCCATCAACGTGTCGGCGCCCAGACCGCCGGAAATACTGTCGCTGTCCGATTGACCGTCGAGGATGTCGTCGCCGGCCCCGCCCGTGAGCACGTCCATGCCGGCACCAGCGGAAAGGGTGTCGTTGCCGTCGCCCCCAGACAATTGGTCGGCGCCGTCTGCGGCTGTCAGTTGGTCGTTGCCGTCACCGCCATCGAGCACGTTGTCACCGGCGTTGCCGACCAGTATGTCATTGCCAAGCCCGCCGATCAGCGTGTCGGTTTCGGCGCCGCCGCGCAATTCGTCATCACCTTCGCCGCCGTCGAGCACATCTACGCCGGCACCGCCGTCGATGGTGTCAGCACCAGCGCCGCCCATGATCCAGTCGTTGCCGCCATTGCCGTTTAAGACATCATCTCCCGCGCCGCCATCAATCACATCGTCACCGCCATCGCCGGAAGCCAGGTCGTCTCCTTCGCCGCCGAATATAATGTCAGCCCCGCCGCCGCCCGATACCGTGTCATTGCCGCTACCGGCGTCAATATCGTCGATGCCGGCCTCGCCGAATATCTGGTCATTCCCGCCACCGCCCTGGATCACGTCCTTACCGCCACCGCCGATGAGCAAATCATCGCCGTCGACACTGGTGACCACGTCAACTGTGGTCGTGATGACGCTTGTCGCCGTCGTTTGCGCGCCGTTGTCAGGGTCGGTATCGGTGGTCTGGGCGCTGATCGTCAGCGTGAAATCGCCGACACCAGCCGCTGCCGTCATGGTCAAACCCGCCAACTCGGCCGGGCTCAACACAACCGTGCCGGTGCCGTTGTCCGTGCCCGCGGATAAAGTCACTCCAGCCGGCAGCCCGGCAATACTAACCGACAGCATCTCCGACCCATCAAGATCACCAAGCTGGGCGGCAATGCTCAAAGCCCCCATCAATGCCCCAGATTGACCGTCACCGATTAGCGTATCGCCGCCATCGCCGCCGGTCAGGGTATCGTTCCCGCCGAAACCTTGCAGGATATCCTTGCCATCGGTGCCCGTGACAATGTCATCTCCGGCCAGAAGATCGATCAAGGCCGGGTTGGCCACCGACAGCTCTGGCGTATCGGCTACGGCGTAGACGGCAATTGCCGCCACGGCGGGCGCGGCTTGTGTCTCAAGACCGGTGATCCGGCTCGTGGCGGTCGCGCTGACCGTGAGATCGAAATCATCGCCGCTATTGGCGGGGGGCGTCAGCGTCAGGCCTACAAGTTCAGCGGCGCTCAAGGTATAGGAGCCGTCTCCGTTGTCGGTGCCGGCGGAAAGCGCGGCCCCTGCCGGCAAACCGGCGATGCTCACAGCAACATCAAACAGGTCTGGCGCATTGGTGACGGCGGCTGAAATCGAAAGTGCGATGGCTGTATCTTCATCACCAGCGGCGGAGGCTACGTTGAGCGCGACTTCCGGCGTCAAAAATCCGGGCACCTCTTCACCGGTCTCCGAATCGATCACCGTGATGTCGATTTCTTCGAAGTTGCGGACTTCCAGACCGAGCGCCGCGAAGGCCGCGCTGGGGCCGCTATCGCTCGCCGCATCGGCATTGTTGAGAATGAAACTGCCGAGATCGACCAAGGCGTTGACCACAGTGATGTCGGCCAAATCATCGGTTTCCACGGTGATCGCCAATTTGTCGACACCTAAACCGCCGTCCGCTGTTTCGCCGCCGCCTGTTTCGCCGAAATTCAGGCGCACCAGATCATTGCCGGCATCACCGGAAATCGTGTCGGCGCCGTCGCCGCCGACCAACTTATCGTCACCGTCACCACCGCGCAGATCATCCTCACCGACGCCGCCGCGCAGCAGATCATCACCGCTGCCGCCCTTGAGCAGGTCGTCACCGGCACCGCCACGCAATTCATCGTCGCCGGCGCCGCCGACGAGTTTGTCCTTACCGCCACGGCCATGAAGTACATCGGCGCCGCCGTTGCCATAGAGATCATCCTTGCCCTTGCCGCCATCCAACTCGTCTTTGCCGGCACCGCCTTCGAGAACGTCGTCTCCGAACCCGCCGATCAGCGTATCCTTGCCGTCGCCGCCGATCAGCAGATCATCATCGGATGCCGGTTCCAGATAGGTTTCGATGACGGGCGCGAAACTCAAATCAATCACGACGTCATTGAAATCAGGTTCATGGCGGTGGTGATGGCGATGATGCCCGTGACGGCCATGCCCACCATGACCACCGATCTTCTGGTCTTCAAAGGCCAGGCGCAGCCCGCCCTCGCCATTGTCGGCGGATGTCACATGGACGGCGTCGTCGCCGTTCAGCGCCAGATTATCGCCGCCGGCAGCCGTATGATAGACGGCGCTTTTGACTTCCTTGGCGCGTCCACGCGCGTCGACGAATACCAATTCCGGTTGGTCGCTATCCAACGTGGCCAGCGTGCCGTCGTCGTTGCGGAACTCGAAATGGCCGTCTCGCATGTGGCGCAAAGTTCTGTCGTAGGCGCCGTTGGCAATGATGAACAGGCCGAAATTATCACCCGCCGCGAGATCAAGATCGACGCTGGTGCCGGGTTCTGTGCCGCCCCACCGGCTTTCCGAGGCATCACGGAAGATAATCTCGACATCGGTGATCTCGCCGTTATCACCAATTTTGTACATGCCGATGGTATTGCGGTACTTGGCCTCTTCGCCGACGAAGCTGAGCGTCACCGCATGATCGTCGGCCAGTTGGAAATGCGTCTCATCGATACCCGGTGCCGGCGTATCGGAAAGCCCGGAAAGATCGTGTTCGATCACCCGCTCGCGTTCGACCATGACTTCGTTATCGGCACCGCCGATCAAAATGTCATCACCCGCGCCGCCCGTGAGTGTATCGTCGCCGGTATTGCCGTTGATGGTGTCGTCGAGATCGCCACCGGTCACGACGTCGTTGCCATCCAGCGCGTCGTAGGCCTCGCCGTCACCGTAATCGGGGTCGTCGTCGGCAAGGATAACCGCATCGTCGTCATCGGTGAACAGCTGCGGCGGCTCGACCGCTACGACGTTGAAGTTATCAAGATAACCGCCGCGCCCGTCGTCACTGCCGACGGCACGGAATTCAAGCCGAGTCGTGTCGCCGACGCCATCCAATTCGTAGCTGAAGGTCTGCCAATCGAGGCCCCAGCCGCCACTGGCGGTGATGGTGTCGATGACCTGACCGTCCCACAAGACCTCGATGCCGTTCGACGACGAGCGGCTGAACGGCGGTGCGGCATAGCTGAACGTCAGCATGAAAGAGCCGGTGCCGTCGGTGGGGAGGTCCTGGAATATGGCGCTGTTGGTGTTGCGTGCGCCGCTGCCGTCGAGTTCGATATGGCGCGCACCGTCCGCAGAGGGCAGCCAGCGGCTGGCGATAACGTCCGGCCCCGGGCCTTCGGCGACCTGCCAGCCTGTCAACTCCGCGTTGCCGCGATGATGGTGTTTGTGATGATGATGTCGATGATGACCGCGCCCCGCAGGTTCGGTGACATCCTCAAAACTACCGTTCGAGACGAGATTTTCGCCGTCGATCTGATCTGCCATGCTCGCGCATCCCCACAAGAACAATTAGCGCATCGTCTTTGTCCCGGCAGACGACCCTTCAACTCGGCGTTTGATTATCATTATTCGCCGATTGTCTGTTAACCATGACAACCTGACTGCAACCTGAAAGGCAGCAGCAAAAGCGTGGTTTGCTCGGGCGTTGGGAAGGCTAGAGCATGTTTCGAGAACGCCGCGTCTCAGTGGCTCCGTATTCTCGAAATATGCTCTAGATGTGGATGGCTCGACCGCCCGCAGCCAGCGCGGCTTCCTTTACGGCCTCGGGTAGGCCTGGATGGCCATGGCAGATGCGTGCGATGTCTTCCGCCGAGCCGCCGAATTCCATGACGTTGACCACTTCCTGGATCAGGTCGCCGGCAGATGGGCCGATGATGTGGCAGCCCAGCACCTTGTCGGTGGCTTTGTCGGACAAGATTTTGACGAAACCGTCCGCATCGGCGTTGCAGCGCGCGCGGGAGTTGGCGGTGAACGGGAACTTGCCGGAATTGTACTCGGTGCCGGCGTCCTTCAACTGTTCTTCCGTTTTGCCGCAGGCCGCGACCTCCGGGTGCGTGTAGACAATGCCGGGGATCGAGTCGTAGTCGATATGGCCGCTTTCACCGGCCATGATTTCGGCGCAGACAACGCCTTCGTCCTCGGCCTTGTGCGCCAGCATGGCGCCACCGATGACGTCACCGATGGCATAGATGCCCTCGACGTTGGTCTGGAAGTCCTCGTCCACGGGGATGAAGCCACGCTCGTCGACTTCGACACCGGCTTTCTTGAGACCCAGGCCGTCGGTATAGGGTTTACGCCCGATTGCGACCAGCACCACTTCGGCTTTCAAGGTCTCGGCTTTGGCTCCATCGGCCAAGCCATCGCGGGGTTCCATGGTCAGGTTGACGCCGCCGCGCACGGCTTTGGCACCGGTGACCTTGGTCTTCATCTTGAAGTTCATGCCCTGCTTCTTGAGAATCCGCTGCATGTTTTTCGATACCTCGGCGTCCATGCCGGGCAATGCCATGTCGAGGAACTCGATCACGGTTACCTCAGCGCCCAGGCGTCGCCAGACGGAACCCAGTTCCAGCCCGATGACGCCGGCACCGATGACTACCATGGTTTTCGGCACTTTCGGCAAAGACAACGCGCCTGTGCTTGAGACAATCTGCTTTTCGTCAATGGTGACACCCGGCAGCGGCGTGACGTCGGAGCCGGTGGCGATGATGATATTGGATGTCTGTAGCTTTTGCTTGCGTGCGCCCTTTTTGGGCGGCTTCACCGAAACCTCGCCGGGCGCGGTGATCTCCGCCGTACCCACGTGGTAGTCGATCTTGTTTTTCTTCATCAAGAACTCGATACCCTTGGTCAGGTCGTCGACGACCTTCTCCTTGCGGCCCAGCATGGTCTTGAGGTCGAGCTTCAGGCCCGAAACCTGCACACCGTGATCGGCGAACTCGGTCTCCGCCATCTCATAGTGGTGTGAGGATTGCAGCATCGCCTTGGACGGAATGCAGCCGACGTTCAAACAGGTGCCGCCCAGCGTACCGCGTTTCTCAACGATGGCGGTTTTCAGGCCCAACTGGGCGGCGCGGATGGCGCCCACATAGCCGCCGGGGCCGCCGCCGATGACGATGACATCATAGGGTTCGCTCATGATCTTGGCCTTTCGTTTCGGCGTTATGGGTTAGACATCCAACATGATGCGCTGCGGGTCCTCGATACATTCCTTCATGCGCACCAGGAACGACACCGCTTCGCGGCCATCGATGATTCGGTGATCGTAGCTCAAGGCCAGATACATCATCGGGCGGATGACGATTTCGTTGCCGACCACCATGGGGCGTTTTTGGATCTTGTGCATGCCGAGGATGGCGGACTGCGGCACGTTGAGGATCGGCATTGAATTCAACGAGCCGAATACGCCACCGTTGGAGATGGTGAAGGTGCCGCCCATCATTTCGTCCATGCCGAGCTTGCCGTCGCGGGCCCGGTGGCCGAAGTCGGAGATGGTGCCCTCGATTTCCGAGAACCGCAACTGGTCGGCGTCCTTGATGACGGGCACGACCAGACCGTTCGGGGTGCCGACGGCGACGCCGATGTTGTAGTAGTTCTTGTAGACCAACTCGTCGCCGTAGACCTCGGCATTGACGGACGGCCATTCTTTCAGCGCGATGCAAGCCGCGCGCACGAAGAACGACATGAAACCCAGACGTACGCCGTGTTTCTTCTCGAATGCATCCTTGTATTCAGCACGCAATTCCATGGCGGCACCCATGTCGACCTCGTTCCACGTGGTCAGCATGGCGGCCGATTGCTGCGCTTCCTTGAGACGTGACGCGATCACCTTGCGCAGTTTGGTCATGCGCACGCGTTCTTCGCGTGGGTCTTCGGGGCGCGGTGGCAATTCAGCCGTAGATTGGAATTGCGGCGCCGCGGCCACGCCGCCGCCGCGTTGACGTTTGGCGGTGCCGGCTTCGATGGCGGCCAGCGCGTCACCCTTGGTGATGCGGCCTTCTTTGCCGGTGCCCTTGATCAGGGCTGGGTCGAGGTCGTTGTCATCGACCAGCTTGCGCACGGCGGGTGACAAGGGCATCGCTGGCGCGGCGACTGGAGCCGGAGCCGGGGCTGGGGCCGGCGCGGGTGCTGGAGCAGGCGCAGGAGCCGCGGCGGGTGCAGGAGCCGCTGCTGGTGCAGGGGCGGGAGCTGGGGCAGGCGCTGCAGCTGGGGCCGGTGCTGCCGCCCCGCTGGCGGTCTCGTCAAGAACGCCCAAGACGGCGCCGACGGCAACGTCCGTGCCGTCGGTGACGGCGATGGACTGCAATACGCCGGCCGCCGGTGAGTTGACTTCAACGGAGACTTTGTCGGTTTCCAGTTCCACCAGCGGCTCATCTTGGGCAACGGCGTCGCCGGGTGCCTTGAACCATTTGGCCACGGTGGCCTCGGTGACGGATTCTCCCAGCGTGGGGACAACAATATCAATAGCCATGATCTACCTCTGTGTTCCTGCTGGAGGGATTATTTCTTGGCGCGCGCGCGTTTTGCAGGCGCCTTCTTAGCAGCCGGCTTTTTAGCCGGCGTCTTTTTGGCGGGGGCTTTCTTTGCCGGCGCACGGGTCGAGACGACCCGCCGTTTTGGCGCCGGTTTCTCGACCGTCAACGCTTCGTCGATGAAGGCTTCTTGCTCGGCGATATGCTTTTTCATGAAGCCGGTTGCCGGCGACGCTGCTTCCGCCCGACCCACGTAGCGGGCCAGGTGTTGCGAATGGCCAATATCGGTCAGGACGCCTTCCAGGCGATCGCGGATGAAAGTCCATGACCCCATGTTCTTGGGTTCTTCTTGGCACCAGACGATCTCGGCGTTTCGGAACCGATGCAGGTCGGAGGCCAGCACCTTGTGCGGGAACGGATAGAGCTGCTCCACGCGCATCAGGTAGACGTCGTTGATTTTGCGTTTCTGGCGTTCCTCATAGAGGTCGTAGTAGACCTTGCCGGTGCACAGAACGACGCGTTTGATCTGGTTGTCCGGCGCCAAGGAACGCTTGGGGTCGTCGGTCAGATCCTGGTCGTCCCAAAGCACGCGGTGGAAGGTCGATTTCTCGTCGAACTTGTCGATCTTGGAAACGCAGAGCTTGTGGCGCAACAACGACTTCGGCGTCATCAGCACCAGCGGTTTCCTGAAATCGCGGTGCAGTTGGCGGCGCAGAACGTGGAAGTAGTTGCTGGGCGTCGTGCAATTGCAGACCTGCATGTTGTCGTCGGCGCAGAGCTGCAGGTAGCGCTCCAGCCGGGCGGACGAGTGTTCCGGTCCCTGGCCTTCATAGCCGTGCGGCAACAGCATCACCAATCCCGACATGCGCAGCCACTTGAGCTCGCCGGACGAGATGAACTGGTCGATGATCACTTGGGCGCCGTTGGCGAAATCGCCGAACTGCGCTTCCCACAGCACCAGCATGTTGGGTTCCGCCAACGAGTAGCCGTATTCAAAACCGAGCACGCCGGCCTCCGAGAGCGGGCTGTCGATGACCTCGTAGGGGGCTTGGCCGAAGCGCAGGTTGTTCAAGGGCACGTAGGCTTCCTCGGTTTCCTGGTCGCGCAGCACGGAATGGCGCTGCGAGAAGGTGCCGCGGCCCGAATCCTGCCCCGACAGCCTGACCGCGCTGCCTTCCATCAACAAAGAGCCGTAGGCCATCGCCTCGGCGGTGGCCCAATCGAAGCCTTCGCCGGTCTCGAACATCTGCTTTTTCTGATCGAGCTGGCGCATGATGCGTTTGTGGGCGTTGAAGTTGTCCGGCACGGTGGTCAGTGCCTTGCCGATCTCCTGCAGCCGGTCCATCGGCACGCCGGTCTGGCCGCGCCGGGCATCGCCGGACGCCACGGAAAGTCCCGACCATACACCGTCGAACCAATCCGCCTTGTTGGCCTTGTAGTTGTCCGAAGCCTCGAAGGCCTCGTCCAACTGGCTGGAGAAGTCGGCGATTTGCTGATCGACGTCTTCCTGGGTGAGAACGTTCTCGTTCACCAGTTTCTGGCCGTAAATCTGCAAGGTGGTCGGATGCGCGCCGATCTTCTTGTACATCAGCGGCTGCGTGAACATCGGCTCGTCGCCTTCGTTGTGGCCGTGGCGGCGATAGCAGATCATATCGATGACGACGTCGCGCTTGAACCGCTGGCGGTATTCGATGGCCAGGCGCGCGCAATGGGTCACGGCCTCGACGTCGTCGGCGTTGACGTGGAAGATCGGCGCATCGACGACCTTCGCCACGTCCGAGCAATAGTGCGACGTGCGCGAGAAGCGTGGCGCGGTGGTGAATCCGATCTGGTTGTTGATTATGATATGGATGGTGCCGCCGGTCTTGTAGCCGTGCAGGTTGGAGAGATCGAAGGCCTCGGGCACCAGGCCCTGGCCGGCGAACGCCGCATCGCCATGCAGCAACAGCGCCATGACCTTTTCGCGTTCCTCGTCGTTCTTCTGCTTTTGTTTGGCGCGAACCTTGCCCAGGCACACGGTGTTGACGCATTCCAGATGGGACGGATTGGCGGTCAGCGACAGATGCACGGACTTGCCATCGAACACGCGGTCCGACGAGGAGCCCAGATGGTATTTCACGTCGCCCGAACCGCCGACGTCATCGGGGCTGGATGAGCCGCCCTGGAACTCATGGAAAATCGCCTGGAACGGTTTGCTCATAACGTTGGCGAGCACGTTCAGGCGGCCCCGGTGCGCCATGCCGAGCACGATCTCCTCGACGCCGAGCTGGCTGCCGCGCTTGAATATCTGCTCCATGGCGGGCACCAGGCTTTCGCCGCCGTCGAGGCCGAAGCGCTTGGTGCCGGTGAATTTCCGGTCGAGGTACTTCTCGAAGCCTTCCGTCTCGATCAAACGGTTGAGGATGGCGCGTTTGCCCATCACCGTGAATTCAGGCTGGTTGTGGATGCGCTCGATGCGCTCCTGAATCCAGGCTTTTTCGTCGGGGTCTTGGATGTGCAGAAATTCGACGCCGATGGAACCGCAGTAGGTTTCCTTCAAGATCGTCATGATCTCGCGGATGGTCGCCGATTCCAATCCGAGCACGTAGTTGATGAAAATCTGCCGGTCCATGTCCTTTTCATGGAAACCGTAGGCAGCAGGGTCCAGTTCCGGGTGATCGGTGGGCGGCACAATCTTCAAGGGGTCCAGGTCCGCCAGCAAGTGACCGCGTATCCGATATGCACGAATCAGCATCAAGGCGCGCAAGCTGTCGAGGGTGGCCTCGCGCACCTTGGTGGCCGACATGCGCTCGGCGGAAATGGCTTGGTGCTGCACTTGTACCGACTGCTCGCGGCTCATTTGCTCGGAGAGGGTTTCCAGATCGCCCCGGCCGACGACTCCGGCATTGCTCGGCGCCCAAGAGGCGCCGCGTCGCTCAGAGCTGAGTTCGGATTGATCGTCGGAAAGTTCGGCAAAAAACTCCTGCCAGCGGTGATCGACGGAATGCGGATCATCGAGAAAACGCTCATACATCTCGGCGATGTAGACCTGATTTCCTGAAAACAGAAAAGCATTCGGATCAAGTTCGACCATAACACCTTAACACACTGTTGAGTGCGCTCTCCCTACTGCGTCTGATCCAATATTCAGATCAATCGTTCATAACGTCCACTCACTTTTCCGCCAGCACTCAGCCGCCCAAGGCCTTTACCATTGTGCTGCCCAATCCCGCCGGGCTGTCCGATACATGAACCCCCGCCGACTTCATGGCTTCGATCTTATCGCCCGCGCCGCCCTTGCCGCCAGCGATGATCGCGCCGGCATGGCCCATGCGCCGCCCCGGAGGTGCGGTGACACCGGCGATAAAGCCGACCACGGGTTTTTTGGTGCCGGAATCCTTGATCAACTGGGCGCCGTCTTCTTCCGCCGATCCGCCGATCTCACCGATCATGATGATTGATTCGGTTTCGTCATCGCCGATGAACATTTCCAGGCAATCTATGAAGTTGGTGCCGTTGACCGGGTCACCGCCAATGCCGATGCAACTGGACTGACCAAGACCTGCGGCTGTCGTCTGGCCGACGGCTTCGTAGGTGAGCGTGCCCGACCGCGAGACAATGCCCACGGAACCGCGCCGATGGATATGCCCCGGCATGATGCCGATCTTGCATTCATCAGGCGTGATGACGCCCGGGCAGTTGGGCCCGACCAAACGCGTCGATGAACCCTCCAGCGCACGTTTGACGGTGACCATATCCATTACCGGAATGCCTTCGGTGATGCACACCACCAACGGAATTTCCGCCGCTATGGCCTCCAAGATGGCTTCCGCCGCAAAGGGTGGCGGGACGTAAATCACTGAAGCGTCGGCGCCTGTCTTGTTGACGGCGTCAGCCACGGTGTCAAATACCGGCAGTCCCAAGTGCTCGGAGCCGCCCTTGCCCGGCGTCACTCCGCCGACCATTTTGGTGCCGTAGGCGATAGCCTGCTCGGAATGGAACGTGCCCTGAGAGCCGGTGAAACCCTGGCAAATGACCTTTGTATTCTTATTGACCAGAACGGACATTAAGCGGCCTCCTTCACGGCTTTGACGATTTTCTCGGCGGCATCGCCGAGATCGTCGGCGGAAAGGATCGGAAGCCCCGAGTCCGCCAAAATCTGTTTTCCTTGTTCGACATTGGTGCCTTCCAGACGCACCACCAACGGCACGTGCAGGTCGACTTCCCTGGCTGCCGTCACAACGCCTTCGGCGATGATGTCACAGCGCATGATGCCACCGAAGATGTTGACCAAAATGCCTTCGACCTTGGGGTCGGACAGGATGATCTTAAACGCCGCCGTAACTTTTTCAGCCGTGGCGCCGCCACCGACATCGAGGAAGTTGGCCGGGTCACCACCGACCAATTTGATGATATCCATGGTTGCCATGGCGAGGCCGGCGCCGTTGACCATGCAGCCGATAGAGCCGTCGAGGGAGATGTAATTGAGGTCATACTTGCCGGCCTCGAGTTCCTTCTCGTCCTCTTCGTCTTCATCGCGCATGTCTTCCACGTCTGCGTGACGGTAGAGCGCGTTGTCATCGAAGTTAACTTTGGCATCCAAGGCCATGACGTCGCCGGCGCCGGTCACCACCAGTGGGTTGATTTCCACCAGCGACAAATCCAAGTCGACGAAAGCTTGATAGAGAGCCATCATCAGCTTGACCGCCGATTTGATCTGGCCGCCTTCAAGGCCCAAACCGAAAGCCAACTCGCGGGCATGGAAGCCCTTGAATCCAACGGCAGGGTCAATCGCGACCTTGAGGATTTTTTCCGGCGTAGCTTCCGCCACTTCCTCAATCTCCATGCCGCCTTCGGTCGATGCCATCATGGTCAGGCGAGAGGTTTCGCGGTCGAGCAACATGCCTAAGTAGAGCTCACGCGCAATGTCGCAGCCTTCCTCAATATAAAGCCGTTTCACTTCCTTGCCTGCGTCACCGGTTTGCTTGGTGACCAGCACATGGCCCAGCATCTCCGAGGCGCTTTCCTTGACCTCGTCAACGGATTTCACGACGCGCACGCCGCCTTTGCCGTCGGGGTTGTTCTGGAAGCGGCCGGCGCCTCGGCCACCGGCGTGGATTTGCGACTTCACCACGTAGACCGATCCACCGAGCTCTTCGGCCGCCGCGACGGCTTCATCAACTGTAAAGGCGACCTTGCCTTGAGGAACGCTGACGCCGTATTTGGCAAGCAGCTGTTTCCCCTGATATTCATGAATATTCATGCTGACCTCATCGTTTAGGGACGGGGAAGGAAATTAAGCTTTTTTGGCTGCTGGTTTCGCGGCCTTCTTAGCTGCAGGCTTGCGCGCCGGCGCCTTGCGGACGGGCGCTTTCTTCGCCGGTGCCTTTCTCGCAGGCGCCTTTTTCGCGGGCGCTTTTGCAGCAGGCGCTTTTGCAGCAGGCGCTTTCTTGGCGGAAGCCGCCTTTGCCTTGGCGGCATCGGCCTTGATCTTTTTGACCGCGGCGACGAGCCCTTTCACGGCATTGACCGATTTGCGGAACATGGCGCGCTCTTTGGCGTCGAGTTTGATCTCGACGATGCGCTCCACGCCCTTGGCGCCGATAACAACCGGCACGCCGACATAGATGCCCTTCACGCCATATTCGCCCTTCAAGTAGGCGGCGCAAGGCAGCACGCGTTTTTTGTCTTTCAGATAGCTTTCCGCCATGGCGATGGCAGACGCTGCGGGCGCGTAGAAGGCAGAGCCGGTTTTCAGCAGGCCGACGATCTCGCCGCCGCCCATGCGGGTGCGTTGCACGATCTCTTCGATGCGCTTTTCCGTGGTCCACTTCATCTTGACCAAGTCCGGCAGCGGAATGCCAGCCACGGTGGAATAGCGGATCGACGGCACCATGGTGTCGCCGTGGCCACCCAACACGAAGGCCGTCACGTCTTCGACGGAAACATTGAACTCTTCCGCCAGGAAGTACTGGAAGCGCGCCGAATCAAGCACGCCGGCCATGCCGACGACCCTGTTGTGCGGCAACCCGCAGGCGTCGCGCAGTACGCCGACCATGACGTCAAGTGGGTTGGTAATGCAGATAACGAAGGCATTGGGTGCGTACTTCTTGATGCCGGCACCCACCTGTTCCATGACTGACGTGTTGATGCCGAGCAGGTCATCGCGGCTCATGCCGGGTTTGCGGGCCACGCCGGCGGTGACGATGATCACGTCGGCACCCTTGATGGCGGCATAACTCTTGGCGCCGCTCAGTTTCGCGTCGAAACCATCCACCGGGCTTGATTCAGCGATATCCAGCGCCTTGCCGGCGGGAACCCCGTCAACGATATCGAACAGAACGATATCGCCCAGTTCCTTGAGACCGGCCAAATGGGCCAGTGTGCCGCCAATGTTGCCAGCGCCGATCAGCGCAATTTTGTTGCGTGCCATGAAAAGAAAGCTCCCTGCTATCGAAATAAATCCCTGCGCGGCGTCTCAAACGCCAGCGAATACGTATGACACCTTGTGGTAACGGTTTTGTCCGGCAAGGGCAAGGAATTCACTGGAAAATCAGGGTTTTTTGGACCGTACGTTTCGTAATTTCGGCGCGAGGCGCTTAGCCCCTGTGATCAAGGGCGAGATAGTCGGGAGACTGCATCTCGATCAGGCGTGACGTAGTGCGTTCGAACTCGAAAGCCCCGTCGCCCTCCGTATAAAGTTGGGTGGGGCCGGTTTCGGCAGAGCAGACCAACTTCACCTTGGCGTCGTATAGGGCATCGACCAGAGTAACAAAGCGCTTCGCCTGATCGCGCTTGGCGGGGCCTAGGCGCGGGATATCGGCCAATACCAGAGTGTGGAAATACTCTGCAAGCGCAAGATAGTCGCCGGCCCCGAGCGGTTGACCGCAAAGGTCCAGGAAATCGGCATAGGCGACACCCTCGGCGGTCTTCGGGAGATGCACATCTCGGCCATTGACGCTGAGCGCACGGGCCTGAACGGGCATGCCGACAGAGAGTTCCGCGAAGGCTTGGTCCAATTTCGCCTGGGCGGCCGCACCGTTCGGCGTGACATAGATGTCCATGGCCTGCAGGCGTTCCAGGCGATAATCGGTGCCGTTGTCCAACTCCATTACCTGCATTTTATCAATGAAGATGTCGATGAACGGCAAAAACCGTTCGCGTTGTAGGCCGTCCTTGTAAAGATCGGTCGGATGGCGATTGGAGGTGGCGACAACGACGATGCCGCGCTCGAACAGCGCCTCAAACAGTCTGCCCAGGATCATTGCATCGGCGATGTCGGTGACGTGAAACTCGTCGAAGCACAAAAGCCAGGCGCGCTCGACGATGACTTTTGAAAGCGCCTCAACCGGGTCTCGGCTTTCGGGAACCTTGCCGGCTTTCTGCGCCTCTCGGAACGTGTGCAGGCGTTTGTGAACTTCCTGCATGAAGGCATGGAAGTGGACGTGCTTTTTGGCCTCTTCCGCGATTGGGCAATGGGCAAAGAAAAGATCCATGAGCATGGTCTTGCCGCGCCCGACGCCGCCCCAGAAATAAAGGCCCTTGGGCGGCCGTTTTTTACCGCCACCGAACGACAGTCTCGCACGCCAACCGGTTTTACCCATCTGCTCCGCGTAACTGACCAACTCGCCGGAAAGATCTTGCAGGCGAGCCATGGCGGTAGCCTGGATCGGATCGGCCCTGATTTCACCTTGTTCGACAAGGGCATTGTAGGCGTCGATGGGTTGAGGGGGGGGGGTGTGCGGTGTGGTCAAGTGCCCCTCCTACTCAGCCGCGACCCGTCCGGCGCCCTTGCCGCCGAACAAAGCTTCCATTTCACGACGCATCATGTAGACGGTGTCCGTGCGCCGCTCGAGCGGCAAATCGATGTCGTTCCAGGTAACGATCTGGCCGGCGGGCACCGTGAGTTTCAGGGGCAGGTCACGGGCCAGGCCGATAGGCAGGGCGCCGACGGCCAGTGCGTCTGTTGCCGTCATCAATTTGCCCCAAACAGTATAACCGCCTTCGCCGTCGAGCATTTCGCCCGCGGCAAGATCGCGCTTGGCCGTCGCGACCACGTCGGCGCGGAAACCTGTCGCAGCGCCCGTTGCCTGATGGTGGATCGCCGCCCAGGCGACACTGATGCCAAGCTCCAACCCGATCAGATGATAGGGGCGCCAAAGTGCCGAGTAGCGGCCTGTCGGATCGGTAATCAAACCGTAATCGGCGAAACAATCGGCCACGTAGTCGGTAGGCGCTTCGAACGTGACATAAACGCCCCAGCGCAGGTCGTGTTCCAAGTCCATCCCATCGCGCCCGCAACTGGAGATCACCTCGACCTGGCCCTTGTGGTGTAGGGAGCCGCCGTCCGTTTGCGGTATCAGCGTGCTGGCGATGTCTTCTACATCGCAGGCGGGGAAGGTGAGGCCGCCGGGTGCCGGCGTCAGGCCGGTGGCATTGGCGACGGCCGCCATTTCGATGCCGGATTTGGTGCCGTCCAGAAACGAGTTGAACATTTTGGCGTTCATGCCGCTGGCGGCGGCGCGCTCGGGCGTCAGGCCGTAGTGATCCCACACCGTGTCGGGTGTTGAGGCATGAAATGTCGGCAGATATTTGGTCCCCTTGCCAGCGGCCACAACGTCTAGGCCGCAACTGCGTGCCCAGTCGACCTGTTCGCAAATCAGCGCCGGCTGATCGCCATAGGCCATGGAATAAACCACGCGTGCGTCCCGTGCCTTTTGCGCCAGCAAAGGTCCGGCCAACACGTCGGCTTCAACATTGACCATGATGATATGGCGGCCCCGTTCAATGGCCGCGAGCGCGTGTCGAATGCCCACTTCCGGGTCGCCGGTGGCTTCGATGACGACTTCCACGCCACCGGCTTCGAAGAGGCGGTCGGCATTGTCGGTGACAAATGTGGTGCCTTCGGCCAAGGCCTTGGCCGCCGATGTGGCGCCATACTGATGTGGCTCCCAGCCGGTGGCGGCGAGGTTGCGCTTGGCGCGCCCGGGATCGAGATCGGCAATGACCATCACATGCAAACCCGGTGTGCGCAGCGTTTGCGACAAAAACATGGTGCCAAATTTTCCGGCGCCGATGAGCCCGACACGGATCGGATTGTCGTTTTCGGCGCGGGCTTGCAAGTCGCGATGCAGGTTCATGCACGCTAATCCTTGTCAGGCATGATGGACGGGTTTCATATATACAGCATGTTACCCGATGATGCCCGCGGGTCGATACAAAAGGACAAATAGGACATGCGCGACTTTAGCGATCTGGTGATGCACAACGAGGCTCAAATCCGCCTGGGCGCCTTCTTCGGTATCCTGGCGATCATGGTCACGTGGGAGTTTATGGCGCCGCGCTTGAAGCTCGCCCTGCCGCGCGCACGGCGCTGGCCCGCCAATTTGGGTATTGTGGTGCTGAATACCGTGTTGGTGCGGCTGTTGTTTCCGGTGCTGCCCGTGGGTGTGGCGCTGTGGGCGGCGGAAGATGGCTGGGGATTGTTCAATATCGCCGCCGCACCGCAGTGGCTAGCTGTCATCGGCAGCGTGCTGATTTTGGACTGTGCCATCTATGCCCAGCATGTGGTGTTCCACAAGGTGCCGATGCTGTGGCGATTGCATCGTATGCATCACGCGGATACCGGCTACGACGTGACCACCGGTGCGCGGTTTCATCCGATCGAAATCCTGATGTCCATCGTTATCAAGATGGTGGTTGTCGCCGCCATCGGCGCGCCGGCGGTGGCGGTGATCATCTTCGAGGTGCTGCTCAACGGTACGGCCATGTTCAACCATGGGAACGTGCGCCTGCCCCTGCCGCTGGACCGGGTGCTCAGGCTTTTCGTGGTCACGCCGGATATGCACCGGGTGCATCATTCTTCCGTGCGCGCCGAGACCGACAGCAACTACGGCTTTAACCTGCCGTGGTGGGATCGGCTGTTCGGTACCTATATCGATCAACCCGAAGCCGGACACGACGGCATGCAGATCGGTCTGACGTCATTTCGCGATCCGGTGGAACAACGCCTGGACAAGATGCTCGGGCAGCCGTTTCGTTGAGAATATGAATTGGGAGGGGAGCGCATGAGTTACAAAAATATCCTGACCGAAACAGATGGCGAGCTGTTGATCGTCACCCTGCATTGGCCCGAGCGCCGTAACGCCATGAACCACCAGATGCGCGTCGATTTGATGGACTGTGCGCGCAAGGCCGAAGCCGACGATGCGATCAGGGCCATTGTTTTCACCGGTGATGGCGACAAATCCTTTTGTGCCGGGGCCAATATTCCCGAACTTACCGAGCGCACGCTGGCGTCCGAGATGGGGGAGGCGGCGACGCTCAGGAAAGAATTACCCACTGTCATTGAGCGCTTGGGCAAACCCAGCGTGGCGGCGATCAATGGCTACTGCTTTGGCGCCGGGTTGGAGTTCGCCATGGGCTGCACGGTGCGCATCGCCAGCCCCAATGCATCGCTGGGGCAACCTGAAATCAAGCTCGGCCAAATTCCCGGCAGCGGCGGCACGCAGCGTTTGTCGCGATTTGTCGGGCTGGGCTGGGCCATGCAGATGGTATTGACCGGAGAGCCCGTGGATGCCGAGACGGCGCGTGCCATCGGTCTGGTGACGGAAGTGCACCCGCAAGACAACTTGCTTGGCCGCGCTAAGGAATTGGCGCGACTAATGGGAGCGCGCGCGCCGCTGGCGTTTGTCGGGGGGCGCGACGCGGTGCTGCGCTCGACCGAGACGGACTTACTGAGTGGCATTGACTACGAGCGCAAACTTTACGCCATATGTATGGGCAGCGAAGACGGCCAGGAAGGCCTCAAGGCGTTCGCCGAGAAACGCGATCCTGTCTACAAGGGCCGCTAACCGGTATGAAGCCGACGCTGCTGACGCGCGCCGACATTGACGCCTATCTGGATGCCGGCCACTGGACCCGCGATACCATGGCCGGGTGTTATGCTATGCATGCGCGAGATCGCCCAGACGAAATTGCCTGCCGGGATGCGCAGGCCAGCTACACCTGGGCTGAGTTGCATGCCGCTACGGATCGTCTTGCCGCCAATTTGATCGGCCTCGAATTGGCCCGCGACTCGAGAGCCTTAGTGCAGATGCCGTCGAGCACGCGTGAAATGCTGTTACGGATCGCACTCAAGAAAGCGGGGATCATCGGCGTTTACGCGCCCATGCAATGGCGCCGCCGTGAGCTTGATTATGTCATCGACCGCGTGACGCCGGATCTTGTTGTGATGGCACAAGGCGCGGAGCACGCTGACGATACCGCATGGCTCAAGGATGCAACCGAAAGCTTGCCGGTACGGATCGATTTGGCAGCGTCGCCAGCCGAGGGTTGGCTCGGATGGGATGAGGTTTCCGTACGCGGCGCGGGCAAACGCGATATGGCGCAAATCGCGGAGCGCCGTTTTGCCTTTGATGACGTTTCCCTGATCACCGCATCAAGCGGTACCAGCGGGTTGGCGAAACTCTGCGAATGGCCGGAAGCGGCGCAAATATGTGTCGGGCGCGGCATTGGCGAGCGGCTGGGACTGACGGCAACCGACAACGTCGGTATTTTCGCACCCATGTCGGGGGCGGCGGGCGTGCTCGTTTGGACCGTTTCCGCGACAATACCTTGCACCTTCGTCTATCCAGATAGCTTCCAACCCAAATCATTGTTGGGCTTGGTCGAGCATGAGCGCATCACCGCCGTGACCACGGTGCCGGTCATCTTGGCGCGCTTGGCGGCGGAGGATGCGTCCGCCTATGACCTGAGCTCGCTTCGGGTGCTGCGCGTCGGCACGGCCGCCGCCGATGTGGAGGCCGCGCGGTCATTCGAAGAGCGTACGGGCTGCAAGGTGGTGGTGGCGTCGGGATCCATGGAATGCCCCGGTTTCGGTCATGCGCATGTGGATGAGCCCAAACATTTGCGTCTTGATGGCTCGGTCGGTCTGCCGTTGCCCGGCTGCCAACTGAGGATTGATGAAGGTGTTGGCAATATCGGAGAGCTCAAGGTCTCAGCACCGTTCGCGGCATCCGGTTATTGGGATGACCGGGCCGCCACCGACGCCGCTTGGTCGGACGGCTGGTACGCCACCGGCGATATCGGCTGCCTCAACGATCACGGACGTCTGACACTCATCGGCCGTGCCAAGGAAGTGATCAACCGCAGCGGCCATAAAATTCTCCCCGCCGAAGTGGAGCGCGAAATCGCCCGCCACCCCGGCGTCTTCGAATGCGCTGTTGTCGGCGCGCCGGACGCGGAATACGGCGAGGTGCCGTGGGCCTTCATCCAGCAGCACGAAGGCGTGGCAGTTGATGTAAATGCATTGCAATCTGCGTTGCGCGACAGCGGCATGGCAAGTTACAAGATTCCCGCACGTATTCTGGTGGTGGATGAATTACCCCGCGTTGGCGGTGGCAAGGTCGACAAAAAGGCGTTGTTGCTTATTAAAAAGTGAAGGACGAAAAGGTTCACAATGTTAACACTCGTTACATCGGAGGCCTCTCCCTACGGACGCAAAGTCCGGGTGGTTATGGACATTCTCGGCTTGCAATCGAAGTTCAAACTGCAACCCGCCAACACGCTTGATCCCGATGATCCGATCCGGGATATCAATCCGCTGGGCAAAATACCGGCGCTGATCACCGAAGCAGGAACGGCGGTGTTCGACAGCCGCGTCATCATCGACTACCTGGATGCCCAATATGGCGATGGCCAGCTGATTCCCCGCGACCCGGCAGCCCGCGCCCGCATTCTCACGCTGGCGGCCTTGGCTGAAGGGATCAACGACGCCCTGTTGCTTGTTGTCTACGAAGGCCGCTTCCGCGAACCTGAACAAAAATGCCAAGTATGGCTCGATCATCAGTACGGCAAAATCCGCCGTGGACTGACCGCCGTCACTGAGCAGTTGGACGAATTTGAAGCGCCCAACCTTGCCGCCGTTACCTTGGCCTGTGCGCTGGGATACGCCGATTGGCGCAAGCAGATCGATTGGCGGGTGGAGTTTCCCGTGCTTGTGCCGTGGCTAGATGAGTTCGCCGCCGCCGTTCCCGCCTTTGAGCAAACCAAAGCGCCCTAAGAAGACACGGACCTGTTTCACGTTTGTGCAGCAAGGTCGGCAAAACGGAGTCGCAGGCCGATGTGGGTGAAGGATGATAAAGCACGACTGTGGGAGCGTTTGTGAACCGCGTCATGAGTGGGCGCCGAGTGCCGGCGGCCGCCTCTGCGCTTTATGGCTAAGGCAACTCGAGATTAAGAAAGAGTTTCCAGCCCTCATTTCTCGACGGGGGCTCAATCGGCTGCAACTTTTCTGTTCCGTCAAAATCGAAGCAAGATAGGATTTGCACAATTTCCCCGTCTTTGGCAGCAAGCGGCGTGTGAATCGCTTCATACTTGCGAGGAGCCTTGTCGGCCAAGAACTCCAGACATCCAACAATCTGAACAGGGTTACGGATGGCGATTATTGCGGCGTAGATTTGATGAAGTTCTTTTACGCCCTCCTCTGAATATAGTTCGGAGACGATTTTTCCAGTTGGATCATAACCCAATTGTGAAGTCATGCCCGATCCCCAAAATCGCACCCTAAAATTCTGCGGATCGCCGATAATGTCTCTGACTACGACATAAGGAGCTACATCGTAAACCTCCATGAGATCTATCGACTCCTTGGTCGGCAACTCGCCGGCTGAACACTTTGAAAGCCAATATTGATAAAGCCGTTGGGTCTTATTCAACACCAAGTCAATGGTGTCGTAGGCGTATCCATATCGTACCACAGGGGAGTCCGAGGCTGATTCAGAAACATTCACGCGTTATCTCGCATATGTTTTCAGGGATGATGCATACAATATTACAAACAGACAAAATGGTCGATGGTCAGCGCCTATTCTTGATCTTGTTGAACGGACAAGAGTGCTGATCCGAGGCCTTCTGCGACGCTCAGCAATGACGCATCAATCAGCGCGCGGTATCCGCGCTTCTATAGCATCCGCTACCGCGCCCGCATCAAGACCGGCGTCGGTCGATGCGCGTAAGCCCTTGGCAGCACCTTGGGCATCTTCCGGCGAGCGGTTCTGGCTCATCTTCCATTTGCCCTCGATGCGCTCGATGGGCATTTCGAAGGCGACGATGCCTTTTAACTGAGCCTGGATTTTTTCCTTGGGCAGCTCCGCCATGGACCAGTTGCCGGTGGCGTCCGACTCGTTGTCGCCGACTAGCCGCCACAGGATATCGGTGGCTTCGCCAGCATCGGTGATGGCGCGCGGTTTGCCATAGGCATGGACGGTGGCGTAGTTCCAGGTCGGAACCATGCCGTCGCTTTCGTACCAGTTGGGCGAGATGTACGCGTGCGGGCCTTGGAACACGCATAGGGCTTCGGTTTCGCCATCGAAGTGTTGCCAGTGGTCGTTAGCGCGGGCGAGGTGGCCCAGCAAGGTCATCTGCTCTGCGTTGATATCCAGATGGAGGGGAATGTGGGTGCCGACGGGGCTTGCGTCCTTGGCGGTAACGAGCAGGGCGAAGCTAAAGGCCCGCATCAGCTCGGCCAGAACTTCCGGATCGGTTTCTTCGAAATGTTTTGGCACGTACATGGGGGGCTCCGTCGTCCACTGGCGCGGAGAGTAGCCAAATTATGGCTCTTTTAGAAGGTCCATTATGAGCGGTCCAATAGGGCCACTATTCGCCTTTGAATACGGGCGGGCGTTTTTCCATGAACGCCGCGATGCCTTCGTCGCCGTCGGAGGAGGCATTGACGGCATTGACCTGGACGCGGGCGATGGCGGCGACTTCCGTCGGGCCTTTCGGCATGGCTTCGCCGACGAAGCGTTTCAACATGCGCGACGGCAACGGCGCCTGAGCAGCAATGCGTTTGGCGTAATCCATGGCGGTGTCCATCAGGTCATCAAAAGAGACCAGCTTGTTGACGTAGCCGACTTCGTAAGCGCGCTGCGCTGTGATCGCGTCACCGGTCAACAACAGGTCCATGGCGATCTTGTGCGGGATGCGGCAGGCCAGTGTTGAGATCAGGCCACCTGAAAAGCCGATTTTGACCTCCGGGTATGAAAACATTGCATCTTCCGTAGCCACCAGAATATCGCACATGGTAGTCAATACCATGCCGCCGCCGACGCACCAGCCCTGCACGGCGGCAACCACCGGCTTGTCGACGGGTACGCCAACGCTGGGGATGCCGCGAAACAGATCGTGCGGAATAGCCTTCAAATCGGCACCCGCGGAAAACGCTTTGCCGTCACCCGCCAGCACCGCGACGCGGTCGTCGTCGGTATCCATGAAGCGGGTCCAAGCGGCTTCCAGGCCAGCGACGATGTCGCCATCCAGGCGGTTCATGCGTTCGGCGCGGTTCATGGTAATGACCGCGACGTGGTTGCCCGCCGAGGTGTAAGTAACAGCTTCAGTCGTCATGATTTACACGCGCTTGAACAGCGCTTCCTTGATCGAACCAATCGCCTGGCCCGGATTTAGGCTTTTCGGGCAGGTGGAGGTACAGTTCATGATGGTGTGGCAGCGGTACAGCCGGTACGGGTCGTTCAGCGCATCCAGGCGTTTGCCGGTGGCTTCGTCGCGCGAGTCGGCGATCCAGCGATAGGCTTGCAGCAAAATGGCCGGACCCAAATAGCGATCGCCGTTCCACCAATAGCTGGGGCAACTGGTCTGGCAACAGAAGCACAGGATGCATTCCCAAAGGCCGTCGAGTTTGTCGCGTTCCTCAACACTTTGCAGCCGTTCGCGGTTAGGCGCGGGTGTATCGGCCTGCAGCCACGGCTCAATGGAGCGGTACTGGGCGTAGGGAACGTTGAGGTCGGGCACCAAATCCTTGATCACCGGCATGTGTGGCAGCGGATAAATTTTTACATCGCCGGAGATTTCCGAGATCGGTTTGGTGCAGGCCAGGGTGTTGGTGCCATCAATGTTGAAGGAGCACGATCCGCAGACACCTTCGCGGCAAGAGCGGCGGAAGGTCAGCGTCGGGTCGATCTCGTTCTTAATTTTGATCAGCGCATCCAAGACCATCGGGCCACAGGTGTCGAGGTCGACAATGAATGTGTCGAGACGCGGATTGTCACCACTATCGGGATCGTAACGATAGATCTTGAAGGTCCGGGTGTTGGTGGCGCCTTCGGGCGCCGGATGGGTTTTGCCGGTGCCGACCTGGGAATTGGCGGGAAGGGAGAGTTCTACCATGATTAATAGACCCGTTCCTTGGGTTCGATGTAATCGACCTCATCGGTCAGTGTGTGGGCGTGCACCGGGCGGTAGTCGATGGTGACCTTGCCGTCGGCATCGATGTAGCCGAGTGTGTGCTTCATCCAATTTTCGTCGTCGCGGTCGGGATAATCCTCGTGTGCGTGGGCACCGCGGCTCTCTTTGCGGGCTTCGGCGGAATACATGGTGATCTTGGCGTTGATCATCAGGTTTTCCAATTCCAGCGTCTCGACCAAATCGGAATTCCAGATCATTGAGCGATCAGACACCTGCACGTCGGCCATGCCGTCCCAAACCTTGTCGATCAACTCAACGCCTTCCGACAGCACTTCGGATGTGCGGAACACGGCGGCGTTGTTTTGCATGGTGCGTTGCATGTCCATGCGCAACTCAGCGGTCTTGGTGCCGCCCGATGCGTGGCGCAACCTGTCCAAGCGCTCCAGTGCTGCGTCGGCGCAGCCTTCGCGGTAGGGGCGAAGCGGCTCGCCCGGCTTCACCAGCTTGGATGCCTGAATGCCCGCGGCACGGCCGAAGACAACCAGATCCAACAGTGAATTGGTGCCGAGCCGGTTGGCGCCATGCACGGAGGCCGACGAACACTCACCCACCGCCATCAGGCCCGGCGACAAGGCATCGGGGTTGTCGGATGTCGGGTTCATGGCTTCGGTCATGTGGTTGGTGGGGATGCCGCCCATGTTGTAGTGCACCGTGGGAATCACGGGGATCGGCTCTTTCGTGCAATCGACACCGGCGAAAATTTTCGCCGATTCGGTAATGCCAGGCAGTCGCTGGCCCAGTACGTCCGCACCCAGGTGTTCCAGGTGCAGGAAGATATGGTCGCTCTCAGGCCCGACGCCGCGTTTGTCGCGGACTTCCATGGTCATGGACCGCGAGACAACGTCGCGGCTGGCCAGGTCTTTTGCTGTTGGTGCGTAGCGTTCCATGAAGCGCTCGCCCTCGGCGTTGGTCAGGTAACCGCCTTCGCCACGCGCACCCTCGGTGATCAGGCAGCCGGACCCGTAAATGCCGGTCGGATGGAACTGGACGAACTCCAGGTCCTGCAGCGGCAGGCCGGCGCGCGCCACCATGGCATTGCCGTCACCGGTGCAGGTATGCGCCGATGTGCACGAGAAGTATGACCGTCCATAGCCGCCCGTCGCGATCACGACCTGATGGCCGCGGAACACGTGAATGGTGCCGTCGTCCAGGTTCCAGGCAACGACGCCCTCGCAGGTGCCGTCATCGCCCATGATCAGATCGAGGGCGAAGTATTCCACATAGAACTCGGCGTTATGTTTGAGAGATTGCTGATACAGCGTGTGCAGCATGGCGTGGCCGGTGCGGTCAGCAGCGGCGCAGGCGCGTTGTACGGGAGCTTCGCCGAAATTGCGCATGTGGCCGCCGAAGGGGCGTTGGTAAATCTTGCCATCTTCGGTACGCGAGAACGGCATGCCGTAGTGCTCAAGCTCGACGATCGACGGCACCGCTTCGCGGCACATGTATTCGATGGCGTCTTGGTCACCAAGCCAGTCGGCGCCCTTGACGGTATCGTACATGTGCCATTCCCAATGGTCCTCGGCCATGTTGCCGAGCGCGGCGGAGATGCCGCCTTGTGCCGCCACGGTGTGGCTGCGGGTCGGGAAGACCTTGGTGATGCAGGCTGTTTTCAGCCCGGCTTCGGCCATGCCCAGCGTGGCGCGCAAACCCGCCCCACCGGCGCCGACGACAACGACCTCATATTTATGGTCGATGATTTCATATGCCTTGCTCATCAGGCATCAACCTCCGAAGGAAAGCCGCAGTACGGCGAAAATGCACGAAGCGCCAAACAGGGCGGCAAGCAACTTGGTCAAAACCAGCAAAACCACTTTCGTGGATTCGGATTTGATGTAGTCCTCGACCACCACCTGAATGCCAAGCTGTGCGTGATGGAACATGGCGATGGTCAGCAAGATCAGCATCACCGGATTGCCGTGACGACCAGCCCAGGCCTTGACCGTGGCCAGATCAGCGCCGATCAGGCCGACAACGGAAAAAATAAACCACAGCGACAGCGGCACCAGTGCCAGCCCGGTCAAACGCTGCACCCACCAATGTCCGACACCGTCGTTGGATGACCCCAGCCCACGGGCGCGGCCAAGATGTGATCGCATCTGCATCAATTGCCTCCCGCCGCCGAGTAGGCGACAACCAATGTCAGCACGGTCATGGCGCCGGCAAACAAAATCACCAGCCAGCCCGACATCTTCATTTTATCGAGATCAAAACCCCAGCCGGCGTCCCACGCCAGATGCCGGACACCATTTGCCAGGTGGAAGAAAATCGAGAATGTGAAACCCCAAAGAACGAACTGACCGAACCATGATCCGAACAGGGCTTGCGCATTGGCGAATTTTTCCGCGCCGTAGGTGGCCGAAAGCAGCCAGTAGGTGAAGAACAGTGTTCCACCCGCCAAGGCGACGCCTGTAATACGATGCATGATTGAAAGGAAGGACGAAATTTGTGGCCGATAAATCTGGAGATGCGGCGACAAAGGTCGATTGCTATTGGCCATGGCCCAACCCCACAAATTGAAATGCCTGACCACCCGAGTGGGTGGCTACGCACCCATACGTAAAGGGTGGTCTTGGGCAAGTCAATGTTCGCACTCGCAATATAACCCGACTGTGAATGCCGGTAACCCCATGAAGCAAAAGAGAATTGTCGGAGCTGTGGATTGTCCATGTGGAAAACATGTGGGTGCACTGTGGAGATCGCCCGCGATTATGCACAGAAAACTGCGTTTACCCCCGTGATTCTCCATTGTTTGTGAAAATTGGTTGGCGCAAGCTAATGATGCATGAGAAAGCGCCGATGCGGTGCTTTGCGGCAGGTGCCGGCGGAAGTTCGCTTCCGATGGCCCGGCCAAAGGGTGCCGGTTGCGGAAAGGTGGACTTCGGTCCGGCTGGAAGCAGGGCATAGGCGTGCAAATCGAAAAACCGGTTTCGGCCGGCGTTTCGATGCGCAAGCCGCAGGCAGCGGTTTTCTGCGCCATGCGGGTCCTGGGGGCGAGGATCTTTCCCGTTCGGGAAATGGTTCTCGTCAAGCCCCCTGGCAGATGTGATCGGCCGGCGACGGTCGATGCACAAAGCCGGCGGGTTTAGGAACTGCAAACGGTGTGGGAAGGTCTGCCGAGGTTCGGTTTGATGGGTGATTGGCGACAGTTGCTTGTGAAGCGGAACCGCGTCGGCCAAACCGTTGAATGATCTCTGCCCAGGGTGCGTTCAACGATTGGCCGGTAAAGCGAGCGGTCGCTTTCTAGTGCACGGAGCCTGGCCGGCTCCAAGAGGTGTCAGGGTGCGTTGTCTCGGCGGCGCTCTCGCAGGTTTCCCAGGACCTGCGTCCCTGACGCCTCTTTTTATTATCAAAGGCTCGAATCGCTGACAACTATATTTTGTGTGTTTTTCACGTTGCTTCGAATACATCAAGTGTTCGAAGGACTCGCGCCGATTTTTGTTTGAGTCTTTTCAGGTGTTTAGCCGGACCGTCGTGGGACTGGTGTTGGCTGAAAAAAATCCAGGGGCGCGCTGCTCAGAGCCCGTTTTTCCGGTCCGGCTATCGAATACCGGCCGGTTTTCATGAATCGATTCGCTACGTCAGCGCCGGGCCATCAACACCGTATAGTCGAGATCAAGCACCACATCGCCCAAGGGTTTGCCGTCTTCGCCTTTATAAGGGAATTCGGCGCAGGCGCTGTCCTTGCATGCGACAGTACGCAGCCGCAAGGCGCCAATGCCGTTTTGGCCCGGAAGTTCCATTTTATCCAGCACCTCGGACCATGCATAAATCGTGTCACCGGCGAAGGTCGGGTTGGTGTGTGCGCCACCGTTGAGCGCTGCGACTTTGAAAGCATTCGCCAGGCCATTGAAGCTGAGGCTGCGGGCGAGCGAGATGATGTGCCCGCCATAGATCAGGCGCTTGCCGAAGCGGCTGGAAAGCTGTTCATGCTGATTGAAATGAACCTTTGCGGTGTTCTGATAGAGCCGCGTGGCGATCATGTGTTCGGCTTCTTCAATGGTCATGCCGTCGACATGGTCGATGCGTTCACCGACGCTGTAGTCATCCCAAAGATGCGGGCTGCCTGCCAGTGCGGCGTCATAGCCCTCGATATCGGAAAGCGGCGGCACGACGAGGTCCGCCGCGGCCACGGCACCTGGCAAATCGGGAATGGTTGGTTCTGGTGCCGGCGCGTTCTCGTCGCCTTTGCGCACCATGACCCACCGTACATACTCCAGCACCATCTCGCCGCGCTGGTTGTGGCCTCTCGAGCGCACATAGACGACACCGGTTTTGCCGTTGGAATTTTCCTTCAGTCCGATCACCTCCGAGCGTGCTGAGAGCGTGTCGCCCGGATAGACCAGCTCACCGAATACACCGCCCGCGTAGCCCAGGTTGGCGACAGCATTGAGAGAGATGTCGGGGACGGTTTTGCCGAACACGATATGGAACACCAGAAAATCGTCTATGGGCGCGCCGGGGAGCCCTAAGTCTTGGGCGAAACGGTCCGACGAGTTGATGGCGAAGCGCGTGCCGTAGAGCCCGGTATAAAGTGCGATGTCGCCTTCCGCCACGGTGCGTGGTGTAGCGTGAACGAGCTCTTGGCCAATCTCGAAGTCTTCGAAAAAATTGCCTGTGTTGGTCTTATTCGACATGGGACGCTCCTAGGCAGCAGTACTTTCCATGGCGGCGATGGCATCAGCCATGGCGACCAGGCGTTTGGCGGATTCAACGTGCAGATTCTCGATGAGTTTGCCATCGACCAGCAAAACGCCTTTGCCGGCTTTCTCGGCTTCCGCATGGGCTTCGATGATCCGTTTCGACCAAGCGATATCTTCACCGCTGGGCGAAAATACTTCGTTTGCCATATTGATGGTTTTCGGATGGATCAGTGTCTTGCCGTCCATGCCCAACTGTTTGCCTTGAACGCACGATTGCCGGAACCCGTCGTCGTCGGCGAGGTCCAGGTGCACCCCATCCAGCACGGCGATGCCGGCGGCGCGCGCCGCCAGGATGCACAGCTCTAACGATGCCATGAACGGGATCCGGTCGGGCGTATGGGCGGCGCCCAGGTCTTTGGCCAGGTCCGACGTGCCGAGCACGAAACCGCCAATGCGCTCATGGGCGAAGGCGATTTCCTCGGCATGCAAAATGCCGAGCGGTGTTTCCATCATGCACCAGATTGGAAGATCGGCTGCACCGCCGGAGCCATCGAGAACGGCGATGGCGTCGAGCACCATCTGGCGGCTTTCCACCTTCGGCAACAGCACACCATGGCATTTCATGGCGGCGGCGGCTTTCAGATCGTCCTCGCCCCATTCGGAGTCCAGTCCGTTGGTGCGGACCAGAAGCTCCCGCATGCCATAGCCGCCTTCATCAAGAGCTGCGTGGATTTGCTCTCGCGCCAGGGCTTTGCTGTCCGGCGCAACGGCATCCTCCAAATCCAGGATCAGGCCATCGGCGCCGAGCGTGCGGCCTTTTTCCATGGCGCGGGCGTTGGAGCCCGGCATGTAGAGATGTGAGCGGCGCGGACGGGCGGACGTGGTCATCAGAAGACTCCGGAGCAGGTTGAAAGCGAAACATAAGTGCGCGGCACTATAATCCTTGGCTTCGGTGTGGCAAGGTTGCGTCCATGGGTGTGATCAGTGTGCAGTCCCACGTCTCGTTTGGCCACGTCGGCAACAGTGCCGCCGTTTATCCGATGCAGCGCTTGGGCGTCGAGGTTTGGCCCGTGCATACGACCCTATTGGCGCACCATCCGGGCCACGGCGGGGTGCATGGCGCTATGGTGGCGCCGGAAACAGTTGGCGCGGTATTGGGCGGGCTGGATAGGCTTGGCGCTTTCGGAAAATGTACCGCGTTGCTGAGCGGTTATCTCGGCTCGGCGGAAACGGGGGCCGTGTTGCTCGATGCCTGGCAAACGATCAAGGCCGCATCACCCGGTGCGATCTATTGTTGCGCGGCGGTGATGGGCGACCGGGAGGAGGGTCTCTACGTGGACGCCGCACTGCCGGCGTTTTTTCGCGACAGTGCTCTACAGCTCGCCGACGTCGTTGTCGTCAATGCCTTCGAAGCCGGTCTGCTCGGTGGTGCGGACGTTGTCGATCTTGATACGGCGCGTGAATGCGCCACGGCTATCCGCGCTCTGGGCGCCGGGACCGTTATCATAACGTCGGTTCCGCATACGGAGAGCGGCTCAAACCATATCGGAAACCTGCTTGTCGAGAGGGCCGGAACTTGGCTTGCCCATGCGCCGAGACTCCCCGTGCCAGCCAAAGGCGCGGGGGATTTCATGGCGGCTGCATGGTTGGCGCGATATCTCGCCGAGAATGACAGCGCCGCAGCTTTGAGATTCGCCGCCGGTGCGGTGCAATCCGTCATTGAACAATCTGGCGAGCAACCATTGCAAGAACTGCCCGTGATTGCCGCGGATGATCAATGGCAGGGCGCATCGGGTAGCGTTCATCTGCGGAAGATAGACTAATTCTCGTTCACAAAGTCTTGGGTGCTGATGAAATTTGTGTCAGATTGGTTGAAACCCAACGTCGGCACTGCCGAATACGGCAGGGAAAACGGGACAACGTTTATCGGTCGGTGACCTGAAATTGGGACATGGAAAACGACTATTTGAAAGACGTCTCCATCCTGGTCGTTGATGACCAGGAGTTCATCCTTAACCTTGTGCGCGAGATGCTCAGGGTATTGGGTGCTGAGCACATATATGAAGCCCGCGAAGGCGAGGAAGCCTGGGATCAGGTCAACACCCGCCAGGTCGATTTGATGCTCACTGACTGGTACATGAAGCCGGTTGACGGGGTGGCGCTGACTCATCGGATACGCAACGATCAGAAGAGCCCCAATCCTTATTTGCCGATCATCATGATGTCGGGTTATTCCGAACGCGCCCGGATATTTAGAGCCCGCGATTCCGGTATCAACGAGTTCGTGGTCAAGCCACTGTCGGCAAAAGCCCTGTTCGGCCGAATCGTAAATGTCATCGAGCACCCGCGGCAATTCGTGCGCACAGAACAATTCTTCGGCCCCGACCGGCGCCGTAAAAAGCAAGAGGTCGACGACGAACGTCGTGGCCAGGGCGACAAGCCGAAACCGGAGAAAAAGAAAGCGCCGCTGGACATGACCCAGGAAATGTCCCAAGACGAGGTGGACGCCTTCCTCAACCCCGACAGCGTGCCTGAAGAGGATTGAAGAAGGCTGATTCCGATCAGGCCGCTTTTCTCAGATGCAGCCGGATCAATTCCTCGGCAATTTGTACGGTATTCAACGCAGCACCCTTGCGCAGGTTATCCGACACCACCCACATGCTGAGCCCGTTTGCGATGGTCGGGTCCTTGCGGATACGGCTGACGTAGACGTCGTCCTCGCCGGCGCATTCCTGCGGTGTCACGTACCCTTCGTCGGCGCGGTGATCGACCACGGTGACGCCCGGGAACGCGTTTAGCGCAGCGCGGGCTTCGTCTTCGCTGACCGGATTTTCGAATTCCAGGTTGATCGCCTCGGCGTGACCAACGAACACCGGCACCCTCACGCACGTTGCCGACAGGGCAATGTCCGGATCGAGAATTTTCCGGGTTTCAGCAACCATCTTCCATTCTTCCTTGGTGGAGCCGTCGTCCATGAAAATGTCGATATGCGGGATCACGTTGAAGGCGATCTGCTTGGTGAACTTCTTGCGGTGACTTTCCGCCGGTTGATTGACGAAAATGCCCTTGGTCTGATTGAACAGCTCGTCCATGGCATCCTTACCGCCGCCCGACACCGATTGATAGGTCGAGACAACAACCCGCTTGATGGTGGCAAGGTCATGCAGCGGCTTCAAGGCAACGAGCATTTGAATGGTGGAGCAGTTCGGGTTGGCGATGATGCCGCGCTTTGTGTAACCGGCGATGGCGTGCGCGTTCACTTCCGGCACCACCAGCGGCACGTCGGGCTCCATGCGGAAATGCGATGTGTTGTCGATGACCACGGCGCCCGCTGCAGCGGCCTTCGGCGCGAATTGAGCGCTGATTTTGGCGCCGGGCGATGACAGCACGATATCGGTGCCGGTAAAGTCAAAATCTTCCAGGTTTTGCACGGCGAGCACATCGTCCTCGCCGTAGGAAACTTCCATGCCGACTGAACGCGCCGATGCAAGCGCGACCACTTCATCGGCGGGGAATTCCCGCTCCGCCATGATCGACAGGAGCTCGCGCCCCACATTGCCCGTGGCACCTACAACTGCAACCTTGTAACCCATTCTTCTTCTCCTTCGTTGCCGACCCGTCTACACCCAAGGTGCCGTCCGGCATAACGACGAACGGCCCGCGGGTTGCGCGGGCCGTTTCGTTTGAACAACAGAAAACCGCCCCGCGCTTAACGCGTGGTTTTGGTCTCCGTAGTTTTCTTGATCGCGTGGATCATTTTTCGTTCCTTAGTCTCGAACGCCGGCAGATTTACGCCCCCAGCACACGAAAATCAAGGGGAAACATGATCACAGCGATTTGCCCATATCCACGCATTTCTCAATACGCGAAGGCTCGTCCCACGAGACCGGATGAAATCCGCAGCGTTTATAGAAACCGACGGCCTCTTCAACGGCATGCAACCGAACCCGCCGCCAGCCCCTTTCCCGGACGAAATCCTCGGCCATCCGAATCATGGCGGATCCGTAACCATGGCCACGCCGGTACGGCGCAATGGCAACCAACCGAAACGCCGCCCACACGGGATGCGAAAGATCGGCGCGCATGGTGCCGATGAACTCCCCGCCAGACACCAGTGTCAATACGCGTTGGTCACCAGCCCGGTCGTCTGGGTGGTTTTCACGATAGATCTGCTCACCGGCGAACAGGGAGCGACGGCGCAGCGTGTGGATCGCTTGCCATTCCGTCCGGTCCTGTGGTGGCCTGAGTGCCAGGTCCACCGCTCCCTGTGTCGTTGTGATCATCATTGGTCCTCTCCAAAAACAAAAAAAACCCGCGGAAGGACCGCGGGTCATGCACTAAACGTGATCGAAAAAAAACGCGCGTCTAGGCCCCGGCCTCCCTGGTGGAAGTTCCGCTACGTCGGTCGCGTCGCACGCTGATCATCGTTTTCATGGGCATTTCTATAATCCGGCTTGGAAATCAGCGCAACAAAAAGCGGCAGGCCTTTTCAAGCCTGCCGCTTTTAAGAAAAGTCTCGGTTGCTTAAGCGGCCAGCTTATCCAACTCCTCGCAAACCGCCTCGCCCATGCGGGTGCACGACACCAAGGTCTTGCCGTCCTGCATGATGTCGCCGGTACGCAAGCCTTGGTCGAGGACGTTTTTCACCGCCTGTTCGATCAGGTCCGCGTTTTCACCATCATCGAAGCTGTAGCGCAGCATCATGGCAAACGATTGCAGCGTCGCCAACGGATTGGCCTTGTCTTCGCCAGCGATGTCGGGGGCTGAGCCGTGTACCGGCTCGTACAGTGCCTTCCTGCGGCCGCTTTCATCTTCAGCACCCAGGCTGGCAGACGGCAGCATGCCGAGAGAGCCCGTCAACATGGCGGCGCAATCGGACAGCACGTCGCCGAACAGGTTATCGGTAACAATGACGTCGAACTGTTTCGGCGCGCGCACCAATTGCATGGCGCAGTTGTCGGCGTACATGTGTTCAAGCTCGATTTCGGGGAAATCCTTGCCGACTTCTGTCGCAATACGGCGCCACAGAACGCCGGTTTCCATGACGTTGGCCTTCTCGACCGAATGCAGTTTCTTGTCGCGCTTACCGGCCAGCTCGAAGCCGACACGCACAATGCGCTCGATCTCAGATGACGTGTAGCGCTGGCTGTCGACCGCTTCCGCCGAGCCGTCGGCGTTTTCGGTGATGCCGCGGGGCTCGCCGAAATAAACGCCCGATGTCAGTTCGCGCAGGATCAAGATATCCAAACCCGACACCAGCTCTTCCTTAAGGCTCGATGCATCCGCCAGCGCCGGCAGCACGGTGGCCGGGCGCAGGTTGGCGAACAGGTCCATTTCCTTGCGCAGTTTCAGCAAGCCGGCTTCTGGCCGGATATCGCGTGCAACGTTGTCCCACTTGGGTCCGCCGACCGCACCCAAAAGCACGGCGTCGACGCTCATCGCCTTGTCCAGCGTCGCGTCGTCAAGCGATGTGCCGGTGGCATCAATGGCGGCGCCACCGACCAAGTCTTCGTCCACATCGAAGGAGACGTGGCGGCGATTGTCCATCCAGTCGATGACCCGGCGCACTTGGCCCATGACCTCGGGGCCGATGCCGTCACCCGGCAGGAACAGGAGTTTCTTATTGGCAGACATGGTTCATATTCCCTTCGTCTTTACTTTTGCTTCTCTTCCTCCCCTTTATGGGGGAGGATTGAGGTGGGGGTGGGAACCCGTGAGGGGAGAAAAATGTGTTTCGCGCCGGACGGCGCTTAGACCCCCCACCCTGACCCTCCCCCACAGGGGGGGAGGGGAGGTGTTCGTACGGTGCCGCGTTACTCAGCGGCGAACAGCCAGGGCTGTGAGCCTTTGGTCTGATTTTCAAATTCTTCGATTTTGCCCTTGTTCTCCATGGTCAGGCCGACATCGTCGAGACCGTTGAGCAGGCAGTGCTTCTTGAAGTCGTCCATTTCAAAGGCGATCTCGCCGCCGTCGGGGCCTTGGATGGTTTGCGCTTCCAGATCAATGGTGAGCGTCGCGTTGGCGCCGCGCTCAGCGTCGTCCATCAACTGATCGAGCTGTTCCTTGGTGACCTTGATCGGCAAAATGCCGTTCTTGAAGCAGTTGTTGTAAAAGATATCGGCGAAACTGGTGGAGATGACACAGCGGATGCCGAAATCCAGCAGCGCCCAGGGCGCGTGTTCACGTGACGAGCCACAGCCGAAGTTGTCGCCGGCGACCAGAATTTTTGCTTCGCGGTAGGCCGGCTGGTTGAGGACGAAATCCTCGACCTCGTTGCCGTCGCGGTCGAAGCGCATCTCGTCGAACAGGTTTTTGCCCAGCCCCGCGCGTTTGATGGTCTTCAGGAACTGCTTGGGAATGATCATGTCGGTATCGACATTGATCTTGTTCATGGGTGCCGCGACACCTGTCAACGTGGTGAATTTTTCCATCGGTCTCTCTCCTGCGTCCCCTTGCTGGGATCCTCTAAATCCGTGTCTTGTCTTAGTGCCTGCCGAGCGTGCGCTCACCGGCGTGAACCGGTTGGGGCAGGGTGTTGTCGCTGGGTGCTAACGGGCACACCCAACGCGATGAATATGAGCACGACGGGTTGTAGGCGAAATTGAAGTCGATCACCAGCCCCCCGTTATCAGCGCACCCTAAATCAGCACCCTTGATGGTGTCGAGAACATAACGCCCGCCGCCATAGGTCTCAATCCCCGAAGTGGCGTCGGCAAAGGGCAAAAACAATCCGCCGCCATAGCCGGTGATCCAATAGAGGTTTAGCTCGCCACCCAAGGCATCGGCCAAACCTTGTGTGCGTCCTGCGGGCGCCAGTTCCGCCGTGCCGTCAGCCCCCAGGTCCATGTTCAATTTCTCTTCCGAGGCGGATGCCACCACCTCGACAATGAATCGTAAACCGGGGTCATAGTCGTAAAATTCAAGCGCCTCGAATGCCGCGCGGTCATCATCGTCTAGAGGGGATTGTTCATGCGTGCGCAACATCTCGTCGCGCGCTTCGCGCCATTGTTCCCAGGCATCTTGCGGCTGAGCACTCGCACGGATGCGGCCATAAAGCTCAAACACCCGCCGCCGCCAGTCCGCAACACCGTGATAGCCCATGCCCGTTGGGGCGAGGGCGTCCATCAGTCGATCTCGCGGACGTCCGTCAAGTGGCCGGTCACGGCGGCAGCGGCGGCCATGGCCGGGCTAACCAGATGCGTGCGGCCGTTGAAGCCTTGGCGGCCTTTGAAGTTGCGGTTGGATGTGGACGCACTACGCTCGCCCGGTTCCAGCTTGTCGTCGTTCATGGCCAGGCACATGGAGCAGCCCGCTTCGCGCCACTCGAAACCGGCCTCAACCAGGATTTTATCCAGGCCTTCTTCTTCCGCCTGTTCCTTGACCAAACCGGACCCCGGCACCACAAGCGCTCTGACGCCCTCGGCGACCTTGCGGCCCTTGGCGATAGCGGCGGCGGCGCGGATGTCTTCGATGCGGCCGTTGGTGCACGATCCGATGAAGGCCGTGTCGATCTTGATATCGGTGATCGGCATGCCCGCCGTCAGGCCCATGTAGTCGAGGGCATCTTGGGCGGCGGCTTGTTTCAGTTCGTCGTCGAAATCGGACGGCATGGGGACGGTACCGTTGATGGGGGCCACATCTTCTGGGCTGGTGCCCCAAGTGACTTGCGGCACGATCTCAGAGACATCGAGTGTCACTTCCTTGTCGTACACCGCGCCTTCGTCGGACGGTAGCGTCTTCCAGAAATTGACGGCGGCTTCCCACTGGGCGGCCTTCGGCGACATGGGACGGCCCATCAGGTACTCAAAAGTTTTCTCGTCGGGCGCCACCAGACCGGCGCGCGCGCCGCCCTCGATGGTCATGTTGCAGACCGTCATGCGGCCTTCCATGGACAGATCGCGGATGGCTTGGCCGGCGTATTCGATCACATAACCGGTGCCGCCGGCGGTACCGATCTTGCCAATCAGCGCCAATACCAGATCCTTCGCCGTGCAGCCTTCGGGCAGCGCGCCGTCGACGGTGATGCGCATGTTCTTCAAGGGCGCTTGCAGCAATGTCTGCGTGGCCAGGACGTGCTCGACCTCGGATGTGCCAATGCCGAAGGCCAACGCACCGAACGCGCCATGCGTCGCCGTGTGGCTGTCGCCGCAGACGATGGTGGTGCCGGGCAGCGTAAAACCTTGCTCGGGGCCGATGATGTGCACGACGCCTTGGCGGATGTCATCAACATCAAACAATGGTACGCCGAAATCCTTACAGTTTTTCTGTAGGGTCTCCACCTGGATGCGGCTTTCGTCGTTCTCGATGTAACCGCCGCGCTGCGTTGTGGGCACGTTGTGATCGGGAACAGCCAGCGTGGCGTCGGGGCGGCGCACTTTGCGGCCAGCGTTGGCCAAGCCTTCGAAGGCCTGGGGGCTGGTGACCTCATGCACGAGGTGGCGGTCGATATACAGCAGGCAAGTGCCGTCTTCCTGGACGTTGACCAGATGATTGTCCCAGATTTTATCAAACAGCGTGCGCGGCTTCGACATGCCTCACTCCCTCCCCAAAACGGTTTTGCCCCGGCAATAGCGAACCGGGGCAAGAACCTGCGTCTCTATCAGTCTTCGGTGGTTTCCGCCGGAGCGGCTTCTGTAGCTTCTGCGGCAGGCGCAGCTTTTGCGTCGGCTTTCGCCTTGGCGACTTTCTTGCCTTCCTGCTTCACAACTTCCGCCGCGCGGCGTTCTTCGGCGGCCAGCTTGGCCTTGAAGCCATCGGTCTGCTCGGCGATACGTGCCGATTTACCGGTGCGGCCACGCAGGTAGTACAGCTTGGCGCGGCGGACATCGCCACGGCGCACCACCTGGATCGAATCGATGGTCGGAGAATACAGCGGGAACACACGCTCCACACCTTCACCATAGCTCAGTTTGCGCACCGTAAACGCAGAATTGAGCCCGGCGTTCTTGCGCCCGATGCACACCCCTTCAAAGGCCTGTACGCGCTCACGCGAGCCTTCGACAACCTTCACATTGACCCGAAGCGTGTCGCCTGGGGCAAATACCGGGAGGCCTTCGCCAAGCTTTTCGACTTCCTGGTTTTCCAACTCTTGAATGACGTTCATTGTTCTATTCCTTCACTTTGCCGCGACCCGCCGGTGCGACGGGGCGCAAGGTCTCAAAAATTAGCCGATTCTTCAACTGTTTTTCCGCTGGTACCGGTCCCAAAGGTCCGGCCGGCGGTGTTCCGTGATGGCTTTGGCTTCAGCCAAACGCCATGCTTTGATCTTTTCATGGTGGCCCGACAGCAATACGTCCGGCACGCTGCGGCCGTTCCAGGCCTGGGGGCGGGTGTAGTGTGGATACTCCAAAAGCCCTTGCTCGAAGCTTTCTTCGTCCAGGCTTTCGCTTTTGCCGATGGCGCCCGGCAACAGCCGCACGCAGGCATCGAGCAGGGCAATGGCCGCAGGCTCGCCGCCCGACAGCACGAAATCCCCGATCGAGATTTCTTCCAGGTCGTGTTCGTCGATGACGCGTTGATCGATCCCCTCGAACCGGCCGCAAACCACACAAAGACCCGGACCCGCGGCCAATTCGCGCACGCGGGATTGACTTAATGGCCGGCCGCGCGGAGAGGTAACGAGTACCGGCAAGTCTTCCGCATCAGCCTTGGCGGCCCGAATGGCGCTATCGATCACATCAGCGCGCATGACCATGCCCGGCCCGCCGCCGAAGGGTGTGTCGTCAACGGAATGGTGCTTGTCGATGCCGAAGTCGCGGATATTCACGGTGTCGAGCGACCACAGGCCGTCGCGCAGCGCCTGACCCACAAGGCTGACGCCAAGCGGACCCGGAAACATTTCCGGAAACAGGGTGATGATCGTGCTACGCCACATAATCCCAGTCTTTATCCTAAGTCTTCGTCTCTCTTCGCGTCATCATCCGGCGGCTCTAAGAGCCCTTCCGGCGGATCGACAATCAATTTACCGCCCGCCAAATCGACTTCCGGCACCGCATCAAGCGTGAACGGCACCATCAGTCCTTTGTAGGGCCCACCGCCGAGGTCCAAGACATCGCCGGCGCCGTGGTCGAAGACCGCCCGCACCTCGCCTAGGAATTCACCGTGCGTGGTCTCGGCGCGAAGGCCGATCAGGTCCACGTGGTAGAAGGCGTCGTCCTCGGGTGGCGGGAGCACATCACGCGGCACGTACAAATCCGTGCCCTTCAGTGCTTCCGCCGCGTTGCGGTCGGCGACCCCCTTGATGCGTGCGATCACCTGGCCCTTGGTTTCACCGATGACCTTCACCCTGAACTCCCTGGACCCGTCGGCGCTCCATAAGGAACCGTAGGCGGCAAGGTCTCGGGGGTCTTCCGTGAAACTCTTGATCCGGATGTCGCCCTTGATGCCGCGAGGCGCACCGATGGTGCCCATCATGACAAGCTTGGCCGGATCAGGCTGGGTGCTCACGCGCGCTTCAGGGCTCAGCCCTCCTCCTTGGTCTCTTCTTCAGAAGCAGCCTCTTCAGCAGGGGCTTCTTCAGCCGGCGCCTCTTCAGCAGCCGCTTCTTCCGGTGCAGCTTCCTCGGCCGGTGCTTCTTCCGCCTGTGCTTCCTCAGCGGGCGCTTCCTCAGCAGGCGCTTCGGCGGCAGCTTCAGCAGCGGCGGCTTTTTCAGCGGCAGCAGCCTCATCGGCGGCTTTTTGCTTCTCTTCTTGCTCTTTCATGCGCTCCAGCGTTTTGGCGCGGGGCTTATCTTGTTTGGTCTGCTCCGGCACGAACGGCTTTTCGACCAAGCCCAGCACGCTCATCTGGCGGGCGACGCGGTCGGACGGCTGTGCGCCGACGCTGAGCCAATGCTTGGCGCGTTCTTCGTTGATGGTGAAACGGTCCGGGTTGTCCTTCTGCAGCATCGGGTTGTAGGAACCGATGCGTTCGATGAACCGGCCATCACGGGGGCTGCGGGAATCCGCAACCACAACACGGTAGAACGGCCGCTTTTTGGCGCCACCGCGGGAGAGTCTGATCTTCAAAGACATATCTAACTGTCGTCCTTTCGTCGTTTTCTATTAATCTTGCATTGTTTGTTCATGGATTACCGCTCAGCGCATGCCGGGCGGCAGTCCTGGCATTTTTCCGGGCATCATGCCGGGCATCATCCCCGCCATGCCGCGTTTACCTTTCTTGCCGGCTTTTTTCATCATCGAGCTGACTTGCTTGAACTGCTTCAAAAGCCGGTTCACTTCCGGCACGCTGGTGCCCGATCCCGCCGCGATTCGTCGGCGTCTGGATCCGTTGAGAATTTTCGGGTTGCGCCGTTCCGCCTTAGTCATGGAACGGATGATCGCTTCTTGGCGGTTGATCAGGCTGTCATCCATGTTGTGGGCGGCCATCTGTTTTTTGACGTTTTGCGCGCCGGGCAACATGCCCATCAGGCCCTCCAACGAGCCCATTTTCTTGATCTGCCCCAGCTGCTCGGCCATGTCGTCGAGGGTGAACAGACCCTTGAGCATCTTCTTGGCCATGCGCTCGGCGTCTTCTTCGGCGACGACTTCCTGGGCTTTTTCCACCAAACCCACAACGTCGCCCATACCGAGGATGGAGCCTGCGATGCGTTCGGCGTTGAAATCGTCCAGCGCCTCTATCTTTTCGCCGGTGCCCATCAGCTTGATCGGCTTGCCGGTGATGGCGCGCATGGACAGCGCCGCACCGCCGCGCGCATCACCGTCGACGCGGGTCAGGGCAATGCCGGTGATGCCGATTTTCTCGTTGAACTCGCGCGCCACGTTGACGGCGTCCTGGCCGGTCATGGCATCGGTGACCAACAGCGTTTCCGCCGGGCTCGATGCGTCGCGGACATCGGCCACTTCGCGCATCAATTCTTCGTCAATGTGCAGCCGGCCCGCGGTATCGAGCAACACGACATCGAAGCCCTCAAGCCTTGCCGTCTGCATGGCGCGCTTGGTGATGGCAACGGGCTGTTCACCCAATACGGCATTCAGGCAGCGCACCTGGATTTGTTCACCCAGGGTCGCCAACTGCTGTTGGGCGGCGGGGCGGTAGACATCCAGCGATGCCATCAAAATCTTCTTGCGGTTCTTCTCGGTCAGGCGGCGCGCCAGTTTGGCGGTGGTGGTGGTTTTGCCCGAGCCTTGCAACCCGACCATCAAGATGGCGACGGGCGGCGAGCCGGCGATGTTGATGGCGCTTTCACCTAGCTCTTCGTCACTACCGAGCGTCGCAGCCAATTGATCGTGGACGATCTTGACCACCATCTGGCCCGGCGTGACGCTTTTCAGGACATCCTGGCCGACGGCCTTTTCGCGCACCGCGGCGATGAAGTCTTTGGCCACGCTGAGCGCCACGTCGGCTTCCAGAAGTGCCACGCGAACCTCGCGCAGCGCCTCATCGACATCGGCCTCACGCAGCGCGCCGCGCTTGGTGAGCTTGTCGAAAATACCGCCGAGGCGATCTGAAAGACTGTCGAACATGGTTTCGTCCGTCGTGTGAATTGCCAATGATTCAAAGGCCGCAACCGAAAACGCGCCAATGCGCGAAACTCGCGGATTGACGGCGCCCCTTAAGGCGTAGGGTCACGGAATGCCCTTGGAATCGGCGGCAACATAGGTTTCGCGCCGCTGCCTGTCAAGGTTCCCGGTAACGCGGCGGGAAATCGTGCGGGCCGGAAAAAACCGGCCTTGGCGGAAACCGGCGCGCGTGATAAACCAGAGATTGTGTAAACAAATAACAGCAAGAAAAAGTAGCAATCGTTATTGGGGTGTTCTCATAAAAAACATCAATCAAAATGGCGCGTGAAAAGAGATCACAGATTGTCCGCGATTTGAGCGCGGCCATTGGCCGTCGCGTCTCGACTCGCCGCAATGAACTTGGCATGAGGAAGGCTGAGCTGGAACGCCGCTCGGGCCTCGTGCGCCGGGTGCTGAATGGTGTGGAAGCGGGGGCGCGTGACCCCGATGTCGCGACGTTGCTGGCGTTGGCCGACGCTTTGGATGTCGAGGTGCCGTATTTTTTTGATGATCTGGCGGTCGTGCCTCCGACGGCTCCCCTTGACCGTCCATCGCCGGAACGGGTGGCGGAAACCGAGGCCTTGGTGGAGGTGTTTTCCCGCATTCCCAACGAAGACCACCGCCGCCAGTTGATTGCCCTGCTCAAGGCCTGCGTCAAATCCGGCCACTATTGACCCCGCCATATTGCCCGGGATCAGGGCAAATAAGGTGGACTTCCGCCACCTAGCGGCATATGTAGCCCGGTATGACTGGATTGCCGTTCATTAAGATGCATGGCCTGGGCAACGATTTCGTGGTTTTGGATGGCCGCGAAGCGTCGCTGCCCATTGGCGTGCCTCAAGCAAGGGCCATCGGCAACCGGCGCACCGGTGTCGGGTTCGACCAACTGTTGATCATGCGCCCGGCGAAAAACAGTGCCGCCGACGTGTTCATGGAAATCCGCAATACCGACGGCTCGGAGGCCGAGGCCTGCGGCAACGGTACGCGCTGCGTCGCCGCATTGGTGATGGACGAGCTTGGCCGCGACGCCATCGGCGTCGAGACGGTCGCCGGCGTGCTGCTGGCCATGCGGCGCGAAGACGGCCTGGTGTCCGTTGATATGGGTCCGGCCAATTTGGACTGGGGCGACATCCCGTTAGCCCAATCCGCCGACACCTTGCATATAGAGCTGGAAGACGCGCCGCTCTCGGACGCGGTCGGCGTCAATATCGGCAACCCGCACGCGGTGTTTTTCGTCGATGACGCCGAAGCCGTGAATTTGACCGCCATCGGCCCGCAGTTGGAGACGCACCCGATGTTTCCCGCCCGCTCCAACATCGAGATGGTATCCGTGCTCGACACCGACAAACTGCGCATGCGGGTGTGGGAACGCGCGGTCGGCATTACCCAGGCCTGCGGATCGGGTGCCTGCGCGGTCGCCGTGGCTGCACATCGGCGCGGGCTCACCGGACGCTCGGTCGAGGTTGTGCTGGATGGTGGATCGCTGTTCCTGGATTGGCGCGATGATGGCCACGTGCTGATGGCCGGGCCGACGGCGACGGTGTTCAACGGGCATCTCGACGCTTCGCTCCTGGAAACGGCGGGCTAGGGCTATGAGCGGCCCGCAACCTGGACCCCAGGTGATCACGCTGGGATGCCGCTTGAATGCGTTCGAGTCCGAAATCATGCGCGAGCATGGGCGCACGGCGGGCCTGGACGATGCCGTCATCATCAACACCTGCGCCGTCACCGCGGAGGCCGAGCGCCAGGCGCGCCAGGCCATCCGCCGCGCCAAGCGCGACAACCCGAACGCCAAGCTGATCGTCACGGGCTGCGCCGCGCAACTGGCACCGGAGAAATTTGGTTCCATGCCCGAGGTCGACCGCGTGCTCGGCAATGCGGAGAAGCTTGAGCCGGAGAGTTACGGCGGTTGGACCACAGAAGATCAATCCGTGCACGTCACCGATATCATGACCGTGCGCGAGACCGCCCCGCACCTGATCAGTGGTTTCGAGGGCCGGGCGAGGGCGTTTGTCCAGGTGCAGCAGGGCTGCGATCACCGCTGCACGTTTTGCATCATCCCCTTTGCGCGTGGGCCGAACCGCAGCGTCGGGCTCGGCCATCTGGTGCGGCAAGTCTCGGAACTGGTGGGGCAGGGCTATAAGGAAGTGGTGCTCACGGGCGTCGATATCTGCTCGTACGGCGACGATTTGCCCGGCACGCCGAAACTGGGCGGCATGATCCGGCGCTTGTTGGACGGCGTGCCCGATCTGGCGCGGTTGCGCCTAAGCTCGCTCGATCCCGCCGCCATGGACGACGCGCTGTTTGATCTGTTGGAGAACGAGCCCCGCATGATGCCGCATGTGCACTTAAGCTTACAGGCCATGGACGACATGGTATTGAAGCGCATGAAACGCCGCCACACGCGCGCTGACGCCGTGGCCGTCATCGAGCGCGTGCGCCGTGCGCGCCCCGACGCCGCCATCGGCGCGGACCTGATCGCCGGGTTCCCGACCGAGACGGACGCCATGTTCGAAAACACATTGGCCGCCGTGCGCGAGTTGGAACTCTCGCACCTGCATATATTTCCCTATTCGGCCCGCGAAGGCACACCGGCGGCCCTCATGCCGCGGGTGCCGGGCGATGTGGCGAAGGCGCGCGCGGCGCAGTTGCGCGATGCCGGGGACCAAGCGCTGACCGGTTTCAAGCAGCGCCAGCTTGGCGATGTCGGCCGCGTGCTGGTGGAAAAGCCGGGTGCCGGGCATGACGAGCACTACGTTGCGGTGTCGTGTGAGGGTTTCGGGACGCCCGGAGAGATCATCGATGTGCGCCTTGCCGCCATGACCGCCAATGGTTTCGAAGGTGTCCCGGCATGAGTGAAGAGAAATCGGGGAAATCCGGCGGCTGGTTCGGGCGGCTCAAGGACGGGCTGTCCAAGTCGTCGCAAAAGATCACCGGCGGCATCACGGATCTGTTCACCAAGCGCAAGCTCGACGCCGGCGCGTTGGATGAGCTGGAGGAAATCCTGATCACCGGCGACATGGGCGTCACCACGGCGGCCAAGCTGGCCGGCGCCATTGCCGATCGCCGGTTCGAGCCTGATGTCTCCGCCGATGTCGTCCGCGCCGCCCTGGCCGAAGACATCGCCGACATTTTGGCCCCCGTGGCCAAGCCGCTCGAGATCGATCCCGGCCACGCCCCCCATGTGGTGCTGGTCTGCGGCGTCAACGGCTCAGGCAAGACGACGACCATCGGCAAGATGGCCAAACAGTTCAAGGATGACGGGCGCTCGGTGATGATCGCCGCGGGCGATACGTTCCGGGCCGCCGCCGTCGAGCAGTTGCAGGTTTGGGGTGAGCGCTCGAATTGCCCCGTCATCACCGGCACGCCGGGCGGCGACGCGGCGGCGCTGGCCTACACCGCACTCGAGCAAGCCAAAGCCGCCAATGCCGACGTGTTGATGATCGACACCGCAGGGCGGTTGCAGAACCGCAAGGACTTGATGGCCGAGTTGGAAAAGATCGTCCGCGTCATCGGCAAGGTCGACGACACCGCGCCGCATAGTGTGCTGCTGGTCATGGACGCCACCATCGGCCAAAACGCCCACAGCCAGGTGGAGACTTTCAAGCAGATGGTCGATGTGACGGGCCTGGTGATGACCAAGTTGGATGGCTCGGCCAAGGGCGGCGTGGTCGTCGCCTTAGCGGAAAAATTCGGCCTGCCGGTGCATGCGGTCGGCGTCGGCGAGGGGATCGAGGATTTGCGGCCGTTCGAGGCAGTGGCGTTTGCTCGCTCTTTGATGGGGGTTGAGGGGTAGGGGGCAGCGTCGTTTCCTGTCTCGAAGTCACGGCATCGGCGGAGAATTAAAGGTACATGGTTCCTGCGTACGTGACTCATTTTTAAGTATACTGTCCCCCGGAATTCTCCGCGGAATTCCCCATAATCAATCTTTCTCAGTTCTCGAATTCTTCTAGCCGATAGGGCCGGTTCGCCTTGAACAGCACCAACATGCGGGAAAACGCCTCGATCATCGCTGGTCGGCCAACAACCGTCGATTTGTTGATTGCTTTTTGTTGTTCTTCGATGGCGCCCGGAAAATCACCGGTTTCGGCAAGTGCCGCCGCATATGCGGCGTGGTCCTCTGCAATGTCGCTCAGTTTCAGAAGTTTGTGAGCCAACCGAACAGCGCGCGGGCCATTTCGAATCGTCGCATCACGGGTAGAGGACAATATCCATACCAAACCGTTGAGAGCCCTGGGGCTGTTCGGCGCAAGTCCAAGTACTGCCTCGAATTCATTGACGGCACCGCTGTGCAGACCCTTCTGCCAGAGTAAAATCGCCTTGTTGTAAAACGCTTCCTTGAATCGGGGGTTTGCCGAAACCGCCTGTCCGTAGCTTTGTAATGCTGCATTGGTTTTACCAAGCGCTTCCAAGGAGACCGCCTTATTGTAGTGGGCTAGATCGTCGTTTGGGTTCAGCTTCAATGTTTGGTCGAAATCGATGATGGCCTGTTCATAATCGTTTTTGCGTGCATATGCAGTCCCACGCTCGAAATAGACGAACGCGAGGGTTGGATCTTTCGACAGTGCGAATTCAAAATCCTTGATTGCTTCGTCCAGATTGCCTTTCCGCCTGAATACGGCGCCTCGCTCTCCACGGACAAACGCATCGTCCGGCGCTAAATCGATCGCGTGTTCAATATCCGAAGTTGCCGCATCATACTGCCCAATATCGGCCAACAGCACGGCACGCGTGCTATGGGATCGCGCGTCATTTGGGTTGAGACGCACGGCTTCGTTTAAATCCGAAAGGGATTTCTCCCGTAGTCCCTGAACATGATAAATCGACCCTCGCAGGAAATAGGCGATCTGGAGTTCCGGATCGAGCCGGATTGCCTCGGCCAAGTCGTTGATCGCCAAATCGTGCTCTCGACGACGCAGGTGTAACTGCCCTCGACCAATGTATCCCAACGCATAATGCGGGAACGTCGATATCAGCCGATCATATACTTCCAATGCCACATCAAATCGTTTTTGTTCCTCATGATACCGAGCAATTTGCAGGTGTATTGAAGGGGCATCTTCCGTCAGCACGTCGCCGGAATTCAGTGCCTTATTGCATGCTGCATATCTAACTTTCGGATAGAGATTCTTATCTCGGCATTGGTCCGCTGCTGAACCGAGATCGGCGAATGCGGCTCCTGAGCGGAATGACAACAAAACAGAAAATAGGAGTACGCTGGCGATTCTCTTCAGAAGTGTTGAGAGTTCTGGAGAGAATATATGCGTTTCTTCGCATGCAGTCTTTTCAAGGCGGGAATCATTTTTTATCTGTAATAGGAATTTATTGACTTTTTTAGAAATCATGCTATAGAGAATTTGCATCATCGTTCTATGCTCTCGTAAGGTCGATGACGGCACGCTATTTGACATTCGTATAGGTTTTCGACCGGAGCCGATGCTTGCTGGTGAGCGAGCGGGTTGGTTTCGGTTTTTGCAATATCGTCATTGCCGCCTTCGCGGGAATGACGGGAGAAGTGGTGACGGCTTTGGTGAATTGGGTTCGTTTTGTCACTTTTTTCCGGATTCTGCCCAACAGAAACCATCGTCATGCGCGGGCTTGACCCGCGTATCCACGACTTCAAACCGGTGTAGCCGGTCGGGACCAAAACGTGGGTACCCGGATCAAGTCCGGGCATGACGAATAGAGTAGACGCGAACACCGAGACCACTGGAGCCACGCGCCGGCCAGCCACTCCATCCCCGACGCACGGGAGTGGGGGAAAATTGGGTTCGGTCCCCAGATTTTTTTTGGTCTCCAATAAAATCAATAGGTTCCAACCCGCACTTTTTTATTCGACCGTCCTCCACAGTCGGCAACGGTCTTGCCTGTATGGCGGGAATTATAAGTTGTGATGCGTCTTGGAGCAATTGCCGCCAATGCGTCGCCTAAAAGCGCTTCAACGTCGCTTCCGTCTCCGCCACCAAGGCGTCCAGCAATTCGCCCGCCGGTAGGGTCTTGTTTAGTGCAGCGGCTTGGCCGGACCAGAGTGAGACGAAATCTTCGCTGCCCGCCGCCGCGCTGGCCTTGCGCAACAGGCCCGTGAGCGTGTTGAGGATCGGGAAATCAGGGAAGTTATCCTCGCTTCCCGCCATCTCGCGCATGTAGCGGTTCTCCAGGCCGCGCGCGGGGCGGCCCGAGAAGGCACTGGTGAGGCGTGTCTGGTCGTCGCGGGCGGTCTCCAGTGCATCTCGGTGGACCTGCGGGATCATCGATTCCGGACAGGGCAGAAACGCCGTGCCCAATTGCGCGGCGTCGGCCCCCAAGGCCAGGGCTGCCGCAATGCCGCGCCCGTCGGCGATGCCGCCCGCCGCGATCACCGGCACCGAGACGGCATCGGCGATTTGCGGCACCAGCGCCATGGTGCCGACCCAGCCGTCCTCATAGGGCTCTTGGAAAGTGCCGCGGTGGCCACCTGCCTCGAAGCCCTGCGCGACGATGGCGTCGATACCACCGGCCTCAAGCTGCTTGGCCTCGGCCACGTTGGTCGCCGACGAGATGGTGAAAATGCCCGCGTCCTTGACGGCTTGGAACAGGTCTTCGCGGGGCAGGCCGAAATGGAAACTGACCACCGGCGGCATTTCGGCGAGCACCACGGCCAGGTGGTCTTCGTTGAAGGGCAGGCTGGAAACCTCGGCGGCGGGGACATCACCGGCGCCGAGCTCTTCGAAGTAGGGTGCGAGCTGTTGGCGGGTGGTCTCGGCCCGCGCCGCATCGGGGACGGCATCGGCATGGACGAAGAAGTTGATGTTGTACGCACCATTGGTGGATGTGCGGATGGCCTGGCAATCGGCGCGCGTGGCCTCAGCCGATTGCAGCGCGACGCCCAACGACCCCATGCCGCCGGCGCGGGTCACGGCGGTGGCCATTTCAGGCGTCGACGCACCGGCCATGGGGGCCTGGATGATCGGGTAGCGGATACCGAGGCGGTCGGTGAGGCGGTTTTGGGTCCAGCCAGACATAAGGGGCTCCTGCGAACGGTGCGATCCGTGAACTGTCGCGGCATTGGCTCAGCTTGGCAAGATTTTAACGTTGGACCCTATGGCTGGCTTGGTATGATGGATCAATGCAAGAATTCGATGCAGGGAAAGTGTGACCACCATGGATGAAACCGACGCCTGTTATCTTTCCGCCACGCAACTGGTGGATCTTTACCAGTGGAAGACGCTGTCGCCGGTTGAGGTGACCAAGGATGTGCTTGCCCGCATCAATGCCATGAACGGGCCTCTCAACGCGTTCTGTCAGGTGGATGAGGATGCGGCCATGGCCGCCGCGCGCGAGTCGGAAGCACGCTGGATGAAGAGCGAGCCCTTTGGCTTGGTGGATGGCGTTCCGGTTACGATCAAGGACCTGCTGTTGACGGAAGGCGCCGTCACCGGGCGCGGATCGAAAGCCACCATAGGTGCGGCGCCCGAAACGGCGGACGCCCCCGCCGTCGCCCGGATGCGCCAGCAGGGTGCGGTGTTCGTCGGCCGCACGACGACGCCGGAACTGGGCTGGAAAGGCATTACCGACAGCCCGCTGACGGGCATCACGCGCAACCCCTGGAACACCGACAAAACGCCCGGCGGTTCCAGCGGCGGGGCGGCGGTGGCCGCGGCGCTGGGCATGGGGGCGTTGCACATCGGCACGGACGGCGGCGGCTCGGTGCGTATTCCGGCGGGGTTCACGGGCGTGTTTGCCTTAAAGCCCACAGCGGGGCGGGTGCCGGTGCATCCGGCCAGCGCGTTCGGCTCGCTCAGCCATGTGGGGCCGATCACCCGCACGGTCGAGGACGCGGCGCTGATGATGAATGTTCTCTCGCAGCCCGATCCGCGCGATTGGCTGGCCTTGCCGTTCGATCCGTGGGATTTCCGCACCGGGCTCGATCTGGGGGTCAGGCATTTGCGGATTGCTTACAGTGCTGATCTCGGTTTTGCCGATGTGGACCCGGAGGTGGCGGAGATCGTTGCGGGGGCGGTGAAGGTTTTTGGTGAGATGGGGGCTTCGGTCGAACACCAAGACCCCGGCTTCGACGACCCCATCGATTGCTTCAACAAGCATTGGTACTGGGGCTGTCACAAGATGATCTCCGCCTACCCCGAAGCGGCGCGGGCGGATATGGACCCGGGGCTCGTCGAAGTGGCGGGGATTGGAGCGGGTTACAGCCTGGATGAGTACAGCCAAGCGGGTGACGATCGTATTGCGCTCGGCACGCTGATGAACGCGTTTCACGCCGAGTATGATCTGCTGGTAACGCCGGCGTTGGCGGTTGCGCCGTTCGAGGCCGGGCGTGATGTGCCTGAGCCTAAGCCTAAGCCGGGAAGCCGTTGGACCGATTGGACGCCGTTTACCTACCCGTTCAACCTGACCGGTCAGCCCGCTTGCGTGGTGCCGTGCGGGTTCACGGCTGATGGCTTGCCCGTGGGCTTGCAGATCGTCGGCCCGCGCTACGGCGATGCGCTGGTGCTGCGCGCCGCCGCCGCGTTCGAGCATGAGCGGCCGTTCGAGATGCCGAGGGATGTTGTTTCTTAGAGTGTTGGCGCCTGTATGTGCCAGTCGGTCTCCATCTGGTAGGCGTGGCCGACACGCAGCATGGTGGCTTCATCAAACGGCCGCGCAACAACCTGGAACGCGGTGGGCAGACCATTGGGTGTAAAGCCGCAGGGTACCGTGACGGAGGGCAGCCCTAGGAAATTGACCGGCCGGGTGCAGTGCCCCATCTGGGTGATGAAGTCGGCAAAGCCCGGATTGGCGGCAACGTCGGTATCGGAAATGGTCGGGATTTGGGTGATCATCACCGGACAGTGAAGCACATCGACTTTATCGAACACGGCTTCGGTAAATTCGGCCAGCAGCGGTGCTCGGAGGTTCAGCGCCTGCAGGTAGCGCGTCGCCGGTGTGGTCAGGCCCGAGCTCATGCGCACGCGGGTCTGGTTGCCGTAGTCTTGCGGCCGATCTTGCAGCCAGGCTTGGTGAATGGAAGCGCCCTCCGTCGCGGTGATCAAGCTGGTGAGCGGGTTGGTCATGGCGATGGATTCAGGGATGGTGACGCCCACCAATTCGGCACCGGCAGCCTCAAGGACAGCCAGGCTGGCGCGCACCAGGTCGGCAACCTCGGATTCCACGGGGTCATAGAAATAGGTCTCGGGCACGCCGACGCGCAGGCCCTTCAGGTCACCGTCCAGGCCGCTTAGGTAGTCGGGAACTTGCAAACGGCTGCTGGTCGGGTCGCGCGGGTCGTGGCCAGCGATGGCTTGAAACATCATGGTGGCGTCTTCGACGCTTCTGGCGAGAGGCCCGAGCGTATCGAGCGATGGCGACAACGGCATGGCGCCGAAACGGCTGACCCGCGTACAGGTTGGCTTGATACCGGTGACGCCGTTGCAGCAAGCGGGAAACCGGATCGATCCGCCGGTATCGGAACCCATGGCGCCGAACACCAGCCGCGCGGCCACCGATGCGCCCGAGCCGCTGGACGAGCCGCCGGTGATATGTGCGGTGTTCCAAGGGTTTTTCGGTGTCGGCATGACCTCGTTGTGACCGGTGACGCCGAGTGCAAACTCAACCATGTTGAGCCGCGCAATATCCAAGGCGCCGGTGGCGTCGAGCCGTTCGAGCACGGTTCCGGTTTCTTGCGGCACGAAGTCGGCGCGAATTTTTGAGCCGCACCCGGAAACCCGCCCGGCCCGGTAGTACATGTCCTTGTGGGCCAGGGGCACGCCGTGCATGAGGCCCGTGGCATCGCCTTTCGCCAGGGCATCGTCGGCGGCATGGGCTTGAGCCATAGCATGTTCAGGGTCAATGTCGGCGATGGCATCGATCTTCGCGGCGTGAGCTTCGATACGGCTCAGGCAGGCTGTTGTAAGTTCCGCAGACGAAAGGTCTTTTGCCGCGATGGCCTTAGCAGCCGCAGCCAAGGTCAGGTGCGTGATATTGTCACTCATCGTCGAGCCCCTCCGGCGCCAATTGGTGCAGCATCTTGGTGAACGAAGACGGCTCGGTATCGAAGACCAGCCTGTCCAGGTTGTCCTGAACCAAGTGGCCAGGGCCTCGGCCCGTGCGGGACGGGTCGGCAATTTCATCGGGTGCATCTATTCCCTGATAGGCGCGAAGCCAGGCGGTGATGGGGGGCGTATCGGTCATTTGGGTCTCCTTCGCGATCATGTTAGGTTGCCCGGCGCAGAGACGAAAGACCGGAGAGTGTGAAATGAGCGTTACGGAAGATATTTTGGAGTTCTGGTTCGGTGATGCCGACGTAACGCAAGATTGCGAGGCACGCGCGGCATGGTTCAAAGCCGATCCTGATTTCGATGCGGAAATCGAAAGCCGGTTTGCTGAACGCGCCCGTGCTGCGGCCGGCGGTGAGTGCGATAATTGGGGCGAAATGCCATCCGGCAGCATGGCTCTGTGTGTCCTGCTTGATCAGTTTCCGCGAAACCTTTATCGCGGCAGCGGCGAAGCTTTTGCGACCGACGCCAAGGCCCGCCAGATTGCATCGGCGGCGCTGGAGCGCGGCCATGACCAAGTCGTCGCGCCGACCAAACGCTCATTTCTCTATTTGCCGTTTATGCACAGCGAGAACATTGATGACCAAATCCGTAGCGTTGAGTTGTATCGCGCGCTCGGCAATGAGGGCAATTTGCGCTATGCGCTCGATCATCACTATGTGATCTCGCGGTTTGGCCGGTTCCCAACCCGCAATGCCGCTCTCGGGCGCGACACCACGCCAGAGGAAGCTGTGTTTTTGGAGGGCTTCGGCGCGTTCTAATTAATATGAAATGACGATATCGGCCTTCGACCCGGCGTCTTCGACCGAGAAAGCCGCTTCATCGAAATCGGGTGGTCCGAGAAAGACCGTGGCGCCGTTTGAGAAGGCGTATCCTTCAAGCGGCAGGCCTATGAAATTGGTATCAAAATCATCGTTGCCGTTTTCGTCATGGTAAATGGCGATCGCATAGGTGCCCGGCTCCAACCCACGAAAGACATGTCGTGCTTTGTGTTGAAGCACCGGCGTTTCGTGTTCGACTAACATGCCGTCGCTATCGGGAAACGCATCGGGACGATCATACAGGGCGATATGCACATCGCCGTGATTGCTGCGTAGGTTTGAGACCGTGACGATGAGGTCGGCCGCATACACAGCATTTGACGCCGTACCCAATGCCAGGACGACCATCGCGATCATCATGGGCGCTGCAAGACGCATGGCTGAGAATTCAGATTTCGATATTGAGATAAAATCCGCGCGGCACGTTTTCACGAGGGGCCTGATCATTGGATAAAACCTGATTGAGGCGCCGGAGACCTTGCCGTTCATGTTCGGATTGGCCTTGATCGACGGCGGCGGCCCGCGCTTGCACTTCGCGCACGGAGGTCGATCCGTAACCGTCTGAGCGTCGGGTAATGCCTGCCGCTTTGCCGTTCAAGGATGTCATGCCGTCTGTCATGAGCATAATGTAGGCGGCAAAGATTAAGGGAATCTGAAAGTGCGCGCGGGATAACCCGATCAGGCTGTCGGGTGTTGATAAAAGACCGGGCCATCGTCTTCACGGAACCGTTCCAGGCCCCAGCTGACACTCGGAAATGCAAGTTCATCCCAGGGAATGTCTTCCCAGGACATAAAGCAAACTTCAGCGCTTTCCGGCCCCGCGGCGAAGGATGGGGCGTCCATTTCCGCCTTGTGGATGACGTATACTTGGCTGATGCGCGGAATTTCATAGATACCCAATAACCCGGTGATCTGAATCTTTGCGGTCGCCTCTTCCCAAGCCTCGCGGGCGGCACCATCGGCCATGGTTTCATTCAGTTCAAGAAAACCGGCGGGAAAGGTCCAGTAGCCCTTGCGCGGCTCAATGGCACGACGGCACATGAGAAATTGATCTTCCCATACGCACACGGCGCCGACGATAACTTTGGGATTTTCATAGGCGATATATCCGCAATCCATACAGGTCAGCCGGGGCCGATCGTCGCCTTCGGGAACGGTATGGACAGAAGGACCTGATTTCGTAGGCTCGCGCATGACTTCAATGTGGCGATACGGGAAAGAAATGTAAAGTGGTCGGAACGTCCCTAGTTCTTGTAAAGTCATGGAAAATCGTGCCACTCTAAGGGTTTGGGGTATGATCACCTAACTCGAAACGGGAACGTCGACGGAAGATATGGCGCAGGATCCTGACTACGAACATCAGTTCCTTGACCTGAAGGGCGACGGCATGGATGACCGGACGTTCCTTGGGCGCTCGAGCTTGTCCACGCGGATGAGCATGTTCATGCTAATCGGCTTGTTCGCCATCGTCGCGCTTGCGGGCATTTTCATTTACGTTGATCAGCGTTTGGCCGGCGCCATCAACGACGCCCGCCATGCTCGGGATATCGGCGTGTTGACCGGCCGGGTTGAGGCCGGAATCGCGCGCGCACGGTCCTTAGAGAAGGTCTTTATCCTCGATAAACAGCCGGCGCTGGCTGAATCCTTCGCCATCGAGATCGATGCGGTGGAGGCTGCGCTGGATGGGCTCGGGCAGTTTCCGGAAGCAGCGTCGCTGCGTCAGCACATCGCCACATTGCGCGATGGGATAGCGCAATATGACCAGCAATTCGGCGAATTCGTCCGCGCTGAAGAGGCATTGGGGCTGACCAACGAAACCGGGTTGAGCCAACGTCTGCGAACGACATCACAGTCTCTTGTCCGCGGGTTCACCGAAGCCAAGGTTGCCAATCTTGCCGATCAGATCATCCGCATTGACCGTGAGGGCCAAGAGACCTTGCGCTCAACATCAGAGCGTGGCGTTGCTGAAATTAAGGAACGCTACAGGGCGCTTTTGGCATTCCTCGGCAGATCCAAGTTGCCGAAGAAACAGAAAAACCAACTCAGCGATATGATCAAAGCGCATGAAACCGACATGCTGACGATGCTCAATTCGCGTTTTGCACTTGAAAAAGAACGCGGACGATTTAGCGAAATCACCTCCTACATGGACCCAAGCTTAGGTGGCTTGATTGCCTTTAGCGGCGATATCGCCACGGGAGCGGCGCGTCGGTTGGATCGCGCCCAGGCATTTAGCCGCTACATGATTGGCGGCGCCACGGTGGCGATCGTGCTGTGGTTTATGTTTGCCGGCATGATTTTGCTGCGCAGTGTGTTCGGCCCGGTACGAGGCCTTGCGGAGGCCGCCGTCAGGCTTGCTGGCGGCGACAGGGGGGCGCCCATTCCGGCGCGGGGTAATATTGATGCGACGGGCCAGATTGCACGCGCACTCGACAAATGGGCGGACGATCTGGTCGATGTGGATATGGTCAAGCGTCAGCTCGAACAAACGCAGGCAAAAATGGAGCATGTAGCTCTTGAGGCGGAGCGCAAGGCACAAGCAGCCGCCGAATCTGCCAAGGCCGCGTTGTTAGCCGAAATTGAGGCGCCTGAACCGGCACCGCCACCACCACCACCCGAGCCCGAACCACAAGCAGAAGCCATGGATGAAGCCGGGCCTTCTGCGCCGCCGTTGCCAATGGTTGATAATGTCGGTGGTCCGATTTCTTCGGTTAGTCAGCAGTTAACCCATTTCAGCGAGTACGTGTCGGCGGCCGCCCACGATGTGGAACGAACCGAAGCATTAGTGCGTTCGCTCGGTGAGGCAACATCGCAGATTGAGCTGTTGGGTGGACTGGTGACGGCGGTGCGCGACCAAGTGAACTTGTTGGCGTTCCGGTCTTCGCCCAGAGACTATGGTGGCGATGGAGAAAATCTTATTCCGTTCAATACCGACGACCGCCAAGGTGGCGCGACGGGCGGCGGGGCTGGAGGTCTGGAGGACCCTGTGGCTGCTGGGCGCCTTGACGCGATCCGCGAAACAACCGAACGCGCGGAGCGTGCGTTACAGGGTGTACGGCTGTCGGTGGACAATGTCTCCGTTGTTGCGCAAGACATCGCATCCACAGCCTCACGGCAAGCCATGGACGCGACCAATAAGTTGCTGGCCCAGTCTCAGTATCTGCAGAATATGCTCGACGATATCATGACCCGCATTCACCCGTCGCCGTTGGGGCGCTTATCGGCACCCGACCCGCGCGAACAGCAACCACAACCGCCGTCATGGCAAGGTACACCACCTAGGCGTCGTTAAGAGGCGTGGGTTGGAACGTCGCTAGCCAATCAATCTGCGTTCTGTAACGCGGCAATTCCGGGTAGGGTGCGGCCCTCCAACCACTCCAGGAAAGCTCCACCGGCGGTGGATACATAGGAAAATGCATCCACGGCACCGGCATTGGCCAGAGCGGCCACGGTATCGCCACCGCCGGCGACGGAAAGCAGCGACCCTTCGACCGTAAGCCGGGCGGCTTCGAGGGCAACGGCATTGGTGCCCATATCGAAGGGCGAAATCTCAAATGCACCCAGCGGACCATTCCAGACGATCGTTTTGCAACCGGCGAGACGTTGCTTCAGGTCGTCGATGCTCGCCGGCCCGACATCGAGGATCATGCGCTCAGACGGCACGGCCTCGACTGGGACGGTCGCGTTGGCGGCGCCTTCGGCGAATTCTTCGGCGACGACGGCATCTATGGGCAGCACCACCTCGCAACCGGCGGCTGCGGCTTTTTCCATAATGTCGCGGGCTTGGTCAGCCATTTCGGGCTCACAAAGGGACTTGCCCACATCGATGCCCTGGGCGTGCAGGAACGTGTTGGCCATGCCGCCGCCGATAACCAATTGGTCAACGCGCTCGATCAAATGTCCCAGAACCGCCATTTTGGTGGAAATCTTTGCACCGCCAACGACTGCGGCGACAGGGTGGACGGGGGCTTCAAGCGCGTCGGTAAGCGCTGTCAATTCAGCCTGCATCAAACGCCCGGCTGCCGTCGGCAGGCGTTGGGCAATGGCTTCGGTGGATGCATGAGCGCGATGCGCGCAGGAGAAGGCGTCATTGACGAAAACATCGGCCAAAGCCGCCAGTTGATCGGCGAAGCCGCCATCATTTTTTTCCTCGGCGGCGTGGAAACGCAGGTTCTCAAGCATGACGATCTCGCGGTCACCCGCCGCTGCAATAGCTTTTTCGGCATCGTCGCCAATACAATCACTGGCGAATACGACGCCCTTGCCCATAGCTTTCTCCAGCGCTGCGGCAACCGGTTTAAGTGACATTTCCGGCACCACCTGGCCTTTGGGGCGACCGAAGTGCGACATGACAATAACTTTGGCGCCTTTCTCCATGAGGTCCGAAATGGTCGGCAAGGAGCGGTCGATACGCGTGGTATCGCTGACATTGCCATCCCGCATGGGGACGTTGAGATCGGCGCGGACGAGAACTTTACGGCCCTGGACGTCCAGGTCGTCGATGGTATTAAACGTAGACATTTGCTTTTCCCTTCGCTGCGTTGAGTGGTGACACTCTCTGCTGGCGGAATGGTTATAAAAGCGCTGGCCGAAACTGGCCAGTCCCTATTGTCGGAATTATTGCGTTGCCACCATGCCACCGGCCCCGAGCATGGCGGTTCCGGCAGCGCGGTTGAACCAGCGAAGGCGCCGTGACGACCCGAGCAGCGTTCGCGCGCGTGACGCCAGCACGGCGTATCCGGTCAAGATGATTGCGATATCTACGACCATCAGTCCCAACACAAGCATTCCATCTCCGAGCGTGATGTTGGCGATATCGATGAACATGGGCAACAAGGCGGCGTAGAAAATAATGGCTTTGGGGTTGCTCATGGTGATTGTGTAGCCGGAAAGGGCCGCTTTCATGAAGTCGCCCTTGGTACTCACGGTATCGTTGGTCGGATGGGTCTCTGCAGTCCAGAATCGGAATCCCAAATAAATCAGATAGGCTGCGCCAAGGTAGCGAACCGCGGTAAAGAACCCTTCAAAATGCGCAGCCACGGCCGCAAGTCCCGTCAGACAAAGCATCACCAGTGTTATTTCGGCGATGACGATACCAAATATGAAGGCCAGCGCCGGTCGGAGCCCTTGCGCCATGGACCTTGCTACGGTTGCGGTGACACCGGGGCCAGGTGTGACCTTGATGATTATGCTCGCTGCCACCAGTTGCAGCAGCGCTTCGATTGGCACCGTGATGGTAAGAAGATCGATCATTGCAGGGCGCGGACGCGCGCTTCGGCTGCTTCGGCTTTCTTTGTTTCGCCCAACACCCGGTAAGCCTGAGCTAGGCGTTGCCAACCGGCAATGTCATCGGGATTATCCTTCAGGCGGTCGGCTAAACGTTGCACCATACCTTTGATCATTTCGGTTCGGTCGTCGGCCGACATCTGGCCGGCGGCTTCCATCTGTTCGCGGGTCGGTCCTGGGGATGTGGGCATGGTGGGAGGCTGGGCTCGCTTGCCGGGCCCCAGAAGCTTTGCTGCCAGCGATGGTTTCAGTGTTGTAGGGTCGATCTTTAAGTCCTTCGCGGCGCGGCGAATGCTCTCGCCGACGGTGGCACGCCACGGTGCATTTGGTGGCGACACGGCCAGAAGATCGGTCCAGCCTTGCAGAGCTTCCTTGAGTTTGCCGTCCTGGGCATCGGCCAATGCCAAGTAGTAGCGTGCCCTGGGGCTGCGCGCATCGCGTGACAATACACCTTGAAGTATGGAGCGAGCCTCGGCGCCGACGCGATTGTCATTGGTGATCACCAGAGCCTCGGCCAATTCGGTCCCGACGGCAGGATCCTCCGGCGCCAGTTCGGCGGCTCGGCGCAATGCCGCCACAGCTTCGTCCTCGCGCTCCATCGTCAGTAAGGTACGACCAAGCAAGACCCAGCCTTGCAGGTTGTTTGGGGTTTCTTCCATACGCTGGGCGAGTTTTTCAACCAACCCCGCCATCTCGCCTGCTTCCTTAAGGCGCTGTTGGCGGGCTTGCTCGGCAGCGATATCGCGCGCGGCGTAGGGTGTGTTTGGATACTCCGGCGAGCCCAAGTGGGCATAAAGAGCAAATGAAAGAGCGGGAACCGCCATCGTTACGATTACGGCTGCGATGGCACGCCGGCCACGTGGAGCGGTTGCTGACGACATTGAATTTTCCGCACTGTCGGCAATGGTCAGAATGCGGCGTTCAATCTCGCCCCGTGCGGCCTCGGCCTCGGCGTCACTGATCAGCCCACGCGCCAAATCCCGTTCAAGTTCTGAAAGTTGATCCTTGTAGACGGCAATGTCGTAATTCAGACGATCCGCCGCTCCGCCCGAACCGCGGCGGTTGAGTGCCCAAAGCATGCCGCAAACGACGACCGCCGTAACGGCGGCAACGGCTGTCCAAAGGATGGTCATGCGTCGTCGTCCTTCAACAGATCATCCAGGCGTTTGCGCTCGGCATCATTGAGTTCGGTCGCTGCGGCAGCTTGCGGGACGGCTGAGCGCTGCCGACGGAAAAACACCAGCCCGCCGAACAGTGCGAGCCCAGCGATCAGCAGCGGGCCCAGCCACAATGCCAAAGTGGCAATTTTGAACGGCGGTTTCAGCAGCACGAAATCCCCGTAGCGCGAGACAACATAATCCAGCACTTGCTGATCGCTGTCGCCCGCGGTCAGGCGTTCACGCACCAAAAGGCGTAGATCACGCGCCAAGGTCGCATCCGAATCGTCGATGGATTGGTTTTGACAGACGACGCAACGCAGGCCCTTGGATAAGTCCCGCGCCCGTGATTCCAACGCTGGGTCGGCCAGGACTTCGCCCGGGTCGACAGCTTGAGCTGGTAGACAAATCATGAAAATCAAAAGAGCGAGCATTAAACGGATCATGTCAGGATGCTCCGCCTTGGCGTAGTTTTTCAATCAACGGCCACAGCACGTCATCCCATACGGCCTGATTAACCGGTCCTACGTGCTTGTAGCGAATAACGCCTTCGCGATCGACCAAGAAAGTTTCGGGCGCGCCCGTCACTCCGAAAGCGATGGCTGCCTTGGAGCGCGGATCGTCACCGACCAATGTATAAGGATCGCCGTAGCGCTTCAGCCAGGCTGGGCCGGCTTCCGGGTCTTCCTCGCGCCAATCGATGCCGTGGATGGGGACGAGGTTCGCTTTCTTCACTTCCATCAAAAACGGATGCTCGACGCGGCAGGCCACGCACCACGAACCGAAAATATTGACCAGAGATACATCGCCCGGCAGGTCAGTGTTGGCAAATCCCTTGTCGCCACGATGCTTGATCGGCGGCAAGTCGAATCCCGGCACCGGTTGACCGTCGAGCATGCTGGGCAGTTTTCTGGGGTCCAGGGTCAGCCCAACGCCCAGATAAATGCCGATGAAGCAAAACAAAGCCAACGGTACGATGTAAATCAAGCGATCACGCATGGGGGCCGTCCTTTATGCACTCGCGGGGGCGGATGCCCGGGACGGGCTACGGCGCGGCGCGCCGACGCGGTAACGGCGGTCTGTGAGGCTTAATGTCGCACCAAAGACCATGATCAGCGTACCCATCCACATCCAGACGACCAGCGGATTGAAATAGAGCCGCGTCACGTAGGTGCCGTCGGTTCCTTCTGCATCTCCGATCACAGCATAAAGGTCTCCGCTCCACATGGTGTGGATAGCGGCCTCCGTGGTCGGCATGCCGCCAACGGGATAGTTGCGTTTCTCAGCCACCAAAGTGGCGACGGATTCACCACCATGCCGAACTTCGAAGGTCCCCGTAACGGCGGTGTAGTTGGGGCCTTGGGCCTGGTCAGCGCCTTTAAAAGTGAATTCGTAACCCGACACATCGACAGTTTGGCCCGGCTTCATGGTCTGGATGCTTTCCTTGGTCCAGCCGCCGGCACCGGCCATGCCGGCGATGGCGATGGCGAGCCCCAGATGCCCCAGCACCATGCCCCAACTGGCGCGCGGTGTGCGGATCAAGCGGCTCCAAATGCCGGCGGGGGCTGAAAACAGACGTAGCCGACCGGCCAGTTCAGCCATCGTGCCGACGCCCAGCCATACGGCGAGGCCCATGGCAAGAGTGGCAAAAATCGGTCCGTCGGTTTGCCAGGCCCACGTGGCTATCGTGGCGACCAAGGCGAGTACGAAGGCGATCTTGAGGCGGCTGAAGGCGGCGCCGATGTCGCCGCGTTTCCAATTGAGTAGCGGTCCGAAGGCCATGGCGGCAATCATCGGGATCATCAACGGGATAAACACCGCATTGAAAAACGGTGGACCGACGGAGACTTTTGCGCCGCCGACAGCATCAAGAAACAACGGATAGAGCGTGCCCAGCAACACGGCAGCCGCAGCCGTTGTCATGACCAGATTGTTGAACAACAGTGCGCCTTCGCGAGAAATCGGCTGGAACAACCCGGTGCTCTTCAGTTGCGGGCCACGCCAGGCAAACAGTGCCAACGAGCCGCCGATGACAACGACCAACAACGCCAAAATGAACACGCCGCGTGTAGGGTCGGTGGCAAAGGCATGGACGGAGGTGAGGACGCCGGAGCGCACAAGGAATGTGCCCAGCAGACTGAGCGAGAAGGTGACAATGGCCAGCAGGATGGTCCAACCCTTAAGCGAATCACGCTTTTCCACGACGGTGGCTGAGTGCAGTAGCGCCGTGCCGGCCAGCCAGGGCATGAACGATGCGTTCTCGACAGGGTCCCAAAACCACCAGCCACCCCAGCCGAGTTCATAATACGCCCACCAGGACCCAAGCGCGATACCGCCTGTCAGAAATGCCCAGGCCGCCAGCGTCCAGGGCCGCACCCAGCGTGCCCAAGCGGCATCAACCCGGCCTTCGATGAGCGCTGCGATGGCAAAGGAAAAGGCCATGGAAAAACCCACGTAGCCGAGATAGAGCATGGGAGGGTGGAAAGCGAGGCCGGGATCCTGCAGAAGCGGATTGAGTTCGCGCCCATTCAGGGGAACCGGAAAAACCCGCTCGAACGGGTTCGAGGTGAACAGTATGAATAAATAGAAGCCGACTGCGATCATCGATTGCACGCTCAACACCCGTGCGCGCAACGCCGGCGGCAGGTTGCGCCCGAAGGCGGCTACGGCGGCACCGAAAATGGCCAGGATCAATACCCAAAGCAGCAACGAGCCCTCGTGGTTCCCCCAGACGCCGGAGACCTTGTAGAGCATAGGCATAGCGGTGTTGGAGTTACTGACGACGTTGACGACGCTGAAATCAGACGTGACATAGAGATGCGTTAAACACCCGAATGAGATCGCCACCAGCAAAAACTGAAACATCGCTGCAGGTCGTGCGAGCGCCATCCAGGCGGCATCGTCACGGGCCGCGCCAATCAGCGGCAGGGTCGCCTGAACGAGAGCTACGGCAAGCGCCAGTATGAGGGTGAAGTGGCCGAGTTCCGCTGTCACTGGGCCTTGCCTTCGTCTTTACCTTGCCATTGCCCCGATTTCTTGATCGCTTCGGCGACCTCGGGCGGCATATAATTTTCATCGTGTTTGGCCAGCACTTCCTCGGCCTCGAAGACGTTGCCTTGCAAGCGTCCTTCGGTGACGACGCCTTGGCCCTCGCGGAACAGGTCGGGCAGCACGCCCTTGTAGCGCACGCTGATGGTGTTGGCGGTGTCGGTGACCTTGAACATGGTGATGCCACCGCCTGGTTTCTCGACGCTGTTCTCAGCCACCAGGCCGCCGAGCCGCAAGCGCTGGCCTGAATTCGGCTTTTTCTCAACCAAGTCTGTTGGGCTGAAGAAGAACACGATGTTGTCTTCTAGGGCGCTTAACACCAACCCGGCAGCAGCGCCCAACAGGCAAAGCGCAATGACAACAAACGTTAGGCGTTTATGTTTACGTTTCATGAGAGGCTTCCGAGGTGGGTTCTGATTTGCGCCGCGCACGCGGGTTCAAAGCGGCGAGCTCATTGTCCGATGCATGCTGGAACCGGCGACCGGCAATAAACAGTCCGACAAGCACGATGGCGACAATACCGTAGGCCGGCCAGATAAACCCGGCATGACCGCCCATGTTGAGAAACTCTGTAATCTCAGCCATATCAATCGGCCCCTTCTTTGGCAGGACCGTTCGCGGTCGAAGTTTCACCGGCATGGACTTGGCGCATACGGAGCGCGCGGACTTTCATGGCGCTAATCTCGCCGCGGATACGGATCAGCATCAACCAGATGTAATAGGCCTTGAACGCCAGCGCCATCAGCAACAGCGGCGTCAGCATGCTGGAGTGAATAGCCGGGCCGCTCATCTTCACGACACTGGCAGGTTGATGCAGAGTGTTCCACCAATCGACAGAAAACTTGATGATCGGGACGTTGATAAATCCGACGAGCGCGAGAATAGCCGATGCTTTAGCACCGCGCTCGGCATCGTCGAAGGCATCCTGCAGGGCCATGTATCCGAGGTATAGGAAGAACAATATCAAGACCGACGTTAAGCGGGCGTCCCAAACCCACCAAGTGCCCCACATGGGCTTGCCCCAAAGAGAGCCGGTAACCAGCGCCAGGAAGGTAAATCCCGCACCAATGGGTGCCGTGGCGCGCGCAGCGAGACCGGCCAAGGGGTGTTTCCAGATAAGCGCTACGCCGCTGGCCACAGCGAGCGCCGTATAGCAAAACAACGCCATCCACGCGGCAGGCACGTGAATGTACATGATCCGGACGGTTTCTCCCTGCTGATAGTCGGCAGGGGAGGCCAGCAGAGCGAAATACAGCCCCGCTAGTGTCAGAATAATCGTCAAGCCAGCGGCCCACGGCTGAATGATATCAGCGAGGCGCAGAAAACGGGTTGGGTTGGCAAATCTGTGCAGCATGGTACCGGTTTTGTACAGGGTTCCGAGGTGGAATTCCAGATTCCTTCGACTGTAACGTCAGTATGTTATGTGGGTGATTTACGCCTTGACTCAAATCAATATTTTTCGAAAGTCAACTTCGAAGAGCTTGCCGCAATGCCGCCGCCGATGCCCACAACGACAAAGGCAGGACACCGACCAGCAAGCCGCTCAAGATCAACACATGTGGACGCCAAACCAATCCGTTTAAAGCCGCATCGACGGCGCTGACGCCGAAAATCAGGATCGGGATATACAACGGCAAGATCAGCAATGACAGGAGCACGCCGCCGCGCCTGGCCCCCAAGATCAAAGCCGCACCGATCGCACCGATCAGGCTGAGCGCCGGCGTGCCGATACCGAGTGCCAGCACCAAAACGGCGAAACCGCCACCATCCATGTTCATGAGGACCGCCAGTAGTGGCGCGGCGATTATCAAGGGCAACCCCGTGGTGAGCCAGTGTGCCACGACCTTGGCTGCGACGGTTAACTCCAGCGCCAGTGGTTGCATAATCAGCAGTTCCAGGCTGCCGTCGTCGAAATCCGCCTGAAAAAGGCGTTCCAACGACAACATGGATGCCAACAACGCCGCTACCCAGATGACGCCAGCGCTGATGCGCGCCAAAATATTCGGCTCGGGTCCGACACCGAACGGAAACAGCACGACCGCGAGGACGAAAAACATCACCACCATCAGACTATCCATGCCCTGGCGCATGGCCAAACGCAGGTCGCGGCGGATGATCTCAATAAATGCTGTCATCGTACGCCATCTCTACATGAAATTCGTTGAGGTTGAGGGTCACCGCGTCATCGAGGCCAAGCGCTGTGTGGGTCGAGGCGACGACCATACCGCCGGTTTTCCGGTGATCTACCAGCGCTTGCTCAAACCGCGCGATGGTGGCGACATCGAGGGCTGTCGTCGGTTCGTCGAGCAGCCAAAGCGGGGCAGGGGAGGCCAGAATACGGGCGAGATTGACGCGACGCTTTTGTCCCGCGGAGAGAAACCGCCCAGGCACGTCCCTTAGGTGCGTGATATCGAAAGCGTCCAGTGCCGAGGCGAGTTGAGCGTGGGTGCCGCGCATCGCAGCCCAAAATGAGACGTTCTCGGCGACTGTCAGGACGGGTTTTACGGCATCATGATGACCGACGTAGTGCAGTCGCTGGAAATGGTTTTCGGGCTCGTCTTTTACCGTACCGTCCTGCCAGCCAATGCTGCCGCCCAAAGGCTGCAAAAGACCAGCCATGATGCGAAGCAGGGTCGATTTTCCGCTACCGTTGGGGCCCTTGAGCAACAAGGCGCCACCAGGCTGCAGATCAAACGACAAGTCCGCGAAGACCATGCGGCCGCCGCGATAACAGGCTAAGTCGGTTCCGGAGAACTGGGTGCTCATCTCTGCCCCATGATCGTGTACCTTCGATCTTTCATTCGTGTGCGGAGAACCTAAACCAAAGCGTCGGATGAAAAAAGCGGCCGGGACGAACCCGGCCGCAAGTTTCGGCAAAGGGATGCCGATAAGGGGACCAGAGAGGGGGAATCCCTGGTATAGACGAGGAGGTCTATGGCAAGCATTAAAGCCTGAAAATGTGGCAAGAATATGGGCGAGGTTTGATATTTCGGAGGCAGTAAAGTGGGCCGAGGTCAGAACTTAATTGTCGGATCAGTAATTTCCTGCATCCCTTCGACATTGATTCCACGCTCACGCGGCAGGCAAATAATATTGCGCGAGATCAGGTTTTCAAACACGTTTTCCCGGTTCCCAAAGAAATTATCTTGGTTGAACAAGGGCGGGAGATGCCAATAAACCCGGTATTCGAGCTCAAACAAATGCGTCAGTAAGCGTTCGGCGCGGTCCCGGCGGTCGTTTTCCATATAGAGAATTGGTCGGAAGTTCTTGATGGTTTCGGCGCCACCGATGAGAACTTCGTTTTCCATTCCTTCCACGTCGATTTTCATGACATCGCATCTGTTGAATTTCAACCCATCGAGCGTGTGACAAGGAACGGGCTCACCTCGATCGACATCGATCAGCGAAAGGCCGCCGAAGTTTCCACCCTGTTCATAATTGACAACCGGCACATGGAGGGTGCGTTGCTCAGCGCCGACAGCGCCATGGTAAGTGTGGACATTCATCAAGCCATTGAGAGCGATATTGGCGCATAACAGCTGAAAGATATGGCGTTGCGGTTCAAACGCCGCGACGGCGCCTTGAGGGCCGACTTTTTTCGCCATGAAAACGGTGAGAGCACCCATATTGGCGCCGACATCAAACGCGACCATTCCGGGTTTCAGCAGCTGGTTGAGAATTTCCGCTTCACCCTCAACGTATTCACCATAGAGATCAAGCGAGCGACCGACGTAGGTGTCGCCGATGTTGTACGCCATTGGCCCATGACGGCATTCTTTTACGCGAACTTGTTCGTTAAAGAGAATGGGGGCTGTCGATGCGGAAACGCCCTCAGCCATGGGTCAATCGAATTTTCGGATATCGTCTATCACTTTGCCGTCGTTGGGAAGGCTACCGGGTTGTGCGTAGCCGACTTCGCCCTTGAGTTTACAAACGGCCTGTATGGACGCACCGATATCGCCCGCCAGCCCATCGCTGCCCCCGGCAACGCTGGTTGGGTCGTCGACCTCGCACGACAGTGTCATGACGTCCGTCCCGTCACGATGGTCGACCACAAGCCGGGCTTTTAATATCTCTGGGTGGCGCCTGACGATTTCGGCAACTTGCGAGGGGTGCACAAACATGCCTTTGACCTTGCTCGTCTGATCGGCACGGCCCATCCAGCCCTTGAGCCGAATATTTGTGCGACCGCACGGGCTCTCGCCGGACAGCACCGCTGAAAGATCGCCCGTACCAAAGCGGATCAACGGATACTCAGGCCGAAATGACGTGGCGACGACCTCTCCGACTTCGCCCTCGGCAACGGGATCATTAGTGCCTGGGCGGACGATTTCGACAAGCAGTCCTTCGTCGACAATCAAGCCTTCCCTGGCTTGGGTTTCATATGCGATGGAACCCAGATCGGCCGTACCGTACATCTGCAGGCAGTTGACGCCGCGATCTTCAATCGCTGCGCGGAGGTCAGGCAACAATGCTTCGCCGCCGACGGAAGATTTTGTCAAGCTGGAAACGTCCAGGCCCATCTCGTCCGCCCGTTCGAGCAGGATTTTCAAAAACGATGGCGTGCCGGCGTACCCGGTCGGGCGCATATCCGCCATGGCACGGACCTGCAATTCTGTATTGCCGACGCCGGCGGGAAATACAGCGCAGCCGATTTCAGCCGCACCGGTTTCGAACATGAACCCCGCTGGCGTGAAATGGTATGAGAAGGTGTTATGTACGACATCTTCGGCCCGGAAACCCGCCGCGTATAATGCGCGAGCCGTTCCCCACCAGTCTTCACCAAATCCTTCCGGGTCGTAGATCGGGCCAGGAGATTGAAAGATGCGCTTGAGCTTTCCCGTCGACCGGGTCGTTAACCCTCCCAGCGGAGGATCTTTCTTTTGCAACTCAATCAGGTCGGATTTCCGGGTCACCGGAATTTGCGTCAACGCTTCACGATTAGCGATGTCTGTGGGCGCAATATCCGCCAAAAGATTGGCGAAATACGGTGCGTTCGACTTCGCATTGCCAACCTGGCCCGGTAAAGCCGCCATCAATGCCGCTTCGCGGGCGTCGGATGATCGGGTTTCCAGGTCGTCGTAATAGTCCGGCGATTGAGGCATGCGAAAGGTGCTCAGAGCCAACGCTTGCGGCGGCGGTAATGTTTGACGTCGCGGAAGCTTTTGCGTTCACCGGAACTAAGGCCCAAGTAGAATTCTTTCACGTCCTCGTTCTCACGCAGATCCTTCGCCTCGCCATCCATGACGATGCGCCCGTTTTCCAGGATGTAGCCGTATTCTGCGTAGCGCAGCGCCACCATGGTGTTCTGCTCCGCCAACAGGAAACTCACCTCTTCCTGTTTGTTCAGATCGCTGACGATCTCGAAAATCTCTTCCACCAACTGCGGTGCCAGTCCCATGGAAGGCTCGTCGAGCAAAATCACCGTCGGATTTGCCATCAAGGCGCGGCCGATGGCGGTCATTTGCTGTTCGCCGCCCGATGTATAACCGGCTAAGCTGGTGCGGCGCTCTTTCAAGCGCGGAAAATAGTGATAGACCTTCTCGAGGGACTCGGCGACAGCGCCGCGGCCGTCACGGCGGGTGTAGGCGCCGGTCAGCAGGTTTTCCTCGACGGTCAAATGTTCAAAACAATGTCGGCCTTCCATCACCTGGATGATGCCGCGTCGGACCATTTCGTTGGTCGTCATGTTATCGACGCGCTCGCCCATGGCTTCAATGGAGCCTTTGGTCACCTCACCGCGCTCAGCGCGCAGCAGGTTGGAAATGGCCTTCAGGGTGGTCGATTTGCCGGCGCCGTTGGCACCCAACAGAGCGACGATGCCGCCCTTGTGCAATTCGAGCGAAACCCCTTTTAACACCAAGATCACATGATCGTAGATGACCTCAATGTTGTTGATGTTGAGTAGGGGGGCGGCAGTTGCCGCCCCCGTCTCAATGTTTTCAGCTGTTTGCTGCATAGTCGCGTGAACCTCTTAGCACTTACGCGGCGTGATGTTGTTTTCCTTGGCGTAAGCAGCAGCTGCTTTCTCGACCAACGGACGAACCACGTCGCTCATGGCCGGGATGAAACCCGTTACGAGCTTCCACTTGGAACCATCCCACTGTTGGACGAACACACCAGGGTTTTTGCCCTCGTGGCTCAAGCACGAAACGCTGACCGAGTTGGTGAAGCCTTTGAGGCCAAGCTTGGCCAGACGGGCATCGTCGATCTGCAGGCCTTCAAAAGCAGCGCGGATTTGGTCACCAGAAGGTTTCTTGCCGCCATTGGCTTTGATGGCATCACGAACGGCTTCCGTGGCGAACACGGAATTCAAGATCATCCGGTTATACAGCACTTCACCAACGTTGTTGGCTTTGGCTTTCGCCTTATCGCCGCCATAGACATGCTTAACGATGTCGCCGAAAAGCGGGAAGCTGCTACCGGCAGCGTGCATGTTGGTCGACTTATAGCCGATGGAGTTGTCACCAGCCGGGATCACGTCGGCGTCGGAACCGGACCACCAGTTACCAACGAAACGTTCCATCGGGAAACCGATAGTAGCGGCTTCTTTGATGGCGACCTGGTTCATCACACCCCAACCGGACATGAATACCCAATCGGGACGCTTGCGGCGGATTTGCAGCCACGTGGCTTTCTGTTCCTGACCGGGGTGGTCAACAGCGAGCTTGGTCAGCTTGAAGCCGAACTTCTTGGAAAGCGCATCCAGCGTCGGGTTGGCTTCTTTGCCATAAGCCGAGTTGTGGTGCACGTGTGCAATGTGCTTGCCCTTCAGGTTGGCGAGACCACCTTCCTGCTGGCCGACATATGCGACAAAAGCCGAAGCTTGGCTCCAGTACGTCGATGGGAAGTTGAACACCCAGGGGAACACGCGACCATCAGCCGCTGCCGTGCGGCCATAACCCATCGAAAGAATGACGGTCTTGTCGACCGGCGCTTTGGGGATCAACTGATAGGTAAGACCGGTGGAGTAGGGGCTAACGACCAGGGCGCCGCCATTTTTATTCTTGAGCTTTTCGTAGCACTCAACGCCGATCTTGGTGTTGTATTTGGTTTCGCATTCCTCGGTGACGATCTTGTGGCCTTCGATGCCGCCGTCACGTTTGTTGAGAAGCGCGAAGTAGTCGCGTGCGGCGTTGGCAATCGGAATGCCACTCGGCGCATAGGCACCCGTGCGATAAACCATTACGGGGAAAAATAGATCGGCGGCGTAGGCCTTCTTGGCCTCCACAACCCCAGTGACACCGATGGCAAGGCCAGCGGCACCCAGAAGTAGACTGCGAAGTTTCATTTTGTTCTCTCCCAATTCGTTTGGCGACCTGTTACCGGTCTCTATTATCGAACCGCGACCTTAGCATGCGACCGGTGTTTTTCCTAATGCAGTTCGAATTCCTTTTCGTCTAATGCTCTTCTGGCAATTCCGATTAATACGGGAACGGCCACATTCTCAGTTTTTCCTTGGCGATCTGCCACAACCGGTTGAAACCGGCGGGCTCGACGATCAAGAAAAAGATGATCATCACGCCAAAAATAATTTCCTCGATGTGCTTTTGTAATTCCGTGCCCATTTCGATGCCCACGGCCGGCGGCGCATTGGTCAGGAAAATCGGTAACAGCGTGATAAACGCGGCGCCCAGGATAGATCCCAGCACACTGCCCAAGCCGCCGATGATGATCATGAACAGCACCGGAAATGAAATGTTGAGGATATCGAAGGCTTCGGTCTCGGCGCTGCCCAACCAACAGAAGATGTAGAGCGCGCCGGCGACGCCGCAGTAAAACGAACTGATCCCAAAGGCCAACAGCTTGGTTTGCAAAGGGCGGATGCCGATGATCTCGGCCGCAATGTCCATGTCTCGGATCGCCATCCAGGCGCGTCCTACATGACCGCGCGCCATGTTTTTGGCTGCCAGTGCAAACACGACAAGAAACGTTAATGTCACGTAGTATCGCGCCAATGGTGAAGCCTCGGGGCCAGTAATCAATGTACCGAACACTTCACGCGGAGGCGCTGTGATCGTGCCGGATGGGCTGTAATTGAAAAACCATTCGACCTTATTGAACATCCACAGAATAAAAAACTGCGCCGCCAACGTGGCCACGGCTAAGTAAAACCCTTTAATCCGCAGGCTCGGTAAGCCGAAAATCATCCCCACGGCTGCGGCAATTACACCCGACATCAAGAAAACGATGATGATGTTCAGTTCCGGGAAACCTGTCGACAGTTTATATGTGGCGTAGGCGCCGACGGCCATGAATGCGCCGGTACCCAAGCTGACCTGACCTGCATACCCCGTGAGGATGTTGAGGCCGATTGCGGCCAGCGCAAGTATGAAGAACGGGATCAAGATTGCTTGGTGCCAGTATTCATCGGCAACCATCGGAATGGCCACGTAGGAGACCAGCAACACCAGTGCGATGAACCAACGGTCTTGCACAATCGGGAAGATTGCCTGATCGGACTGATAGGTGGATTTGAACTGTCCAGCTTCACGATAGAACATCTGATCAGACCCTCTCGATAATTTTTTCGCCGAATAGGCCTTGTGGTCGGAACATCAAGAACACCAGCGCCGCCATATAAGCGAACCATCCTTCGATGGCGCCGCCAAAGGCCGGCCCCCAGTAAACTTCCGAAACCTTCTCGAATACGCCGATCAACAGCCCGCCGATAATCGCGCCCGGGACCGATTCAAAACCGCCCAGGATCAGCACCGGAAGGGCCTTCAAGGCAATCAACACCAGCGAGAACTGTACGCCGGCCTTGCCGCCCCACATGATGCCGGCGACCAAGGCGACAAAACCCGAAACCGACCAAACGATCACCCAAATGGTTTTCAGCGGAATGCCCACGGACAACGCGGCCTGGTGGTCATCAGCAACGGCGCGGAGCGCACGGCCAATGGCGGTTTTCTGGAAAAACACGGCCAGCACAGCCACCATGGTCGCGGCGATACAGGCCGCAAACACATCAAACGTATTGAGCAACACCCCGCCTATCTCGAAGGATTTTTCGGGGATACCGACATCCAGTTTCTTAACGTTGGAACCCCAGGCGATTTGGCCAACACCCTCGAACACGAAGTTCAGCCCGATACAGGCCATAAACAGGATAATCTGCGCTTGGTTGACCAATGATCGCAGCATATAGCGCTCAATCAGGAAGGCCACCGCAACCATGACCGCCATCGTGAGAATAATCGCCAGGATCAACGGTACGTGGCGCTCCATTAAGCCGACCAGTGTCAGTGCGGCAAACAGCACCATGGCCCCTTGGGCGTAGTTGAAGACGCCGGACGCCTTGTAGATCAGGACGAACCCCAAGGCGACAAGCGAGTACATGACACCTGCCATTAGGCCGCCGATGACCACTTCCAGCAGGAAGATTGGACTGTCGGCCATATCCAGGAACGGAGCGATAAAAAACGTGTTGAAGACTTCCATTGATTTTCGCTCCCGTCAGTCGTGCTGAACGCCGAGATAGGCGTCGATTACGCTTTGGTTGCCGCGAACTTCGTCCGGATCGCCGTCGGCAATTTTTTTGCCGTAATCCAGGACAACAACGCGGTCGGAAATATCCATGACAACACTCATGTCATGTTCGATCAGGACGATGGTGGTGCCGAACTGTTCGTTTACATCGAGAATGTAGCGGCACATGTCCTCTTTTTCTTCGTGGTTCATGCCGGCCATGGGCTCATCCAGCAAAAGCATGTCCGGCTCTGCGGCGAGGGCACGGGCCAGTTCCACACGTTTCTGCAATCCGTAGGGCAGGCGGCCGACGACCGTTTTCCGGATGGATTCGATTTCCAGAAAGTCGATCACCCGTTCGGCGGCTTCGCGGTGCTCGAGCTCTTCTTTCACCGCTGGCCCGTAGTAGAGCGCCTGCCAAAGAAAATTCTTCTTCATTTTCAGGTTTCGGCCAGTCATCACATTGTCCAGGGTGGTCATTCCACGGAACAAAGCGATGTTTTGGAACGTCCGTGCGATACCTTGTTCGGCTGCCTGGTGCGTTTCCATCTGTTGGTGCGATTCACCCTTGAATGTGATCATGCCTTCGGTCGGTTTGTAGAAACCGTTGATACAATTGAGCATCGAACTCTTGCCGGCGCCGTTGGGGCCGATAATGGCGCGAACTTCGCCTTCGCGGACGTCGAAGCTGATATTCGTCAAAGCTTTGACGCCACCAAACGAGAGGCTGACATTTTCGACGTTGAGAATGACGTCGCCGATGCGGCGTTCTTGGGACATTTCAGGTTTCTCCCGTACCCTTATTCGGCCGCCATGGCCTGGCTTGTGTCGGAAAGTTTGGCTTCATGGATTTGCAAATCCGCGTGGATTGTATCCGTGCGGCCATCCTCAAAGGTCACTTTGGCTTCCACCTCGCAATGGGTTTTATCGGAATAAAGCGCGTCGATCAGTTCACCGTAACGATCGACCACGACATTGCGTCGGACTTTCCGAGTGCGCGTCAATTCGCCGTCATCGGCGTCCAGCTCCTTGTGCAGGATCAGGAAGCGTTTGATCTGAGAAGATTTGAGGTTTTCATCTTCGGCTAGGTCCGCATTGACCTTTTCCACGCATTCCTGGATCAGTCCGGAAATCAGTTCTTGGCCTGCAAGGTCGGTATAGCCGGAATAGGCCAAGCCTTGGCGCTCGGCCCAGTTGCCCACCGATTCGAGATCAATGTTGATGAACGCCGCCACATAATCACGTTCGTTGCCGAAGGTAACAGCCTCGCGGATATGCGGGAAAAATTTCAGCTTATTTTCGATGAAGTTGGGCGCGAACATCGCGCTATTGTTCAATTTGCCGACATCTTTCGCGCGATCGATAATGTGCAGGTCGCCATCGTCGTCAAGGAAACCGGCATCGCCCGTGTGGACCCAGCCATCATCGGTCTTGGTTTCCTTGGTGGCTTCATCGTTTTTGAAGTAGGCGTGGAACACGCCGGGACCGCGGAACATGATTTCGCCGCTGTCGGCGACCTTCAGTTCGACGCCCAAAGCAGCCTTGCCCGATGTTTCAGGCCGCACTTCACCATTGCGCTGAATGGTGACGAACACAGACGCCTCGGTGGACCCGTAGAGCTGTTTCAAGTTGAGGCCCATGGAACGGTAAAAGATGAAGATGTCGGGGCCGATGGCAACGCCGCCGGTGTAGGCAAGGCGGATTTTCGACAGCCCCAGCACGTTCTTAAGCGGTGCGAAGACCAACAGATTTCCAAGCCAATAGAGCATGCGGTCACCAAACCCAACGGATTTACCGTCCAGCATGTCCATGCCGACGCGTTTTGCGACGTCCATGAAATAGTGGAACATGCGTTGCTTGAATTTGGCCGAGTCTTCAATCCGAATGGTTGCCGTGGTCAGAATGTTCTCGAAAATGCTCGGCGGTGCGAAGAAGTAGGATGGGCCGACCTCGCGCAAATCGTCCAAAACCGTCTCGCTGCTTTCCGGGCAGTTGACGCAATATCCGGTCACGTGGGATTGCGCAAAGGAGAAAACATTGTCCCCCACCCAGGCCATGGGAAGATAGGCCAGAATGCTGTCTTGGTCGGTAATGCCCTCAAGCTCGGAGCAATTTTGTGCGGTGATGATCAGATTGTCATTGGTTAGCATTACGCCTTTAGGCCGGCCCGTGGTGCCGGACGTATACAACATGATGCAAACATCGCTGCCTTTTTTACCTGCCACGTTGTTTTCATAGGACGACGGGTTCTCGCTATCGTACTTGCGGCCCTTCGCCTGAACGGCTTCGAAATCGTGCAGGAATGGCTGGTTGTAATTCCTTAGGCCGCGCGTGTCGTCGTAAATAATGTGCTGCAGCCCTGGAAGATTGTCTTTGATTTCCAGTACTTTGTCGACCTGCTCTTGGTCTTCGACGATGGCAAATTTGGCTTCGGCATGTTCGTAAATGAACTGCATCTCTTCGGCACCGGAATCTTGATAAACCGGAACCGGGATACCTCCCGCCGCTTGAACGGCGGTCATGGACCAATACAGCCGAGGTCTGTTATCACCGCAGATGATAACCTTGTCGTCCTCGCCTACACCTAGCGCGATCAAGCCACAGGCCAGGGCCCGCACCTCGTCAGCCGCCTGAGCCCAGGTCCAACTTTGCCAAATACCAAAATCTTTCTCGCGCATGGCAGGGCGATCACCGCGGACCTGCGCATTGCGTGCTAGGAGTTTTGGAAAAGTATCTGCCGACTGTGCTTCGGCACCACTTCCTGTCATCAGCCTCTCTCCCCGGCTTTATGTTCGTCGTCTCCGGTCTTCGTATTCCAGCCGGATTTTCCAGTCTGGTGATCGAAGCACTCCACCGATATTGATTTTGCTATTTACCGGCAGTCGCATATTGAAGAATGAAAGTTCACTACTCAAGCGCAAACCTTCGGTCAATGCTTTTTTAACCTTTACGTAAACGTTAAAAGAGGCGCGGAGCTCTTAATTCATCAGATGCTGCGTTCAACGCATGGCCACATGAAAAGCTGGAAAACGTTGCCCATTTATGGTTCTAGTGGATTGAACGACACAAAAGAGTCCTTCGGGGGATTCCTTTGATCGTGTATTTGTGCGAGTCTTATGGATGCGCACAGGAATATCCATTACCGTCACTCCCGAAGACCGTCGGCGTCTCGAAGCGATTGTCCGGGA
>JAERTE010000140.1 GCA_016845145.1 Rhodospirillaceae bacterium
CATTTAAGCGGGTCGGCAGCGACAACCGCAGCATCGAACAGTTTCCGTAATAGAACTTCGGGCTCGATCACGGGCGAATGATCTTCCCTGGATTCATGATGTTGTCGGGATCGAGCGCCATTTTTAAGCTTCGCATGACGCTGAGCGCTTCGCCGTGTTCGGCAACAAGAAAATCCATTTTGCCGTATCCGACACCATGTTCGCCGGTACAGGTGCCGCCCATGGCGAGCGCGCGCATGACCATGCGCTCGTTAACTTCGTATGCCCGTGCGATTTCTTCTTCGTCATCGGGCGAGATGATCATGGCGGTATGAAAATTGCCGTCGCCCACATGGCCGACGATGGGGGCGACAATGCCGCTCTCGTCGATATCTTTGCGTGTTTCAAGCAAGCACTCGGCAAGCCGTGAAATTGGTACGCAGACATCGGTGGTCATGCCCTTGCAGCCGGGACGCAGTGCCATGGCGGCGTAATAAGCATCGTGGCGTGCCTGCCAGAGCTTGGTGCGGTCCTCGGCCTTGGTCGCCCATTTGAAATCCGCCGAGCCGAAGTCGTCGGCAATGGCTTGCACAGTTTCGGCCTGTTCCTTGACCCCGGCGTCAGAGCCGTGGAACTCGAAAAACAACGTTGGTTGCTTCGGGTAGTTTAAACCTGAGTATTTGTTGATGGCATCCATCTGCAACTCATCCAGCAACTCGATACGGGCTACGGGAATGCCGCTTTGGATGGTCAAGATGACGGTATTGACCGCCGCCTCTAAGCTCGGGAAAGACGCGACGGCGGCGGATGTGGCCTCCGGAATGCCGAAAAGCCGGAGCGTAATCTCCGTGATGACGCCGAGCGTGCCTTCCGAGCCGACAAATAGCCGCGTGAGGTCATATCCAGCCGACGATTTCCGTGCCCGGCTCGACGTGCGGATAACGCGTCCGTCGGCCATTACCACGGTCAGCGACAATACATTCTCGCGCATGGTGCCGTAGCGTACCGCATTGGTCCCTGATGCTCGGGTCGCGGTCATGCCGCCGATACTGGCGTCGGCGCCCGGGTCGACCGGGAAAAACAGGCCCGTGTCACGCAAATATTCGTTCAATTGCTTGCGGGTGACGCCGGGCTGTACCGTCACATCCAAGTCCTCAACGCTGACCCGCAAAACCTCGTTCATCTCTGTGACATCAATGCATACCCCGCCTCTGAGTGCTGCGACGTGGCCCTCTAGGGAGGTGCCGGTGCCAAACGGGATCACCGGCACCTTGTGTTCGGCGCAAAGTTTCACGACGGCACTGACTTCCTCTGTCGAGTGCGCATAGACGACGGCGCCCGGCGCTTGCGACGGATGATAGGATTCGTCCCGGCCATGTTGTTCGCGCACGGCTTCCGACGTGCTCAGCCGTTGTTCGACGATGCCGCGCAACGCCTCTATAAAATCATCGGTGAGTTCTACGGGGGCGGCGAGGTCGGGCTGCATGGGCGTTCTCCAGACTAGATTGGCCGCGTAGTCTGGCCGAACGGTCCTTTCGGGGCAAGTGAAGTTAGATAGGCCGTCCACGTTGCTGGCGCCGCAGGTCCTTGATGCGTTGCCGTGCACCTTGGATGTGTGGGTGCACGCTAAGCGCCTTTTCCCAAGCATCGGCGGCGGCGCCTGGATTGCCGGTGGTATCGAAGATCAAGCCCATGCCGGAAAGTGCGCCGAAATGTCGGGGTTCGAGTGCCAGGGTGCGCTCGATATCGCGCATGGATGCATCAAAGCGGTCGAGCATGAAGTTCACAGTAGCGCGTTTGTTCCAGCCTTCGGCAAAATCCGGCGCCATGCCGACCAAATGGTCGAAAGCGTTATAGGCGACTTCCAGATTCCGTTGGTTCATGGCGCTGATGCCGATGGTCATGAAACGCGCCACTTCGGCATCGTCGTGGCGCAGCCATATCTCCCAGATGCGTGACGCCGCGCGATCAGCCTCGTCGAAGTCGTTTGAGGCGGCGAGTTCTGAAAACAGAGGCGGCAATTTGGCGTCTCTCTGGTCGGCTTCGGTGGGGCCGGCAATCAGAATGAAAGCCGACACCAGCAGCATGCGAACGCGAATGCCAGCGGTTTTCACGGCAATCCCGGTGGTTTCTGCCCGCCCGTCGCCCAGTCCAGCAGTTCCACCGTGTGTACAACGCGAAGCTCGCCGCCGGACAATTGCTCCAGGCAGCCGATGTTGCCGGTGGCCACGATCTCGGCTTTCGTGGCCTTGAGGTTGCCCAGCTTCCGCTCACGCAGTTGCGACGCCAGATCCGGTTGCATGATGTTGTAGGTGCCGGCCGACCCGCAGCACAGATGCCCTTCCGCCGGCGAGCGAACCTCAAATCCGGCGCTTTCTAGCAAGGTTTTGGGTTGCTGGGTGATTCGCTGCCCATGCTGCATCGAGCAGGCCGAGTGATAGACCACGGCTGGCGCATCATCGAGTGCTGGTGCCTGGATGCCTAAGTCGGTCATCACTTCGGTGATATCTTTGGTATTCTTCGATACCCACGATGCTTTTTTCGACCAATCGTCATCATCGCGCAACATGAAGCCGTAATCTTTCACCGTGGTGCCGCAACCCGACGCGTTAACGACGATGGCGTCCAGCCCTCCGTCAGCCTCAAGTGCGTGCCAGGCTTCGATATTTGCCTTGGCGGCGGCATGGGAACTATCCTCCTGCCCCATGTGATGGACCAGCGCGCCGCAGCAGCCTGCACGCTCGGCAATAATCACCTCACATCCATGCCGTGTCAGCAGCCGGATTGTGGCTTCGTTGATCGACGGTCGCAGTACTTGTTGCGCACACCCGGTCATCAAGGCGATGCGCATGCGGCGTTCGCCTTGGGCTGGGAAAGTTTGCGCGCGATCCATGGGTGATGCGGCCTCGACACGCGCCGGCGCCATTTGCATCAACCCTTTCAACCGGCCCGGCATCAGACCTGCGAGCGGTTTGGCCAGCCATGCTCCCATGAGGGCGAGGCGGAACCGGCCCGGATAAGGCAGCACGAAAGCCAACAACATGCGCAAAAGGCGCTCAGACAACGGGCGGGTGTAGGTTTTCTCGATCCGCACCCGGGCTTCGTCCACCAGATGCATGTAGTCGACACTTGCCGGACAGGTGGTCATGCACGACAGGCAGCTCAGGCAGCGATCAGCGTGGCGTACCAGCTTTTCCGACGGCGGCTTGCCTGATTCAAGCATGTCCTTGAACTGGTAGATGCGCCCGCGCGGGCTGTCCAACTCGTCACCCAGAAGCACGTAGGTCGGGCAGGTGGCGGTGCAGAAACCGCAATGCACGCATTTGCGCAAGATTTCATTGGCAATCGACAGCCCGGGTTCGGCCAGTTGTGTGGGCGTAAAAAGGGTTTGCACGGTGCGCTACATTCCCTCGTACATGCGGCCCGGATTGAGGATGCCGTTGGGGTCGAATCCCTCCTTGATGCGTTTGGTAATGCCCGCGACAGCGCCTTCCAGCGGATGAAATACCGATGCGGTCTGCCGGATTTCCGCCGGTGCGCGGAACAGCGTCGCATGGCCGCCAACCTCATCGACGTAGTGCCGCACGACATCGGCATGGGCGTCGTCGGCGGCTTCCAAGGCCAGCCAAATCAAGCCGCCGCCCCAATCGTAGAGCGCTTCGCCGGGATTGCCTTCAAGAATTTTCAAGGCGACGCGTGAGCCGTCTGCCGGCGGCACGGACAAACGCCAGATATGGCGCTCCATCTCGTGGGTGAAATAGGTCACATCTCGAATTTCGTGCCAGAAAACTTTCGAATTGGCGGAATGCAGTTCTTCCGTGGCGCCGTATTTGGCCAGCAGTTGGCGCAATTCGCGGCAACGGTGGTCAACCGACGGGCCCGGTCCTTCGACGCGAAGTGCCGTGATGGCGCGCCCGGTTTCGGCGACAAAATCAACAGCTGATAGTTTCGCAAGTGCTGCGGGCAGATGAGCTGCGGCGGAGACTTCATGCGCACTGGCCAAGGCGTCACCCATGGCTTTGACGCCGCCGTGGTCGTAAATGCCGTCCTTGGACCAGCGGATCAGCACAGTGCGGATTTGTTCGGGCGCCGGCAAAACCTTGATGGTGGCTTCGGTGATCACTGCCAGTGTGCCGTGAGAGCCGGCGATCAATTTGGATAGATCAAAACCGGTGACGTTCTTGACCACTCGGCTGCCGGATTTGAACACCTCGCCTCGGCCACTGACCGCGTTGAAGCCGAGAAAATGGTCTCGCGCCGCGCCGGCCTTGATGCGCCGGGGGCCGGCTAGGTTGCACGCCAGCGTCCCGCCCAGCGTTGCTGCGTCAGGAGATTGGCCCAAAAGCGGGCCCAAGTCGGGCGGTTCAAACGCCATTTGCTGATTGTGTTCGGCGAGTGCACGGCGGATTTCCATCATGGGGGTGGCGGCGGCAGCACTCAGCACCAATTCAGCCGGTTCGTAAAACGTAATGTCGGAAAGCGCGGAAAGGTCGAGTGTTTGAACATCGCTCATCGGTCGACCAAGCTCGGCTTTTGTTCCCGCTCCCTTGATTTGCAAAGGCGTACCCTCGGCTGCCGCCCATTTCACGGCTTCCAAAACTTGCTCGGGGCTTTCTGGTTTCAGGATGTCACTCATGATCACTCGATCCTCAGAACCTCGGAATATCGGGGAAGGGCAATTGCCCCTTGTGGACATGCATTTTGCCCAGTTCCGCACATCGGTGCAGCGTTGGGTAGACCTTACCCGGGTTGAGCAGGTGGCCGGGGTCGAAGGCGCATTTTAAGCGTTGCTGTTGCTTCATGTCGTCTTCGGTGAACATCTCGCCCATCAGATCGCGTTTTTCGATGCCGACACCATGCTCGCCGGTCAAAACGCCCCCGACCTCCACACATAACCTCAGGATATCGGCGCCGAACGCTTCGGCGGCCTCGGTTTCGCCGTCCTTGTTGGAATCGAACAAGATCAGCGGATGCAAGTTGCCGTCACCGGCGTGGAACACATTGGCGACACGGAGACCGTACTTTTCGGAGAGCTCTTCCATGCGCGTCAGCACATGCGCTAATTGTCCGCGCGGGATGGTGCCGTCCATGCAGATATAGTCGGGCGATAATCGTCCGACGGCGGGGAAAGCCGATTTGCGGCCCGACCAAAAGCGCTCCCGCTCCTCGTCGTTTTCGCTGATCTTCAGATAGGTGGCGTTTTGCGCCCGCGCGATGGCCTCGACGCGTTCGATCAAGTGCTCGACCTCGGCCTCGGGGCCATCCAGTTCGACAATTAGCAGCGCCACGGCGTCCAACGGGTATCCGGCATGGACGAATTCTTCCGCCGCCTGAATGGCGAAGGTGTCCATCATTTCCATGCCGCCGGGGATGATGCCGTCGGCGATAATGGCGGCGACGCAATCACCACCGGCTTCGTTGCTCTCGAAGCCGAGCAAAACCGCCTTGGCGGTTTCCGGTTTCTGCAAGATGCGCACGGTGACCTCGGTAATGACGCCGAGCAAACCTTCCGAGCCGGTAACCACGCCCAGAATATCGTAGGCGTCCGAATCCAGATGTTTGCCGCCGATGCGGATGATCTCGCCGTCCATCAACACCATCTCAACGCCCATAACGTTGTTGGTCGTGAGGCCGTATTTCAGGCAATGCACGCCGCCTGAGTTTTCGGCCACGTTGCCGCCGATGGAGCATGCGATTTGGCTCGAGGGGTCGGGCGCGTAATAGAAACCCGCGTGTTCGACCGCCTGGGTGATCGCCAGGTTGGTGACGCCGGGCTGGGTGACAACGCAGCGATTGTCGAAATCGATATCCAAGACTTGGTTAAACTTGCCAAGCCCCAGCGTAATACCGTCAGCCAGCGGCAGCGCGCCGCCCGATAACCCGGTGCCGGCGCCGCGTGGCACGATTTTAACGCTGTTCTCGTGGCAGTATTTGAGGACTTGGGAAACCTGCGCGGTGGTTTCCGGCAGCACGACAATCATCGGCAATTGCCGATAGGCCATCAGGCCGTCGCACTCGAAGGCCTTCAGTTCGTCATCGTCAAAAATGACGCCTTCGCCCGGCACAATGGCCTGCATGGCGGCAATGATCTCGGTGCGCCGTGCAATTACGGCCTCATCCGGTTTCGGCATCTCCATTGATTGACGTCTGCCTCTTAATTGACTTTGGTCTTATTCCAAGAGTGGTATCTTGCCACGATTGGGCCAGTCCGTCATCACGCATTTGCGGGTTGCGGTACGGCTTTTTCGACAATCGGCAGATGCAATGCCGCTGACAGCAGTCCAATAATGATCCCAGCCCACCAGACGGGCATATATGAGCCATATTCATCAAACAGGTATCCACCCATCCACACACCGATGAAACTGCCGATCTGATGGCTGAAGAAAACAATACCGAATAGAGTGCCCATGTAGCGCGTGCCGAACATCACGGCGACCAGGCCGGACGTCAGCGGAACCGTGCTCAGCCACAAGAATCCCATGGCAACCGAGAACACAACAACCGTTTCCGTGGTGATTGGAAAGCTGATGAACAGCACAATGGCGATGGCACGCAATGTATACAGGGTCGAAAGAATATATTTCTTGGGGAACCGTCCGCCCAGAATCCCCGCGCCGAACGAGCCGACGACATTGAAAACGCCGATCAACGCCAAAGACCATGCGCCGGTATCCTTTGGCAGACCGGCGTCTGATAGAAATGCAGGCATATGCACACCGATAAACGCCACGTGAAAACCGCAAACAAAGAAACCTGCTGTCAGCAGCCAAAAACTGCGGTCCTGCGCAGCAAGGCGCAATTGCGGACCAAGGTCGAGTTGGTTTTCGCCCTGAACGTTGCCGTGCGATTGCCCGTCACTGTCGCCCCGAAGGAAATACCCACAGCCAATGATTACCACCGCCATGATGGCCATCAGCACGTAGGAGGTCGACCAGCCGAAATTATTGAGGAACACCTGACCAATAGGAACGACCGTGAACTGCCCAGCCGCTCCGCAAGCTGTGACAAGGCCCAAGCCGAAACTGCGCTTTTCTTCGGGCAGTGCGCGGCCCACGGCGCCCAAAATTATGCCCAATGCGCAGCCTGATTGCGCCAAGCCGATTAAAAGCCCGGCCGAAACCTGGAACACCAATGGGTCGCTGACGGCAGACATGATATAGAGGCCACAGACATATAGAATGCCGCCCATGGCGACGACGCGACCGGTACCAAACTTCTCCGCAATGCTGGCTGAGAAGGGTTGGAATGCACCCCAAAGCAAATTCTGTAACGCCATTGCAAAGGCGAAAACTTCCCGCCCCCAGCCCAGGTCGAGGCTCATGGGTTTTAAGAACAGGCCAAAACTGGCGCGTATGCCCATGGCGATCAGTACACTGAATGCCCCTGCTGCAAGAATAATGACCGGAAAGCGGTATGGCTTGGCGACTGCGTTCATGGTCCCTCCATCCTGCACGCCACATTAAACGAGTTGGGTTGGGCGCCCAATCACCATTTCGTGCATGCACTTATGAAACGTGGGAACGAATGGTATTCAGGCAATAAAAAACCGCGCTGGAAAGGCGCGGTTGGTCGCATTCCCTTGTTTGGGAAAGGCTAGGGCATCAGCCCTGGCGCGCCTTGAAGCGGGGGTTTTTCTTGTTAATGACGTAAACCCGGCCTTTGCGGCGCACGATACGGCAGCCCTTCTCACGCAATTTGGCGGATTTCAGCGAATTTCTGACTTTCATCGGTCTCGTTCCCACTTCAAGTTCCGCCCCGTTGGGGGCGTGGAAGCGCGGAACCTAAGGGAAGCATCAGGGCTTGTCAATAGCGCTAGGCACCGCTTTCCACCTTCTCGCCGTGCCGGCCTTCACCGCCCGTGAAACGTTGCGCGCCGGACTGGAAAGCGTCGCGGAATGCAGCCTCGGAATTCTTCACTTCGAAACGGATCGCCTCGGCTTCCGGCAAGCTCCATTGCTTGAGTAGCGATTCGCGGTCCGACAGCATGGCCGTTTGCGGCATGCCGGCCAATTCATGCGCCAATGCCTCGGCTGCGGCGCGCGCCTGACCCTTGTGTACCAATCGATTGGCGAGGCCGATCTGGAAGGCTTCTTCGCCCGATACGGCGCGGCCCGTGAGCATCATGTCCAAAGCACGGCTTTGGCCGATGAGGCGTGGCAAACGCACGGTGCAGCCATTCGGCATCGGCCCACCGAAACGCCGGCAAAAGACCCCAAACACCGCATCTTCATCCACGACCCGCAAATCGCACCATACGGCGAGCGCCAACCCCGCCGCCACAGCCGCGCCCGACACCCCGGCAATCACCGGTTTCGTGAGTACGTCGCGCGTCGCGCCCTCGTCGTCCCCGGCCCAACAGAATCCCAACGCATCGCCGCTGGCGAGTTCGGCCAGGTCCGCACCGGCACAAAAGCTACCGCCGGCTCCCGTCAGCACGGCAACCTTGGCGCTCGGGTCCGCATCGAAGGCATGAAAAGCGCGGTGCAGCTTTCGCACGGTCTCAACGTTGCAGGCGTTTTTGACCTCCGGGCGATTGATGATGATGGTGCTCACGGGGCCGTTGCGTTCGACGAAAACCGTATCTGGCATTTTGGATTCCTTTGTATCGGCGATGATGGGATGGTACCACGGAATACGGTGAGGGGAGGGTCGAGCACAATGCAAATTTCTGGAAAAGTGGCTGTCATCACAGGCGGTGCGGGCGGCATTGGCATCGCCATGGCCCGGCGGTTTATAGTCGAAGGTGCGAAAGCCGTTGTGATCGCTGACCAGGACGTAGCCACGCTGGCAGAAACGGCTGCGGTAATCGGAGCGACGGGCATTGCCTGTGACGTGACCTCCGAGACTGCCATCGCAGAGCTGATTGCCGCCACCGAGGCGGCGCACGGCGATATCGACATATTTTGCTCCAACGCCGGTGTGTTCCGGTTGGGCGACGAGAACGCACCCGACGCGGAGTGGCAGCTCAATTGGGATGTGCATGTGATGGCGCATATCTATGCGGCCCGGAACTTGGCGCCGAAAATGGCAGCCAGGGGAAGCGGGTATTTGATCAATACGTCATCCGCGGCAGGGGTGTTGACGCACGTCGATTCGGCGACCTACTCCGTCACCAAGCACGCCGCTGTCGCGTTCGCGGAGTGGCTGGCCATAGCCTACGGCGATGCCGGCGTGAAGGTGTCGGTGCTGTGTCCTCAGGCGGTGCGCACCCAAATGATTGCCGGCCGCGAAGGTGAGGTGGCCAGCGTCGATGGGATTATGGAACCCGATGAACTGGCCGATGCTGTGATCGCCACCGTGGCGCGCGAGGAATTTCATATTTTGCCGCATGCGGAGGTTGGGGAATACATGAAGCGCAAGGCGCTCGATCCGGAGCGTTGGCTGGCGGGCATGCGGCGGTTCCGTGCCCGAATAAAGCACTAATTTCACCTATTTCTCACCATGAAATAGTGATTTCAATAAACTTTCCACAATGACTTGTGAGGCGTATGCTCGCCGCAGCTTATGAACTCCGTTTCCGCCTCCGTCGCCACGGCCGACAACATGAAAGGCATGATCTGGATGGCCGTCTATGCCGCCCTAATGGCGGTGATGCATGCCGGCATTCGGATGGCGTCCGATAGCGGCCTGCATCCGTTCGAGATTGCGTTTTTCCGCAATGTGTTCGCCATGGTGGTGTTGATTCCATGGTTTTGGCGACTGGGTCTTGCGCCGTTGAAAACCAAGCGCCTCGGGCTATTGATCACGCGAGGCACGCTCAACACGTTTTGCATGCTGGCGTTCTTTATGGCTCTTTCCATTGGCAATCTGGCGGAGGTTGCCGCGCTTTCCTTTACCGCCCCCATCTACGCGACGCTGATCGGTATGGTGTACTTCAAGGAAACCGTCGGGCTGCGGCGTTGGAGCGCTATTCTGTTCGGGTTTATCGGCGTTCTGGTGATCATCCGGCCCGGGTTTCAAGGCGTTGGGTTCAGTCAGATGTTGGTGCTGACGTCGGCTTTCGGGTGGGCCGTCTGCATGGTGATGGTCAAGGAGTTGGGGCGCACGGAATCGGCCGTGACCATCACCGCGTACATGTCGCTGGTGATGGCGCCATTGTCGCTGGGGCCGGCGTTATTCTATTGGGTTTGGCCAACTTGGGAGCAACTGGCAATTTTGTTGGTCGTCGGTGCGATCGGGGGAGCGGGGCAACTGGCATTAACGCAGTCGCTGCGTATAGGAGAAACCCACGTGGTGACACCGTTTGATTTTTTACGCCTGATTTTCGTCTCAATCCTCGGGTTTGTGATGTTCGATCAAGTGCCCGATGCCTTTGTGTGGCTTGGCGGCATCATGGTCTTTGCGTCGGTGGCTTTCATCGCTTACCGTGAGCACGCGCGCAGCCAGGGCGCATAAGCCAGGGCGCATAAGCCAGGGCGCATAGGTACGAGACCATCGCGGAGGTTTTATAATGTTACTCAACCAGCGCCATATGTTTGATGTGCCGGACGGTGTCACTTATTTGAATTGCGCCGCCCATTCGCCGTTGCTCAATAACGTGCGAGAAGCCGGAACGGAAGGCCTGGACCGCAAATATCATCCTTGGGACCTTGATCTCGCCCAGACGCCGGGCGAGACGGAACGCTTGCGCAGCTTGTTCGCGGGGCTGATTGGCGCCGGCGTTGATGACGTAGCTATTGTGAGTTCAACTTCCTACGGCATCGAGACGGCGGCGCGGAATATTGAACTGCCGACAGGTGGAAAAATATTGATGGTGCAAGATCAGTTTCCCTCCAACGTTCTATCCTGGCGGCATCTGGCGGCGGAAAAAGATGGCGAGTTGGTGGTTGTCCCGAGACCTGCCGACGGCGACTGGACCCGCGCGGTACTCGACCTTCTTGATGACGGTATCGCCATCGCCGCGCTGCCGCCCTGCCACTGGTCGGACGGCAGTGTCCTGGATCTCGCCCAAGTGGGCATCCGATGCCGGGATGTCGGCGCCGCTTTCGTCGTTGACGGCACCCAGGTGATCGGCGCCATGCCATTCGATGTTAACGAAATCCAGCCCGATTTCGTTGCCTGCTCCGCCTACAAGTGGTTGCTTTGTCCCTATACGCTTGGCTTCCTCTTCGCCGCTCCGCACCGCCAAGCCGGCACACCCCTGGAGTTTCATAGCTGGAACCACTACCCACCGGGCACCGCCGCCGGCGGAAAAGGCTATCCCGAAACATTCAACATTGGCGCACGCCGCTATGACATGGGCGAGATCAACAACTTCATCAACATGCCCATGGCCGTGGCGGCGCTTTCGCAAGTTAGCGAATGGACGCCCGCTGCGATCCAGGCTTACGTGAGGCCGCTGACGGACGCGGTCGCTGATGGGGCGAAGGCGCGTGGATGGTCGGTACCGCCGGCGGAAAACCGCGTTGGGCATTTTATCGGTATGGTGCCGCCAGAGACATTGTCGCCCGAGATCGTGCCGCGTTTGCAACGCGAGACGAATGTGCATGTCTCTCAGCGTGGCGCCGGTGTTCGGATCAGCCCGCATCTGTTTAATGACGATGATGACATCGAGCGGTTTTTCCAGGCCCTGGACAGTGTACTTGCGTCTTGAGCAGGGCGCGCTAAAACCAGCTGTTGCTATGAGATTAAGGCCAAGAGAAAAGGATTGCCGCCATGGCCCATGCCGCCGAACGCACCACACGCATTGAACCCTCAGCCAGTTCCGTCGCCACACAGCGCGCCCGCGAACTGAAAGCCGCCGGCCACGACATTATCGTTATGACCCAAGGGCAACCGGATTTCGATACCCCCGACCATGTCGTGGAAGCGGCCATTGCCGCCATGAAGAACGGAGAAACCCGCTACACGCCGGTGATGGGCACGCAAGAGATGCGCGATGCGATCCGCGAAAAGTTCAAGCGCGACAATAACCTGGACTACGCCGACAATCAGGTGATGGTGTCTGCTGGCGGCAAGCAGATTGTCTACAACACCCTGATGAGCACGGTTGACCCCGGCGACGAGGTTATTGTGACAGCGCCCTATTGGGTCTCCTACCCCGAGATGACACAGTTCGCCGAGGGCGTGCCGGTTGTCATCGAGTGTGGCGACAACAGCAACTTTAAGCTGACACCCGAGCAATTGGCGGCGGCGATCACGCCGAGGACACGCTGGCTGATCTTAAACTCGCCTAACAATCCGTCGGGCGCTGTTTATAGCGCCGATGAACTGCGCGCTTTGGCCGAGGTGTTGAGGCCGCACGAGCGGGTCATGGTGCTATGTGACGATATCTACGAACACATCATCTTTGATGGGCGCACCTATGCCACCATGGCAGAAGCGGCACCCTTTATGTTTGATCGTACGCTAACCTTGAACGGCGTCTCCAAGGCGTATGCCATGACGGGGTGGCGCATCGGCATTGCCGGTGGCCCGGCGGATCTGATCAAGACCATGTCGAAACTACAGAACCAAAGCACCGGTAATGCGTGCTCGGTCAGTCAAGCGGCGGCGGTGGCGGCTTTTACGGGGCCGCAGGATCTGGTGCATGAACGTACCGCGGCTTTCCAAGCGCGCCGTGACCGAGTGGTCGAAATGCTGAACGAGGCGGATGGTCTCACATGCCGAACCCCGGAAGGTGCGTTTTACGCCTACCCCAATTGCTCAGGGGTGCTGGGGCGCAAGACACCGGACGGAAAGGTCATTCACACGGACCGCGATTTCGTGTTGTATCTCATGGAACACGGCGGCGTTGCTGCGGTGCATGGCGAGGCCTATGGACTGAGCCCGCATATCCGGCTGTCGACGGCGGCCGGTATGGATGAGCTGGAAGACGCCTGTCGGCGAATCCAGGCCGCTTGCCAAGCCTTGGCTTGACGCCATTAATGAGTAAATACGTATTCTGAAACCTTTGGTTTTTCCGGGGGGAAACCATATGATGGTGGAGTGCTGAACGAACGGAACCCCATGACAAGCGAATCTCCAGCCTCACAAGGAAGATCCCTGACCACTAAACTATTGATGGTCTTCCTGCCGCTTGTCGGCGTCAGCTTGCTCGTCATTTTTCTGGTCACCGAATATACCTCAGCTACGGAGCGCCTGAGTGCGCTTGAGGCCAAGGTGGAGGACATTGCTGTTGTTCAGGCCGGTGCCTTGGCGCAGCCCATGTGGGAGTTGGATGCCGACGCCATCGTTGCGACCGTGGCCAAACTGAAGGACGATGAGAGCTTTCTGTCGGCTAAGATTTTCGATGAAGCCAACGACGTCATGCACGAACTTTCCGTGCCGATTCCACCGACGATCTTTCTGAACCGGCGCATCCAGTCTGTTTCCGACATCACATTTGCCAATGATGGCAAGGATCAGGTGATCGGCAAGGTGGAGATCATCTTTCACGTGGCCTCTGTTGAGCGAGAGATGCTGCAGGGTCTCGCTGTTGATGCGGTGACGATGCTGGTGCTGGCGCTGGTGATCGCATTCGCCACTATTTTCATGACCGATCGGGTGATCGGTCGGCCCATCGGGCAGTTGCGAAAATCCATTGAGCGACTGGCCGAAGAGAACATCCGCGAGCCCGTCACGTGGGAAAGTGCCGATGAAATCGGCCAGCTGGTTCGCGCGTTCAATGATCTGCAGGTCACGCAAACAGAGGCCGAGGCCAAAATTAAGGAATATCAGCGCGGCCTGGAGGTTTTGGTCGAGGAGCGGACGCGGGAGTTGAAAGACAGCGAAGCCCGGATTAAGTCGATTTTCGACAACGCCCCGGCTGCCATTTACCTGAAAGACCTGGAAGGCCGCTACGAACTGGCCAATCAGACGATATCCGATTGGCAGGGTGTCGATGGGCGGGAAATGATCGGCAAGCGCGCCGGTGATTTTCTATCGGAAGAACAGGCAGCCTATATCCGCGAGCATGAATTGCGGGTCATTGAGAATATGGAGACCGTCGAGATCGAAATTGTCGACAGCATGATTGATGGAAAGGAGCGAACGAGGTCTTCTGTGCGTTTCCCGATCACCAATGCCGATGGGGAGCTGACCGGCACCGGCGCCATCGACATCGATGTCACCGAGCGCAAGCTCGCTGAGCGCGAACTGGCTGAGAAAGAGATGCAGCTTCGTATCGCGCTGGAAAACATGACCGGCGGTTTGTTCATGGTCGACAAGGACTTGAACATGCAGGTGTTCAATGATCGGTTCGAACAGCTTTACGATCTGCCGCAAGGGTTGGTGCACAAAGGTTCTTCCCTGATGAACGTGATCGAGTTTCGTGCTGGACGTGGCGACTATGGCCCCGGCGAGGTGGAAGAAATTATAGCCGAACGCGCGAAGGGTTATTTCAATCAGGAACTGGCCCTGGTTGAGGATCACCTGCCCGGCGAGCGGGTGATTGAGACGCTTCGCGCCATCACTGACGATGGCGGCGTGGTGGTGGTTTTTAACGACGTAACGGAACGCAAACGCGCCGAGAATGATCTGGCCAAGGCGCACTCGCTGATCACCGAGAGCCTGGGCTATGCCAGCCGCATCCAACGTTCCTTGCTGCCGCCGGAACCGATTTTGAATGAAATTCTGGAAGATCATTTCGTTGTCTGGGACCCGAAAGATATTGTCGGCGGCGATATGCTTTGGCTGCGCGTGGTCGAAGACGGCTTTATTATTGCCGTGGCCGATTGCACCGGACACGGCCCTCCGGGCGCGTTCATGACCATGATCGCCACCGGCGCCCTCGATCAGGCGTTAAGCGAATTTCCGCATGCAAACCCCGCCGATATTCTGGGCCGCATGCACCAGATTGTGCAATCGTCGTTGAGCCAGGACAGCGCTGACGGCGAATCGGACGATGGCTTGGAGCTCGGCATGTGTCTGGTCCGGCCGGGCGAGGAGACACTGACGTTTGCCGGCGCGCGCTTTTCGCTGTTTCGTATCGATAGCGGCGAAATTGAGGAGATCAAGGGCGACCGGACCGGCATGGGTTATCGTCGCGTGCCGAGCGACCGCAACTTCGAGAACCGCATTGTACCGATCCTTCCGGACTCGATTTTCTATATGTGGAGCGACGGTTTGGTCGACCAGGTTGGTGGGCTGAAGCGCCGCTCGTTCGGTAAGCGCCGGGTTTTGAACGTGTTGAAGGATTATCACAAGATGTCCTTGGCCGATCAGCGAGCGCGTATCATCCGCGACTTCGAGGAATATCATCACGGCGAGTCCCGCCGCGATGACCTGACGTTCATCGGTTTCCGGCTGTCCTAGTCCGTAACCTGCTGTGTCTGCCAACATGATCAAGGGGCGCTCATCGTCCAATCCGCTGCTCGGCATTGTCATGATGATGGCGGCCATCGGGTTCCTGGGCGCCATGAGCGTCATGATCAAACTGATCGGTCCCGACTATCACCCCGTTCAGGTGACATTTGTCCGCAATCTCGTCGCAGCCATGGTTATTGTGCCGTTTATCCTGAAAAGTGGCGGCGTTGCGCTGCTCCGGACAAAGCGGCCTTGGATGCACGGCGCGCGCGCGCTGTTCGGGGTTGCGGGCAATGTGTTGTATTTCTATGCCTTCGCGCGTTTGGCTCTGGCCGATGTGGTGGTGATCTCGCAGGCCGTGCCGTTGTTTGTGGCGTTGATGGCGGTGGTATTTCTGCGTGAAGCCGTCGGATGGCGGCGATGGAGCGCAATTTCGGTCGGGTTTGTCGGCGTGCTGGTTGCCGTTGATCCCACGGGCACGGTGGAGCCGGCGACATTCGCAACCATCGCGGCGACGGTGTTCTGGGCGACCACCATGCTGCTGATGCGCAGCCTCGGGCGCACCGAAAGCCCTTACGCGGTTGCTTTCTACTACATGGTGGCCGGAACCGCGATGACGGCGCTGGTGCTGCCTTGGGTGTGGCAACCCCTGTCGATGGAAATCTATCTGTTGCTCGCCGCCGCCGGTGTATTCGGCGCGTTTGGCCAAATTCTCATGACGTATGCGCTCAAGATGGCGGAGGCGTCGGTGGTGAGCCCCTTTAATTACACCGCCATTATTTGGGGTGTCGTTTTTGATCTGACGATCTGGGGTGTGATGCCGTCGACGGAAACCCTGAGCGGCGCGGGCATCATCACCGCAGCGGGGCTCTATTTATTCCATCGCGAAGGCCTTCGAAAACGCACCTAGCCGACGGATTTATCGGCGGGCGGGAAGTTCAGTTCGACCACCAGCCCGTGCGGCCCGGTAACGAAAATCTGCCTGAGCCCCAGGCCCGGAACCGTGCGCAATTCGTGCCGATAGGGAAGCGCCTGGACCTTCTCCGCAATCGCCTCATAGCGCGCGCCGTCGCCAGTGAAGGCCATGTGGTCGGCCGCGCCGGTACTGTCTCCGGGTGCATTGTCAATGCCGATCAGATGCACGATGGCTGCACCCGTCTCCAAGTCATAGAGCCAATAGCCCGGAAAATCGAACGGCGGGCGCTCGCCCGGCTGTAAATCGGCAACATCGCAAAAAAAATCTTTGACCGTGTTCAACTCGTTGGTGCGTACCGAATAGTGATCCAACTTCATGATCTCAAATCTCGCTCGCGAATTCTGTTATGGCGGTAATCGCCTCGCGCCAGTTTTGCTGTTCTGTACGGCCCGATTTCTTGCGCGGTTTGAAGCCGTGATCGCCGTCTTCCAACCAGTGTAGCGCAATGACATCACTCAGGCGATATCCGCCGACGTCATCGAAGTTTCCAAGGGCGTCGCGTGTGCCTTGGCAAATCAGTGTCGGTGTTATCAGCGTTTCCAAATGTTCCAACCTGTTCGGTCCGGGCGGCTTGCCCGGGCTGTGGAACGGATAACCCAAGCAGACTAAGCCCGCCACGCCGGCCTCATCGGCCACCAAGGACGCCATGCGCCCACCCATGGATTTACCGCCAATGATCAGCTTTTCCGGCGAGCCCAATTCTTCAATCACCGCATGCCAGCATTCCATTAATATGGGCGCACGGTTGGGCGGCTTTTTGATGCCGGTCTCGCGGCGCTCGACCATGTAGGGAAACTCGAACCGCGCGGCGCGGAACCCTTCCGCCGCCAGCATTTCGGCAAAGGCTTGCATGAAGGGTGAGTCCATCGGCGCACCGGCGCCGTGGGCAAGGCAGATGGTGATAGGCGCGTCGGCAGGGCCGTCGAAGACAATCTCCGGCATGCTCAAATCCGTCCGCCCCCGACGCGGATGTTGGCGCCGGCGGTGTAGCTGGCTTCATCGGACAGCAGCCATAGGATCGCAGCGGCGATTTCCTCCGGCTGGCCTATACGGCCCATGGGGATGGATTTGGCACCGGCGGCGAGTTTATCGGCGGGCGGCATGTCGGTTTCGGTCAAGCCCGGCGCCACGGCGTTAACGCGGATGCCTTCACCCGCCACTTCCTGGCTCAAGCCGATGGTGAGTGAGTTGACCGCGCCTTTGCTCGCGGCGTAGATCACGCCCGCGCCGGGATCGCCGAGCCGGGCCGAGCCCGAAGAGACATTGACGATGGCGCCGCCCACGCCGCCATGTTTGGTGGACATGCGTTTCACCGCTTCGCGGGCGCACAGAAAACAGCCGCGCACGTTGATATCCAGGACCTCTTCGATATCGGCATCGGCCAACTCGTCCAGACGCACGCGTGGCCCATGGATTCCGGCGTTGTTGACCAATCCGGTGATGGGCCCAAGTTTTGCTGTCACCGCGTCGAACATGGCCAGCACTTCCGATTCTTTGGCGGTGTCGGCCTGGACGGCAACTGCGGTACCGCCGGCGGCTTCGATATCGGTAACGACGGCATTGGCCGCGTCCGCGCTGTTCACGTAATTGACCGCAACCTTGTGTCCCGCCGCGGCGCAGGCCTTTGCCGTGGCGGCGCCGATGCCGCGTGATGCGCCGGTCACCAATGTGACGTTGCTCATGAGGTGCTCCTTAACCGTTGTGCATGGGTTGGGTAAACTCGGCGAAGAAGTCGTTGCCCTTGTCATCGACAACGATGAAGGCCGGGAAATCGACAACATCGATTTTCCAGATCGCTTCCATGCCCAGTTCCTCGTACTCGACCACCTCGACCTTCTTGATGCAGTCCTGCGCCAGGCGTGCCGCCGGCCCGCCGATGGAACCCAGATAGAACCCACCGTGTTTTTGGCAGGCATCGGTGACGGCTTTCGAGCGGTTGCCCTTGGATAGCATCACCATGGAGCCGCCGGCCTCTTGGAACGGGTCCACGTAGGGGTCCATGCGGCCCGCCGTGGTCGGCCCAAAAGCCCCAGACGCCATGCCTTCCGGGGTTTTCGCGGGGCCCGCGTAATATACCGCGTGGTCTTTGAAGTATTGCGGCAGGCCCTGGCCTGAATCGAGGCGCTCCTTCAATTTGGCGTGCGCGATATCGCGCGCCACGATGAGCGAGCCCGTTAAACTGAGGCGGGTTTTCACCGGATGGCTCGACAATTCGGCGCGGACGTCCGCCATCGGCCGATTGAGGTCGATGTTGACCACGTCGCCACCCAGGTCGTCGTCACTGATTTCCGGCATGTACTGTGCCGGGTTGGTCTCCAGTTGCTCCAGGAACACGCCGTCGCGGGTGATCTTACCCTTGATCTGGCGGTCGGCGGAGCACGATACGCCGATCCCCACCGGACACGATGCCCCGTGGCGCGGCAGGCGCACGACCCGCACATCGTGGCAGAAGTATTTACCGCCGAATTGCGCACCGATGCCCAGATTGCGCGACATCTCCAAGATGCGTTCCTCCCACTCCAGATCGCGGAACGCCTGGCCGTATTCGTTGCCGTGTGTCGGCAAGGTGTCGAGATATTTGGTCGAGGCGAGCTTGGTGGTTTTCAAGTTCATTTCCGCAGACGTGCCGCCGATGACGACAGCAAGATGGTAGGGCGGACAGGCCGCGGTGCCGAGCGTACGCATTTTTTCGTCGATGAATTTGGCCAGGCTCGCCTCGTTCAAAAGCGCCTTGGTCTGCTGGAAAAGGAACGTTTTGTTGGCCGAGCCGCCGCCCTTGGCGATGAACAGGAAAGAATATTGGCCGCCTTCGGTAGCATAGAGATCAATCTGGGCCGGCATGTTGTCGCCGGTATTGACCTCGTGGAACATGTCCATGGGCGCAACCATGGAATAGCGCAGGTTGTTTTCCGCGTACGCCTGGCGCGCGCCGGCGGAAAGTGCGGCTTCGTCGTCGGAGCCGGTCCATACGCGCTCACCCTTTTTGCCCATGATGATGGCGTTGCCGGTGTCTTGGCACATGGGCAGGACACCGCCGGCCGAGATATTGGCGTTCTTCAACAGATCCAGCGCCACGAAGCGGTCGTTGTCGGAAGCCTCGGGGTCATCGAGAATCGACGCCAGCTGTTTCAGGTGTGCCGGACGCAGCAAATGAGAAACATCCTTGTAGGCTTCAGCGGCAAGCTTGGTCAGGGCTTCGGGCTTGACGGTCAGGACTTCCTGGCCTTCGAAATGCGCGGTGCCGATCCCTTCATCGGTAATCTTGCGATAGGGCGTGTCGTCCGCGCCCAAGGGAAACATGGGGTGGTGAATGGTGTCAGTCATGATGTCCTCACGAAAGGGAGGGTTGGAAAGGAAGGAAGGTGTCAGGCGTTATTTTTTGCGGAAGGCGTCGAGTGCGATGACTTCGCCGGATTTCGGCTTGCCGTCCTCGTCCAATTCAGGCGCGGCTGATTGGGTTGCTTCAGCCGCTGCCAAATCATCGATGGAGTTGACCGGATCAATCGCCAGTTCTTCGAATTCGGCATCATCCATGTCGACGGTTTTCAGTTGTAGCCCGAAATTGACGCTGGGGTCCGCGAACGACGTAACGGCCTCGAACGGAATCACCAATTTTTCGGGCTTGCCGTTGAAGCGTAGCGAAACGGAGAAACCGTCCGCGTCGATCAGCAGGTCATCGAATTGATGTTGCAGGACGATGGTCATTTCATCGGGGTGTTGAACCCTTAGGTACGAAGGCACCTGAACGCCGTCAGCGCCGGTGCGGAAGGTGATATAGAAATGGTGATCGCCCGGCAAGCCTTCTTGGGCTGTCAGTTCGAGCGCGCGGTAGATCACTTGGCGAAGCGCCTCTTCGATCCACAGGTCGTAGCGTAAAGCCTCATCATCCATGATTGAGTTCTACCCCGGATGAGCGGTGGAAAAAAGACCCGTGGTGACGAATTTGTCATGAAAGCAGCGGCTTTGGCGCAAATTCGCCGTGCATGCAGGTTTATGCATTTTCCCTTGACTCGCATACAGCAATATGTGTATACGAATACACATAAGACTTAAGATATATAGTAAATATGACTTAGTTCTTATGGTAATTTTTTGAGCGATAGTCGCGAATTTTTCCACGTACCTTCGTTTGAGCGTGCTGGAACTGACGAAATCGCACCGAGGGGGCAAGCCGGTCGATCCCCGATACAACGGTTCTTGAGGGCCGTATTGCCGGGAAACCATCCGGAAAGCCTACGACCGGATGGGGCGTTTTACAGGCTTTTTGCCAAAGGAGCGCAGGCTGGTTTGACGGTGCGAGGCCACCGGCGGCGAATATTCACCGCCGGTGGCCACCTTTTTTTGAGATGCTTCATAAAAATTGCTGAATATAAAGCTTTCCGAATGCTTGTTGGCGCGGGGCAAGCGCAAGGCGCGCCGCCGCCAATGCGGCGTGAGCCAAGGGTTCGGGACGAACCCGCCCGGCGTTTGAGGGGCAAAATAAAGTGGGCGGCTTCTGTTGCCAGGTGCCGCCCGAACCCCGCCTAAACGGTGCTAACCGCTAGGACTTCGAAGTGGTACATCCGACTGCATTAAGCAGCGAGACGTGCCTCAGCATAGTTGTCATTAGCAACTATAGGTTTTGGTCCGGTAACGGCGGAGCCCCACCGAGCAAAAACTCAACCTTTACTACGCACGTCGATCCTGTTTCGCCCCCTTGGTCTCCCCCGATTTGCGAGAGGAAGGAAATTGGTGGAGGCGCCGGGCACTGCCCCCGGGTCCGCAACGCTTATTCCGTAGAGCGTTTATCGCCATAGCCGGCAAGCCGGCAGGGGTAATATAGGCAGGAATGGGGTATTGGGCAATGTTCGGAAGGTGTTATAGCGCCCTGGGATCAAGCGCATCCTGCAAGCCGTCACCCAGAAAATTGAACGCGATGACGGTCGAGAAGATCATCAGGCCGGGCCACACGGCGAGTGCGGGTGCGGACCACATGAGGTCTTGCGCGTTGGTCAGCATGTTGCCCCAACTGGCGATGGGCGGTTGGATGCCGAGCCCCAAGAAACTCAAGACCGATTCCAGCAAGATGATATTGCCCACCGACAGGGTCGTGGCGACGATGATCGGTGAGATCGAGTTGGGCAGGATATGGCGGAAGATGATTGCTGGCGCCGAGGCGCCCAAGGCCACCGCCGCACGCACGAAATCGCGGTTCTTCAATGCCAGTGTTTCGGCCCGCACAAGGCGCGCCACGGTGGTCCATCCAACCAGCGCGATGATGACGATGATGCGGTAAAGAGCTGCGTTTTCCGAATTCGCGATTTCCGATGGCAGGCCCAGTTTCTCCAAGTCAACGGCTGCCAACACGATCAACAGTGGCAACAACGGCAGCGAGATCACGCCATCGGTAAATCGCATCAGCAGACTGTCGAGACGCCCGCCGAAGTAACCCGCCATGAGACCAAGCAGCGTGCCGATGATAGCTGAAAACACCGCTGCGACCATGGCCACCGCCAGCGACACCTGGCCGCCGTAGGACAACCGGATCAACATATCACGGCCCAGTTCATCCGTGCCCAGCGGGTGCGTAATCGATGGCGGCGCCATGCGGCTCAGCAGGTCGACCTGCTCGCCGTCAAACCCCAGCAAAGATTCGCTTAAGGGCGCGGCAAAGGCGATGACGCTCAGCAACAACAAAAACAGCGCGCTGGCGACGGCCAGCCGGTGACGCAAGAAACGCCGCCACATGCGGCGCCCGATACTCTCGCCCGAAAATGTCAGCACACCGGCGGTCATGACTGCATGCTTTCACGCGCGGCCGAGATGCGCGGGTCGACCCAGGCATAGGCAACATCGGCCAAGATGTTGCCCACTAATGTCATGAGCGTGGCGAACAACAGGCCCACAAGTGCCAGGTTGAAGTCGTTGCCCAGCACCGAATCGAAAATCATTTTGCCGACACCGAGCCACGAGAACATGGTCTCGGTGATCAGCGCGCCCGAAAACAGCGACCCGAAACTGAGCGCGATTACGGTGATGAACGGCAGCACGGCGTTGCGTAATGCGTGTCCCATCAGCAACCGGGCCGGCCCCACGCCCTTGGCCCGTGCAGTGCGGATGAAGTCCTGGCGCAGCACTTGGATCATCGACGCCCGGATAAATCGGATAAATCCACCGGCGGTGAGCAAAGCCAGCACGCTGACGGGCAGAACCATGTGCAGCAGTTTGTCCGCCGTGCCGCCGTCAGTTCCACCGATCGTTTCCATGCCGCCCGCCGGCAGCCAACCCAGCTTCACTGAAAACAAGATGATCGCCAGCAAGGCCAGCCAGAACGGCGGCACCGAGATGCCGGCGAAACAGAACAGGTTAACGCCATAGTCAAAGGCGGAATTGGGTTTCCATGCGGCGAAGACGCCGAGCGGCAACGCTATCACCAACGACAACACGATGGCGGCGCTCATTAATACGAGCGTATTGCCGAGATGCGGCACCAACACGTCGATAGCCGGGCGTGCGTGGATGCGCGAGAAGCCGAAATCCCCCTGCGCGGCAGCAGCCAGCCAATTGCCGTAGCGCTCCAGCAAGGGTTTATCCAGGCCATGCAGTGTCTTCAGGCGCGCCACATCGGCGGACGTCAGGTTCGGGTTGGCGGCAATCATCTCGTCGATGGGGTCGCCCGGCATCAAGCCGATCAGCCCATAGATAACGAACGACATCACCACCAACACAACCAGGCTTTCCGTCAGCCGGCCGGCGACAAAGCGCAGCATCATCAGTCTCCGGCCAATGTCCGAACGGTTTGCAGTAAGTCAGGCGCCAGCGGGATGCCGTCCAGGCGTCGGGCTTCCATGGTGCGATATTCGATTTCCCCCGGCAACAAGACCTCGCCATCATCTAGAAAAGGCGCGGAGGATTTGACCTTTGCCGTAAACGCCGCCATGCGCGCGTCGTACTCCTCGCGCTCCAATATAGCGGCGGGATTGAGCGCGATGAAAAAATGACTCACACCTTGCGGTTCTTTTTCAGCCCACATGTCGCCAACGTCGTCGAGGAAGCGTCCGCCCGACAGCACGCCAGAGAGAATATCCACCGCCAACGCCATGCCATAGCCCTTGTGTCCGCCCATAAACTGAATGAAGCCATCAAGACCGGCCTGTGGGTCGGTGGTCGGTTCGCCGTCGCTGTCGAGCGCCCAGCCCAAGGGCATGGGTTCGCCGGCATCTCGCAATTTGCGCATTTTGCCGCGTGCGGCGACGCTGAGTGCCATATCCAGCAAGAACGGCGCGCCGCCCTTATTGGGCGCGGCGAAGCCCAGTGGGTTATTGCCAAGGCGCATGTCGCGGCCACCGAACGGTGTCATGGACGGTGACGCGGTGGTGCCGGAAACCAAAATCAACCCGGCCACCGTGGCAGCGAAGCCATAGGGTGCCATGGCACCGAAGTGGTTGGAGTTGCCGACGCTGACAAAGCCGATACCGCTCTTGATCGCCTTGACGATAGCTGTCTCCAATGCCCGTGCGCCGACCACCTGTCCCTGTCCGCCGCCGCCGTTGACCACCGCAATGGAGGCTGCTTTGTCGACGACTTCGATATCGGGTATAGCCGGAACGACGCCGGCGGCGATGCGTTTTAAGTACTGGTCGAGGCGGTGCACGCCGTGCGTCCCGATGCCCATCAGGTCGGTGGTGACCAAAATCTCGGCGGTGGTATCGGCGTCGGGCTGGTTGAACCCGGCGCGCATAAAGGCGCGGGTGGTGAGATCCTTCAGGTCTTCGGCGGAGATGGTAACGCCATCAGCGCTCATTAACGGCTCCCCTGGCGGCATTTCTCGTCGTACCGTTCGCGCTGCGAATCATAGGTTGCTTCACAAATCATCAATCCATCACCTTTTTGCAGGCGATAGTGGATCACCTGGACGACGCGTTTCAGGTTCTGGTAGGGGGCTACGCCGGGCAGTTCTTTCTTCTCTTCCGATTTGTGAACAACCTTCCAACCCGCTGCCTGCAAGTTGGCAATGGGCCTGGTTTTGTCTTGCGCCTGAGGGGGCGAGAGAATCGGTGTGCCCATCAACACTGCCGAAGCGCCAAGGGCGAGGAATAGGTTTTTCATGATCAATTCCGCAAGCAGTTGATTTTAGGCGACTATAAACGAATCAGGGCGCCATCTCCAGGCATGCCTTGGACCGCGCGCGGCGGCGGGCTAAAGTGGCGTCATGCAGCAATACTTAGATCTCCTGCGCCATGTGCGCGATACCGGCACATTCCGGGGTGACCGAACCGGAACCGGAACCTACAGCGTATTCGGCCACCAGATGCGGTTCGACCTGGCGGATGGATTTCCCGTCCTGACCACCAAGAAGTTGCACCTGAAATCCATCATCCATGAGCTTCTGTGGTTTTTGGCGGGTGATACCAACATCAAGTACCTGAAAGATAATGGTGTCAGCATTTGGGACGAATGGGCCGATGAAAACGGTGAACTGGGCCCGGTCTATGGGCATCAGTGGAGATCATGGCCGACGCCGGACGGCGGCACCATCGACCAGATTGCGAAAGTGGTCGCCGATATCAAGTCCAATCCCAACTCAAGGCGGCATATCGTCTCAGCGTGGAATGTCGCCGAGGTCAATCAGATGGCGCTGCCGCCGTGCCACTGCTTGTTTCAGTTCTACGTGGCTGACGGCAGGCTCTCGTGCATGCTGTACCAACGAAGTTGCGATATCTTTCTGGGCGTGCCCTTCAATATCGCGTCATATGCGTTGCTGACCATGATGATTGCGCAAGTCACGGGACTGCAGGCGGGTGAGTTCGTCCACACCCTGGCTGACGCGCATATCTATTCCAATCACCTGGAACAAACCGACCTGCAACTTTCCCGCACGCCGACAGCGCTGCCGACCATGCATATCAACCCTGACGTGACGGATATCTTTGAGTTCAGATTCGAGGATTTCGAACTCGTCGGCTACGAGGCCGAGCCCTCCATTCCGGCACCGATCGCCGTATGATCGAAGACGGGATCCGCACGTCGCTAATCGTCGCTATGGCGGACAACCGCGCCATCGGGCTCGAAGGCGGGATGCCTTGGCACATCTCCGCTGATCTCAAGTATTTCAAGCATGTGACCATGGGCGCGCCTGTGATCATGGGCCGCAAGACATACGAGTCCATTGGACGAGCGTTGCCGGGCCGCGCCAACATCGTGGTGACGCGCAATGCCGATTTTTCGGCACCCGACGCCGATATCGTGCATGACGTGGCAGCCGGGCTCCGCAAGGCCCGCGCTATCGCCGAGATTGAGGGTGGCGGCGAGGTGTTTGTCATCGGCGGTGCTGAGATTTACGCGCAGGCCCTGGGCGAGGCGGACCGGGTTTACTTAACCCGGATCCACGCCGAGTTCCCGGGTGATGCCTTTTTCCCGGCCTTTGATGAAGGCGGTTGGCAGGAAGTGGCGCGTGAAACGCACCCGCCAGAAAGCGAAGACGGACCGTCTTTCAGTTTCACGATTCTCGACCGCCTGGGGTAGACTGTATGTTAGACTGATAATCAGTCTCAATACATCCACCCAATTCGTATGTCGAGGGAGAGCATCATGACGAAGGTTTCCATGTCTACCGATCTCAACGTCTCTGCCGATGAGGTCTGGAAGTTGATTGGCGGCTTCAACGCCTTGCCCGATTGGCATCCGGCGGTCGAGAAGAGCGAACTGGAAGAGGAAGGGCAACAGCGCCGCCTCAGCCTCGCCGGTGGCGGCACTATCATCGAGCGCCTGGAGAAGGTCGATGACGCCAGCCGCACCTATACCTACACCATCGCCGACAGCCCGCTGCCACTGGCCAATTATGTGGCGACCATTACGGTCAGCGGCGAGGGCGACAACTGCACGGTCGACTGGTCGGGTGAGTTTACCGCTGCTGGTGCATCCGAGGGCGATGCCATGGAAGCGGTGCGCGGGATCTATCAGGCCGGGTTCGACAATCTGCAGAAAATGTTCGGCGGCAAATAGGGTTTTTTGGCCGATTTGAAAAAGAAAAACGGCGTCTGCTTATGTCAGGCGGACGCCGTTTGTTTTGTCCAAACGCTGTATTCGGACGTTACTTTTTCTTTTTCAACCTGACGGCTACGAAGCGAAGCCCGTTTTGACCTTCCAAATGCAACAGCACGGATTTGCGTTTGGCCTTCGTGGCCTCGCTGATCTTTCGCTGTACTTCGGCGGGGGAGCTGATTTCCTCCTGGCTGACCTCAATGATCACGTCGCCGGGGCGGATTTCCTTAGCCGCCGAGGGGCCGTCCGGGTTGACCTTGGTAACCACAACGCCTTTAGCGCCATCTTTCAATTTAAAGCGCTCGCGGGTTTTATTGGTGATGGCGGCCAGGGTCAGGCCCAATTCATCGATGGTCAATTCACCTCCGGGGCCTGACGCCGCAGCGGCGACTTTGTCTTCGTCTTTCAACTCGCCGACGGAGACCGACAGCGTTTTCTCATCGCCATCGCGCCACACCTCGACGTCGACAGGCTTGCCGACTTCGGTTTCCGCGACGATGCGGGGCAGGGAACGCATATCCTTCACATCCTTGCCGTCGAACTCCAAGATCACGTCGCCGGCCTTGATGCCGCCTTTGGCAGCGGGGCTGTCTTCGATGATATTGGCGACCAGTGCGCCCTCAGCCTTTCTCAAGCCGAGCGTTTCCGCAATCTCTTCGGTCACCGCCTGAATGTGGACGCCGAGCCAGCCGCGCTTGACGCTGCCGTTCTTGATCAACTGGCGGATTACGGGCTCGGCGGTGGACGAGGGAATGGCGAAGCCGATACCCACGCTACCGCCGCTCGGTGAGAAGATCGCGGTGTTGACGCCGATGACTTCGCCCTTGATGTTGAACATAGGTCCGCCCGAATTACCGCGATTGATCGATGCATCGGTCTGAAAAAAGTCATCATAGGGGCCGGCGTTGATGTCGCGGCCACGCGCCGAAATGATGCCGGCGGTCACGGTGCCGCCCAAGCCGAACGGATTGCCGATCGCCACCACCCAGTCCCCGACGCGGGATTTGCGTGAGTTGCCAAACTTCACCGCCGGGAGTTTCTTGCCGTTCTTGACCTTAAGCACCGCCAGATCGGTCTTCGGATCGCGGCCCACCAGTTCGGCCTTCAAGCGGGTGTCATCTTGCAAGATCACCGATATCTCGTCGGCATCGGCGATGACGTGATTATTGGTGACGACGTAGCCGTCTTCCGAGATGATGAACCCCGAGCCCAGCGACGTGGCGCGCCTTGAGCGCTGCTGCGGCTGGTTGCGGTCGAAAAACTCCTTGAAGAATTCCTCGAACGGCGAGCCCGGCGGCAATTGCGGCATGGTCGGGCCTTCGCGGCCCTCAATTGTCTGGGTGGTTGATATGTTCACCACCGACGGCAGCAATTCCTCCGCCAAATCGGCGAAGCTTTCGGGCGCGGATTTGGCGTTTGCCGCTACCGACCAAACTAAAAACACCGCCGCAGTGACGCCCATCAAAGCGTGGCGGCTGAAAACTTTAATCAGGGTCTGCGTTGTCATCATACTCTTCCTCATAGATACCTGCTCGGGTATATCCTCTTTCAGCATTCTATATGTACGCCGAATATGGCCGAAGCGTGGCGCCCCAGGGGCTATTCCGGGGCTATTTCGGGGTGATTTATTGACAAAGCTCTCCTTCACCCCCGGATAATCCAGATTGCCACCACCGCCGCCGACGCCGCCAACAACCCGGCGGCTCGGAGATTCCCCGATGGCTGCTCAAGCACGCTCACCATCATGCGTTTCATGGCATCGGGGAACAGCGCATAGGCGATGCCCTCAATGGCGACTGCCAAGGCAAGCGCGGTCAACAGCTCCGTCACGGGGCTCCTGGGGCTCCCGCGCTCACTGGGCCGGCTTGCCGGTGCCGAAGTACCGGAAGAACTCGGAATCGGGGCTCAGCACCATCGTCGTGCCATCGCCGAAGGCCTTGCCGTAGGCCTCCATGGACCGATAGAAGTCGAAGAATTCCGGATCCTTACCGAACGCCTCGCCGAGAATCTGGTTGCGGGCACCTTCGCCCTGACCTTGTAGAATCTCGGACGTCCGCTGGGCTTCGGCGATGATCACCGTGCGGTCGCGGTCGGCCTCTGCCTGAATGCGGAGTTTCTGTTCCTCACCCTCGGCACGCAGTCGCGCGGCGTGCGCGATACGGTCGGATTTCATTCGATTGTACACCGATGCCGCCGTGGCGTCGGGCAAATCGGTGCGGCCGATACGCACGTCCACCACCTCGACGCCGAACTCCGGCGCGAAGGCTTTCATTTGCTGAGCGATAACATCCATCACCTGGGCACGTTTTTGCGTCAGCATGTCACCCAGCAGGATCTTACCGATGCCGGCACGGATGGCTGCGTTCAGGCGTGAGCCGAAAACATCGCGGAAGTTAGCGTCGGTTTGCGCGCGTTTCCTGTACTCCAACGGATCGAGAATTTTGTAGCGCGCGAAGGCATCGACGTTGACGCGTTTCTGGTCAGCCAAAATGACTTCCTGCGCCGGCGGATCGAGGTCCAGGATGCGGGAGTCGTAGAACTCGGCATTTTGCACAAATGGCATTTTAAAGTGCAGGCCGGGGTCCTTGACCACGCGGATCGGATTACCGAATTGCAAGATCAGTGCCTGTTGGGTCTGGTGCACGGTAAACAGCGCGCTGGCGATAACGACGCCGGCAACGATGAGAATGATGCCGAAGACGGCGAGAGATGCTTTTTTCATTGTTATTGCCCTCCCGAGCGTTTCTTGAGTTCAGGCAACGGCAGGTACGGAACGACACCGCTGCCGGCTCCTCCCTGACCCTTGTCGATGATGACCTTCTCTGATTTTGAGAACACGTCCTGCATGCGCTCCAAGAACAGCCGGCGCGTGGTGACATCCTTGGCCGCGAGGTAGGTATTGTAGACCGAGAGGAACCTCTGGGCCTCACCTTCGGCTTCTTTCACAACCTGTTCTTTGTAGGCCGTGGCCGCCTGGATCATCTTCTGCGCTTCACCCTTGGCCCGGGGAACGATGTCGTTCTTGTAGGCCGTGGCTTCGTTGACGGAACGTTCCTGATCTTGCTTGGCACGTTGCACGTCGTTGAAGGCATCGATCACCTCTTTCGGCGGATCAACTTTCAACAGCTGGATTTCCGCCACCGCGACACCAGTCTTGTAGTCGTCGAGAATTTTCTGCAGCAGCACTTTCGCGTCCTGCTGAACGGTTTGGCGTTTGACGGTCAGGGCGTCTTCCAACGAGGTCTGGCCGATCACCTCACGCATGGAGCTTTCCGCCGCCAATTTAATAGTGGTTTGCGGATCGCGGATATTAAACAGGAATTCCGCCGCATTCTTGATCCGCCACTGAACCACAAAATCGATATCGATGATGTTCTGATCAGAGGTCAGCATCAGGCTTTCCAGCGGCACGTCGCGGGCCGACCCGCGCACCACATCGCCGGTGCCTCGAAAACCGATGTTGAGCGTATTGGTGCGCTCCACGTCGGGCTTGATGACATCACCCACGGGCGACGGGAACCAGATGTGCAGGCCCGGTGCCGTGCGTTTGACGTATTTGCCGAACAGCAGTTCCACGCCTTGCTGGCCTGGCTCGACACGGTAGATGCCGCTCAAGGACCAAAAACCAACGACGGCAATCAACAGTAAGATCAGCCCTTTGGCGCCGCCGGCGCCGGGCAAAATGTTCTTCACCTTGTCCTGACTGCGTTTCAGCATTTCCTCGATGTCGGGAGGCTGCGGGCC
>JAERTE010000141.1 GCA_016845145.1 Rhodospirillaceae bacterium
TTTCCCGACAATGCGCTTTTGTTGGCGGCTATAAAGGTCGCTGACGAAACCAAAGTAAAAGCCAGTATCGCCGAACTTGCCCCAAAGCGGGCTCAAGTACAAAAATGAACCGCCCGGAACCTGGCCGCTCAGTTCCATGTCCACTTCCACGGATCGGAATGTGCCGGTATCCGGGTAGCGATGATAAACATCCACAAGATGCCAAGGCAAAGCGCGCCATTTCGGCGCCGACACATCGGCCGCGACGCCAATGGGCAGGCATGCAAACAAAGCAAGTGCCAGCACCCGCATCATTGTCTTCGCCGAAGGGGAGGGGAAAGATATCATGTCATGGCGCTACCGGGTCAGCACCTGGCAGCCGTTCCCTTCCGTTTGGAAAGTGGCACACAAGCTGTTGGCCTCTTGAAGGCCAGCGTATGGGCCGACAAGCACACTGACCCAGGTGCCGCGTTCCCCATGCATGTTCTGGCGTTGGATTTCCGGTTTCACGGTTTTCAACTGATCGGGAAAGCGTTGCTGCAAGCGCCGCCAATGACGCCAAGCCGCGCGCTCGCTCCAAAGCGTCGCCACATGGACCCAATGACCATCCTCGGGAAGATTGGGAACGAGGCCGCGAATCGGATGTTTGGCGTCTTCATCTTGGAAGTACCCAGGCGGGCGGGAGACATGTGGCCGTTCCTGATTGCCGACGACCATGACCGGTTCGGGTTCCATGCTGCCGCCAAGCGCGCGGAACAAATCAACACTGGCCTGAAACCGGGAGAAATCCACTTGGTGGAGTTCATCGCGTTCCGTGAACAACGTCCGCTCAGTGTCTAGAAGCGTCAGATAGTCTGAGGCGCCTATGCCGTATGACTCCTTGGAGAACCCATAAGCGTCGACCGCCGCGCTGACGGCTTGCTGCTGCAGGTCGCGCCTAAGCGTCAGGTAGTGGATGGATACCAAGGCGTTTTCGACCTCGTTGATGGCGCTATAAATGGATTGTACATAGTTGTGGACGAGTTCTTGGTGTTGCGCTTCTTCGTATTTGATTTGGCTCTCACGTCGGCCTGCATCGAAGATAATTTGTGCAATTGTCGCGCCTGCCGAAAAAAAGAAGCTTTCCGGGCTGAACAAGAAATCCAAATGCCGCGCGCCGTATCCAGCCTCGGCGGTGAGATTGACGGCTGGAAACAATTCTGCGCGGGCGGCATCGATATCGGCGTCGGCGGCGATCAGGGTCGACTCGATCTGGCGGATATCCGGGCGCCGCATAATCAGGCGTGACGGTACGCCGGGATTGACGTTGGGGAACTGAATATCAGCCAAGCTGTCACTCTTCAGTTTGACTTTCGAGGGAGGCTGGCCAATCAGCACGGCAATGGCGTTGATCCGTTGTTGGGCCTGTAGTTCAAGAACTGGTATTACCGCTTTCGACGCTGCCACGGCGGCGCGTTGCTGCGCCAGTTGCAGATTTGTCGCCTCGCCGCCTTCTACTCGCAGGCGCACGGCCTCTTGCATGTTTGTCAGTGTAGTTTGAGTCCAATCCGCGGTGCGAATGCGATCTTGCAAAGACAAGTATTCGATGAAGTTTTGGGTGATATCGGCGGTTAAGGTCAGCGCGACGGTTTCGCGGTCAAAAAGGCTGGCCCAGGCGCGCTCAAGAGCCGCTTGGGTTTTGGCGCGGTTTTTGCCCCAAAGATCGACCTCGTAACTGGCCTCAATCCCTACTTGGTACAAATGCCGGGATCGGCGGCTCGTGGACGAACCCGGTTCCACAGAGCCGACGCCTCCTTCGGGTTTGTCGACCTCATAGGAACCCGAGGCGCTGAGTTCGGGCCATTCGTCCGCGCGTTCGACCCCGGCAAGTGCGTGTGCCTGTGCGATACGCGCAATGGCGGCTTTCAGTTGATAGTTGTTGGCCAAGCCTCGCTCGATCAAATCATTGAGCTCGCTGTTGCCGAAGTGACGCCACCATCGCGAGATCGACTGGGGCACTGTGCCGGGCGCTGTCTCGGCCACTTGTTTCGCGTTTTTGGAACCTTCTGGGGCATGCTTGAAGGAGCCCGGCACCTCGATACTGGGCAAATCATATTCGTCACGCTTTCCCAAGCAGCCCGAAAGCATGCCGGTAACGAACAGTGAAAGCGCAAGCAAGGCCGTGGATTTGGTAGGTTTCAAGGTCATGGTTGTCCGCATATGTACCTCTGGTGCCCCTTAGTCGAAAGCCGAATTCTCGGGAAGAAACGCGGAAACCGCGACCCACTTCACCAGCGGGTGCGATATTTCCAGATCACCGGGCTTGCCGCGCCGACCGGGGCGCTGTCGTAAAACACCGGACGCAACCGCACGCTTGATTTCAGTGTCGAGCATTTCGTTGGTATCGGGCCAGTCCTGTTGCAGCGTCTCAACATCCCGCGCCACCGGGGCCGATGCCACGGCATGCAGCAATCGGCGGTCGAGATTGTGGGCTTCAATCCTTTCGGCAACGAGCGCAAACATGTCCACGGGCGGCACCGCACCGGGGCCGTGTTTCGACCAATTGACGGCATCGTGCACGGATGTGGCGAGCCGCGCTAGAAACCCCGGAACGCCTTGGGCCAAATCCTTGACCCAATTCCCGGCGGGGTGGTTGCGGCCCAACAGGTTTAACAGTATCTCATCCGCTGTTTCAGGTGTCATGTGGGCGAGGCGCAATTTCTCAACGCTATCAATCCCTGTGTTCGGCGCGCGGCCTCGGTAGGTCATGGCCACCAGGCGTGGCGAAGAGGGCGTGTCGGATGCATGTTTTGCCAACTGAAAAAAGTTCTCGCGCGGCAGAAGGTGACAATCTTCGATGATCCAGACCTTGTTCGGCGAACTCTGAATGTGTTTTGCGAAGCTGTCTACATCCAGCAGTTCATCCGAGCCTTCGCGTTCGATACGTCCTAATGAGGCGCTGCCGGGTTGGCTGTCCGGTATTGCACAAATCCAGGTCTCCGCCTCAAATCCATCCCGCTGGGCATAGTGCATAAATTGACCGGCCAGCGTTGTCTTGCCCATGCCGCTTTCACCTTCAATCAGGACGGTATGGGACCCGCCGTTGCGTAGATCGCGCAAATGATGGCGCAGGATATCCGTTTCCGTTCGAAGACCGCAGGTTATTGCGCGATCGGGCATGACTCGTCGCCACTGAAAATCCCCGTCCAAGGGCACAACCCATGGAATGCCGGCGGCAGTATCCAAACGAAGATCCTTGATCACGTTAAGGACAGAGCGATGCAATGCGACGGCGCTGGGTCGGCCCGCCCGGATCATATCGCGTGCGACTGAGATAGCCTTGCCGCCGATGGCTTCTCCGGTCCACTCGCCTTGCCGATCGGTGCTGGCATAGATATACCCGAATGCAAGACCAGCTTGAATTTCATTCGTTTCGGGCGTCAGAGACTGTAACGCCTGGGCAACGGCTTTTGCCGCCCGGATTGCCCGCAAGACATCATGCCGACGAACTTTTCGGATGCCGAAAATCATATCGCACCGCCCACCCATGTGGGAAAGAAACACGGCACCGAAATCGAAAGCGGTTTCTGCAAACACGCGGTAGAGATCGCGATGCAGTTCATTGCCATCGTCGGTTAGCTTGCTTGTCAGTTCAAGGCTGAGAACAGCGCACGGGCGGCGCTCTATGGCGGTCGAGAATGCCGTTGGTGGAGCTTCCATCGCATCTAAGGGCACAGGCCCATCGATGGATAATCCGTCGATAGAAAAACTTTTCGAAATCGCCATTGCGCGATTGGAGACGCCCATTTTCTTGAATAGAGAAACCATGTGCTGTTTGACGGTGCCAATGCCGATGTTGAGCTCGTGGGCGATTTCCTTATTGGCTTTGCCGTCACGTAGTAATGTCAGAATCTGCCGCTGGCGTGGCGATAGCACGACCGATTGGCGGGTTCCGAACATTTTGCGTCCGCTTCCCTTATTGGGTTTGATATCGCGAGCTTGTTTCAATGCACCTGCACACTGGTTCGTTGATGATCAAATACGTACGATTCTGACTGGCCTATTTTGCGGCCATGGAAGGGCTGCTGTTCGCCGGTTCCGCCGCCGACAAAATGTCGATTTCCGAAACGGCTGCCGCGACTTTGTCTCGGAGCTCACCTCCACTTCTGCTTGGTGCCGGGGAGGGATTGTTGCTCGGCTCAGGCTGAGACGGGACGGCTGGCGATGGGGCTGGTTTAATCCCTGTTGGAATTTGCCCGGGGGACTGCTTGATTTGATCCCCGCTAGGCCGGGAAGCTTGCTTGCTCGGGGCGGACGGCGCGTTTTGGCGGGCTTTGCTTGGTTTCGAAGCCTCGGGGTTGGATAGGCGAGGGGAAACGCGCAATGACGATGGCTTGGTCCCGGCGGATACTGGTGGTTCAGACGGCGGCTTAGATAGCGGTGCCGACAGCGGTTTTGATGGCGACGTGTTTTTTGGCGCGTCGACGGGAACCGTTTGTTGTGTTGGTGATGCGGAGGCCAAAGCATCGATCTCACGGGTGATCGCATTCGCACGTTGAGCAACCATGTCCATCGCACCCGCAATGGCCGGTATGTCCCGGATTTGCTCCATATCAAGCATGGCATTCACGTGCTTGTGGAGTTGCTCCGCCAACGAAGTCAAATGCGCCAATTGACCCGCTTTCGGCGCGCGAGCCTCGGCATCTTGATCGATGTCCAAGACATCCAGCTCCAGAGCCTTCGTCACTTCTTGAACCGACGCACCGTCTTGAAACAGAATCTGCAATCTAGCCAAAACAGCGGAGGGGATTTTTATGGTCATGTTTCAAATCTCGCTTTCTGCAAGTTTCATCGCTCGCGGAACGCCCGATCAAGAGCATCCGTCAGCGGTTTTAGGAGATATTCCAAGAGCGTCTTTTGCCCTGTTGCGATGTCGGCCTGAACGCTCATCCCAGGCACGACCGTAAACTTACCCGGCGTGTTTCCCACGTGCGGCTTGTCGAGTTTCACCCACCCTTTGAAAAACGCTTCACCATTGTCTTTGACATGGCTGGAAGCCGACACACGCCGCAAGGTTCCACTTACACCGCCAAACCGGCTGAAATCGTAGCTGCCGACCTTCACCATGACGTCTTGACCGACGTTTACGTGGCCGATGTCGTCCGTCAGAATTCGCACCTCTGCTTCGAGGGTTTCGTCTACGGGAACGATGCGCATGATCAACGCGCCAGGCTGAACCACCTGACCAACCGTCTGCACGCGCAGGTCTTGCACAAGTCCATTGATCGGCGCCGTGAGATGCAGCCTGTTGACGCGGTCCTTGACGCGCGCCATGGCATTGCGGACCTCGGCGATCTCGGCGGAAACCGAACCCATTTCCGCTAGCGCCTCGCGCCGTGTTTGCGCGCCCAGATCTTCCAGGCGGCGCCGGGACTCGGTCTCGGTTTGTTTGATCACCTTGATCTGGTCGAGCAAGCGCGAAACTTCGCCGTCAGCGGTTATTTTGGCGCGCTGGGTTTCCAAAAACTCCATGCGCGGGATCAGTTTTTTGTCGACCATTTTCTTGCGCATAACGACCATTTCGCCAGTGACCTTCTGTTGCTGGCGGGCGACGGAGAGAGATTCGCGCATCTGACGCATCTCGCGCCCGCGTTGCGCAATCTGGGATTGGATCACCGAGCGGCTGGTGCGCATGGACTCGATCTGATTGAGATAGATTTGCTGCTGATCGGCGACCAATTCCGGGTGCAGTTCTCCCATCGTACCGAAGTCGGGATCACGGCCTTCGGCGAATGCGCTCAGGCGCTCACCACGCAGCCGCAGAGCGGCAAAGCGAGCCTCCATCTGCAACAGTTCAGCATTGTCTTGGGCGCCATCCATTGAGACGAGGTGTTGTCCGGCTTCCACCCTGGAGCCTTCCTCAACCAGAATCTCCGAAATCACGCCGCCTTCAAGATGTTCAACCACCTTGACCGATCCGCTCGGAACGACTTCACCGGGCGCCGTCGCCACTTCGCTGATTTCGACAAATGCGGACCAGCCAATGAACAACCCGACCAACAAGGTAATCGCGAACAGCGCCGGTTTGACGAACTGCGGCACCACCTCTTCTTGCAACTGAATAGCTTCGGACAACAGCCGTTTGTGGCGTCGTCCGAGAACCACCTTTTGTGCGCTTTGCTGTTGGTCGTCAAATGGCATTATATTCATCCCAAGTTTGACATAACGACTTGTTTGACGTTGTCGTTGTCGAAGTTACCCATGGTTCGGATGGCGCCGTGCTCAAGGTAGATAACCTTGTCGGCCAGTTTCAAATGGCTGGGCCGGTGCGATACGATGAAAACGGTTGAACGTTGGCGCAGAAACTCCAGTGCCTTGACGAAAGCGTTGTCGCCCTCAGGGTCCAGTCCGTTGCCCGGTTCATCAAACAAGACCAACGAAGCCGGTTTGAGAAAAGCCCGTGCCAAACCCAGTTTCTGGCGGAACCCGTTTGGCATTTGATCGGCTTGGGAATCGGACAGCCGGAAATCGAACCCGGACCGTTTCCAATTACCGGAGCCTTGTTCCAGCGCCTCGATCTCTTCGAGAACGTCGGCCTGATCCGCCGCCCAACGAAGATCTTCATCCGTGGCGGTCGGGTGAACCAAGCGAAGGTTTTGCGCAATGGTTCCATAGTAAAGTTCGGAATGCTGCGGCATGTAGCTGACTTCCTCGCGCAGCCGTGCCGGCGACATTTGGCGTATGTCCGTTCCATCAAGCTTAATACTGCCGGCTTGCGGGTGATAAGCCCTGACCAACAACTTCAACAGGGTCGATTTGCCGGACCCATTGGGGCCGGCTATGGCCACAACCTCGCCCGGTTCGATGTCGAACGAAAGCCCCAGCAGTGCCGGATCGGCATTCATCGAGTATCGGAACGACACGCGTGAGAATTCCAGCCCACCCTTAGATGTTGGCCGCGTCGCTTGGCGCGATTCGATTTCCTGTTCGGCATCTAGCCGCATGAGATTATCGATCTGGCGCAAACTGTTGAGGACCCGGACAATCGTCGATGCCGACATGAAGGCATTTTGGATGGGGCCGGTCAGGCGCCACATAATAATCATCGACGCGATAATGGCGCCGCCTGAAACTTCGGCGTTCATAGCCCCGATACCGGCAACCGTAAGCGCCGCGATACCGCCGAACGTCGAGATGGCTTGAGACATGGCGGCGACGCGCTCATTGAACTGCAAAGCCTTGAACTCAGTCATGGCGGCGGCGCCCGACAGATCGGTGAAACGTGCGATCCAGCGGCCGGTGGCATCGGCGGACTTCAGCGTGGTCATATTGTCGAGAGTCTCTTCGACAAACTCATCGCGCTTCGATTTCAGTCGTGATGCCTTGGTCGTCCGCCTTGCCTGGGGGCCGAATGTCAGGCTGCCCAAGATGGCGTAGGTCGCCGCGACGAACAGGACCACGACCAGCATCCAAGGATTGATGAGCGTCAGCACGACGACAAAGACCATCGTCGCCGGCAGCTCGTATGCCAGCGTCGCCAGAGGCCCCATAAAGAAGTCTCGCAGCGCTTCGAGGTCCTTGACCCGCGCAACCTGTTCCGCAACAGGCACCCGCTCGATGGACGGAGGCGGCAGGTTCAGGATTTTCTGGAAAATGCTGTTACCGATGATGTATTCGCTGCGACCCGCCATAAACGACATGATTCGCCCCTTGAGGCGTTTCAATTGCCATTCAATTGCAAATGCGATGCCGACACCCAGAACCAACAAAGCGCCGATTTGAAGGTCTTTGGTCGGTAGAACGAAATTGAACGTTCCCATGACGAACAACGGTGTCGCCAAGGAAAGAATGGTGCTCAAGACCGTCAAGCCAAGTGCCAGCGCCATAAAGCCCTTGAACCGCATGATGACCGATCGGGTCCAGCCGGCTTGCGCGCGGTTGACTTCGGTTTCTTCGACACGGATTGGTTTGAAGACGTAGGCCTCTCCCGTTCCGTCAGGGTCGGCATGGGATTGAACGGACACGCTCTCACTGTCAAACACCCGGAAGCCCTGTTCAGGCGACCAATCCAGCACAACCTTGGCTGCGTTATCATCGGGGACGAACAGGCATGGCAGCAGGCGCGGATCCAGGTTCTTGAGCTTGGTGCGATAGGAATCGCTCTCGAAGCCAAGGGTCGCCATGATCGAGCGGAACCCCGATAAATCCATTGATTCTGCCAAATGCGGCAGCGATTCCGCGACCGTGCGCGACGCGCCCCGCCATTTCAGCCCGGCTAACAAGGCTGGAAGACATAGCGAAAGATCGGAGGCAACCGGGAAATGATGGATGGAATCGGAAAGTTGCCACTCAGCGCGTGCCGGCGCCTCGTTTTCGGGTTTGTCATTGCCGGCGTCAAGGCGCCCGGATGCCAGATGCTCTTCCAGCGACGTCGGCTCCAGGTGGCCGTCTTCCAATGAATAGAAGGTATCGGCCATACGGACCAGCGACGGACGGTGGGCGACCAGGATGATCGTAGCCTTCCCTTTCTTGCTCTCAAGGTATTCACGCAGCGCTGCATCGCCACGCCCATCCATGGCAATATTGGCCTCATCGAACAGGATGATTTTTGGGTCGAAAATAATCTCCCGCGCGATGGCTATGCGTTGGCGGATTCCCGCCGGCATCATATCAACGGCGCCATCGCCAACCGGTGTCTCGTAACCAAGGCGCATGCCGGCAACGACCTCGTCCAGCGCCACCGCTTCACATGCTCTGATCGCTTGGTCGGTGAGATCGTCGTCAAACATCGTGACGTTTTCTAAGATCGTGCCACCGATCAAGTTGCCACGTTGCGGAAGATGGGCGATGCGGCGGTCCAGCTCGCTGGGCGGCACCTTGGAGATGGGCACGCCATCAATGAGAATTTCGCCTTCGTCTTGATCAAGCACACCACCGATCAGGTTCATCAGGCTCGTCTTGCCCTGGCCGCTATCGCCCAAAATCGCCACGCATTCGCCTGGCGTGATGGTCAGGTTCAAGTTGTCGAATAGAGGTTCCGCAGCACGTGGGAATTGCACTTTTACGTCCCGTAATTCAATCGCGCCGTCCATGTCTCCGAAATTCGTCACCGGTTCTTCGGGTTCGGCGACCGGTAATGCGAACAAACTGGCCAGACGTTCGCGCGCAACCTTGAAGGATTGATATCGTATCCACATGGAAAGACTGCGGCGCAAAGGCTGCAACGAACGGTTTGCCAACATGATGCACGCCGCCAGCGCTCCTGGGGTCATATCATTGTCGACGGCGAGATATGCGCCAGCGGCGACGATCGCGATGGTCATGAATTGCGAAAACAAACCACCCATGTTGCTGGCTGTGGCGCTGGCGCCCGCCACATCGGCACCTTGCTCGACATTGGCTTCCTGCAAGCACTCGTAACGGCGGTGCATCAATGGCTCCATGGCCATGGTTTTAACCGAATGCACGCCTCTGAACGTTTCGATCAGGAAATTATAGCGGCGATCGTCTTGTTGGGTACGTTCCTTGATTTTCTTGCGCAAAGAAGACCCATAGAAGGAAGTGACAAGTAGAAATACGCCAATCATGGCAACGGCAATCGCGGCCAGCCAGCCACCTATGAGACCGATAACTGTCACATAAACGATGGCGAACGGTAGATCGAGTAGCACCAGAAGGGCCTGGCCCGAGTAGAAATCACGAACTTGGCCTGCAGCTCGCAATTGTTCCGTATAGACACCGGTTTCCTCAGCGGTGAAATGGCGGGTCGGCACACGTGTCAGGTGATCCAGCGCGGCAACGGAAACCCGATGCTCGAAACGTGCGCCGAGCCAACCCGTGACGTGGCTTCGCAAGATGCGCAGCAAGGTCTCCAAGACCACCGCCGCAACGACACCGCCAATCAGTATCGTCAGCGTAGAAAGCGATTTGTTCGGGATGATGCGATCATACATCTGCAGCAATACCAGCGGAAGCGCCAGCGCCAGGAGATTGATCAGCAGGCCCGATACCAGGAGTTCAAGAAATGCGCTGCGCAAGCCCGCGTAGCGGAACAATCGCGACGACAGACTTGATGATTGGCTCGCAGACACCAGAAATTATCCTCAATGCTTCAGCACGCGGCGACAACGCACCCAACACGGCTCGCGCGTTGGGCCCGCAATTCCAGATCGGAACAAAGGCATGGTGCGGCGAGAAAAAGTTGGCTTTCCGGCTATTCTCCCCGCGAAGTCAGGCTATTGATCGTTCGAATTCGACCCTTTCCAACGTTTTTGTCCCGGAAAGCTGTAAACAGCCTTCCCTCCGATCCAGTAACGAATTTACGTTACCTGTATGACCGTTTCCTGACGCAATGGCATGCGAAAGCGTTTGGAGAACATTCATGCAACATGGATACGCACCGCGCACGGCGTTGTTCTCCATCTGTTACATGGTTTTGGTAGGGGCGGAACGAAAAGATTTCCGGCCAGATGTTTAGGTCGTCATTTCCGTTTCAAAAACATAGCCGAAACCTTCCAGGTCGATGAAATCGACACCCCAGAGTCCCGGCAATACCTTTGCCGAAATGGTGGCGCGACCACGGCTTGCTACGTTGACGCGTTGGCCGATCTGAAAACTGTGATGGATTTTTGCGCTGTCGGCGCCGGTTCGCGGTTTGATACTGCGTTGCATGATGATCTTCCCTCGGTTCCATTTGCCGCGATTTTTTGCGGTCGGTTCTGTGGTGTCTTGGCTGTCATCATCGGACTATCGCCAAGCGTTCCCATTCTTGAGGCAACATCCACATTGGCACTGAGGGAATTAAGAAAAACTAAACGTGATGCAGTTCTTTCCTGCCGGCGCCCCCGGTGGGGCTCTTGAAAAAAATGGTCCGCTTGGTTTGAACCATATTGGTGCGATCATTCGATTTGTTTGGTGGATTGGTCTGGGTGGATTGCTGAAAAAATGGCCAAGCTCCGTGATTTTGCAGACCTGATGTCAGCCAGAATTTCCTTTCCGGCGTTCAGCGCGTCAACAACCGAAACGAGTTTATTCAGTGTGTCCAACTGCTCGGCACTTGGGGGGGTGATATCGTGCTGATTGGCGTCGAAAGCACGCTTCTTTGCGACGAGAAGTGCCTCATCGGCCTCAATCGCAATCGTCAGCGCATTGATTTCGCGGACTTCGGATGGGTTGTCCGTAACGCGATCACGTCTGCGCAATTTGGATACGGCGGTGATTAGACACTCTCGCGTCAGTTGTTGGGCTTCGTAGTACTCGCCGATCTCTATCGCCGGCATTGTCGATTTATTGGGCATTATGTGGATGCTCCCTCTACACGGGCCAAAATCACTTTTGGTGCTCTAAGCAAGCGCCTAGCCGATTGGGGTAAAGCGTCATTAGGGTGTTGATATAGACGTGATTTTGCCATTTTGTCATGGTCTCGCCAGTTGATTCTATTTGATGCCCGAAAGGTAAGGGGCGACGCGTGAATGCAGCGTGATTCAGGGGTGCCGATACACGTCAATTTAGGCGCGGGCCTTGCGAAGACTACCGGTAATATGGAAAATAGAGTGAAGAAGGGAAGCCAAAATGGTATCGTTTCCGTGACAGACCGGGTTGACGCCGTGGCAAGTGCTGCATCCGATATGTCGACGGATGGCGGGGCTGTTTCTGACACATTTGCACTCATTGCGAAGAAATTTCGATGGATTTCCCAAATCCAGGCGCCAGACGCGCCGGGTTTCGTGTTCTGTGGCGGCGAGGTCAACGCCAGCGACTTCGAACACCATGACTCGGGCATAGTATCGGCGAGTTTGTCAGGTAAAGGCCTGACCCAGGGGGAAGCCTTCAATAGCTGCGTGGGAGAAGGAATAGAGCACCTTTCCCGTCTCGAATGGGGGACGGAAGAGATTGTTCATGGCGATGCGGGTTCCGTTTCTCACGGCCTTGATGAGGAGGCGCTCGAAAATCTTCAATTGTTGTTGGCAGGTCAAGGCGGCCAAGGCGAAAGCCTAGATTGGATGCCGGCGAAGCGCCTGTCGGATCAGGCTGATGTATTAGTGCCGGTCGGAATTTGTCTTCGCCGGGCCAACAATGGAATAACCCAAGCCTTGCCGTTTGCAATCAGTACCGGTTGCGCTGCCGGTCCGACCCACGATGCGGCGGTTCTCTCGGCGTTGCTTGAAGTTGTCGAACGCGACGCGGTATCGATGTGGTGGGTCGGCGGACGGCAGGGCGCTCAGGTTTCTCTTGAGACGGTAGAACTGTCAGGGTCTGGCGACATGATCTCGCACCTCCGGCAAGGCAAGACCGAACGGCATACCTGGCTTTTGGATATCACGACGAAATTTGACATTCCGTGTGCGGTGGCAATGTCGCTGAATACGAATGGGAAGGGCTTTGCCTGCGGTGTTGCTGCTCGCCCGCACATGAAGGCGGCTGTTCGGGCGGCTCTCCTCGAACTTTGTCAGATGGAACTAGGGCATCATCTCGTCGACGCCAAGCGGAAAGCAAGGGGCGAAGATTTCCTCAACGAGAGTGACCGCCGGTCGATACTGCGTAGCGAGCACTTTGAAGCGGTGGATTGTGCGATCCTTTATCCAGGTCGTGGCCCGCGCGAGACAGCCGGGTCGGCGGAGGCGGATACTAATGAAGCCATCGATGAAGTATTGCGAAGGCTCTCGCCAGCCGGGTTCACGCCATTGATCGTAGATCTGACGCGCGAATTTTTGGGCGTTCCGGTCGTGAGGGCAGTCATTCCAGGTTTACAGCACTTTCCGTCGTCGATTGAGACCGCGCGCCTGCGAAACGCTGCCGCCAGTGAGCGGGCAAGTTCGACGCCACTGCCGGAAGTGCCGCTCTTTTAGCGCGACCGACAATGGCGAGAATGGGATATATACGGGGACGTCGGGGGCAAAATGCGAGGGGAGAGGAAGCTGCTCGAAACAGTCGAAACCGCACCGGTCGAGGCCGGTGGCCGACCGCTATCGCTTTCTCTCTTTGGCGGGTTTTCGCTGCGCCACAATGGGTTTCCAGTCGAAATTCGCAGCCGAAAGGGACAGATCCTCCTGGCGTATCTGTCGCTCAGCCCAGGGGCGCAACTGACACGAGAGCATCTCGCCGGATTGCTGTGGAGCGAATTTCCCGAATCGCATGCCCGAGCGTCGTTGCGTCAACTGCTGCGGGGGCTATCTAAGAATTTCGCGGAGAACGGCGCGCCTGGCCTTACTGTCACGCGAACCGAAGTCAGCCTCGATCATACGGTGATCGATATTGATGTACGAGGTGTGCTGGAGAGCCTGGAGGAGACCGTACCGCATCCTCTCCTGTTGGAAAGCAAACGTCTGCCGGAAACCCTGCTTGCCGGGTTCGACGACGTCGATATCTCGGTGCGTTCGTGGCTGATGGTACAGCGCCAAAGCCTGCATGAACGGATTACCTTCGCGCTGGAATCCCGTCTTGCCGAGAATGGTGAGCCCCAAAGCACGACGAGTCGCCAAGAAGATAAAGGATTGGCGATTGCGTTGTTGAACTTGGATGCGACCCATGAAGTCGCGTGCCGGCGGTTGATGGTCATCTATGCCAAGGAAGGAGATTCCTCTGCCGCGCTTCGCTATTACAACGTGCTCTGGGAACTCCTGGACAGCGAATACGACATGGAGCCGTCTTCCGAAACACAAATGCTCGTGGCGCAAATCAAGATGGGGCATTTCGAGCAAGCAGAGTCCGCTGCATTCGAAACGTCTCAAGATCGCCCAGATTCAGGGATCGGCGGTGCCGAAACGCCTCTCGTTCCGGCAGAAGGTTTTGCTCGAGGACAGAAGTTGCGCTTAGTCGTCGACCCGTTTGAATTCGACGGAATCAAAGAGGATCGCCGCTATCTCGTCAGTGGTTTTCGCCATCAGTTAATTTCCGGCCTGGTAAGGTTTCGCGAATGGTCCATTGTCGATGGTGGCGTCAAACCGCCGGCGTCCCCGGTGAGCACCGAGGAGCAGGTGCGCTACCGTATCAATGCGACATCCTATGAGGCGGCTGACCGTATTCAGATCGTTTTGACTCTTCGCAACCAAGATACGGGTGAGTTCGTCTGGAGCGAAGACCATTCGACCGATCTTGAACATTGGTTCGAGACCCAGAGAATTATCGTGCGGCGCATGGCCATGGCGCTCAACGTGCAATTGTCCGCTGATCGCATAATGCGAATCGTCGGTCAGCCCGACGTTGCTTTGCCGGTCTACGACCGATGGCTGAAAGGTGAGGTGATGGCCAAGGTCTGGCGGCCCCATATTCGTGTTCAAGCGACGGAGATCTTTCGTGCCATTATCGATGACGCGCCGGGATTTGCGCCAGCCTTTTGCAGTCTCATCAATTTCGCCAACTCGCGGCACCTCATATTTCCAGGCGAGTTCCGCACGGCCGAACGCGAGTCTGAATCACTTGCGCTTGCGAAGCGGGCAGTCGCCATCGATCCGACAAACTCGCGAACACACCTGACGGCAGCATGGTCCTATGCACTTGGCAGCCAATTCGAGCAGGCGGAATTGAGTTATCGGATGGCGTACGATTTGAACGAAAATGACCCGTGGACATTGATTTCGTCAACAATGGGCTTGGCTTTTTGTGAACAGCACGACGAAGCACGGACGCGCGCGGACCTGGCGCTCGAGTTCAATATGACCGTCGATCCCCGGCATTGGGGATACATCGGCTGTGTCCGGTTCCTGGACCGAGATTATGAAGGCTGTGTACAGGCCATTAATCTGTCGGAGGATGTTGTCTACAACTTCGCTGGGTGGAAGGCTGCGGCCCTTGGACAGATGGAGCGGACACACGAGGCGCGAGCCGAGTGGGAACGATTTGTTTCGCTGGTACGCAGTGATTGGCGAGGATCCCGGGACCCGGAAGAGGGCGTCATTGCGGAATGGTTCCTGCATTCATTCCCGATCCGGTCAACGGACGATTGGGCGCGCCTGCGCGATGGCTTGATCGCCGCCGGCGCGCCCGTCCGTTATGCGGTTTCCCGCACGTTGTAGGCATTGTTGGGCTCCATAGGGTTGTCTATTCGCATTGCCCAGTCGAATAGTCTCCGACACGCGATTGGAATAGCGTAAGTGCGTCCAGGCCGAGATCGCCGGCATCAACTTGGTAGAAGTCCGGCAACGGATAGTCCCCTGGTTCAAAAGTTCCACTCGAGGCGCGGTCGACGGATGCCTGGACCATCTCCTTGGGCGGCAGTCTGAACACGGCGACGTCGAGCGGAGTTTCGACAAACATAACAGCATTCAAACTATCATCGACGGTTACGGCACCGCCGAGCTGCTCTTTCAACTGTTCAACAGTGGTGGGCCTGCTCGCCGGATCGAATACCCATTCGATCACCTTCGCTCCGACCACTGCGTACTTGCCGGGTACGACCTTTATTTTTTTTCAGACATATTCTTCTCCTTCAAGTTTGAGTTATCAGCTGGAGAACCCGTCATCGGGGGTATCCCAGCCATGTTGTTCGGAAATCCACCGGATCAAGTCCGGCATGGTTTCCATCTTCTTGCCCTCAAGAAGTTCGTCCCTGAGTTCCAAGAGATCTTCGTTTTTCTCAAATATATTTTGCGTCTCCAGCCGTTCCTTGAAGACGAACTCGGCGAAGATCGCTGAGCCAACAGCCCCCAAACAGGTGCCGTATTCGGCCTCATCCTCTGCCGCGTCGGCTGGAAGACCGGTCAGGGCTGCTTCGAGAAGGCAGAAAAACAGCAAAGGTGGATTGCTGGCGATGGTCTGTCGATGCTTGTCGGCTTTTTGTTCATCTCCCAGCGGTTGACGCTCTAGAATCCAAGCATCGATCTTCGCGGTATCCAGTTTGCCATTTGTCACTAAGGGTGATTGATCGGAGATATCGCGTGGGAGATTGGCCAGTATTGACGACACGGACCGCAAGCAAGACTCGGCCCCTCGAATGAAGTCCCGGTAAAACAAACCATCGGCCTCGCCCACTCTGCCAACACCGTCTCTAACCGGACCGAAGTGAGGCAAATGTGAGAATTCGTGGATTGCTGAAGGAGATATCTTGCGGCTCGATTGGGGCAACTCCGGTGCGGGGTTTCCCAACTCGAACAGAAACGACCAATTCACCAGCCACTTCTTATCCAACGGGAACTTCGTGGGCAGGTGCGTTGATGTCCGTGTCAGGAAAGAGATGACGCCGTGCCCCTTGCCGTCGACGTTGTCCTTCAGTTCCTTGTTAATGCGATAGCGCCCTCGGACCATCGCGTGACCTATCCGCGCGACGCCGTGGGAGAACTCGAGCGGCATGCGACGGTCGTCATGATCGAAAAATTCCTTGGTGGTTTTTTTCGCGTCGTAGGCCTCATAGACATCCGGATGCAACAATCGGCTCAGGAGGTCTTTGAAAACAATCGTCCGATAGATCAGGGTCACCACGCGACGTGCGCGAATGAACGACCAGAAGGCCCCCGGAGCCCCACCGCGCTGGTTGCTACCATCGGTAATTTTTTCGTAGAGGGCGTTGTGTAACAGGTGGAACAGCACCGTCATCTGAGAGATGAGTAGATTGTCGTCGTTTCGCGGATCGGCAATCATGACGTCTGCGCGTGCTTTGGCAGCGTCACCCGGATTGCCGCCCAAATGACGTGTGTCCTCAAGATGCGGACAGCCGGTACGGAGAAGATCGCGCGATGGTCCCGTATTATCCGGGGCGCTAGGGTCCTTAATCCTGCCTAGCCGCAACAGTGCACGTTCGTTCCGCGGTTTGCGGTCTATGGCATAAATAAGGGGGTCCGCCTGCGGCCCGCCCCCGTAGATCGTATCGAGGACCAGACGTGACGCCCGGTTGTTGCGCCGCCACGCGTTATCGCTTTCCAAACTTGGCAGCGGAGCGAGCGTCTGTACGCTGTCGTGAATGAGAATTTGTGCAAGATAGGTGTATCCGGCGGGAATACGAGCGTTTCGGACCTTGTCGTCGTTGTCGATCTTGTTTGCCATTACCTTGACCAGCCATCGCAGAGACTTCCGATGCTGTTTGCGGCTTGCCGGAGCTGTCGACGGCGGCGCATAAAACTCATCATCGCCGGCGTCGCCGAAGATGTTTCGATACTCTCGCCGATCCAAGCCAGTGCCTTCTGAAGCATCGCCGTTCGCTAGGTCGATTTCGGACGCGGTGCCGTGACCACCCATAGTATTACTCCCCTCCCGTTTTCACTCGTTGATCTTGATAATGCACGATATGAAACCGAACGTGAACCACACGTGAATCTCAGAATTTCGACCCTCGGGTCGCAACCTTGTGGCAACGCCCCGCAGAGTTGATGCCGATTTCGGCCGCTTGCGGAGCGGCGCCGCAAACGCACGCCCAGTCATCGCTATGAGATACGAAACGCTGCTGCGCAGGGACAGGTGTCCAGGCGTCAATCACGTTGGAATCACGCTCTGTGGGTAATGGTATCTCCCAGGCGTCAGCACAGTAGGCGTCAACGAATCGCGAAGTCTCGCAATGATTGGGAGGTCATCACAATGGAAATCTTGAACGCCATCCTGGCTTTTACACTGAGCATGGTTGTCTTCTCGGCGCTCGTCACGGTGCTTGTTGAGCTGATCCAACGTGGACCGATCGGACGAGGGAAGGGCCTGCAGGCGATGATAGGCAGATACTTCGACGATGCGATGAGGGGAAAACTTCGCCTCGGTATTATCGCGAATTGCGCGCCGGGGATGGCTTGGTCGGATGAGGATCTGCGCCGGGATTTCTTGGAAACTGTCACCAAAGACAGCGGCGGAAGCACACCGTCCAGTTCGACCTTGCCCGGTATGGTGGCGAGGTTCTTCGGTTTCAACACCGTCAAACGGCTAACCGTTGGCGAGTTTATCCGGCGTCTTGCGCACACGCAAATTGGTCTGGCCATCTCGCGCTGCGAGGACGGTAACGCAGATAGCTCATCGCTTGAGGCCGTGATTCACAACTTGGCACACAAATTCGTAGCCCATGGTGAACGGGCCCGCCGAAAGTTCTCCGAACGGGCGCGGATATTTGCCGTCATAGTGGCAATATTGCTTGCTGGTTGGGCGAATATAGATGTGTTTCGGTTGTTCCAGCAGCTTCAGAGCGACCCAGCAGTCGTTCAATCTCTGCTCGCGGCCGAGTCCAAGCTGCTGATCGAAAACAAGGTCGTCCAGGACGCACTGAAGAAGGAACTGAACAGTGTTGCCGAAGCCAAAACCGAGGACGATGCGGCGGAGGCTCGGGCGCGTTTGGCGGCAGTACGCTCTTCGGTCAAGGACCTTGCGAGCACCGGCCTGGCGATTGGCGACGGGTATTACCCGTATTGCACCACCGGGAGCCAAGACCCCGTCTGCAAACACCTAATCGATAACGCCCAGAAGAAGTGCAAGGCCTCTGCCGCCGGCGATGCCAAGAAGCTGGAGCAGTGTGCCGGGCAGACAGTGAGTGTTTGGCACGCCTTGAAGAGCTCGAAAGATGACGCGCGGCGATGGTTCTTTCTCATCGTCCTGAGTGGCCTGCTTATCGGGATCGGTGGTCCCTTCTGGTTCAATTTTTACACCGGCTTGTCGCGGTGGGTCGGCGTGTTGCGCGGCGCCAAGGCGAAGGATGCCAGCCAACAACTGCTGAGCACCGAAAACGCCCAATCAACCGACGATACGGTCGTCGATGCCGCGGCGCTGACCGCTTCCTTCAGGAAGGAGATCGCGGCTCGCGGCGCGCTGAATGCAACTTAGTCAATCAAAGAAGAAGAGAGGGATAGGACATGACAAATCATTTAAACAGGAAGGGCCTCGGGCGAACGGCGAGAGCTTGTGCGTTGGCCTTGACACTGGCGTCGCTAACGACTGGGTGCGGCAACCTCTACTTCCATAGCAATGGCTTGGAAGCTCTAGCAACCGACGCGCGCACCGAAGTGCTGGGCGTGTTTGCCAAGAATCTCGCCGGGGATTTGTCGAATACGATCAAAGGCAACCAGACTTTTGCGCTCGATCTCTTGCGTTCACTTGGTGGTGTAAGCAACGACACCCAGGTCGACACGCTGTTAGCCAAGAGCTGGAGTGAGCTCGAGGCCGAGCCGAAGACTGCGCTCCATTCTGCGGAGACTGCCAGGGGTTGGGCCTCTGCTCGGATCGGCAAAATCGATACGCAGTTGATTGCCGCTGTGCAAGAACATGCAGGTGCACGTGAGAAGGTCAAGAACGCCCAAGTCGCATTGCACGAAGCGAATTGTTTTCGGCAACGGTATATCGAGACCCAGAACCTTCTTGCCGATGTTGTCGCGATCAACTTCAAGCAAGATCGACCAGATATAGCCTCAGCCTTTGAGGCTGTGTTCGATAAGCCGGCGCCAAGTTTCGAGGGCAAGAGTAAATCCAGTTGCAAAGGCAAAGATACAGTCGCGAAGCTGCTCGGATTGGACGCTTGGCAGGGCTATGCCAAGGCCGTCGCGACCGGTGATGAGGTTGCGCTGGTTGAGCGCATTTTCAAACATACCGCGAAACTGCAGCAACTCGGAAAGAAAGCCAAGCTGGCGTTGAGAGACCCGGGGTTGTCCTCGACTATCCTGGGCCTCGGCTACGATCTGGCGCGGACTTCCGAAATGCACCTCCAGGCCGAGGTCGATTATTGGAAAAAGCTCAAAGCCATTCGACAAAGCCAGAAAGAATTCACTACAGAATGGCATGCGCAGATTCAAGAGTCCGTCTCGTCCAAAGGTATCAGCTTGAAAGATTTGCAGGCGAAAGATCCGATCAAAAATCATATCTCACGAGCGCTAACTGTCGGCGATTCCCTCCGCGAACTCGGTCTGACTTACTACGGTGCCAAGGAAGCTTACTTCAAGGCCACACCCGCGAATAGAGTAGCGGCACAGGAGGCCAGTACACGGGCACGAGAAATGCTGCGTTACGCGTTGATTGCTGTTGCCCGAGTCCATGAGAACATCAACGTTCGAGCCAGTAAGGCACTAGAGTTCGAGACGCTCGCGACGGCCATGCTGAATACACGAGCAGCGGTTCGTGCGGAGGCAGCGCTCAAGGGGCGTGAGGCGTTAATCAGCCGCGGTCTCGAGGGACTGGTCGCTTTTCACAAAAACGGCATCACTGCCGACGACATGCGCAGCCTGATCGGGCTTGCTCAGTTCGCCGGATTGCTCGCCATTGCAGAAGGATCCTAACTCATGAAAACGCGAAAAAACCTAAAACTGGTGTGTTCCGTCGCGACGGCTGCCCTCGTCTCCGCCTGCGCGGCCCATGAGAAGGCCAGTGACATGAGTGGTGAGCTCCTGGCCCAGACCATGGCTTACGAAAACCAATTGGTAAATCTTGCCCGCGTAACCGAGAAGCAGGGTGAACGCGTGGGCGGCTGGGCGAAACAGCAATTCGGTTTCGTGCAGAGCGACCGCCTGGACGCGATTGTTCTTAGTCGTGCTGAGGATACGATCGAATCGATTTCGCGGTCGGGTTTTTCGGGTAAGCAAATACGGTCGTTCATTGCCGATTACAGCGACCGCGTTCGCGAAAACGCGGTGCTCGTAAACACCAAGCTCAACGAAATCGATGCGCGATCGCGAAAGACGGTGAGCGCCCTGAAGAAAGAGATCAAACCCCTGGCAAGCGTGCGCGCCAAGCTGGAGAAACTTCAGCAAGGGCTGTCCTTTTCCGATCAGGTCACGGCGCTTCGGCCGATCTTAGAGCTGATCAAAAAGACCCGGAAATCAAATAACTAAGGAGGTACATAGCCATGAATAACGACAAAGTAATCGAGGCCCTGGAAATCGCCGTTCAAAACCTGAAGGTCGTGATCAACGAGTTGGAAGACATGAAGCGAAATGTCGGCGGCCCCGTCGAGGAGCGGGCGACAAAGATCCAGAAGATCATCTCGCTTCGAAGCCGCCTCACCATGAAGGTCGGGCATCTTGAACTGCAGCTCATTGATCGCCAGACCGCGCGGGATCTCAATGATGCAGTAACGCCACTTTCGCCAGAAGAGCGCGCGCGGATAGAAGCCGGCCTTGAGGCCTTGAGCGCCAGCGTTGCCGCTGTCGGTGACTTTACCGCCGCGATCAATCTTGCCAGTGAGATTGCGAATGCTGCCGACGGAATTATCGGTGCCGCGGCGTGAGCCCGGTCATCGGGCACCAGGAAATTGAATTGGTCTCCCCCTGGAGCCTCCACTGGGACTGCCGCCTCCCTGCCGGTTTCGGCCTATCGGCAGTCCCCTTTTTATTCATCTCGGGCCGACACCGTCGCCCGAATTGAGAGATAAGGAACAAGATCATGAACGCATTTGGATACCGAGGCGTCGGAATCAGTGTCGAAGGCGACAACGAGATTTCCATCGAGCTCAATGGGTCGCCGATCGATATCGAGACAAACGACGATCAAACCGTTTTCGGATCAGCGCTTACATTTGGTGAATTTGAATCTCCTGAATCCCTGGCGCGCGCAGTCGTTGATACCCAGGTCGGGTTGGCCAATCCGATGATTGATCTCGGTGACGTTTCTGAGATGTCGGAGGCTTCGGGCCTCGATGTTCGTCGTAACGTCGCCGAGCTATCGGATGCGGACCGGACGAAGTTCCGAGATGCGGTCTTCTTGCTCAAGGAAAGGGGCGAATACGACAAGTACATCAAGTTCCATGGCTTTACCGATAACCTCGGTCATTTCGGGCCCGCTTTCTATCCCTGGCATCGCGTGTTCCTCCGCAACTTTGAACTGGAGCTGCAAAATCTCAGTCCGGAGTCTGCCGACGTGACGCTTCCCTATTGGGACTACACCTCGGCCAATGTTGACGCGGCGGGCGGCTCGGCGATCTGGCGCGAAGACTTTTTCGGCATGAATGGGTACGTTGACCTGACCTGGAGCGGTGAAGACGGTACTGAGCAGAAATGGGTGCTGCCCGGGTACGAAGGGCTGAGAGGTCGAATCGAACAACGGGATGGCATTCGCCGCAACCCGTTCTCACTGACCTCCCGGTTCGTCAATCCACAGGCATTCAACGACGCCCTGCGGCATCGGGACTACCGTCGTTTCGCGCCGGCGTTTGAGGGCCCGCCGCACGGTGGCGCCCATGTCACCTTGGGTGTTGGAGGCGGCAATGACCAGGGCAACTTCGCCACGGCCGTGAACGACCCGTTCTTCATGCTCCTGCATTGCAACGTTGACCGGATGTGGGCGAAGTGGCAGGACCTGATGCGCGAAGATTGGTTGGCCGACAATCCGGGCCAATCCTATCCGGCTACGCAATTGGCCGAGGATTACCACTGGGACAAGTCGGATGTGGCGCACACGGCGCCACACACGGTTCACGCGGCCAGAGCGATGCCCGATAGGCACAATCTCACCGACGTCATGTGGCCATGGGATGCCTCGAAATCGCATGAGGACCGCCCGGACTCTCAAATGGTAACGGATGCGGATCGCCGGATTTATCGTCCGATCGATACCCTGAACCATCATGACCTTGGTTACACCTACGACAACATCGACCCGACCGGGTTCGTGGCTTAGCCCCGGCCGCGAATATGACAACGGCGCGTGTCGAGCGCGCTGTTGAAAGAGACGACCTAGACGAGACTTAAACTTGTAAATACAGGAGGAACTGAACGATGCGTGTATATTCCGTGGACGATGTGAAGCTTTCCGTCATGAAATCCAATCCACCGAAACTGTCGATCATTGCCTTAGGCATGGTGACGTCTTCAGGATGGCGAAACCCGCAACTTGTGCCGCTTGAGGAGCAATTGTCCGCTGACGGTATTCTCGATGTCGAGTTTGTCGCCGATCCGCCGGACGGCATTTCCCTTCCGGTTCTGACATTTATTTCCGGTGATGTGATCTGGGAGGACGATGTTGATCGGATCATCGGTGTCCGGGTTGTCGCCCGTACGAACGAGAAGACGGAATTAATGGTCTCTGACCCTGGTGTGACGACAATGGCCATCGGTGAAGAATCCAATCCGCCGTTGACTACATTAGCCGTTGGTGAAGAGGGTGACGCCCTGACGGTCCCTGATTTCGAGAAATGGCCGATCGGCGAAACACGGGCGTGGGCTGATATTCACAAGCCGCTCATGAAGGAAAAGCAGCCATTCGGTGAAGACTTCGACAGAATCGAAGCATTGGTCCGGCCCCGAAATCCTTTTGGCGGGAGGTGAGTGCCGTGTATACGACCGACCTTTTGATTGTCGGCGGGGTAAAGGACCCGAATATCGGTATCCTGGCGTCGGCTGCGCATCATATGGGGTGCGCAGCCGTGACCCTGGTTTTCGGCGATGACGTCGAACCGGCAGTATCGTGGGATCTGGAAGATGAACAACTGCGTGTCGACGGTCGTTTGATCGTTCCGCGTGCGGCATTTGTTCGCCAGGACGTATTTTCATTCGGTGATTCGATGCAACCGGAGCGACTAGACAAGGGGCTAGCGTGGCATGCCGCGATCACTGGCGCATGTTTTTCGAATGATCGAACCAATGTGTTTAACCGGGCGATGGACTGGCGCACCGCAAGCAAGCCGATCATGCTCAAGCTCGCTCGTTCGCATGGTTTGCCTGTCCCCGAAACCATCGTTTCAAATTGCGAGGAGGCCATTACGGAGTGGCATGGGCAATCACCGCGGATTGCCAAGCCGGTTGCCGGCGGCGCGTACTGTTGCGAACTCGAAGAGCTATTGTCGGATACGCTTTGGGAAGGCGGCGTTGCGCCAGCTCCGGCGATCATACAAGACAGGTTGGATTACCCAGAATATCGCGTCTATATCATCGGCGATCGGCTCCTTGGTTTCGAGGTGATTTCGGAGGTTGTCGATTACCGGATCGATCGGCAATGCCGGATCAAGCCTATACCGATTGAGGATCTTCCGGTCACGCTACGCGATGGGTTGTCGTCGCTCGCGCGTGAAGTCGGTATTGATTTCGGCGCGGCTGATTTCAAGACCCGCTCTGAAACCGGGGAAATCTGTTTTCTCGAGCTGAACAATCAACCCATGTTCGCGGCGCATGACCTCGCCAGTGACGGCGAACTTTCAAGACTGATTGTTGAGACGCTCGCGATCACTGGACCGGAGAGAGCGGCGGATCGCCGTGCTATGGGCAATCCCATACATGAGCATGAGAAAAGGCAGGCTCTAAATCCTAACGTCGCGGATCACGGCTGGGGAACAATGGGGTGTCAGACTTCAGCGCCCATGGGATAGATGGAGAGGTTTGTACACGGGTGGGGCTTTCTGGCTCATCATTGTGACCGAAGGGACTGGAGATAAAGCGGAAATCGATGAGCAAGATAGACCCGACTGAGAAAGAGGCTTGAGGTATCCATCAATATCTCAGGAATCTTGATGTCTAATAATGACTTGAAATCGAAAAACCTGCCCAATAAATGGCCTAACCTATTGAAATCATTGGCGCCCCCTAGGGGACTCGAACCCCTGTTTCCGCCGTGAGAGGGCGGCGTCCTAGGCCACTAGACGAAGGGGGCGCTGTTGGCATTCTACGCCGGTACTCGTGGGCTGCAAGCGTCCTTGCGGTTATCCCGCGTGTTTTTGAGCCGCTGAAATCAGTGCATCAACGTCAGTCTTTGCTGTATTGAACGCGGTCACCAGCCTGCAAATACCTGGTGCCCAACGGTTGTCATAAAAATGAAATCCATCTGCGTGCAGCGCGTCCGACATGCCGTCGGGCAGGCGAGGGAATAACATGTTCGCATCCACGGCGTAGGGAAACTCGATCCCCGCGACGTCTTTCAAACCGGCCTGCAGTTGCGCTGCCATTTGATTGGCATGGCGCGCGTTCTTGAGCCATAAGTCGTCGTCCAAATACGCGGCCATCTGCGCCGACAGCAGCCGCATTTTTGAGAACAAATGCCCAGCGCGTTTTCGCCGAAAAGCAAATGTGTCGGCCAGCGCTGTATCAAAAATGACCACGGCCTCAACGCCGAGCGCGCCGTTCTTGGTGGCGCCGAACGACAGCACATCGACACCCAACTTCCAACTCATCTCCGCCGGTGTGCAGCCGAGCCCGACCAAGGCATTGGCAAAACGGGCGCCATCCATGTGCACGGCGAGACCATGTTTGCGTCCGATCTCGCTCAGCGTGCGTAATTCATCCAGGCTGTAGACGGTCCCCATCTCGGTGACCTGGGTGATGCTGAGCGCTGAGGGTTGCAGCATATGAACATCACCCTGGCCATAGGCGGCTTTCTCCGCCAGATCATCTGGGTCGAGTTTGCCGTCGGCCCCTTCGATGGGAATCAGGCGTGCGCCGCCGGAAAAGAACTCGGGCGCGCCGCATTCATCCTCATAGATATGGCTGGTCCAATGACACAGTACCGATCCATGCGGCGGGGTCATGACCGATAGGGCTAGGGAATTGGCTGCCGTGCCGGTGGCAACCAGGAAAACCCGGGCGTCGGTCTCAAAAATATCTTGGATACGCTGTTCCACCGCCAAGGTGATTTCGTCGTTGCCATAACCGGGTTGTGAACCGTCATTAGCGGCGAGCATGGCGTCGATGACCTGGCGCGCGGCGCCGGTCGTGTTGTCGCTGGCAAAGTTCAAGTTGAGATGTCTCCGCTATTTGAGAGTGGCGCAGAAGAATAGGTGGCAGCATCAGCAATGTGCAACGGAATTTCCTGAAATGCACTGGCATCGGGTAGAACCCTGTGCGCGCGGATGTCCAATACGCCGGCAGTGCCGACCGATACGATGACCCATACGAGATCGGGCTCGTAGGCCATGGTAAGATCGCGCGCTGAAGGCACCGCCGGGTGATTGGGGTGAGAATGGTAATGCCCCACAATGTGAGTATCACTGCCGTCGTCTGCAAGTTCGCGCATCAGATCGAACCGCACTTGCGGATCAACCTCGAAACTGTCGCGGATCGAGCCTGTTGCCATGTTGCGACTGGGCACCACCCGCGTGACAGAAATGGCGTCGTCAGAGTCTCGGTTGCCCGCCAGCAGTCCGCAGCACTCATTGGGAAAGGCTGTGGTGGCAGCAGTGCCAATTTCCTGGGCGGCGTCGTGATTCAACCGGATCATGGAGAGAGGCTATAGCTGCCCAGAACCCGACCGGTTTGCGACTCGAGCACAATGACTCGGTGACAATGACCTGGTGGCCCAATCGTAAGGTAGGCGCGTGGGCCGTCCGGATTGACGTCAGTCACCAAACATCCGGCCGGCAGGCCCAGCGAAATGTCCCCAAACGATTGTGGAGGAACCTGCGATTCGGGCGGCGCTATGGAGTTCTGAACAACAGGTGTCGCAGTCTCCGACGGGGTATCCACAAACAGATGCGAAAGCCGCCAGTCCGGATTCTGGGATTTCTTATAGAATCCGTAGCCCAGCAGCAGTAGGCCACCGACAATGAGTATACCAAGCAACGTGACAAGGGACTTGAGCCAACGCATCTTTGCGGTCCAGTCTAGTTCCAGTTTCCTCGGAAAGGCGGTTTAGCATGAGCGGCGGCACTACGTACACCGTAAAGGTGGGAAAAGACGAGACAGGCAAGCGTCTGGACCGTGTCTTGGCCGATGCCCTGCCCGCACTTTCGCGCACCCGGATTAGGTCTCTCATGGAAGAGGGCCGTGTGACAGGCGCAACAGGCCGCAAAGCAACCAATCCGGCCGCGAAAGCCAAAATGGGAGAAACCTTCGTGGTTTTTGAGCCGCCGCCAACACCGGCCGTGCCGATCGCGCAGGATATTCCATTGGATGTGGTGTTTGAGGACGAGCATCTGATCGTTGTCGACAAGCCTGCTGGGCTGGTTGTCCATCCGGCTGCCGGGCACGGCGACGGAACGTTGGTCAACGCATTGCTGCATCACTGCCGCGGAAGTCTATCGGGTGTCGGTGGGGTGACGCGTCCCGGGATTGTGCATCGCCTGGACAAGGATACCAGCGGGTTGTTAGTTGCCGCCAAAAGCGATGCCGCGCATCAGGGCTTGGCGGCCCAATTCGCCGATCATTCGATAGAACGCGCCTACAAGGCGATGGTCTGGGGTGTGCCGCGGCCCGCAAAAGGAACGGTAAGGGGCAACATAGGGCGCTCTCCTCACAACCGAAAGAAAATGGCCGTCGTGCGGCGCGGCGGAAAGGCGGCTGTCACCCACTATCGTGTCGAACGGCGGTTTGGCGATCTGGCATCGCTGGTGGAATGCCGGCTTGAGACCGGGCGAACCCATCAGATACGTGTTCACCTGTCGTCGATTTCACATCCGGTGATGGGCGATGCGGTGTATGGCGGTGGTTTGCGCCGCTGTCCAGCGTCCGCGCCGGAAACCTTACGTCATATGCTGCAGCATATAGAAGCACAGCTGCTCCACGCCGTATTGCTGGGTTTTACCCACCCTATTACGCAGCGGCAACTGCATTTTGAATCAAAAAAGCTTAATAAAATCAGCGATATAATAAAAAGTTTAGATAGCATATAGAAAATATCTATACTTGACTAAACAAGTCGTGTATTATCCGTTTTGACCGTAAAACGAAGGGCAAATCGAGGCTATGTGCCGACGATATGCGAAATGAGCGGAGGCGAATATCATGGCCACACGAAACCATCGGGCCAGTTTCTTTCCCGAAGATAATTTGAACTCCTATCTCAGGCGTATCCGAACCTATCCGATGTTGGAAGCGACGGAGGAAGCCGATTTAGCGCGCAGTTGGCGCGACCGGCAGGATGCGGCGGCAATGGAACGTATGGTAACCAGCCACCTGCGGTTGGTGGCGAAAATTGCCATGGGGTATCGCGGCTACGGGTTGCCGGTGGCAGACCTGATTGCCGAGGGCAACGTCGGCATGATGCAAGCGGTCAACAAGTTCGATCCGGAGCGCGGCTTTCGCTTGGCGACCTATGCGATGTGGTGGATAAGGGCTTCAATTCAGGAATACATTTTGCATTCATGGTCGCTGGTGAAAATGGGAACCACGGCCGCGCAAAAGAAGTTGTTTTTTAATCTACGGAAATTGAAAGCCCATATCGGCGCGCTGGAAGATGGCGATTTGCGCCCCGAACAGGTGAGCGAGATCTCCATGCGCCTGCAGGTTTCCGAAACCGAGGTTATCAATATGAACCGCCGCTTGGGTGGTGGTGATCACTCCTTGAATGCGCCGTTGCGCGAAGAAGGCGAGGGCGAATGGCAAGATTGGCTGGTTGACGATACCGATGACCAGGAAGTTATGGTGGGGGACGCTGAGGAATTCACGGGCCGCCGCGCGCTCCTGCACGATGCGCTAAAAGGTTTGTCGGACCGCGAGCGCCACATTATCACCGAGCGACGCATGAAGGAGAGCCCGTCGACATTGCAGAACCTGAGTGACCGCTACGGCATTTCGCGTGAGCGCGTGCGTCAGATCGAAGTGCGGGCCTTCGAAAAGATTCGGAAAACCGTAAAGAATGCGGTGATCGACCAGCGGATCATGCACTAACGCGCAATAAGCTAACCAGCCGGTGCTGGCGTGGTAGTGGTGCCGCTGGGCTCTTCCATCATTGATACTTCGGGCCCCCATTCCTGGACGATGTCATCTTGCAGGGAGCGTAGGAACATGACCCGGCGCTCGGCGAGAACTGTCAGAAACGCGCTGACCACGGGTGGGATGGCAAGGAACATCATCCAGCCAAATCCAGCAGCCGAATACATAATCAGAAGCGAAAAGATGTTGGAAATGATATCTATTGCGCCGGCAATTTCGAGGCCGTCGGCCCATACCTTCATCACATAGGGAAAGACACCGCAAAGATTTAAGCCGCCGACGCAAAATGTTGCGTATTTTTGATCCGTCCGATCGCAAAGCCATGCAACGCCGGATGGCAGCATACCTGCGGCGAAAACGATAATCGTCGGCATAGAGAAATACATGAGTGGTACGAGTGCTGCCCCAATACCTAGGATCAATGTCCAGTTTCGACCTTCTCCCGTTGCGTTGTTCAGCGCCATTGCATGCCCCTACATAATTTCCATTACCAGTAGGATCGACACGACAGTCAATCCAAGCATGATCGAAATTGTTGCAGCCGCCTGTTGGCCGGAACGCTCGGCTTTGGTCAACCGTTCCTCTCCGGCGCCCTCGATATCGCGAACTTCTTCCTCGGCCTCCAACCACTCCTCTTGTGCGGTTCGAAATCCATCTCCGTCTTCTCGCCGTTTCTCCGCATCGTCGATCAGGTTGAAGATCTCAGGTAGGCTGCCTTTGCGCACCAGCCTGGGTATTTCTTTTTCCAGTTCGTCCCGTGTGTGGCGGTTGTGATAGGCGTTGATCGCCGGTCCCAACAGGCCGCCAACCCAACTCGCAAGCGCCAGAACAGACGGCGCGCGGAGTTTCCACTGCAAGAATGCAAGCAGGCTCAACATGCCGATTATGGAGGTGTCTTCCTTTGGCGCGGCGAGCGCCTTTAAGTGCGGGTGGATGTCTTGATCAAATCGGGCCGCGATAAAGGCGGCAATATGGCGATCAATCGGGCGGCTGGATGTGTCCGCCGAGGTGGCGGCATCCTCCATGGCGGGCAGAAGATGTTCAACGACCATGACGTTGTGCTTGATGATCAGCGGGCTGATGCACGCGAAGCCCGGATTGGCTTCGTAAACCACCCGTTCAAGCCCGTATCCGGGGTCGTTGATGGACAGCAAGCCCTTCAATTTCGCAATGTTCTTTTGTGCATCCAATTGCGCGCGGTTCAACCGATCACGGGATGAAAACCACATCCCCGGCAAATCATGGGCCAATATCTGTGCTGCGGCTTGCGGGTCGCCTTTACGGCTCCAATGAATAGCCAGCAAGGGGCCGAAACCATCGGGCATGAACGACATGCCTTTGTATCGAATGGGCGCTTCTGAATCGAGAATCGTTGAGACTTTAGCGATCAGATAGTCGTCCGATCCTTGATGATTGTCGGTATGGAATTTCGCCGTCTGGATGGCGCCGCGAAGGGTTTCCAGGATGCCCGAGCCTTCGGGATATCGTTTGATCCAGTTAACGAAGTCGTCGGATTGTATCGCCTTTACGGCGTCTTGCGGATGCTGGGCGAAATGCCAGGCGAGGGTGCGGAACGTGAGGTGTTCGCGTTTGCGAAAACGGTAAGGGACCTCGGAGCGTTTGGCCGGGAGTTTTTTGACGGGATTGGTTTTTTGCCCCGTGACCCAGTTATTAACCTCATTGTAGTTCCAGCGAACCGAAACGTCATCTATGAGCATGCTTCGCAGCGGCTCGATCAGCGCCAGCGGGAGGCGGGTGTTGCCGCAAAGCGCCGTGTAGCTGCCCATTTCCAAGCGTTGATGTAGTAGAACTTCGGGCTTCACCTTGGCGACCGGATTATACCCGATAACAAGATGAATGATGGTTACGGCCAGCGCGAAAATGTCGTCTCGAATATCTCCTGCCCCGCGCCCTTCGGGCTGGCAACTGGCACGGTCCAGGGGTTCGAAATCAGCCGGTTGGTCGAAACCTGGAGGCGCCGTGACATGCGGGCCGAGCACAATCTCTTCCATATCTTCATCCAGGAAATAGAGATTGTTGGGGCGGACGGCCCGATGCGGCCCAGTTGCCTCGTTGAGGACCTGCAGTCCTTCGATGATTGGTTCGGCGACTTTGCGGGGAACGTCGTACTCCGTAATCCGCGCTTCTTTTTTGTGCAAACGATCAACAACACGCCCACCCAGCGGGCGTTCATAAATGATAACCATTGAGGCTTGGCCCAGGGGCGGCCAAAAGACCACGTCCCAATCGACCAACGGCAATAACCCTGCGTGATCTTGCCCTTTCAGGACTTTGATCGCTTCGATCTGCACAGGCAATCCAGGCGTACATGCGAGCGCGAAAAGCTTGTAAGAGAGATCACGCCGATCTTCGACGGCATAGGCTTTCGCCGATGGTTGGTCGAACTCTGGCAGTGGGTTTGCCGTGTCGACCAGGTAGCGTTCGCGCAATAATACCGGTCCGCCACGCGCAGCAGACGCGCCAACAGCCGGTGGTGGCGATAAGCCATCACTTTCGTCCGCGCCGTCCGGCGCGTCAATGTCGGGAGGGACCAAGCCTTCCGGCAGATCCGTGCCCGTTTCTTCCGTATCCAAAGGCTGTTCTGCCATGGTTTAGGTTCCCGGTGGGCACGCTAAAACAGCCAGCATAAGCCGGCAGTTACGTATTTTGACAGATTCTAACGGGCAACTCGTTGCTAAACAATGAACTTTTTTCTGCGTGCCCTCATCGGGAACCAGCGGTTAGCGTTAGTCGGCGAACGGATCATGCACCAAAACAGTGTCGTCGCGCTCGGGGCTGGTGGAGAGCAGGGATACCGGCGCCTCGATCAGTTCCTCGATGCGGCGTACGTATTTGATCGCCGTTGCTGGCAAGTCCGCCCAGGTTCTGGCCCCTTGAGTACTATCCGACCATCCCTCCAGGGTCTCATAGATGGGTTCCACCCGCGCCTGGCCAACCGTCGACGCCGGAAGGTGGTCGAGAATCTCACCATCAAGTTTGTACCCTGTGCAGACTTTCAACTCGTCGAAGCCGTCGAGTACATCTAGCTTGGTCAAAGCAATACCATCTATGCCGTTGACCTTGATGGCTTGGCGGACAAGAACCGCATCAAACCATCCACACCGCCGCGCGCGTCCCGTGACCGTCCCGAACTCGTGACCGCGCTCGCCCAGCATTTGTCCGATTTCGTTTTCCTGCTCGGTCGGAAATGGCCCGCCGCCAACGCGGGTTGTGTAGGCTTTTGTGATGCCGAGCACGAAGCCGATGGCCTTGGGGCCTTGGCCGGTGCCGACTGCCGCTTGCGCGGAAACCGTATTTGATGAGGTCACGTAGGGATAGGTGCCGTGATCGATATCCAGCATGGTACCTTGCGCGCCCTCGTACAAGATTCGCTTACCATGTTTACGGGCATTGTCGAGAATCTGCCAAGTTGTATCCATAAACGGCGCCATTTTGGGCGCAACTTCGCGCAGTTGCTCCAGCAACTCGGCCTTGTCGATTTCGTCCATTTCCATGCCACGCAGCAGTGCATTGTGGTGGAACAGCAGCCGATCGATCTTATCTTCCAACACATCTAGATCGGCAAGATCGCCCAGTCGAATGGCGCGGCGCGCCGTCTTGTCTTCATAAGCCGGGCCGATACCGCGTCCGGTGGTGCCGATTTTGCCTTTGCCGGCGGCTTTTTCACGCGCCAGATCAAGGTTGCGGTGTAGCGGTAAAATCAATGTGGCGCCCTCGGAGATACGAAGGTTTGCCGGTCCGATCTCAACACCTTTTTCAGTGACTGTTTCAATCTCGCCCAGCAAGGCCCAGGGGTCCAAAACAACGCCGTTTCCGATGATTGAGAGTTTGCCAGGGCGCACAATCCCCGACGGCAAAAGGCTGAGTTTGTAGGTGACGCCGTCAATGACCAGCGTATGACCGGCATTATGGCCACCCTGAAACCGCGCCACCACGTCGGCCCGTTCCGACAACCAATCGACAATTTTGCCTTTGCCTTCGTCGCCCCACTGGGCGCCGACCACTACGACGTTGGCCATGCTTCGTCTCCGTCTTTCTTGGTTAATTGATTTCCGTGATAGTACCGTCTACGGCGAGGTGGGTACATCCCAGGCGCCGCGCTTCTTGAGAATCGTCTGCGACCGCTACCAATCCCGTTACCGTTGCCCGGCCTTCGGTGCGTAATTTTTGCGCCGCTTGCGGTTCGGTGCCGGCGGGAATGAATATGCGCTCCGGCGGCGCTGGGCGGGGAACCGCTTTCAAAATGGTGTCCATAAACAAGGTCAAACCCGTTGCCGGCTCGCCGTCCCCGTGTTGCAGGCCTGCGATATATCGCCCCCCGCGTCCAAGTTCGCCACGCACGCTACGGGCAAAAAAGCTACATGTTACGCCGCTATGGTACTCAAACCCGCGGTTCTCCACCGGATCTACGGTAAGCGTCAGGTCCGGTGCCTGATCGCGTACCGCCGAGATCACAGCCTCCAGCGCGTCTTTTTCCTGGGTGCCCGCGGTCCCGAGGTCCAACTTGGAAAGGATATCCATTGTTTCGTTTGCCGGGCCGGCTGCAGAAAGCATTGTCGTGAGTGTTTTCGCTGCGGCTTCACCCAGTGATTCTGAAAGAGCGACAATGCCGGCGGCGTCTTTGCGGTCAAGCGCTTGGCGAAGCTCGGTGACAATAGCGGGCTCTAGCGCCAAGGGCTGGCAGTAGGCGGGCACCAAGGTCGGCATCGACAGATCGATGGATACATCGTCGACGCCGAGCGTCGCGAGCGCTTGTGCCGCCATAATAATCACTTCGGCATCGGCACTCGGTTGATCGGACCCAATCAATTCGGCTCCGACCTGTGCAAACTGCCGCTCCGGACGAGCGTGTGACCCGCGCACGCGAACGATCTGTCCGGCGTAGCTGAGACGCAAGGGGCGAGGAGCGCCACCCAGGCGCGTTGTAGCGATCCGCGCCATCTGTGGTGTCATATCCGCGCGAACAGCCATCATTCGCTGAGAAACCGGATCCATGAGCCGAAAAGTATCTTGTGTGACGGCGGTGCCGAGCCCGGAAAGCAAAGTCTCCTCGAATTCGATCAGCGGCGGCTTAACGCGGTCGTAGCCGAAGCCGGCAAAAAAGCCGATCAAGCGCTCCAGCTGCGCAGCCTCGAAGTCGGCGTCTGGAGCCAAGACATCCGCAATTCCGGCCGGTAGCAATGCGCTGGCGTCGTTTTCGTTTACCATCTTCGACCTTGGTGTTTATCGATAGCCGTAAGTCGTGGGTTGCAAGATATAGGCAACAAAAGAGGCCGAGACGAGGGCGTCGCGACCTCACAAGTCTTCTTTTGAATTACCTAGCGAAATCGACCGGTAAGAGCAAGAAAATCACGGGGTCAGAAAGAGCGGGCCACAAAGAGGGGATCAGAAAGAAATGCCGGGCCACTCGTTTAGGAAAACGTCGAGGTCCTGAGCTGTCAGCGGCTTGCTGATCAAGTAACCTTGCGCTCGGTCGCAGCCCATGTCGCGAAGAACTCTTGCGTGTTCAATGGTCTCGACGCCCTCGCCGACGACATCGAGGCTAAATGCGTGCGCCATGGCGATCACGGCCCGGCAAAGCGCTTGGTCTTCGGGTGCGGTTGTTACGTCGTTGACGAACTCCCGATCAATCTTCAGCACATCGACAGGAAATCTCTTGAGATAGCTTAACGACGAATACCCTGTGCCGAAATCGTCGAGAGACAGTAAGGTCCCTTTGGCGCGTCGGTTGTGCAGGGCGGTTACCGCAGATTCGTCGGCGCCTTCGATGAACAGGCTCTCTGTGATTTCAAGCGTGATGCAACTTGGCGGCAATTGGGTTTCCGCCAAAATCCGGTCCACTATTTCTTCAAATCCCGGTTCTTGGCACTGTCTCGGCGATACATTGATTGCCATTTGCAGGTCATGTCTTCCGGTTTCGCGCCAGTTATGCGCCATCTGGCATGCTTGGCGAAAGACCCATTCCCCAATCGGCACGATCAACCCCTGCTCTTCGGCCAGCGGGATGAACACATCCGGCGAGGTAATGCCGCGGGTAGGATGGTTCCAGCGGACGAGTGCTTCCGTGCCGGTAATCTCGCCTGTCTTCAGATCGATGATGGGTTGGTAGCGGATGTCAAATTCATCGCGCTCAATGGCGGAGCGAAGTTCCGATTCCAATGCCATTTTCTCTTGTGCCGCTTGGTTCATGTTGGCGGTAAAGAACTTATAGGTGCGCCGCCCGGCCGCTTTGGCTTCGTACATGGCAGTATCCGCGTGTTTGATCAAGGTTTCTTGATCTTCGGAGTCATCTGGGTAAAGCGTAATACCGATGCTTGCCGACACATACACTTCGCTCTCGCCAAGATAAATCGCTTCGCGTACGCGCTCGATGATTTTTTTCGCCACGACCTCCGTATCATTGGGACCGTGGATATTGGGCAAGATTACCGTGAATTCGTCACCGCCGAGCCTCGCGATGGTGTCATCTTGCCGCACGCAAGCTGCCAACCGAACAGCGACCTCTTTCAGCAAATCATCCCCGGCGTTGTGGCCCAAGGTGTCATTAACTTTCTTGAAGCCGTCGAGATCGATAAACAAAAGGCCGACTTGATGGCGTTCACGATGGCCTCGCAAAAGCGCGGTCGCCAGCCGGTCCGCAAACATCAATCGGTTTGGAAGCCCGGTCAGGGTGTCATAGTTGGCTTGGCGGTAGATCGTTTCTTCTTGCTGCTTGCGTTCAGTGACATCATGGCAACTGACCACGACACCTTCTACGCCACTCTCTTCCGGCATACATATGGCGGAACCTTCGAAGTACAACCATTTTAGATCCCGGTGCCTGACCCGATGATCATTGATGGGAATGATGGTGCCGGGCTCGTTGAATGCGTCTGCAATGGCTTCTCTAACCATTTCAACATCATCTACATGGATGAAGGCACTAGGTTCCGCTCGCAAGATTTCGTCCAAGTCGTAATCCGTCAATTTACAGATGGATGGACTGACAAAGGAGAAGTGGCCGCCGCGATTAACAATGTATGTCATGTCCGACGTGTGCTCGCTTAGCACGGAGATCATTCCTTCGCTTTGCCGCAATCGGTTTTGTAGATCCAAATGCGCAAGGTTGGCCGTCTCAAGCTGCGCACTAAGCGTGGCAACTTGCTGCTCTAGGTCTGCGACCTGTTGATCCGCGCTCATAGGTCTTGGTCCAAAGTCGAAAAAGCTCCGTTCACGAGTTGATGACGGTTACAATATCTCAGTAAAATCAAGGTTGTGTATAGAAACTGTTAATTCGAGCATAGTTATTAGGCGCGGTTTTAGCATGATACGCCCGTCTCTTGGTTTCAAGGGGTGTTTGGCGATAAGGTGTTTTGCTTATCTTTATTATCGGAACCTGACCGGAGGCCAATTCCATGTATCTCCACCTCTTGAACAGTGTGCAAAAAATGGCGCTATTAAAAATTGCCCATCGATTGAGCGTCGCTGATGGCGAGGATGGGGCTGAAGAGTTAGATGTCTTGGATGATCTGCGGGCCCAACTCGGGATAGAGGTGGCCCCGGATATGGGGGACGTTCTTCGGGAATTGCCGACCGACGCTTTCGACACCCAGCAATCGCGGACAGTGGCGATGATGGAATTGTTGGTTGTGACCTATGTCGATGGATATCTGCATGAAGCGGAAGCCAGTCTGATCGGCGAAATTGCCGAGGCATTCGAAATCGAGCAAGCTGCTCTCAACGCCATGGCGGAGTGGGCCATGGACGTGTTGGATCTCAAACGAGGGGGGGACGCGGTAATTTCAGGCGCCGTTCAATAGAGCGGAAATTCAACCTGTTTCGCTGTTTTTCCAATATTGTCGACAATCACGGGAACCATGCGGCGTGTCAGGTCGCGGTTATCGCCGCCTGTTAACTGCGCCTCGGCCCACGCTTCCCAATGGCGTTTGCCTGACTGACGATTTTCAATCCCGACCTCCAGCCGGTAAACACTCGGGCGACTTACCCTTGAGTTGCCGACACCCTTGTTAAGCAATCCGCCGTGGTGGCTGTTATAAAAATTGAGCCTGGCTTCGGTGTTTTCACCGCCACCTCGCCCGCCACGCGTCTCGAATTTGAAGATATAGCGGTTTCCGGCCTCGCTCAGCATTCCCAACCGATCCCGAACTTCGAAACTCAAGACAAACGGGGCATCACTGCTGACTTTGATGCCCCGTGCGCGTAAAGAACGTTCGATTTCGGTTTTGATTTCGAGATTGCTGTCGGAATCATCGAAAGGTTCAACCGAAATGCTGATGTTGGCTGGAAGTCCTCCGTAAGACATCGCATTGAGGATCCCATCCGCCAATGATGCGGGTGCATAAAAAACCAAAGCGAACACTGCAGACGTCAAAAATAATGGTAATCGCATTGTCAGATATTCCGGCCTGAAACCCAAAGAGACCCAACCATATACCACCGTACCCGAGGATGGAATCTCTTGTTTCGCTTATCTATCGCCGACATTGCAACAACTTGGCCCTTTGCCCATAATCCGCCGCGCCTCGAAGGAGCCGATATTTTGGACGATACCCCGCATTCCAAACGTGTTGGATTGAGTTCGCACCGCAACGGCTGGATTGCATTGCTCTTGCCGTTTTGTTTCGCGGGCGTGCAGTTCTACATGCGTTCTGAAGCGGGACCGTTCTGGCAGTGGAACCTGCTTGATCCCGCCTATTTTTACCTGCTGGACGCGTTGAACCTGCTAAGTGGCGATCCACCTGGGCATATATATCACCCGGGTGTGACTGTGCATGCCTACGGTGCGATTGTGATCGGTTTGGTGAGTCTGTTCGTCGACGGCTCGATCGTCGAAGCCGTACTGGTTGATCCAGAGCGCTATCTTGGCGTTTTGTCCAACGGCGTCATCGTGGCCAACACGATTGCATTGGCCGTAGTGGGAATCGTGGGTAAACGAGTATTCGGTCATTGGTTGCCGGCGCTGGCTTTGCAGCTTGCACCGTTCATGTCGACGATAATCCTCAAACACGCTTTCTTGCCCAAACCCGAGTCATTCCTGGTATTCGCAACTTGTTTGTTGATCTCCTTGGTGCTGGTTGCCTTTCAAGACAATTTGGAATTCCGTGCGAAGACGAAACTCGCAATGGGTTTCGGCATTCTCGCGGGCTTCATCGCCGCAACCAAAATAACTGCCGTGCCGGTGTTAATCTTGCCGCTGTTTCTATTGCGCGACCCTAAGGTGTTGATGGTGTATGCCGCGATTTCACTGTTCGCTTTGGCCGTATTTCTTGTGCCTGGTATTGGTGCGCTTGAGGCTTTCGTTGAGTGGCTGAAACGGGTTGCTCTTGGATCTGGCGCGCACGGCAGTGGGCCGCAAACGATCATTGAGTGGCAAGCATATCTAGACGCCTTTGCCAAATTGCTGAAACGCCCAAGCCTGAAAGTCCCCCTGGTTCTTGCATTTATTTCACTGAGTTTGACCCTATGGCGTAGAAGGACCGGTAGAATCCTGCCCGAGCAGGAGCAATGGATTGTTCTTGGTGTCAGCATGGCGCAGTTGGCTCAGGTGGCGCTGGTCGCCAAGCAGCCAACCGCATTTTATATGATTCCGTCATATATGTTGGGCGTGGTTAGCGTTGTATTTTCCGTACGGCTGATTTGGGCTTGTCGACCTGATGGTTTCAATATTCCCATTGATGCACGCACGGCGGCGTCCGTGGTGTTTGCCGGGTTTGTCGCCGCGCAGACAGCAGGCGTAATGCGTGTGACCGACCATTTGATTGACCAGCGGCTCAAGGCCGAGGCGATTGACAACGCAGTATTTGCCCATTGCGCCAGGGTTTATATCTACAGCGCGAGCGCGCCGGTATATGCAATGTTTCTGGCCAACAAAGTCACTGGCGAACGTTTCGCGCCCCAATTGGAGAAGCAGTTCTCCCCGAATGACTATTGGATTGACGATTGGTGGCAATGGGAGCCGGTAACCTTTCGAAATTGGCGCGGTGAGAAGGATTTCTCGATTGTTCGAGCCCAATATCCTTGCTTGTTTATGCGCGGGAATCGGCCCGGCGGAATACAGCGGTTTTTGAATAGGCATGCACCGAATGAGCGCTTTGATACGTCTTGCTCCACGGGTGCCGAGACGGTTATTACGCAGGGCGTTGACTGCCGTGGGAACCTTGTAGAGAGAACGTCAGGTGGAAATGCACGAGGAGGAAATGCTCTTGGGAGGACGAATTGACGCGAGGTAAAACGGCTCACGGCGCGGTCGCGGCGGGACATCCCGAGACGGCGCGTGCTGCCATGACGATGTTGGAGGAAGGCGGCAATGCATTTGATGCGGTGATGGCGGCGATGACGGCAGCCTGCGTCACGGAACCGGTACTGTGCTCGCTCGGCGGCGGCGGTTTTTTGCTGGCCCAACAGGCCGGCACCAAACCGCGATTGATGGATTTCTTCGTGCAGACACCAGGGCGTCCCGCGAATCCGGAGAATGCTGATTTTGAGCCGATCCTTTGTGATTTCGGTACTGTCCAGCAGGAGTTTCATGTCGGTCGAGCATCGACCGCTGTGCCTGGGTGTGCGAAAGGGTTGTTTGAGGTCGTCGAGCATCTTGGTCGGATGCCAGTCAAGCGCGTGATTGAGCCAGCGCTTGAGCTTGCCCGCGAGGGGGTGCAGCTAAATCGGTTGCAGGCGTACATTTTCGATGTTGTCGGCCCTATTTATATGATCACCGATGCCAGCCGCAAAATCTTCGAGTCGAAAGATCGTCCCGGTGAACTGGTGGGCGAAGGTGACAATGTTGCCAATCCGGATTTTGCCGACTTTCTGGAGAACCTGGCTATTGAGGGAGAGGACCTATTTTACCGTGGCGAGATTTCGGCAGCCATTGATGCTGAAAGCCGAAACGGGGGCGGCGCTCTACGGCGCGCTGATCTCGAGGCCTATGATTTGATGATACGAGATCCGCTGGAGTTCGAATACGGAAACGTGAAGCTGTACACCAATCCACCACCGTCAACCGGTGGGATTCTGATCGCTTTTGCCTTGCAGTTGTTTGATGACGTGAAGCAGCGCGATTGGTCGTTTGGCGATGCCCAAGCATTGCATGCGTTGGTGCATGTGATGGAAGCGACGAACGAGGCCCGCATGGAAAGCGGACTTCACGATGCTGACCCCGATCAAGCCGTACTTAAGCTGTTGGATTCTGGCTTTGTTGAGCGTTACCGCCAACAAGTCCGGGGACATCCCAAAGCCTATCGCGGCACGACACACATCAGCGTGATTGACGGTGAAGGAAATGCCGCAGCATTGACTCTTTCCAACGGCGAAGGGTCCGGGCATATCGTGCCAGGCACGGGTATGATGCTCAACAATATGCTCGGTGAAGAAGACCTCAATCCCGCCGGCTTTCATGCGTGGAAAACCAACACCCGGATGAGCTCAATGATGGCGCCGACAATGGTTTTGGAGCCGCAGGGGCGGCTGACGGCACTTGGATCGGGCGGCTCGAATCGAATCCGCACGGCAATCTTGCAGGTCTTGTTGGGCCTATTGGATTTCCAATTGGATTTGACCGATGCCGTTGAGGCGCCCAGGTGCCATTTCGAGCAGGGCCTGTTGAATATGGAATACGGATTCCCGGAGGCTGCGATCACTTCGCTGGCAACGGAATGGCCGGATCTAAAGGCATGGGACGAGCAAAATCTATTTTTTGGTGGCGTTCATGCGGTTCGCGCGGATCTATCGACAGGCGAGATGATTGGCGCCGGTGACCCAAGGCGCGGCGGCGTGGCACTCAATCGTTAGAGGTAAACAAGGCATCGATACGTTGCAGCGGCTCTTCCGGTAGATTTCGGGTGTCGTAGTTCAGAAACGCGATTAGAGATTGCGAGCCCAAGATGATCGGTAGCGCAGCCAGGATTACCGTCCCAGCCGTGGCTGGAATCCCGGTCTGTTGGCCGTCAATCCAGTTGATTGCGCCGAACACCACGCCGAAAACAACCAGCGACAAACCGAGTATGAGTTGCAGCGTTGCAATGCTCGTTTCGCGTATGAAATAGCTATACGCCAAGCGCTTGAACGTGTTGGCAATATGCTTGAACATGAACTCAGGGACGATTTTTGGAATGTGAATTCCGCTCTCTTCGGCCCCGTAACGGGCTATCATTGGCATGTCGCAGACAACCGCGCGGATCAGACCCAAGTGGAACAGCATGTCGGATTCAAAGTAGTACCCATTCGCGATTCGGTCGAATGGTAACTTGTCCAAGGCGGCACGATGAATGGCTGTGAAACCGTTGGTTGGATCGCGGATATCCCAATATCCGCTTGAAAACTTCGACGCTAAAGACAAAACCAGATTGCCGAAAATTCGGGTCCACGGCATTTCCGATACGCCCCGCAAACCGTGGAACCGGTTCCCTTTGACATAATCGGCGCTGCCGTCAGCGATCGGATTGACAAGGCGCGAAATGAGGCGGCCGTCCATTTGACCGTCGCCATCGAGCTTGATCACGATTTGGCAACCGTCAACGAGTGCCTGGCGATACCCAGTCATGGTGGCGCCGCCAACGCCGGTGTTATTGGCTTGGCGCAGAACCTTCACGCGTGGATCCGAGCATTCTCGCTCAACCAAGTCTCCCGTTCCATCAGGACAAGCATCGTCGACAACGTAGATGTGCCGTACTTCCTGTCCGATACTCTCCAGTACGCCCAAGATGTGCGTCGTTTCCCGGTAGCAGGGGACAACGACACCGAGAACCGAATCTTCGAGGCCATCTACGGGATCAGGTGTTTTTCTTGGCTCAGGCTGCATAATGTATCCCACGGGTTAGGGGGGCAGATTAAGCGGCAAGGAAGTGACCTTCAAGTGTGGGGAAGGCGCGTTGATCCGGGACTCGCCATTCAATTTCCGGCGCGTTAACATGTAGGCAGAAAAATATGGGCGATTGCACGCCGGAGGGAAGATAAATGTCAGAGCCGGATACCGGGTCATTGAAAGGCGTTGGCCTGTTGCAGGGCTTGCCGATAGACGTTCTCGCGGCAACCGCCAAGGATTGCGGTTGGCGGGCGTTCGCTGCGCAAGAGCAGATCATCGACCGCCAAAGCGAGACGACCGACGTTTTCTTTGTTGTCGAAGGCAAGGTTCGGGTTGTGAATTATTCCGTATCCGGTCGTGAAATAACCCTTGATGATATCGAAACCGGCGGTCATTTCGGCGAGCTTGCGGCAATCGATGGCGCGCCGCGCTCGGCGAGTGTCATGGCGCTCACGCCATGCCGAGTGGCGCTTATGTCGCAAGATCGGTTTCTCGATCTAATTGAAAGAAACCCAACCGTCGCGCTTCGGGTAATGCGGGATATGGCCGTTATAATCCGAAACTCCACTGAGCGGATCATGGATTTGAGTACGTTGGCTGCAAACAACAGGGTTCAGGCAGATTTGTTGCGATTGGCAGTTAACAACATGATCGATGACGATAGCGCGTCGATCTCGCCTATTCCGGTTCACGGTGACGTCGCCAGTCGGGTCAGCACCACCCGCGAGACCGTTGCTCGGGTGATGAATGATCTCGCGCGGCAGGGCGTTGTCGAACGTGGGAAAGATGTGCTTGTAGTCAACGATGTTGAGCGACTTCGGGACATGGTCGAAGAAGTGCGGGGTGAGTGAAAACGCTCATTGCTGCGAGGGACGTGTGCGTGACTTTTTAAATCGATTGTTATTGTAGGCGGGGCGCCGGATTGAGGCGAATTCGTTTTTGAGCTGAGTGTGTCAGCATTGTTTGACTTGAATTCAGTAATGTACCAATATCGCGTGAGTGCTTGATTTCCGTACATATTCTCGGGACTTAATATCGAGGGCGGAAATTGCATATGGGGGTGACCAGTTTCCGTGACTCGATCATGGGACGCAATAAATAGGCTGTTGAATGTCAGCAAAAACCGTACTGATTGTCGAAGACAACGACCTGAATATGAAGCTCTTTAATGATCTTCTTCAGGCGCACGGCTATAACACCATCCAGACAATGGATGGCCGAGACGTGTTGAAACTGGCGCGGGAGAATCGACCCGATTTGATTCTCATGGATATTCAGTTGCCGGAAATTTCTGGACTCGAAGTCACCAAAATGTTGAAGGCCGATGACGACTTGAAGAGTATTCCTGTGGTTGCCGTGACCGCCTTCGCCATGAAGGGCGATGAGGAGAAAATTCGAGAGGGTGGTTGCGAGGGATATATCGCAAAGCCGATCTCAGTGCCGACATTTCTTGAAACGGTGTCGAAACACCTTAGCTGACGCCAACGATGTGCAGAGCACAGGCGCCTGAGCGTCTGTATGCGGATAGCAAAAAGGCCGGTTTAACCGGCCTTTTGTCATTTAGAAATCCTGGTCGGAATTATTTGATCTTCGCTTCCTTGAACAGGACGTGCTTGCGGGCAACCGGATCGTATTTCCGGAATTCCATTTTCTCGGTCTGATTACGCGGATTCTTCTTGGTTACGTAATAATAACCGGTGCCCGCGGTGCTTTCGAGTTTGATTTGAATGGTCGCTGGTTTTGCCATTGGATAGGTCCCGGCTTTTTGGTCAACTAAACTGGAGCGCGGAAGATAGCGTTTATCGGTCTGAAGTCAAGAGGGAAGGATGACTATTTGTGAGCTTCCGCAGTGGATGACGAGATATCCAGCGCGCGTAGATACAATGCGTGATTTTTCGCGAGATGTTTGGCTATTCGAACATCCGTATAGGCTTTTCGGCGTTCCGGTGGGCAAGTGTCGCGGAGCGCCTTGCGACGCTGTTCTTCCTGAATTCCCGGAGTGCGCCATGACGAAAACGTAACTTGTGCCTTGAGCCGCCCGGAGATTGCGTTGTCGATGACCGGCTGCAAGCCCGACTTCAACTGGCTTGTGCATACGACCGGGCGTACGCCGAGACCGTGCAATGCATAGCCCGACGGGGCCATGAAGCGTGACCAGGTAAGGGTGATCTCTCCGTCGTTCGGCAGCCTGATCACCGTTTGCACAGATCCCTTGCCGAACGATGCCGTGCCGACAATCACCGCTCTATCCCGGTCCTGCAATGCAGCGGCGACAATTTCCGAAGCTGAGGCGGATTTCCCGTCGATCATGACGACCACCGGCACCCCGTCTGCCAAATCCCGCCCGCCGGCCTCGTAGTGATGCAGACTATCGGGATGCCGTCCGCGGGTGGTCAGGATATGACCATGTGTCAGCATCAGATCGGCGACTTTGATGGATTGTTTGAGAAGCCCGCCCGGATTGCCGCGAAGATCGAGAACGATGCCGGCCAACCCGTCTTTTGCCGCCATTTTGGCACCTTCTATTTCGTCTCCGACCGATCGCGCCGTGCCTTGATTGAAATTGGAGACTTTTAAGTACAAAAGGTTGCCTTCAAGCCGGGCGGTTACGGTGTTCGGTACAATATGTTGGCGCTCCATGACGACACTGAGAGAGCGTTCCTCCGATGGGCGGAACACGGTCACACGCACCTCGGAATTGGTCGGGCCGCGTAACTTCGACACCACCTGTTTTGATTCGTGGCCGATCGGAGTTTCGTCGATATGTGTGATCCGGTCTCCTTTTTGTAATCCGACATGATGGGCTGGTGTGTCGGGCGTGACGCCGGTAATCGTCGCTATCCGATCTTTCATCTTGAAGCGGATGCCGATACCGCCGAAACCGTCACGGCGCGCACGGTTTCTGCGGGCTTCCGACGCACCGGCATAGCGCGAGTACAAGTCCAGTCCCGATAAAGCACCGTCAAAAACCGCCTCGTAAAGCTTTTCGGCACTGGCATTGTGCATTTCCCGTGAGCGGACTCGTGCGGCTGTAGCAAGATTGACTGTCAACGCGGCCCATCCGTACGCGTCATTGTGCTTGGGGCGCGGCAGGCTCGCGATTTCTCCGCCTGCCAGGCTCAACCGTATGGTTTGCTGGTCTTGAACGACCGTTAACCCGGGATCGATCGCGGCAAAGCCCTTTATTCCCTCCAGCGCCACGAATTCGATATCGACGGGATTGATATATTTCTCAACGATACCGCCGTATCCGGCTGAAAAGACCTCCAGTGCCTGTGGAGAATGCGGTTTTGGCGGGCTTGAGGTGATCGGAGGCGGCGCGCCGCAGGCGGCCAATGTCAGCACCAAGATACATGCTGGCCACAAAGATAAGCGCTGGAAAGAATTCACCATATTGGGATTTTCTCATGAAACCGGGCTTGGCGTCACTCAAAAAGCCGATTTGTCGGCATACTTGGGCCAATTAACCGCTTTTGCCTCGATTTCTGGCCTTTCGGCGGGCGCTGCGGCTTCGTCCCTTGGCTTTTGGCTTGGAGCCTCGGGCGGGGCCGTTTCGCCGCTGCGGTGGTGGTGCACCCGAATCCAACACACTGAAAATCATACCGCCGGTAACCGGCACGGCCTCCATCAACATGACATCAATAGGTTGACCCAAACGGTAGGTCCGGCCCGACCGCCGGCCAACCAGAGCATGCAGTTTGTCATCATGGGTGTAATAGTCATCGGGTAAGCTTCGGATCGGCACCAGTCCGTCGGCACCGGTTTCTTCCAGCGTTACGAACAAGCCGGCACGTGTGACACCATTGATACGCCCATCAAATGTCGCGCCGACCCGGTTTGCTAGGTAGCGGGCCGTATAGCGGTCAACGGCATCTCGTTCGGCCGCCGAGGCGCGGCGTTCAAGTGTCGACAATTCTTCCCCCAAGTTACTCAGGTCCTCAAACTCCTCCACGGCGCCGCCATCGCCCAGATCAAGGCCGGCAATCAACGTGCGATGAACCACCAGATCGGCATAGCGGCGGATTGGTGATGTGAAATGGCAGTAACGCCGGAGCGCCAAGCCGAAGTGACCAATGTTTTCAGGGTTGTATTCCGCTTGCGCCTGGGAGCGCAGTACCACTTCGCTGACCATGTGACGGTGCGGTGTGTCGGCGACCTTTTTCAAGATTTGATTGAATTGTATCGGTTTGACGGTCTGCCCCTTGGAAAACCTCATGTCCAAAGATGCAAGGAACTGGGACAGCGCCTCGATTTTTTCCGCCGATGGTTGGTCGTGAATACGGTACATGCAGGGCAGTCGTCGTTTTTCCAGGGCTTCCGCCGCAGCGACGTTAGCTGTTACCATAAATTCTTCGATCAACTTGTGGCTGTCCAACCGATCGCGTTCGCGAATGGCGGCGACGCTGCCATCGTCAGCCATGATGACTTGCCGTTCCGACAACTCCAGCTGCAAGGCATTGCGGTCGCGGCGAAATGTGTCCAGGGCGTCGAATGCGCCATAGAGCGGCGAGATTACAGTCTGCAAAAGCGGTTCGGTCGATTCGTCGGGGGTACCATCGCGGGCCTGCTGGACTTGTTCGTAGGTTAATCTCGCAGCCGATCGCATCAATCCGCGCACGAATTTATGGCGTGTCAGATGTCCGTTTGCATCAATCCAGAAGTGAACGGCTAAGCACGGTCTGTCCTCATCCGGAACAAGGGAGCACCATCCGTTGGATAGAGCTTCCGGCAGCATGGGGACGACACGATCCGGGAAATAGACGGAGTTACCTCGTTTGCGGGCCTCGTTGTCCAGCGCCGAGTGCGGGCGGACATACCACGACACATCGGCGATGGCGACCAGGCAATGCCAGCCACCGGGATTCTCGGGGTCGGGCTCCGCCCATATGGCGTCATCGAAATCTCGCGCGTCGGCGCCGTCGATGGTGACGAGCGGAAGTGCGCGCAAATCCTCCCGCGCGCCCAACGGTACTCCAATTGCGCCGTCCGCTTCGGCTTCCGCGTCGGGTGGAAAGACATAGGGAATCTCGTGTTGATGGATGGCGATCAGACTGATCGCGTTGGGATCATCCATGTTTTCGAGGCGCTCGACCACCTTGGCGCGCCGCAGGCCTAAGTGTTTGCCAGGTAGAATTGAGGCGCGGACCAATTCGCCATGTTCCGCGCCGGCGGAATCGCCGGCTTGAACGATAAACTCGCCACGATCACGGCGATTGGTGGGGCGAATGCGGTCTTCGCGTTCGGTTTTCTCTAAGATTCCCAATATCTGCGCGGGCGCTGACGAAATTCGGCGAATGGTTTTGGCTCGGTATCCGGTCCGGGTCGGCGTTAGCCGTACCAGCACCTGATCACCAACACCCAACGCAGGGCGGCCACGAGGCTCGGGCACCATGATGATGGCCGGGGGCGTGTCGTCGACCTCCCAGTTCATGGGCGTGGCGAACAGATCGCCGTCATCATCGACTCTGGATATCTGCACCAAGATGACTTCGGGCAGGCGTCCTGCATCGCCGAAGCGCCGGCCGCGGCCTTTGCGCAGCGAGCCATCCTGATGTAGTTCACGCAGGACTTTTTTTAACAGCCGTTTTTGTTCCGCATCCATGCCGAAAGCCCGCGCAATTTCGCGTTTACCCACGTCTTTCGGGCTGTCCTGGATGAATTCGAGGATTTCCTCTCGGCTCGGGAAAGGGGCGGGGGGCTTCGCCAATGCGTGCTCGCTGAAATCGCTTACGCGGATTTTTTGCGGGTTGAGGTTCCGGACTTGGCCTTGGTCGTTTTGGCTTTCGTGGTCTTGGCCTTGCCGCCTTTGCCGCTTTTCCCCGCTTTGGCGTCCAGTAGCTCGACTGCCTGTTCCAGCGTGACATTGTCCTTGTCCATGTCCTTGGGCAAGGTCGCCATCAATTTACCATGTTTGACGTAAGGGCCCCATCGTCCTGTTCGTTGGGTGATGGGCTTGCCGTCCTTGGGGTGGTTCCCCAGTTCTTTCGGTGGGTCTTTGCGGGGCGCGTTGGCAAACAAGTGTACGGCGCGATTAAGGCCCACGGTTAAGACATCGTCGTCACCCTTCAGCGAAACGTAAGTTGCCCCCATCTTGATGTAGGGACCAAAGCGACCGATGGCAGCGGTGATCATCACGTTTTCATCCGGATGCATGCCAACGTCCCGTGGCAACGCCAGCAGCCCGACGGCTTTGTCCAGATCGACATCGGCCGGGTCCAGGGTGCGCGGCAGCGACGAGCGTTTCGGTTTGCTCTTCTTCTTGCCCTCACCTTCCGGCTCGCCCAATTGCACGTACCATCCATACGGGCCCTGGCGCAGAGTGACCATGATCTGGCTTTCCGGATGCAGGCCGAGTTCTTTTGGTCCGCCGCCGTTACCGGCAGCATCGGTGTTCTCGTCGTTAACGGCCAAGGGCCGAGTGTAACGGCATTCGGGGTAATTTCCGCAACCGATAAAGGCACCGAATTTTCCGAGTTTTAAATTCAAACGACCGTCATCGCAGCTGGGGCACTTCCGTGGATCCTTGCCGTCGCCCAGGTCGCGGAAAAAATGCGGCCCTAAAAGTTCATCAAGACGATCCAACACGGCGGAAACACGAAGATCCTTGGTATCGTCAACCAACGACGAGAATGGATCCCAGAAATCGCGCAAAACTGTCTTCCAGGCAATACGGCCGCCGGAAACATCGTCCAGTTTCTCTTCCAGGTCAGCGGTGAAGTCATAGGCGACGTAGCGGGTAAAATAACTCTCCAGGAATGCCGTCACCACGCGGCCGCGGTCTTCGGGCGTGAACCGGCGCTTTTCCAGCACAACGTAATTGCGGTCCTGCAAAACGGAAATGATGCTGGCATAGGTCGACGGGCGGCCAATACCTAATTCTTCCAGTGTTTTGACAAGGCTTGCTTCGGAGAAACGCGGCGGTGGTTGCGTAAAGTGTTGTTCGGGCGTCACATCGCCGCGTTCAACCGCATCCTTCTCATTCAGCGGCGGCAAAATGCGATCTTCACCGATACTCTCTTTACCACTCTGCTCATCGCGGCCTTCGCGATACAGCTTGAGGAAGCCATCGAACGCGATGACGGAGCCGGTCGCGCGCAACTGTACGTCTGTGTCGCCGGCGTTGAGGTCTACGGCCACTTGGTCAAGGACGGCCGATTCCATCTGACTGGCAACGGTGCGCTGCCATATCAGCCGATAGAGCGCCATCTGGTCATCGTCGAGATAGCTCTTCATTTCCGGCGGGCGTCGGAACAGGTCTGTCGGGCGGATCGCTTCGTGCGCTTCTTGTGCGTTTTTGGCCTTGGATTTGTAGACCCGTGCACTATCCGGCACGTAATTATCGCCATAGTCTTTTGCGATCAGAGCGCGGCTTGCGCCAATGGCTTCGCCAGCCATTTGCACGCCGTCGGTCCGCATATAGGTGATCAGGCCAACGGTTTCGCCACCGATGTTAACCCCTTCATAGAGCCGTTGCGCAACCTGCATCGTGCGTTTGGCAGAGAATCGAAGCTTTCGGGAGGCTTCTTGCTGAAGGGTCGAGGTTGTAAACGGCGGGGCCGGGTTGCGGCGAGATTTTTTGCGTTCGATTTTGGCGACTGAAAAGTCCCGCGACTCGATAGCGGCGACAGCGCGTAGGGCAGTTGCCTCATTGCCAATATCTAGCTTGTCGAGCTTTTTGCCGTCGAAATGCGTCAGGTTAGCATCAAACGCAGCGCCATCGGGTGTGCGGAACTGCGCTTTTACGGACCAGTATTCCTGCGCGATGAAATTCTCGATCTCGGTCTCGCGTTCGCATATCAACCGAAGTGCGACGGATTGCACGCGCCCAGCCGACCGGCTGCCCGGGAGTTTGCGCCACAACACCGGCGATAACGTGAAGCCAACCAGATAATCAAGCGCCCGGCGGGCCAAATAAGCTTCAATAAGTTCACTGTCGAGTTCGCGTGGATGGTTGAACGCCTCTAAGATAGCGTCCTTGGTGATTTCGTTAAACACCACGCGTTTGACGTCAACGCCTTTGAGCTTCTTGTCGTTTTCCAGCAATTCCCGAACATGCCATGAAATCGCCTCACCTTCGCGGTCGGGGTCAGTGGCCAGGTAAAGTTTGTCGGCGCCCTTCAAGGCCTGAGCGATTTCGCGCACATGCTTTTTCGCTTTGCCGTCGACCTCCCAAGCCATGGAGAAGTCCTGGTCAGGCTGAACGGAGCCATCCTTCGCCGGCAGATCACGCACGTGGCCATAGCTGGCGAGCACGGTGTAATCGCTGCCGAGGTATTTGTTGATGGTCTTGGCCTTGGCTGGCGATTCGACAACAACAACGCTACTCATGATGCAAGCCGGCTCCCCGGAATTGGTGAAAACTGTAGTGCGCCCGTCTGACCACCCCTATGGCAGCGTCGTGCGGGATGGGAGAATTGGCTACTTCTCGGTCGGTTGTCAACCAATGGATCATTGCTGGCGAAAACATAACCGATCTGCAAACAGCCCGATCACAATTTTGTGACATATAAATTAACACAGTGTTTCTTTCGGAATATCAAGTGGTTCGCTATATATGAGAACATGTTTAAGAAAGGCATCACCGAAGACCAGATCATTGCCAATATGCGCGATGATTTTCTTGCGGACGCAACCAAACGCTTGGCGCTGCTGCGTGAAAATCTTGCTGCGGCCCGTCGCCGAGATTGCGAAAACAACCCAATTGTGACCTTCCGTGCCGAGGTTCACACCCTCAAGGGCATGGGACAGGCCTTCGGGTTTCCTTCGCTGACCTTGATCAGCCGTCGGCTGGAAGGGTATCTCAGAAATCATTCGCCGGAGGCATTTGCCGGTGACGCCGACATTGATGGTTTTCTCGATTCTATCGCAGACGTAATTGCGGCAGGCGAGGAGCCCGATGATGATAAACTGGACGATATTCTCGATAGCCTGCCGCCGCCGGTACCCGAGGAATAATCACAAAACAGTCGACGCCTAAACGGCGGCGCGCAGCGATATGCGCCCACCGGGATGACGCTCCAGGCGTCCGCCCAGTTCCAATTCCGTGAAAACCATTTGTGCCGTATCGGACGGCACACCCGTATGGCGAACGATATCGTCGATACTCGAGGGCGTCGTGCCCAGTGCTGCGACAATATCGCGCCTGGCCTCATCAGATGTGGCCGCATCCTGTGGGGCTGATTGCGGGTTGAGATGCTTGTGAATATCAAGAGCCGGTAGTCTTGTCGGCGGGTTCCGCTGCACTTGTGCGTGTTGCCAATTTCCCGACCAGGCGGAGCTTACATCCTCTGCGCTTTCGGTCAGAATAGCACCATCGCGCAGCAGTTGGTTGGTGCCGCGCCCGCGCGGATCATGGGCAGCCCCGGGGGCGGCGAATACGTCACGCCCTTGCTCCCCGGCTAATCTTGCGGTGATCAACGATCCGGAACGGAGCGATGCCTCGACGACGACGACGCCCCGTGCCATGCCGGAGATGATCCGATTGCGGCGGGGAAAATGCCGTGCCGTGGGTGCCTCACCGGGGCGGACTTCCGAAATCAGCGCACCGGATTCGGCGATGGCATCGTAGAGTTTTCGGTTTTGGCGCGGATAGATGACGTCGACGCCACCACCCAAAACCGCCACTGTGCCGCTGGCCAATGCGCCGCGATGCGCTGCCGCGTCAATACCAAGTGCCAGGCCCGACACCACCGCTAATCCAGATTGCCCTAAGTCCGTCGCCAGGGATTGGGCGAGTTGCTGAGCGTTGGCCGATGCGTTGCGCGCACCAACGACGGCAATGGATTTTTTGCCAAGCAATGCCTTGTTGCCACGTACCGATAAGAAGGCCGGCGCATCCTCGATCATGGCCAGAAGGGGTGGGTAACCCTCTTCACCGTGGAACACGAGGTCTGCGCCAACGTTTTCGTGGCTTTCATATTCGCGCTTGGCTGCGTCTTCACTGCAAAGGCGAGGAGCCTTGCCGCCGGCGCGTCTGGAAATATCGGGTAAGGCACGTAGGGCTTCGCCGGCGTTTCCAAACCGCTGAACCAGCCGGTGGAAAGTGACCGGCCCCACGTGTTGGCTGCGAATCAATCGAATCTGATCAATTTGATCTTTTTTAGAGAACAAGTTTGACTTATAAACACTCATAAAGAGTATTTGATCGCACGCGGACTGTTTTGTCAATCTTGTTTACGGCGTGTGATTGTTGGCTTTTTCGATCAGGCCTTTGCGCTGGGACGTGCCGACACGGTATCGTGCCACCGCTGCAAAGCCGTTTGGTCTTCACCAATGCGCTTTTTCAGCACGCGCGCGAAATCAATGGCACACAAGGCGGCAATATCGGCAATGGTGTAGTCGTCTCCGGCGATGAACGGGCTTTCATTGAGCCGTTCATTAAGGGTGTCATAGAAGATATCAACGCGCTTCATGCCGCGTTCGGCGAGTGCCGGGATTTGCTCGAAATCGTGCGGTCCGGCCAAGGCACGACCGGCGAAGAACTCAACCGTGTTGCGTACGCTGTCGGCGACGGGCTGAAGACCCTCAATCTCCATGCGGCGGTGCCACATTTCCACGTTGGCCTTGCCCACGGCGCCGGTGCCGAACAAAGCCGGTTCCGGTTGAATTTCATCGAGATAGCGGCAGATGGCGACGCTTTCACAGATGACCGTTCCGTCGTCGAGTTCCAAAGCCGGCACGCTGATGCGCGAGTTGATCGCTTTGTAGTCGTCGCCCATCTGTTGCTTGGTGCCCAGATCGATGTTGACCTTCTCCAACTCAATGCCTTTTTCGGCGGCAAAAATGCGAACTCGGCGCGGGTTCGGCGCCCGCTCATAATCGTATAGCTTCATGGTGTTTCCCCATTGTCTTGAACTGTATCGGCTTGATCCGTCTTTTTGGCGCCGATTTTGGATTCCTCGCCCTTCATAAGGCGCGCGATGTTTTCGTGATGGCGCACGAAGCCCAGCATCGCCAATCCGCCTGCCATCAGCGAGACCGCTGGCATGTCCAACCAATAGGCGTAGGCCGGCGCCGCCGCCAGTGTGACCAATGCCGCCAGCGATGAGTATCGAAACACGCCTGCCGTCAACAACCATGTGGCGCAGGCGGCAACTCCGATAGGCCATGCGGTAAACAGCAAAACGCCAAGCGTCGTGGCGAAACCCTTGCCGCCCTTGAATTTGAGCCAGACCGGGAAGTTGTGCCCGAATACCGCCATGAAACCCGCAATCAATCCGGCTTCAGCATTCCAAATGTACGCCGCCGTCACCGCCGCCGCGGCACCTTTGCCCGAATCACAAACCAGGGTCAGGAAGGCGATGAATTTGTTGCCCGTGCGCAGCACATTGGTCGCACCGATGTTGCCGGACCCGATATCGCGGATGTCACCCATACCGGCAAGGCGCGTCAACACCAATCCGAACGGCACAGACCCCAGCAAATAACCGAGTGCTGCGGCGAGCGCCTGATAGGGTTCAAACGCGCTCACGGTCTAAAGCTCGCGTGTATAGACGGTGCGCCCGTCGACAACGGTGCGCAGGACTTGTCCCTGCACCGGCCTGCCATCGAACGGCGAGTTCTTGGATTTGGAATGCAGCCGTTCTTCGGTGACTTTCCAGCCCGCGTCGGGGTCGAACATCATCAGGTCGGCTGGCGCACCTGCCGCCAACCGGCCGCCCTTCAGCGCCATCAACCGGGCCGGTTTGACGGTGATCAGGCTGAGCGCCGCCAGTAAATCCATCTGGCCGTTGTGCACTAGTTCCATGGTGATGGGCAAAAGCGTTTCCAATCCCGTGCCACCAAAGGCGGCTTCGGCGAAGGGGAGGCGCTTCGATTCTTCGTCTTCCGGCAGATGGTCCGACGCGATGGCGTCGATGGTGCCATCCATCAACCCGGCAATGACCGCTTGACGGTCTGCTTCCGAGCGCAACGGCGGCGACAATTTGGCGAACGTCCGGTAGTCGCCGACGGCCAGTTCGTTCAATGCGAAGTACGGCGGCGCCGTGTCACAGGTGATGGCCAATCCCCGCGCCTTGGCCCGGCGCACGGCATCGATGGCTTCGGCTGTCGAGAGATGCGCGAAATGCAATCGGCCCGCGGTCATCTCCACCAATCGGATGTCGCGCTCGACCATGATGATTTCCGCCTCGGGCGGCATGCCCGATAGGCCTAGGCGGGTGGCTGTTTCACCGGGGTTCATCATCCCGCCCTTGGTGAGCGAAGGTTCTTCCGCATGTTGCACGATCAAGAACCCGAAGGTTCCCGCGTAGGCGAGTGCGCGGCGCATCACTTGTGCGTCGGCAACCGGCTGCAGGCCGTCGGTAAAAGCAACGGCGCCCGATTCGGCCAGCATCCCCATTTCGGTAAGCTCCACGCCGGCAAGGCCTTTGGTCACGCCGCCGTAACAGTAAACCTTGGCCAGCCCATGCTTGCGCGCGCGCCTGGCGACGAACTCCACCGTCGACATGTCGTCGATGACGGGTTCCGTGTTGGGCAGGCACACCATGCTTGTAACGCCGCCCGCGACGGCGGCGCGCCCGGCTGTCGCCAGCGTTTCCTTGTGTTCCTGGCCGGGCTCGCCCGTATGCATGCGAATGTCCACCAGGCCCGGCGCAATGCAGATACCGGCGCAATCGATAATCTCGGCATCCGCCGGGGTGCCGTCGCTGAACAGCCCGGCTTCGGCGGCGACGATTTGTTCGCCATCGGTCAGCACGCCGCCGGGCGCATCCAGGCCGCTGGCCGGATCGAGCAGGCGTGCATTGACGTAGGCTTTGGGCCCTGGGATATCGTCGGTCACCGCCATCTCAGAGGTTCCTCAGTTCCGGCCGGTCGAGGTTTTCCGTCAGCACTTCCAGGCACGCCATGCGCACCGCGACACCCATCTCGACCTGTTCGCGGATGACGCTGCGGCCGAAATCGTCGGCCACCTCGGCATCGATCTCGACGCCTCGGTTCATGGGGCCGGGGTGCATGATCAGTGCGTCGGCCTTGGCGTTGGCCAGTTTGGCGTAATCGAGACCAAAGAAGGTGAAATACTCCCGCACGGACGGGAAGAAACCGCCCTGCATGCGTTCTTGCTGCAAGCGCAGCATCATAATGATGTCCACATCCTTGAGGCCGGCGTTCATATCGTGGAACACTTCAACGCCCAATCGCTCGACGCTCGACGGGATCAGCGTCGCCGGTGCGATCAGGCGCACGCGCGCGCCCATGGCCAACAGCAGGTGAATGTTCGAGCGCGCGACGCGTGAATGGGCGATGTCACCGCAAATGGCGACCAGCAATCCTTGCAGCGTGGCGCGCCGGCGGCGGATCGTCAGCGCGTCGAGCAGGGCTTGGGTCGGGTGCTCGTGAATGCCGTCACCGGCATTGATGACCGCGCAATTGACTTTCTCGGACAGCAACTTCACGGCGCCGGAATTGGGGTGGCGGACGATCAACACGTCGGGGTGCATGGCATTCAGCGTCATCGCCGTGTCGATCAGGGTTTCGCCTTTTTTGATCGACGAGGTCGATAGCGACATATTGATGACATCGCCGCCCAGCCGTTTACCGGCCAGCTCGAACGACGTGCGCGTGCGCGTCGAGTTTTCGAAAAACAGGTTGATGATGGTGCGTCCGCGCAGCAACGACTTCTTCTTGTCAGCCTGGCGGTTTTGCTCCACATAGGCCTCGGAGCGATCGAGCAGCACGGTGATTTCATCGGGGGATAGGCCTTCGATGCCGAGTAAATGGCGATGGGGAAATGGAACCCGATCCGAAGTACCGTCTTGCATGGGCCGCATAATAGGAGCGCCGGCCCACCCAGGCAAGTCCAGAAGATCACTCGACGTCCGCAATGTTTGAACCTAAAGTCCTGAGCCATGAACGGCTTCCGCGACATGCAAAACCAAGTGGCCGACGTGCTCGACGGCGGTGTTGCTTTCATCGTCGGCGCGACGCGCTGGGGACCGGCGTGGCTGCAGCAGTGCCTGGACGCCTACCCCGACATTTGCGCACAGGGCGAGGCGCATCTGACCGATCTGTTGTTCCCGCGCATGGGCGAGGTGATCTCCGATTACAATGCCCAGGCCGACAAGATCGGCAACCGCCTGCAAGTGGCGGGGCTGCCGGGAAACGCCGCGGGGCTGGAATTCGAAGACATCGACCATCTTCTGCGCAGTGCGGTCGGTTTGATGTTCCGCCGTTGGGCCGCACGCGCCGAGCGCCCGCCGTTTGTCATCGTTGAAAAAACGCCGGAGCACGTGACGTCGCTCGATATCCTGCACCGCATCTTGCCCGAGGCGCGCATCATCCACGTTTACCGCGATGGCCGTGACGAGGCTGTGGCCGCGTGGGAGTTCAATTTAGGCCTGTCCAAGGGCGAGTTTCCGCGCGCCTATCCGAGCTTCGCCGATTATGCCGAAGTGTTCGCCGGCAACTGGAACCGCGCCATCGACGCCGCGCGCCGCTACCAGCGCACCCGCCAAGCTGATCACATGGGCAATTACCTGGAGGTGCGGGTCGAGGATTTGGTCGCCCACCCCGACGCGACGGCCCGTCAGGTTTTCCAGTTCTTGGGGCTGGATATCGACAACGACTGGCTGCGCGCGTGTCTCGACACCGCCTGGGACGTCGCCCCCCTGGACCTGGAGCCCGGCGCCTGGCGCCAGACGTTCGACGCCGACGCCGAGCGCCTGTTCAACCGCCAGGCCGGGGAGTTGTTGAAGCTTCTGGGGTATGAGACGAGCTAGCGCCTTGAGGTAATCTATTCTACAGTTCCCGCATTGCAGGTACGGTTCCATCGGAAGGAACGCTTGGCGAAAAGTGCGGGTTGGAAGCCATTGATTTTATTCAGAACTAAAAAAAATCTGGGGAGCGAACCCAATTTTATCAGTAATGAGACGGGGGGTTCGCTTCCAGCATACCCCCCACCCTATAACCTGGGCTTACGCCGCGCCACCGGCGCGACGGTCCCAGAACAGCCCCCACAAGGGGGGAGGGGACGCTGTAGCAACCACCTCCCCCTAACTCCTTCCCCCTTGATGGGGGAAGGTTGGGATGGGGGTGTGCGGTTGCAACAAAGACAACCTACGGAACGCAATTGGCCCCGCAGGCTTCACCCGTTTTTCCACAACCGAACCCAACTCGCTCGCTCATCAGCAAGCATCAGCCCCGGCCAAATACATATTCGAATGTCTAATAGCGTGCCGTCATCGGCGAAGCATATGTGCCAGCCGATGATGTGGAATACCTGTATCATAAATTCTAAAAAAGTCAATAATTTCCTATTTTAATAGTATGCCTGCTGCTATAGAGAGCGTGAGAGGAGGCGGGCATCCACACTGTCTCCCAAAATCTTCTCCAGAATGTGAATTCTCGCTGTCCCTCTAACTCCATTAGACACGAATACTAGCACCCTCTAAATTCATAGGAGTTGAACTAGGTATACAGAATGACGTTTAAAGTTTTTTATGCTTGGCAGAGTGATCGACCAAATAACCTGTGCAGGGGGTTAATAAAGAAAGCCCTTGAGAAAGCTGTCAGCGACTTGAACTCTGACCCGGTAATTGATGACGCTGGGCGAGAAATTGAGATAGACCAAGATACTCAGGGGGTTGCTGGAAGCCCTTCAATTGCTGAAACAATTTTTGAGAAAATCCGAAAATGCGATGTATTTGTTGCGGACTTATCCTTTGTTCCAACCGGCGAGGGTATGAGGCTAGTTCCCAATCCAAACGTTACGCTTGAGTATGGCTACGCACTGCATGCGCTTGGAGATACGCGGATCATTGGCGTTTTCAATGAAGCTTTCGGCTCCACGGATTTTCTCCCGTTTGATCTGCGCCACAAGAGATGGCCCATCAAATATCATGCTGATGATTCTCGCGATGGAGAGTTAGCTCAATTGCAACGCAAAGAGGCAAGAGAGGGTCTGACAAAGAAATTAACAGGAGCAATCCGAGACGTTATTCGCGTCGTCGCAGAAAACGAGAAACTGGAACAGCAACCCAAACCGGTTCTCCAATCTATGGACGGGTTTGTAACAGGCGATAGTTTTTCGAATCCTACGATGAGATTGAAATATGACCCGGTAGGTTACGTAACCGAACCATTTCAATATCCGTGGGATCGTGGCGCGGTCGGTGTCTTGGAGGATTTAGATCAGAACGGCGAAGAGCAGTATGTAAATCTTATCGATGGACCATCATTTTTTCTCAATCTGAAATCACGAACGAATCAGCCGAGATTGAGTCGGGTGGAAAACATAAGAATTGCTCAGAAAGCTTTGAAGCCAATGGCGCACAATCGTTCGACAGGTTGGAGTTCAGCACAAGTGAACAAGGTTCCACCGTCTATGTGGCAAGACATGAGGACCAGACAACTGCACTAACTGCCAGCCTCCTATCCCGAAATGGCGAACTTTTTGGTATCGACTGTCGTCATTTACAGGCATGGCGATTTGGAAGTTCACCAAATAAGAACTACATACCCACTGCCGCTATCGAAGAAATTCTTATAGATACGCTGATAAGTTTCCTCAGCGTAGCCAAAAATGATTTGGCATTAAAGCCACCACTTGAGGTCAGTATCGGTTTTAATGGAATCAAAGGTTATCGGCTCGCCGTGGACCGCATGCATTTCGGTGATGATATGGTTGGTCGCATCTTCATTGATTCAATCGGAAAGATTTTTTCGATACAGAATTATGAAGAGGATCCATTCGATATGCTATTGCCGGTATTTGAAGAAATTTATGATTCTGCTGGTATAAAACGACCGGATTCTCGGACAATCGGCAGGAGCCAAAGGGAATAGGCGATCCAAGAATAGCATAACTAATTCTCAGGAGCGGAGATTACACGCCCCTAATTCTCTCCTGAATCTGGAATGCCCGAGATCAATATTCCTGCCTCAAAGCGCTCTTTTAGCACCACCTAAACCAACCCAACCTACCCCACCGCATCCATCGCCCCCTGCAAAATATAAGCCGCCGCCATTTTATCCACCACCTCGGCGCGGCGTTTGCGGGTCATGTCGGCTTCCTGGATGAGTACGCGCTGCACCGCCGCTGTCGATAGCCGCTCGTCCCACAATGCGATGGGGATATCGGTGACCTTTAGGAGATTGGCGGCGAAGTCGCGGGTGGCTTGGCAGCGCGGGCCCTCAGAGCCGTCCATGCTGACGGGCAGACCAAGCACGATGCCACCGACATTTCGCTCTTGAAACAACTTCAGCAGCTTCGCCGAATCGTCGCGGAACTTGCCGCGCTTGAGCGTTTCCAGCGGGCTGGCGATGATGCGCGAGGCGTCCGACAGCGCCATGCCGATGGTTTTCGAGCCCAGATCAATACCCAGCAGGCATTGCCCGGGCGCGAGGGCGGCGTTGAGTTCGTGTAGGGTGACGATGGACATGGGTCTGTTTACCTCGGCAGGTGCCCTGAGAAAAGAGTTTGGAACCGTTCGCATCAGTTCGGTATCATGCTTGCGGGAGGAGAGTCGTTTGGTGCCACGTTTCCGTGTGATGATTTTGGCGGCCTTGATGCTGCCCATCTTGATGGTATCGGTCTCGATCGTGCCGGTTCGCGCCGAGCAGGTGCTGGGCGTCGAGGTCGAGACGCACATGGGCACATATCTGGTGTTGAAGGACGCCAACGTGCGGGCCGGGCCGCAAACGCGCTCAAAACGCGTCGGGCGGCTGAAGGCCGGTGAACTGGTGGAGGCCGTTGGGCGGGTCAAGGGCCCGTGGATCGCGGTGCGCGTCGGCGACAAGGTGCTTGGGTTTGTGTACGGGCCGATCATGATGCCGCTTGTCGACGGCACGCTCTCAGAGCCCTTGAAGGGGGCGACCGCAAACGGCACGTGCCAGTACGTTTTGGAATTTCAGGGCAAGACCGGCGGCGAGAAACAACGCTTTGAGTTCGCCGATTACAATGTCGAATGGACCTGCATGCGGGACGGCGCAAAGATCGTCTTCCACACACCTTTGTTTTTCACCGAAGGCCCACACCAGGGCACGCAAAAACCCGTGCATCAGATTACGGTCGATCTGCTGGACCTGGAGGGCGGGTTGGAAGAGGTGTTCTCGGTGCATTTCCTTTGGGACCGGGACAAAAAGCAGGTGCGCTACGATTCGGCCTCGGTGAAGAAATTCATCCGTGCCGCGCCGCCGAAACCGATGTCTGTCGAAAACCTCAAACAGGCGCTGAAGGCGGCCTTGCATCTGGTGCCCATGGTGTGGACGTCCGGTGTCTGGAAGGCCTTGGCCAAGAAGTCTTAGACCAACCAAACCCCCAGGAGAACACCCAGATGAGCGCCTACGTAATGGACAGCGAACTGTTTCGTGACCAATTCAGCACGGAGGAGACACGCGGCATTTTTTCTGACCGCACCACGGTACAGAAATGGTTGGATTTTGAATTGGCGCTGGCCCAGGCGGAAGCGGAACTGGGGCTGATCCCGAAGGCCGCGGCCGAAGAAATCGCCCGCATCGCCGACGCGGAACTCTACGACCTCACCGCCATGAAGGCCGAGATGGACCGCACCTCGCATCCCATCGTGCCGTTGGTGCGCGCCATGGAGGAGAAGTGCGCCAAAGGGGGGGGCGGTGATGGGCTTGATGCGGGCGGCTACATCCACTGGGGCGCCACGACCCAAGATGTCATGGATAGCGGCCAAATTCTGCAGATCAAGGACGCCTGGGCGGTGATCGGCGCCGACCTCGAGGCCTTGACGGAGAACCTAAGCGCCCTGGCGCGCGAGCACCGCACCACGCCCATGGCCGGGCGCACCCACGGCCAGCAGGCGCAGCCCATCACGTTCGGCTACAAGGTCGCCATCTGGCTTGATGAAGTGCGCCGCCACCAAGCGCGCATGGCAGACGCCGCCGAGCGGGTTTTCGTCGGTCAGTTCTCAGGTGCCGTGGGCTCGCTTGCCGCCATTGAAGACCATGGATTGGCCGTCCAGACACGCATGATCGAGATTCTCGGCCTCAAGCAACCCGCCATCTGTTGGCATGTGGCCCGCGACAGCATGGCCGAGGCGGCATCAACCATGGCGATGATCGCCGGCACCATGGGCAAGATCGCGCACGAGGTGTATGTCATGCAAAAGACCGAAACCGCCGAGCTGGAAGAACCCATGCCGCCCGGCAAGGTGGGCTCGTCGACCATGCCGCACAAGCGCAATCCCGCGATTTGCGAGGGCATCGTTGCCTTGGCCAAGGCGGCGAAAGCGTGCGTGGTGCCGGCGTTCGAGAACATCGTCGCAGAGCACGAGCGCGACAAGATCGGCCTGCAGGCGGAGCGTGAATACGTCGCCCGCCTGCACGGCATGACCCACGCGGCGGTAAAGAAAGTCACCTTCGTGACCGGCGGGCTCAATGTGCGCGCCGACAATATGCGCCGAAACCTCGATATCACCCTTGGCCTGACGCTGTCGGAGGCGGTGATGATGCGCTTGGCGCCGGTCATCGGCCGCCAAGAAGCGCACGAGGTGGTCTACCAGGCGTCTCAACAGGCGGCCATTGACGGGCGCCCCATGAAAGAAGCGCTGATGGCGGACGCCGGCATTTCCGCGAAACTGAGCGAGGCGGAGATCGATGCGCTGTTGGACCCCGCGGCCTACACCGGACTGTGCGCCGAGTTCGTGGACCGGGTTTTGGAAAACTGATCTGTGCTCGTGCCGCCTCGGGTGTTGAACTGGGGCATTGAACTGGGGCGTTGAACTGGGGCGGTGAACAGGCCAGATTAGCGCGGTACGTTTTCAACGGAGATGGAAGTAGAACGCCATGTCGCTCGCCGCGGACGATCCACTGGCACCTTTTGAAGCGGCTGTGAACTATCACGACTGGACACCGTCGAATGACGGCGCTCAGGTCATTTCTGCCGACATGTTTGCTGCGGCACGCACATCGATTGCCGATTGGCCGAACTACGCGCCGACACCCTTGTACCAGCTTCCTGCCCTGGCACGGCGGACCGGCATCGCCGAGGTGATGTTCAAGGACGAAGGGCCGCGCTTTGGGTTGAAAAGCTTCAAGGCGCTGGGCGGGGCCTATGCCGTGCAGGCCTTGTTGGCTGAACACCGCGGAGAGGCCGAGACCGGCGCCGAGAATATAACCGTGACATGCGCGACGGATGGCAACCATGGGCGCTCCGTCGCCTGGGGCGCGCAGACGTTCGGCTGTGCTTGCGTCATTTTTATCCATGCCGAAGTGAGTGAGGGCCGCGCCCGCGCGATTGAAGCCTATGGGGCACGTGTGGTGCGCGTGGATGGAAACTACGACGATTCGGTTCATGCCGCTGCGAGCGCGGCAGAGGAAAACGGCTGGTACGTGATTTCCGACACATCTTACGAAGGCTATATGGAGGTGCCCAAGCGTGTGATGGCCGGTTATGGCGTTATCGCCGCCGAGATCATTGCCGAGATCGGTGACGCGCCGCCGCCGACGCATACCTTCTTGCAAGGCGGGGTCGGCGGGTTCGCGGGCGCCATGGCCGAAGCGTTTCATCAGCATTGGGGCGATGGCGCGCCACGTATGATCATGGTCGAGCCTGAACTGGCCGCGTGCCTGTACCGGAGCGCGGAGGCGGGGCGGATGACGGAGATTCCGGTTGATGAGGAAACGCTGATGGCCGGCTTGTCTTGCGGTGTGCCGTCGGTTGTGGCCTGGGATATTCTCGCGGCCCGCGCGGGTGGTTTCATGACCATACCGGAAAGCATGGTGGCGCCGGCCATGCAATTGATGGCCAACCCCTTGGACGGGGACCCGTCAATCGAAGCGGGCGAATCGGCTATCGCCGGATTGGCCGGGTTTGTGGCCGGCACCAGAAAAACCGAAATCAAACAGGCTATAGACCTTGGCGCGGAGAGCCGGGTGTTGTTGATCGGCACGGAGGGCGCAACGGACCCGGACGTCTATGCAGCGTTGCTGGCGCAATCGGGCTGAGTTGATTGCGCACGCCCAAGGTTTGCCGTTATTTCGGCTCCGTCGAGCGGCGTAGAAAATAGTCGATGTGGGGATCGCCATCCATGGCACGGAAGTAGGCGGGGGAAAAAGAACGCGGCGCGCCGACGCCGATAATTTTCTGAACGGTCTTTTCGTCCGGACCCAACGGTAAACGCAGGCTCTCCCAGGATATCTCGTCGCCGTCGGGAAAGGTAAACTGAGTAACGAAAAACAGCGGCTCGGGTGTTTCCAATATGGCCAGGAACTCGTCACGCACCTTGTCGGCGACCTTTGCTGGCTTAATTTCCGACACGGACTTTCCCGTCATCTCAAGTCCTTGGAATTCTGCTCGCGCGGTGCCCCAGAAACGGTAAACAAAGTCAATTTCACCGTCATTGCCGGTTACGACATCGGCGACCACACACCAAGGGATGACATGTGCTGGTAAGCTCTCGAGCCTGAAGGTGTCCCATGGCGGAAAAATGCTTGCGCCACGGATGGCGTTCCAGTGGTCCAGTACAGCAACCAAGGGTTCGGGCATTTCCTGCCCGTCGACCGGTGATTTGGATATCTGAAATTCCATGACGCCAGCACACTGACGCAATCAAATTAAACAACGAATCCAGGTTTTTCGGCAGCTCACAACGACACTTGCCCAGAACCCATTGCCTAAGCTGTGGGGTTCGATCGTGCGTTATTGAAAACCCATCATGTTCTGCATAAAGCCGAACGGTGACGAGAAGGCGCGAGTGCCGCGATTGACGTCGTGGGCCAAGTGCCCGACCTGGCCGTTCATGACGCGGAAACTCTCGCTCATGTGATGCATGTTCTGGGACATGTTGACCATGCGCTTCGACACCTCGCTCATGTTGGTGCCGACGCCGGCCACGTGGGCCGACACATTGTTGATCGAGGTGCGCATACCGGCAACGTTCTCGGCCATGGCTTCCTGGGTTTGCGCCATATCGGCCAAATTGTGGGCAACGCCGGCCATCACGGTCGTCATGGTGTCGAGGTTTTTGGCAATGCCGTGCACCGTGTAGGTGAAGAAAGCCATCACGCACAACATGCCGACCAGAGCCAGGCCCTGGACCGGATTTTGGCAAATTCTGTTGAACATCCATGTCCCCCGAATCACTTTATATTTATGTATAATATACCAATGCGCCTTAAATGACAGTGTTTCCGTTATCGTCACGCATAATTCGTTTTAGCGCGGGGTCAGAAACGCCAGTCCGCGCTCCAGGCAGGCGTAATCCCTAAGGCAGGCGGCTTTCGCATCAGAGGCGGGTTCGAGCAGCTTGGAAATAACGTGGTCGCGGATCGCGCGTAGCTGTCCGGCTTGCTGCATGTTTGAGAACACCGCAGATAGGCGGGGCGCCAGTGCGGCGTTCTTCTGGTGCACATAGTGGAACAAGTCGAACCGGGCGACAGCCGGGCGAAGCTCGCTGATGCCTTCGATCCCCAGCGTTTTCATCTGGTAGCGGCCGTTGAGGCTCGGCGACACGGCCATGTCGACGCGTTTTTTGTGCAGCATCTTGAACAGTCCGGCGTAATTCGAGGCCAGATATCGGTCCATGCCCTTGGTGCCGCCTTCGGCAAACTTGATGCCCCGGATAATGCCGATGCGATATGGTTTCAGGTCGGCCCAGGTGCGGGCGGAGAGTGACGGGTCAGTGACGAACACCGCCGCCTCGATATAGTTGATGGCCGGCTTGATCTGCACCAGGTTGGGATACTTCGCCGAAAGCTTGTCGATGCGTTGCACGTCGCCTGCGACCTTGCCGCCGTTCGCCAATTTCAAGGCGCGCTCGCCGGGGAATTTCTTGATCACGACATCGATGCCCAGGCGCGTGTAGGCCTCGCGCACGATGACCTCGCTGGTGAGTGTATCGACCGTGTTGGCGGCGGCCACCAGTGTCAGTGTTTCCGCGCGGGCGCCCGTGTCGACGGCGAGGAACATCATTGCGCTCAGCAACATCGTTTTGCAGATGTGGGCAGCGAGCTTCAGCATGGCAATGATCTTACTCTGTCGGCGTGGTGATGTAAGGTGTTTTGTGGGTCAAGCACATCTGCGCGTGCTTGCCGACGGTTGGGCTGGATGATAGGTTCCGCGCCCGCATAAACTTGTTAGCCGGTGCCCCATGTCGCTGACCCGTGAAGATGTCCAGAAGATCGCATTTTTGGCCCGTATCCGTATCGCTGATGACGAGCAGGACGCTCTTGCCGGCGAGCTCAACAATATCATCGGTTGGGTCGAGCAGCTCTCGGAAGTCGATACCGATGGCGTGGAGCCGATGACGTCGGTGGCCGAAATGTCTCTGGCGCAACGCGCGGACAATGTCAGTGATGGCGATGTGCCGGAAAAGGTGCTGGCCAACGCGCCTGATCGCGAGGGCGATTTCTACACCGTGCCCAAGGTTGTGGAGTAGGCCATGAGCGAACTGACAAACCTGACCATTGCCGAAGCGGCGGCCAAGCTCGATGCCGGAGAAGTGTCGGCGGTGGAACTGACCGAGGCGCATATCTCGGCGCTCGAGGGCCTGCGCGATCTTAACGCCTTTGTCACCGAGACACCTGACATCGCCCGCCAGCGCGCCCAACAATCCGACGACCGTCGCGCCAAGGGCGATGTAGCCGGACCCATGGACGGCATCCCCATCGCGGTGAAGGATCTGTTCTGCACCGAAGGCGTGTTGACGACAGCCGCCTCGCACATTTTGGATGGCTTCCGCCCGACCTACGAATCCACCGTGTCGCAAAACCTGCGCGACGCTGGCGCGGTGATGCTGGGCAAGACCAACCTGGACGAATTTGCCATGGGGTCGGCCAATATCACATCGCACTATGGGCCGGTGAAAAATCCGTGGAAGACGGACGATGGCAAAGACCGCGTGCCCGGCGGCTCGTCCGGTGGCTCGGCCGCTATTGTGGCGGCGCGCGGCGCTTTGGGGGCGACGGGGACCGACACCGGGGGCTCGATCCGCCAACCGGGAAGCTTCTGCGGTATCGTCGGCATGAAGCCCACCTACGGGCGGTGCTCGCGCTGGGGCACCGTGGCGTTCGCATCAAGCCTCGATCAGGCCGGGCCGATGACCCGAAGTGTCGAGGACGCGGCGATTATGCTGCAGGCCATGGCCGGACACGACCCGAAGGATTCGACTTCGGCGCCGATGGTCAATCCGCAGTTCGGCGCGGAGCTGCTTGCCGGGGTCAAGGGTATGCGGGTTGGCATTCCCAAGGAATATACGCTGGACGGCATGCCGGCCGATATCCAGGCACTGTGGGATCAGGGTCGGGCGTGGTTGGAAGATGCCGGCGCAACCTGTGTCGAGATATCATTGCCGCACACCAAGTACGCGCTGCCGTGTTACTACATCGTCGCCCCGGCGGAAGCCTCGAGCAATCTGGCGCGTTATGACGGGGTGCGTTACGGGCTGCGGGTCGATGGCGACAGTCTGGATGAAATGTACGAGAACACCCGTGGTGAGGGTTTTGGCGCCGAAGTGCGCCGCCGCGTGATGATCGGTACCTATGTGCTGTCGGCGGGCTACTACGATGCCTATTACGTCAAGGCGCAGAAGGTGCGAACGCTGATCGCCCAGGATTTCAAAAACGCCTACGAAGATGTGGATGTGATCCTGACACCGACCGCACCCAGCGCGGCCTTTGCCATCGGCGAGAAGATGGATGACCCCATTGCCATGTACCTCAACGACGTGTTCACCGTGCCGGCCTCCATGGCCGGGTTGCCGGCGATCAGCGTGCCGGCGGGCTTGGATGGTTCCGGCCTGCCGTTGGGGCTGCACTTGATCGGCCGCGCGTTCGACGAAGTGACGTTGTTCCGGGCCGCCCATGCGCTAGAAGAGATGGCGGGATTTGAGGTGAAGCCATGAGTTACATCCTGCAAGGTGACACCGGTGATTGGGAGGTCGTGGTTGGGCTGGAAGTCCATGCCCAGGTGATTTCCGAAGCCAAACTGTTCTCCGGCTCAAGCACCGAGTTCGGCGCCGAGCCCAATCACCAGGTCTCGCTGGTCGATGCGGCCATGCCCGGCATGCTGCCGGTGATCAACGAGCACTGCGTCGAGCAGGCGGTGAAGACCGGGTTGGGGCTGAAGGCAAAAATCAATCTGCATTCGGTGTTCGAGCGCAAAAACTACTTCTACGCCGATCTGCCGCAGGGTTATCAGATCAGCCAGTTCCTCTATCCCATCGTCGGTGAGGGCAAGGTGGTGCTCGACCTGGAAGGCGGCAAGACCGCCGAGATCGGCATCGAGCGCTTGCACATGGAACAAGACGCCGGCAAATCCATGCACGACCAGGACCCGAGACGGACATTCATTGATCTCAACCGCTCAGGCGTCTGTCTGATGGAGATCGTCTCCAAGCCCGACATCCGTTCGCCCGAAGAGGCCGGTGCGTACGTACGGAAAATACGCACGATTTTGCGTTACCTGGGGACCTGCGACGGCAATATGGAGCAGGGCTCCATGCGTGCCGACGTGAACGTTTCCGTGCGCCACCCGGGCGAGGAAATGCGGACCCGCGCCGAGGTGAAAAACGTCAATTCGGTACGCTTTATCATGCAGGTGATCGAGGTCGAGGCTGCGCGCCAGGTTGATGTGTGGGAATCCGGTGGCGAAGTGGTGCAGGAAACGCGCCTGTTCGACCCCAATCGCGGCGAGACCCGCTCCATGCGCGCCAAGGAGTTCGCGCACGATTACCGCTATTTCCCCGACCCCGACCTGTTGCCGTTGGATTTGGCGCCTGAATATGTGGACACCATCGCCGCCACTTTGCCGGAGCTGCCTGACGAAAAGAAGGAACGTTTTATCTCTGAGTTTGGGTTGGGCCCTTATGATGCAGGCGTGCTTGTGAGCGAAAAGCGAAACGCCGAATATTTCGAGCGCGTCATGCAAGGCGGACCTGAAGGGAAGAAAGGCCAACGCGACGCCAAGGCCGCCGTCAATTGGGTCACCACCAACTTGTTCGGTGCGCTGAACGCGGCGGGTAGAGATATCGCAGACAGCCCCATCTCCGCCGACCAATTGGGCGAGTTGCTGGATTTGATGGCCGACGACACGATTTCCGGGCGCATCGCGAAGGATGTCTTCGACGTGATGTTCGAGACAGGCCGCGACGCCGGCGACATCGTCGAGGAAAAGGGCCTGAAACAAATCACCGACACCGATGCCATCGAGGCCGCCGTAGACGAGGCAATAGCCGGCAATCCCGAACAGGCTGACGAAGTGCGCAGCGGCAACGCTAAAGCCATCGGTTGGTTCGTCGGTCAGGTGATGAAATCGACGGGAGGCAAGGCCAATCCGCAAATGGTCAATCAGTTGCTGCGGCAGAAGTTAATGGGGTAGGGGGAACTATCCACCAGTTCTAAGGAGTACGGATCATGAGTTATCATTTCACCACCACACTGAGCGGCGACTTCGATGCGGCCATAGAGAAAGTGACGGCGGCGCTGCAGGAAAAAGGTTTCGGCGTGATGACCACCATCAATGTGCAAGGCGCGTTGAAGGAGAAAATCGGCGCCGATATCAATCCTTACTTCATTCTTGGCGCCTGTAATCCTCACTTTGCCTACAAGGCGCTACAGCAGGAGAATAAGATCGGTACCATGCTGCCGTGCAATGTTTTGGTCCAGCAACTTGATAACGGTGATATCGAGGTGTCGGCCGTCGACCCGTTGGCGTCCATGCAGGCCATCGAAAACCCGGGCCTCGGCGATATCGCAAACGAGGTTCAAGCGTTGCTCAAGGATATGATCGACAGCCTCTAAGATTGTCCCGGAAAATCTTGTAACATTGTTCAGTTATGCCTATTGTATGTAAGTCAGCCAAAAGACATATGGTTGCCTTGGGTAGGACATGGACAAAGACCGAAACTTTGATCACCCGGAAATCAGCGCCGAGCGCGTTGAAGACTGGCAGTCGACGATTGATCTGTTAGCTGAGGTCGCCGACGTACCGGCGGCGCTGGTGATGCGTGTGCATCCGAAAGAGATCGAAGTTCTTGTCTCCAGTCACACGGACGGCAATCCCTACAGTCCGGGCGATTCCGAAGGTCTGCGCGGTGAACTCTATTGCGAAACCGTGATCGCCGATCAAGCGCTCTTGCATGTGCCGAACGCTCTCAAAGACCCGGTTTGGGACCACAACCCGGATATCAAACTGAATATGATCTCGTACCTCGGGTTGCCGTTGACTTGGCCCGATGGCGAGCCCTTTGGCACGATCTGTGTACTCGATTCGAAAGAGCGGGATTTTTCGGGGATGACAGAAGCCGTGATGTCGAAATTCGCCTCGTTGATCAATTCCGAGCTCGGCTTGGAGCAACAGCTCGAAACGATCCGGTTGAGCAATGAAAACCTGGAGCAGCAGGTCGAGGTGCGCACGGCGGAACTGCGCAAGCAGATCGATCGTCTGCGTCGCTTGGAAGCTTTGGCGGCGGAAGCCAATCACACGAAATCGCAATTTCTGGCTAATGTCAGCCATGAGCTGCGCACGCCCTTGAATGCCATTCTCGGCTTTTCCGAGATGATCAAGATGCAGCTTTACGGCGCTATCGGGTCAGACCGATACCGCCAATGCGCGGTCGACATTCATGATGCCTCTTCGTATCTGTTGACGCTGATCAACGATCTGTTGGATGTCTCGCGCATCGAAATGGGGGCGCTGCAACTGGAAGAAGAGCCGTTCGATATCAACGATATCCTAAGCCAATCGTGGCGGTTGTTGGAGCGCATGGCCTATGAGCGTGATATCCGCGTTTCCTGGAATGCATGCGCGGATGCGCCGGATGTTATCGGTGACGACAGGCGTATCCGTCAGGTGTTCTTGAACATTCTATCTAATGCCCTGAAGTTCACGCCGCCCGGTGGTGAAGTGCATGTTCGGAGTTATATGGGGTCCGGAGAGTTGGCCATAGAGATCACGGACACAGGTAGCGGTATCTCGGACATAGACATACCGACTGTGTTGAAACCGTTTGGCCAACTCGGTGATGTTATGACCCGTGACCACGAAGGTGCTGGTCTCGGCTTGCCGCTGGCGAAAGCGTTTATGGAGATGCACGGCGGTGCCCTCATGTTCGCTAACATGCCGCAAGGCGGCACACGGGTGACCATGACAATCCCAGCGAAACGGCTCGTGGCTGCCTGACAAGAGTCGCCAGCATCCACCTTAAATTTGAGCCATATCAAAGCGAATTCTGAATTCTGATGGATAATCGGAGGTAGTCATCCCGCTATAGGGAGATCTCCCATGTCGGTTTGTCTAGCCTATGATGGCACCATCAATGGTGACTGGGTTGCGCGCTACGCCGTCAGGTTGGCGGTGGGCCACCCTGACCGGCAGCTCCGTATCCTGCACGTGGAAACGGCGGAGTTTGTCACTGCCGAGCTCTCGGAAAAACTCGACAACATCAAGCTGGTGGCGGCGAAAGCCGGCGTGGCCGCCGAGGTCGAGATTTGTTCCATGCGCCGGGGCGTCGCCGGCGGTTTGCTGGAACATTTAGGCACGACACCGGATGCGCTTTTGGTTTGCGGTGCGCGGGCACGCGGTGGTCGGCGAGGATTCATGGGGGGGACGGTGGCGTCTGAGCTGCTGCGTGATCCGTCTTTCGATGTGATCGCCTTTAGGGTCGTACAGCCCGGCAGCCTCGGCGTGGTGCGGCATCTGTTAATGCCCATGGCCGGGCACAAGCTGTCGCGCTCGGCAGCGGTTGAGCTGTTGCGGGTTCTTTCCCACGATCTCCGCCAGGTGCGGTTGCTGCATGTGGTTGAGAAACCTCTGCGCCAGCTCCGGCACATGCGGGCCGATCAAGCCGGCGCGCTGCGCCGTTCCGCCGACCGCGTTTTGCAACGCGTCGCGCGCTTTATTCGCGAAGAGGCCGAAAGCGGTGAGCTTCCCATCGAAGCGGCGATCCGCATCTCCGACGATTGGGCGCGGGAAACGTTGATCGACGCGGCCCAGCAGCAAAGCGACCTCATCTGTCTGGAAGCGTCACGCCATAGCCTGGAAAAGGGTTTCCGTTATGGCGATCCGTTTGAGACCGTGTTGCGGGAGGCACCTTGCGATGTAGCGCTCTACCGCGGAGGCGCCCACCATGAGCGGTAGAATTCAGAACATCGCCAAGGCCGACGTCTTCACCTACCTGAGCAGCCGCGCCGGCGGCCTCAGGGCCGCCGAGGTCGAGGCGCGGCTCAAGGAATTGGGCCGCAATACACTGGAGGCGCCAAGAGGGCTGTGGTGGTTGAAAAGTCTTGGACGGCAGTTCACCAATTTTTTCACAATCTTGCTGAACATCTCCGCCGGCATTTGTTTCGTGGCGCATTTCATCCAGCCCGGCGAATCCATGGACATCTTGGGTTGGGCCTTGCTGGGGGTCTCGATCCTCAATGCGCTGTTCAGTTTCGTGCAGGAGTTCCGCGCCGAGCGCGCCATGGAGGAGCTGAAAAAATTTCTGCCACAGAGCGTCATGGCGGTGCGCGACGGCGATGAAGGCGAAGTGCCCGCCGATCAATTGGTGCCCGGTGATGTCATCGTGCTGCGAGAAGGAGACCGGGTGCCGGCCGACGTGCGCTTGGTGGAATGCCGCGACCTGGTCGTCAACAATGCGCCGCTGACGGGTGAATCGGTTCCGCTCTCTCTCACTGCCGAGGCCGTCGACAGGCCGTTGACCGAAAGCGACAATCTGGCATTTGCCGGCTGTGCGATCTTGCGCGGCTCGGGCAGGGGTGTGGTATTTGCCACGGGGTTCCGCTCGCAGTTCGGCCGCATCGCCATGCTGTCGCGCGATATTAAGCGCGCCGTCTCGCCGCTGGAACGCGAAACCGCGCATATGGTTCGGGTGCTGACCATCATCGCCGTCGCCATGGGGCTGACGTTTTTCGCCTACGGCGTGGCTACCGAACGATCGCTCTGGGTAAATCTGGTGTTCATGATGGGCATAATCGTCGCCAACGTGCCGGAAGGCCTGCTGCCGACATTTACGCTTTCGCTGGCCATGGGCAGCCTGCGCATGGCTCGGCGCAACGTGTTGGTGAAAAGTCTGAATGCTGTGGAAGCCCTGGGCGCGGTGCACGTTATATGTACCGACAAGACCGGCACGCTCACCATGAACCGCCTGTCGGTGACCCGTATCGAGCCGGCCTGCGACGGCGGCCCGGATGTTTTGGAAACCGCCCTGGCGGCTTGCGATCTGGATGCGGTGGACGACGGCTGGAGTGGTGATCCATTGGACGAGGCCATTGCCATCTCATATCAGGCGCGCGGCGATGATGCCCATGCGGTCATCGGCGCGCAATCGGTGCGGTTTCCGTTCGATGTCGAGAAACGCCGCGAAGCGGCAGTGTGTGATTTGCCCGGTGGAGCGGTCTTCGCGGTCAAGGGCGCCTGGGAATCGATCCGGCCTTTACTGACCGCTGATGAGGCTTTGTTGCGGGCATCGGATGCCAGGGTCGATACACTCGCCGCAGAGGGATACCGGGTTATAGCGGTGGCACGGCGGCAGTTGACGGCGGGCGAGGTTGTGCAGAACCAGGCGGTAGCGGAACACGATCTTGAGCTGGCGGGATTTTTGGGACTGGAGGACCCGCTCCGGCCCGAGGTGGCTGGGGCCGTCGAGCAATGCCACACCGCCGGTATCGGCACCATCATGATCACCGGCGACCACCCGATAACCGCCGAGGCCATTGCGCGACAGGCCGGCATGATCGGCGCCGATATCGAACACGGCGCCGCAACGCTTACCGGCACGGAACTGAGCGAGTATAGCGAGGCGCAATTGGTCGAGTGCCTGCGTTCGGGTGTCAGGGTATTCGCTCGCGCCACGCCCGAACAGAAAATGAAGATCGTCAATGCGTTGCACCAGATGGACCGCGTGGTTGCCGTGACCGGAGACGGGGTCAACGATGCGCCGGCGCTGAAAGCCGCCGATGTGGGCATCGCCATGGGGCGCGACGGTACCGACGTGGCGCGTGAGGCGGCGCAGGTGGTGCTGTTGGATGATAACTTCGCCTCGATTGTCGCCGGCATTGAGGAAGGGCGCACGATTTTCGCCAATATCCGCAAATTCACCAACTACGTGCTGGTTTCCAATGGACCCGAGATTTTGCCGTATCTGCTGTTCATGCTGTTTCCGGTGCCGTTGGCGCTGACGGTGATTCAAATTCTGACCATCGATCTGGGCACCGATATCATTCCCTCCATGGCGCTGGGACAGGAAAAGCCAGACGCTCAAACCATGAAAGAAAAGCCGCGCAGCCGAAATCAGGGTCTGCTGACGCTGCCATTGATTGCGCATAGTTACGGTTTCCTAGGCCTGATCGAAGCGGCCTTCTCGTTGTCGCTGTTCTTCTGGGTGCTGGATGCCGGTGGGTGGCAATGGGGGGTGGAGTTGGCCTCGAACGACACGCTCTATCGTTCAGCCACGGGCATTGCCTTGTCATCGATCCTGTTGATGCAGATCGGAAACCTGTTCGGCCGGCGGTCGCGTTTGGGCCTCGGCATCGATCGCCGCGCATTCGCCAATCCACTGATCATTTTCGGAATTCTGTTCGAGGCGGTGTTCTCTTGGGCTATCCTGTACGTGCCGGCGGTGAACACGGTGCTGGGGACGGCACCGGTCGATATTCAAATCTACATGGTGGCTTGGCTTGGCGTACCACTGATATTCGGATTGGATTATCTACGCAAACTGGTGTTCCGCCGCTTCGTGAATTGATGCGCGAAAGGCTGGGACCATGCTACAAGTTGTCGGCGAAACCGATAGTGAATCCGACGTCGAAAACGCGACCGACGATGGCATCTACTGCGCGACCTGCGGTTACATGGTGACGCGAGCCCGTTGGCGCCTGAGCATGAATGGCCACGAGCATGTTCTCTTTAATCCGGCCGGTCAGGTTTTTCGGGTTTTATGTTATCGCGAGGCCACGGGCGCCGTCGACCGCGGCGTACCGACGGACGAGTTTTCGTGGTTCAAGGGGTATCTTTGGAATTTCGCACTTTGCCGGCGTTGCGGCAACCACCTGGGATGGCGCTTTACAGGCGATAGCGAGCCTGCACTGTTCTTCGGATTGATTAAAGGCAAGTTGACGTTTCGGTCGGGGGCGAACCCCGAAGACTAAACTTCGTCGTCCGACGCCTGTTCCAGCAGACTTTCGTCGCTGTCTTCGGCTTTTTTCATTTCAGCCTTTTGCTCCTTGGCCTCACGGCGCGCGGCTTTCTTCGCCGCTTTTTGTCGATCACGCTCCATGCGTTCGAATTTGTAGTTGGGCTTGCGGGGCATATTGGCTCTTTCTTGGGCAAACGAAAAACGCCCCCGGTGTGACCCGGGGGCGCCAATCTGTATGGTTAGTCGACGACGGAAATGTTTTCCGCGGAAGACTTGCCGTTGCGGCCGGTTTCCAGATCGAAGGAAACCTTTTGACCTTCGTTCAGCGTGCTCAGGCCGGCGCGCTCAACGGCGGAAATGTGAACGAAAGCGTCTTTCGAGCCATCTTCCGGTTCGATGAAGCCATAACCCTTGGTGGGGTTGAACCATTTAACAGTACCAGTAGCCATAGTGTAGTTCCTCTAACAGGCGTTTCGGTGTGACGTTCCACGATTTGTGGGGGGCGTCGTGGGTTTCACGCTTACATTGTCTGGAGATAACTACGCTAATCGGCGTGCCGGTTAATTAGGTAACGCAAAACAAATGCAACACGTAGCGCGTATATGTATACGAAAATGGCGAAAAATCAATGGCTAACGTCGATGATGGATGGACGCGGGCTTAGAGCGGATGTCGGCAAGAGAACCGATCACGGCTTGGATGGCCGTTTGGATTGGTATACATAAGCAGACTTTTTTCTCGTCGGAAACGCCGCATGGACATCCTCATCAAAAAAGCTTTGCTATTTGACGGCACGGGAGCGGCGCCACGGCCCGGTTGCGACGTTTCGATTTTCGAAGGTCGGGTTCAATCCGTTGGAAAGAGCCTGGATTGCGGCAATGAGGCCGAGGTCATCGATGCCGGAGGGTTGGCCTTGATGCCGGGCATCATTGACAGCCACACCCACTATGATGCCCAGGTGACTTGGGACCCGTCGCTTGACCCATCGCCCAGTCTCGGCGTGACCACCGTGATTATGGGCAATTGCGGATTTACGATTGCGCCTTGCCGAGCGGGCGACCGCGATCTGATCATGCGCAACCTGACCCAGGTGGAAGGCATGAGCCTGGACGCCCTGCGCGCCGGAATCGTTTGGGATTTCGAGAGCTTTCCCGACTACCTCAATGCCATTGAGCGCCAAGGCGTGATGCCCAACGTGGCGGCCTTCGTCGGCCATTCGGCAGTGCGTACTTATGTGATGAAGGAAGCTGCCGTCGAGCGCGCAGCGACGCCCGACGAATTAAGCGCCATGCGAGACATTGTCTCCGACGCCATGGCCGCGGGCGCTATTGGTTTCGCCACCTCAACCGCCCCCCAACACAATGGCGCCGGCGGTATCCCCATGCCGTCGCGCCTTGCCGACGATACGGAGTTGGAGGAAATGGTGCGTGCCATGGGAGCGGGCGGGCAGGGCGTGTTCATGTTGACCAAGGGTGACCGCACCGACGTGCCTTATCTGGAGGCATTGGCGGCAAAGTCAGGCCGGCCTTTCGTCATCGCGGCATTGCTGCACAATCCGACCAATCCAGACGGCACTTTCGCTGACCTACGGGCCATCGATAGCGCCCGCAGGCGTGGCCGTGAGCTATGGGGGCAGGTCAGTTGCTGTCCGTTGACCATGGATTTCACCATGCAGTCCGCCTATCCGCTGGAAAGCCTGAAAGCTTGGCAACCGGCGATGAAATTGTCGGGCTCGGCGCTGAAAGCACTTTACCGCGATGCGGATTTCCGCGCCGCCGTGCGGGCTGAATTGAAGACGCCAGCCGGCGTGCGGCTGTTCAACGGAGAATGGCATAAGATTGCCATCACGCAGGTTTCGGAAACCAAGAACGCCGAGGCAGAACACCGCACCGTCGCCGAACTGGCTGGCGAGGCCGGCGTGGACCCTCTGGATTGGATGCTGGATTTTGCCGTCGCGGAAAACCTGGAGACAGTGTTCACCGCGGTGCTGCTGAATTCCGACGAGGAGGCTGTCGGACGGATGATCAACGATCCCAATGCCTCAGTGGCGTTGAGCGATGCCGGCGCGCACCTGACCTTTTTCTGCGATGCCGGTTTCGGGTTGCATCTGATGGGGCATTGGGCGCGGCAATTGCAGGTGCTCTCGCTGGAATGTGCGGTGCACGAACTGACGGGCAAGCCGGCGGATATTTACGGCATCGCGGACCGCGGCCGTATCGCGCCCGGGCAATGGGCGGATTTGCTGTTGTTCGATCCGAACACTGTCGATCGCGGCGCCAAGCGACGGCAGTTCGATCTGCCGGCCGGTGCGCCCAGGCTGGTGACCGATGCAGTCGGTGTTGCAGGGGTGTGGATCAACGGCGAGCGCGTCGTGGACGGCAATGGAATCATTGACGCAACGGCGCGTCCGGGCCATGTGCTAAGGGAATTCGATGCATAAGGAAGCTAATTAATGGATGCCAAAACAATTGCCGTTGTCGCCACCGGAGACATGGGCCACGCCGTCGGCCAGGCGCTGATCGAGCACGGCCACCGCGTTGTCACCTGTCTGGCCGGACGTAGTGAACATTCTCGAAACCTGGCGGCGCGCGCGGGGATCGAAGATCTCACAAGCCTTGAACAGGTAGCGGCGGAGGCCGACATTTTTTTCTCAATTTTGCCGCCGGCGGCAGCCACCAGCTTGGCCGCCGATATGGCTGCGGCCATGCAGGCTGCCGGACGTACGCCTGTTTACGTGGACTGCAATGCCATTGCGCCGGAAACGGCGGCGGAGGTCGGGCGCATCATTCAAGACGCCGGCGCGCCGTTCATTGATGCCGGTATCATCGGTCTGGCGCCGGGCAAGGCGACGCCGAGATTCTACGTCTCGGGCGATGATACAGGCCCGATGGAGGCGTTGGACGGTTGCGGCTTCAAGGTTGTGCCCGTAGCGGGCGGCGGCTGCCAGGGCTCGGCCATCAAGATGTGCTACGCGGCGTTGACGAAAGGTACATGGACGCTGCACACCGCGATCTTGCTCGCCGCCCATCAAATGGGGGTGATGGACCCATTGATGGAAGAATATGCACACAGTCAATCCGGCGATCTCAGCCGCATGGAAGCACGCGTACCGTTCATTCCCGCCGACTCAGGGCGTTGGGTCGGCGAGATGGAGGAAATCGCCAAAAGCTTCAAGGATGCCGGCGTACCAGACGGGTTCTATCAGGGCGCGGCCGCGGTTTTTCGCATTCTAGCCCGCACGCCCTTTGCCCAAGAGACCCGCGAAGACATGGACCATTCACGCACATTGGCCGAGGCTATTCCCGTCTATGCCGCGCATCTGGATGATAGCGAGGCATGACCGACGCGCCGATGCACGGAGGTAACCTGGCGACGGCTTCGGCGCTGTACGGGACCCCCTCCGACGGCTGGCTCGATCTTTCCACCGGCATCAACCCGAGCCCCTATCCGTTTCAGGCCCCGCCAGTGGACGCCTTTGCGCGCCTGCCCGACACGGCCCGGGAGCAGGCCTTGATCACCGCCGCCCGAGACTTTTATGGCTCAGGAGCCGGGTGCGAGATCGTACTTGGCGCCGGCAGCCAGGCGTTTATTCAAACGCTGCCGAAATTGCGTCCTGCGGGAAAAGCCGCAGTGCTGTCGCCGACCTATGCCGAACATGCCCACGCCTGGCGGGCAGCCGGGCACGAGGTGCATGAGCTGTCGGCTGAAGCCGACATCGGCGAGTTTGATGTCGTCGTCGCCGTCAATCCCAACAATCCCGATGGCCGATTGCTGTCCGCACAACGGTTAAAGGAAATGCACCGAACACTGTCCGCACGTGGTGGTTGGTTGATTGTCGACGAGGCCTTTGCCGATCCCGAGCCCGATAGGAGCATCGCTGCCGACGCCGGAATCCCGGGGCTTATCGTGTTGCGGTCGTTCGGCAAGTTTTTCGGGCTCGCCGGACTGCGCTTGGGGTTTGCGCTGTGTGATGACGTACTTGCGATGGCACTTCGGTCCGTGTTGGGGCCGTGGTCCGTGTCCGGCCCCGCCTTGCATATTGGGCATCAAGCCTTGGCCGACGTGGCGTGGCAGGCCCAGACCCGCCAGCAGTTATCCGAAGCAAGTTCGCGTATCATCAGGGTGCTGGAGAATGCTGGATTGCGGGTGATCGGTGGAACCAACTTGTTTCGGTTGGTGGAAACCGACGGCGCGGCATCGCACGTGAAATTGGCTCGCGCCGGCATATGGACGCGTGCGTTCGATTTCTCTCCGAACATCATGCGGGTCGGACTCCCGGGCGTTGAGGCGGATTGGAAGCGTTTGGTTAACGCTGTCCTATGAGCAACTCATCAGTGCCTGCTTACAGGCGCTGTTGCAGGCCCTGTCTTTCTTTGCACAGCGTTTCTTGCAGCTCTTGTATGTGCCCATGCAGTCTTTTTGCTTTCGCGGTTTCGATGAAATATTGGCGCAACGTGATTTACAGGTGGCCTTCTCTGATTTGCCTTCGGAACGGATGCATTGCTCCATGCACTGCATGATATTGCCGCTTTGCGCTAACTCTGGAGTGGATTGTGGCGCCATTTCCAGTCCCGGGGACCCAGCCATGGTGGGATGACTTCCTCCGCTGACGACAAGCATGAGCAGGCTGGTGATACACGCGATTACGTGCAGACGACGAATTGACATGGGTTGTCTCCCCTTTTGGCACTCTCTAACGAGGGAAGAAGATATCATACCTTTGCCCGTTCCTGTAGAGACCGCCTGCGCGTTCGATATGAAATTTTAACTCGGATATGATATTGAGTTACGCTTCGTGCCGAACCCGGAAAACCAGATAGACCAGGATATGAGAGACGTTTCCAAGCTCCGCGTGACCCCAATTGCCGTCAGCTCTCTGATTATGCTGAGTTCCAACGCGCTGGCCGAAGGCGTCAAGGTGGAAATAACGGCCAAGGATTGCCAACGGGTGGTTCGCCATCAGCCGAGCGCCGGCGTCGCCTACAATCCAGGCACAGGAAGCAAAGGCCGCAAATTCGCGCCTGCGGACTTGGGCGGTGGTTTCAAGATCGATCTGCCGGAGGTGTTCGAGTTCAACATCACGCGCGACGTGAACTACTATCTTGGCAAACCGGAAAAAGACGCCGAAGCCGCCCAGGTCGCAGCCAACGCCGCTGAGCAGGCACAAGCAGCAGCCGATGAGGCCGAAACCGTGGCCAGTGCGGCGGAAAGTTTGGCGACACAGTCGCAGGCACTGGTCGCTATTGAAGATGCAACAGCGGCAGTGGCGGCGCTGAGCGATGAACGCGACGCTGCGCTTGCATCATATAACTCCAATACGAACAACTCGTCGAACAAAGCCAAATATGAAGCGGCGGATGCCGCCCTGACTTCGGCCACGAACACGCTTGCCAGTGCGACGACAGCCTATTCGGCAGGCAGTTACGATACCGCAACCACGACGGCGAATTCAGCCGTATCGACGGTCACCGACGCTGGCGTAAGCGTATCGGTTAGCAGCTCAACATCGACGTCGGCATCGAGCAGCGCGTCGACGGCTGCATCCAATGCACGCACGGCAGCCGATAGCGCTGACTCCTCGGTCAGTTCGGCGACCAAGGCAAGCGAATCCGCCAGCGCGTCCGCCAATGCCCAGACGGTAGCTGCGGAAACCGCCGTCATTGCCGCCGATGAGGCCGCGCAAGGTGCACAGACCCTGTATGACGCTGCGGTTGCCGCCTATAAGGCCGACCCCGGAGATGCAACCAAACGCGCTGCGGTCGATACTGCGTCAACGGCGGTATCATCAGCGTCCTCGGCGCTGAGCGCCGCGCAAAGCGCCGCAGCATCCGGCGACGCCACGACGGCGCTGGCACAGGCGGAGGCGGCTGTTTCCGCCGCGAGCGATGCGGGGTACGCCGAGGATGCGGATGTCACCGCGCTACGTTCGACGGCGTCCACTTTGGTGTCTAGCGCTTCGACGACCAGTGCCTCGGCAACCCAGGCGGCGAGCGCGGACGCGGCGGCCCAGGCGGCTTACAAGGATGCCGCGTCGATCCCCAATATGCAGCTTAATATTGGAACCGTGCGCTTCAACATGAAGACGGGAGAGCTGTTTTTCAACGGCAAGCCAATGAACGACGCGCAGTCCGAAGAAATTGCTGCGAGATGCGTGGAATTACTTGGCAAGCGGCGGTAACACACGACAAATTGCTGCCGGATGCCCTCGTCACCCTTAATCCTTCTTGTGAATAGATCGATGCGGTGCGAAATCGAGAATGCTTTTGCCGTCCAGGATGACGGCGTTGCCAGCTTTCTTCTTTCGTCCAGTTTGGAAAGAGATCGGCAACTCGATGGCGGCCAATGTGCCGACACCTTGCTCCGAGGCCAGCAAAAGATCGCCTTTGATTTCCTGCGCCAGACGCGACGCAACTGCCAAGCCCATGCCGGTACCCTTGTCGCCGTGCGGTGATTGACCAGGCGGCTGTACTTTGCGCACCGGTTCCAGGGCCGCGCGTAGTGTTTCCGGTGCCATGCCTTGCCCATTGTCTGCGACAACGAAGATCATGGCGCCGCTTTCGGCATCGGTCTCTGCCTGGACGGCGACACTACCGCCCGACGGCGTGAACTTGATGGCGTTGGAAACCAGGTTAATAAGGATTTGATTGAGGCGTCTCGGATCGGTGTTGAGGATCGGGAAATCCTTCTGAATCTCTGCGGACAGGGTAATGCCTCGTTCTTCCGCCATGCCGCTGAACAGTTTGATGACGCCGTCAATGACGCGGCTGACATCAACATCGGCGAGGTCATCCTCCGAGACGGCGGAATCGGCTCCGGACGACAAAATTCCTTCGCACACGCTCTGCAGATGCATGGCCGCGCGGTAGACGATTTTTGCATAATCCTGGTATTGAGAATTTCCTGCCGGTCCGAGCAGCTCTTCGGCCATGATATGGGTGTATCCGATCATGGCGTTGAGCGGCGTATTGATTTCGTGCGCCAGTTCGCCCAGGCGTTGACGCTCTTGCGCGACGACTTTCTGTTCGTTGCCGAGCGCGCGTTCAAGTGCGGCTTCTGCGTTCTTCAATGCAGCGCGCGCTTGTTCAACCGTTTGTGGTTCTTTCGGTTCGGCCACTCTGCCCCCTAAATTCGCATGGTGCCGCTTTCTGGCATTATCGTCTGTGATGTTTCGCAACGCAACCGATTGCACAGGCTTGATGAAGCCGTATAGTGGTTTCAACATTTTTCATGAAGCGCAGAAATTTAGGAGAAAACGGTGATTGATCTATATACCTGGGGCACGCCGAACGGTCGCAAGGCCTCGATAATGCTGGAAGAACTCGGCCTTGAGTACAACGTCCATGAGATTCATATAGGCAAGGGCGAGCAGCATCATCCGGACTTTCTCGCCATTAGCCCGAATAATAAAATTCCCGCTATCGTCGATAGCGACGGCCCCGGCGGCGAACCTATTTCCGTTTTTGAATCAGGCGCCATCTTGATCTATCTGGCAGAGAAAACCGGCAGCGAACTGTTGCCTACAGATCCGCGCGCGCGCGCCGCAACCATGCAGTGGCTGATGTTTCAGATGGGCGGTGTCGGGCCGATGTTCGGCCAAGCCCACCATTTCCTGCGCAACCCCAAAGAGGTCGTTCCCTACGGCCAGAAGCGCTACCGCGACGAGACCGGACGGTTGTATGCGGTGATGGACGATCATTTTGAGAACTCCCGTTATCTCGCTGGCGACAATTACTCGATTGCCGACGTCGCCACCTACCCATGGGTATCCAGGTTTGAGTGGCATCAGGTCGATTTGAACGAATACGAACACGTCAAACGCTGGTTCGACGAGGTCGGTGCCAGACCCGCCGTGCAGAAAGGTATGGCGGTTCCGTATCTGAACTAACGCAGGGAGGAGCGATCCGTCATGAGCTTGCTGGAACGCGCCGCCGTCAAAAAAGTCCGTCAGGCTCTGGTGGACGCCGGCCAGGAAGACAGTGTCGTCGAGTTGGCTGAGACGGCACGCAGTGCGGAGGATGCTGCGGCGTCCATCGGGTGCGAATTGGGAGCCATAGTTAAAAGCTTGGTGTTCACTATCGAGCGGCGTTTTGTCATGGTGCTGGTGGCAGGTGATCACCGTTGTATTGAAGATAATTTGCCAGCGGCGTTGAACATGCAGGGCGCTGTAAAGCGCCCGCAGGCCTCGGAAGTGAAGGGCATCACAGGGTTTACCATCGGTGGTGTCGCGCCGATCGGCCTGTCGCATCCGCTGCCGATGGTTATCGACCGTTCGTTGAAACGCTTTGAGACCGTCTACGCAGCTGCGGGTCATCCGCATTGCGTATACGCCACCACGGCTGCAAGCCTCAGTCGCATGACCGATGGGATCATTTCCGCTTCCATCGCAGAGCCCTTGAACCCGGGCGACGCGGTGACAGTCGAATTGAAGAAAAGCCGCTCGTTCTCATCGGGACGCGAGAAGCGCCAAGAGTAATCCACACCAAGAATAAACGGCGCTGGGGAGAGACCGGCGCCGTCTACACATGCTAGCTGTTTCGGAGGGTCAGGTCAGGCCGAGTTTCATGCACGTCCCGCCTGCAATGGCGCCGCCGTCAGCCGGCAAGATCGCACCGTTCACCCACACCGCATCCGGCGACAGCAAAAACAGCGAAGCCTTGGCAACGTTTTCCGGTGTGGCCGCGCCGAAAGCTTCCATGCGGGCTGCGGCTTCGGTGCCGAAGCTGTTGAGGAAGTCGCCGACGATGGGCGTGTCCACGGCTGCGGGTGTGACCGCATTTACCCGAATGCCGCGGGCTTTCCATTTGTTGGCGACCAACATGGTCCAGACCGAAAGGCACTGCTTGGAGAACGGATAAGCGGAGTTGTTGTCCAGGCCGTCCGGCTGGATGCCGTGTTCTGATACGAAGTCATCGACGCCATCGAGACTATCGACGGCGAACATGGCTTGAATTGTCGGAATGTTTGTCGGCCAGCCCGCACCGGAGCCGGAAGACATGTTCACGATTCCTGCCCCGTCGGCCAACTTGTCAATCGCGGCTTCGGTGAAGTAACGCAGACCGAAGAAGTTGATTTTCAGCACGTCAGCGGGGCCGAAGCGTGGTGATGGTGCGACACCGGCAATGTTCAAAAGACCGTCCAGGCTGCCCGGCAGCGCTGCGACGGCGGCATCGATGGATGCTATGTCCGACTGATTGTATTGGATGAACTGATCAACGGCGCCGGTAGTGGGCTCGTTGATGTCGAGTCCGACAACACGGCCGCCTCGTTCCTTGATCATCGCCGCCGACGCGGCCCCAATACCCGAAGCCGCCCCAGTGACGGCAATTGTTTTCCCCTCGAATGACATCAAAAACTCCTCCTTGGATACCATGGTGGCTTTCCCCCAAAAATCTGGCCGAAAAGCAGGATGAGTATTTATAGATCAATTAATGGACCAAGGTTCATTCAATGAACCAATCAGCGATCATATTTTGCGATATATGGACAATATTACAATTGAATGCGAATCAATCATTTGAAAAACAATAGAAAAATGTAAGAATGAGCATGGTCCATTATTGTGCAGCGACCAAGAAAAGGATGAGGCTATGGAAAATGCCGTGAACCAATCGCTATCCCGAGGGCTCAAGGTGTTGATAGCAGTGAACGAAAGTACGCCCGCGAGCGTCTCTAACGTGGTGCGCCAGACGGGTTTGGCGAAGGCGACCGCACTGCGCATGCTGGCGACACTGAAAAACGAAGGATTCATTGATTTCGACGCTACAAGCGGCGGCTATAAAACATTGCCGAAGGCCCGCCGACTGGCTGGTTCTATGTTGGCGGAAAACACGTTTTTGCTTGCTGCACGGCAGTACCTTGGTGATTTCGCCCAATCTGTGAAATGGCCCTCCGACCTGTTGATGCCGGAAGGACAGGCCATGGTTTTGCAGACGTCGAGCCGCCATGTCGCTCCCATTACCTTAAAGAGGTTCGAGCAAAGCCGCTTCATAATGACGGAGTCGTCCAGCGGTCTTGCCTACTTAGCGGCTTGTTCTGTGCGGCGGCGGCAATCGATTATATCCGCCGTCGCGGAGCTTCGGGCTGACGGCGCCCAAGAAAGTCAAATCGCCGAAGCCGCCCATCGCAAGATTGAAGCCGTGCGTGAGTGCGGTTATGCCGTGAAAGATTACGATGCGCCAGTGGAAGGAACGCGCGTAGTCAGTGTGCCGGTTGTGGTCAAGGGTGGGCCCGTCGGTGCTTTGGCATTGGCGCTGATTCGCGATGTCTTCAGCGATGATCACTTCGACGATGTTCTGATGCCGAAATTACGGGCGGCAGCCGATGAGATCAGCGAGCTATACGTAACGCACGGCGCCGCGGAAACCGGTCTTTATACAGTGTTCGGAGAACCCGGTGTGTTTTCGTGAGTGCAGAAAACCTGACTCGGACAATTTGACCTGAATCAAAGTTTATGTTTGGCTTTCCACCGACAATGGTGGTGGTTCATAAAGGACTGGTTCTCGATCATGAAGTGGACGGTTGCCGACGGTTGCGGGTTGGATGATGTGCTTTCGGCGCTTTCGGCTGGGCGCGAAGTTTATGCGCTGGAAGCCGACGAGCACGATGGCTACCGCTTTTCCCGCGCCGAGACCTGGCAACCCGGACATCACGTGCTGGGCCGTTTTCGCCAAACCGAACCCCTAAAGGCGCTGTTTTTCTTGCCGCGTGAGTTCCTGGGAACTTTTGACGGCACAATCGAACAAGAGCCGATGGCGGAACGTATCGTCTTCGGTGTAAAAAATTGCGATCTATCATCGCTTCGCATTCATGACCACGTGTTCATGACCGGCGCGGGCGTCGACCCCACTTATGCCGAGGCGCGCGAGCATACCTTGCTGGTCTCCACTGATTGTGAGGGCTATGGCGACAGGTGTTTCTGCGCCGGTGTCGGCGAGCAGCCCTATGCACTCAAGGGCTACGACATTAACATTGCCGTTACTGATGCAGGGCCGGTGATCGATGCTGGCTCGGAACGCGGTGCAGCCGCCGTGAGGGCGGTGGAAAGTTGCCTGCAACCCGCTGGGCCGGAACTGCTCGATGCGGTCGATAACCAGCGCAAACAAAAATACGACGACCTCGCCGCGCACAGTGAAAAGCATGGTGTCATACCCGGTACCGACCTGCGTCAGGCGGTGGAGGGCAGTTTCAAGTCCACGCTGTGGCAGGATTTCGCCGAAGATTGCGTCGAGTGCGGTGCGTGCAATTTCATCTGTTGTACTTGCCATTGCTTCTTGTTGACCGATGGCCTGACGACCGAGGGGCAGCCGGCCCGTACCAAGCAATGGGACGCCTGCCTGTTTAACGGTTTCGGCGCCACCGCCGGCGGCCATAATGTGCGCCCTTTTCGGGCAGAGCGGTTTCGGCATCGATTCGACAAGAAGTTCCGCTATTTCCCAGAGGTATTGGATACCTATGCCTGTGACGGCTGCGGACGTTGCACCGATGCCTGCATCGCCAAGATCGATATCCGCGATGTCTTGAAGCGAGCCGTGGAGGAGGGCATCGCATGAGCCAAAACCTCTACATGCCGATCCCGGCAACCATCGAACGCATCGCTGAGGAAACGCCGAATATCAAGACATTCACCATCCGCCCGCGTGAGCCGGTGCCGTTTGAGGCGGGACAGTTCGTGGAATTGACCGTACCCGGTGTCGGCGAAGCGCCGTTCACACCGTCGTCATCCCCCACCATCACCGACGAGATGGAAATCACCATCATGAAAACCGGGCACGTGACCGACTTTCTGCACGAAATGGAAGAAGGCGCGCCCGTCGGGGTGCGCGGTCCTTACGGGCGGGCCTATCCAATTGATGATTTCAAAGGCCGTGAAATCCTCATCGCCGGCGGCGGCTGCGGTGTCGGGCCGTTGCGCGCGCTGTTGCTGGCGGTGGCGGAGGACCTGGACTCATACAAACGCGTCATCCTGCGCTACGGCGCGCGATCACCGGTGGATATCGTGTTCCGCGATGCCCAGCAGCGCGGTTGGAACCTGGGCGGCGCGCTGGATGTGATGGTCACTGTCGATCACGACGCGCCCGGTTGGGACGGTCACGTGGGCGTGCTGCCTTCCATCCTGACCGAAGAATACCTGGACTGCGATCCCGACGACGGCATTGCCGTCATGTGCGGGCCGCCGGTGATGATGCAATTCACGGTCGAAGCGCTGATGGAACGCGGTTATCGGGCTGAGAACATTTTTCTGTCGCTGGAACGCAACATGAGTTGCGGTGTTGGCAAGTGTGGCCATTGCCGGCTTGGGAAATATTACATCTGCACCGACGGGCCGGTGTTTTCGTGGGATGAAATTCGCGACAACCCGACGTTATGGGACGACTGAAGTATGGCGAAGCGGTTGGTCATCAATCTGAATATTTGCGACGCCTGCCAGGAGGGACAGCAGGGATGTGGCGTCAGCTGCGACTATTTCTTCCGGCCGCACGCCGACGACCATGGCGTCTTGGCGCTGCGTGAGCGTGCCACGTTCGAGTTGATTTGCCGACGCTGCGAGATTGCCAGTTGCATCAAGGCTTGTACCTACGACGCTCTTGAGCGGAAACCCGACGGCGGTCTGAAGCGCCACAACCTGCGTTGCGTCGGCTGCACGCTGTGCGCCCAGGCCTGTCCTTTCGGCACCATCCACTTGGATATGCTGCCGTTCTACAACACGCCGTGTGATCGATGTATCGACCGCAACCCCGATGGTCCGCCCTGTGTGGCCAGTTGTTCAAAGGGGGCGGTGGAATTCCGTGAAGTCGAGGCCGACGAGCCCGGCGTTCATATCCTCGAGGACAAACTTGCGGCGCGTGCACCGAAGTGGGTCAAACGCGAGGAGATGCCATGAGCTTAAGCGCCGCCATTCTGCATTTCCTGGTGTTTCCCGGCCTGTTGTTCACAGGCGTGGCGGGGTTGCTGACCAGTTGGGTGGACCGCAAGGTGACGGCGCGGGTGCAGATGCGCGTCGGCCCGCCTTTGTTGCAGCCGTTCTATGACATCGCCAAATTGATGATCAAGGAAACCCTGGTGCCGGCGGGCGGGTCCATCGGGTTGTTCCTGTTCGCGCCGTTGTTGGGCCTTGCGGCGGCGACGCTGGCGTCGATGATCCTGTGGCTGGCGTTGATCGACCCGGCGCTCACATTCGTCGGTGATTTGATCGTGCTGTTGTACCTGCTGGTCATGCCGGCGCTGGGGACGGTGTTGGGGTCGTTCGCCTCACGTAACCCGCTGGCATCGCTGGGCGGCAGCCGCGAAGTGAAGCTGATGATCGCCTATGAACTGCCGTTGGTGCTGGCGGTGCTGGTGCCGGTGATCCAGACGGGTTCTATCCGTTTGGCCGATATCCTGGCCGCGCCGGCTGCGGCTGCCTTGCCGTCCGGTATCCTGGCGCTGGTGGTGGCGGCTGTTTGCATGCAGGCGAAACTGACGCTGGTGCCGTTCGACATGCCCGAAGCCGAGACCGAGCTTAGCGGCGGCGCCTATATCGAATATTCCGGTCCGCCCTTGGCCATGTTCAAGCTGACCCGCGCCATGATGCTGTTCACCATGCCGGTGTTTTTGGTGGTGGTGTTTCTGGGCGGCGCCGTGACCGGCGGTGGATGGCCCGGTTTCGCGCTGGGCGCGGGCATCTGGCTGTTGTTGATTGTCGTCATCATCGTCATCCGCAACACGACGCCGCGCGTGCGCACCGATCAGGCGGTGAAGTTTTTCTGGGGACCGGTGAGCGTGGCCGCATTGGCGGCGTGCGCGCTGGCTTGGATGGGGTGGTGAGATCATGAACTTTGCCATTCAAGCCCTGACACGATCCATGAACGTCTTCCATCTGGCGGGCAGTGCCTGCAACAACTGCGACATTGAAATCCTCGATGCCCTGACGCCGAAATACGATATCGAACGTTTCGGCATGACGCTGGTCGGCTCGATCCGCCACGCCGACGTGATTTTACTTTCCGGCGTCTTCAACAAGAAGGCCGCCGAGCGCTTGAAAGCCATCTACGAAGATGCGCCGAAGCCGATCTTGGTCATCGCGGTGGGCGGTTGCCCGGCGACGGGGATCATCTTTCAAGGCTCCTACAACTGGGACGGCCCGCCCAAAGATTACATCCCCATTGATGCCTTCGTGCCCGGCTGTCCGCCAAAACCCGAAGCGATCATTTCAGGCGTGGTTCAGGTGATCGAACGATTGCGCTCAGGCGAAGCGTTGCCTGCCTATATACGAGCGGAGAATAACGAATGACCCGAGACGAAGCCGTCAGCCGCTTCAAGGCCGAACTTGGCGACAAACTTTTGAGCGTCGAGGAAAAGACGCCTGCACGCGTGTTCGCCGACGCCGACCCGACGCATATCGTCGAGATCAGCCGGCTGCTGTTCGCTGATATGGGCGCCAGGCTGCAAACGGCGTCGGGCGTCGATACGCGTGACGCCATGGAAATTCTCTATCACTGGGCCTTGGACACGCTTGAGTGCGTCATCACCGTGCGCGTCAGCCTGGATCGCGACAAACCCGAAATCGCCTCCATTACGCCGGTCTGCATCGCGGCCGAATGGGTGGAGCGCGAGATGTGGGAACTGTTGGGTATCCAGTTCGCCGGCCATCCCGACATGCGCCATCTGCTGCTCGCCGACGATTGGCCGGAAGGCCAATATCCGCTCCGGCGGGATTACAAAGGGGATTCGGTATGAGTGATAAAAAGCGCACCATCATCCCCATCGGCCCCTACCACGCGCTGCAAGAAGAGCCCGAGTTCTTCAAGCTGCATGTGGAAGGCGAGACCGTCGTTCACCTGGATATCGAGCTCGGTTACAACCACCGCGGCATCGAGAAGTTGTCGGAAACCAAGGATTACGAGGAAACGATTTTCCTGGTCGAGCGCATCTGCGGCATTTGTTCGACCTCGCATCCGTTAGCCTGCGTGCAGGCCATCGAAGACGCCGGCGGCATCGAAGTGCCAGAGCGTGCACTGTTCATCCGCACCGTGGTGGCTGAGTTGGAGCGCATCCATTCGCATCTGTTGTGGCTGGGGTTGGCCGGTCACTTTTTGGGCTTTAACACCATCTGGATGTGGTCGTGGCGGTTCCGCGAAGATGTGCTGAACGTGCTGGAGTTGATTACCGGCAACCGCAACCACTACGGCATGATGAAGCCGGGTGGCGTCAGGCGCGATATCTTGGCTGAAGACGTGCCGGCGATCTTGAAAATGCTCGATAGCCTGAAAGATCCGATCGAGATGTTTCGGGCCGCCGTCATGGAAGATCCGCTTTTGCATGCGCGAACCGAAGGTGTTGGCATCCTGACCCGCGAACAGGCCGTCAATTACGGCGCGCTTGGGCCCACCGCGCGAGCGTCCGGTGTTGATATCGATGTCCGGCGCGACCACCCGCACGCAGCTTACGGGTTGGTGGATTGGAATGTCATCACGCGTGAAAGCGGCGACGTCTTGGACAAGGCCATTGTGCGTATCCTGGAGATGCTGGAGTCGGTCAAAATCATTGAGCAATGTTTGACCAAACTGAAAACCGCCGTCGGGCCGGTCGATGCCAATCCGCCGGAAGTGCGACCCGGCGAAGGCATCGGGCACTACGAAGCGCCGCGCGGCGAAGTGTTCCACTACATACGATCCGACGGTTCCAACCGCCCGGCGCGACACAAGGTGCGCGCGCCCAGTTTCATGAACGTGCCGACCAACGCCATCACCGTGGTCGGCGGCACGGTCGCCGATGCGACCATCATCTTGGCCGCGGTGGACCCATGTTATTGCTGCACCGAACGCATGGCCGTGGCGGTCGACCACGCCAGTGGCGACAGGCTATGGGCGGCGAAAGAATTGATCCGTCTATCGACGGAGAAGACCGAACGCTTGCGTGCCCAGACCGGCTGGCCCGGCCCCGATTTGCCGATGGAGAGGTAAGGAGTGATTGGCAACATGCTCATGACCGATCCGATGCTAATGATCATCGCACTGCCGTTGGCTGCTGGGCTGGTGTGCCTGCTTTTGCCCGGCGCGATGGATCAGGCGCGGGCGACGTTTGCGGTTGTCATCACGGCGATTGTCGCGGGGTTGGCCTGGGGTATATTCGAATCGCCCGCGCGCACGTTCGAATCCTTGGCGCTCAAGGTTGATGCGTTGAGCGGCTTTGTATTGTTGGCCGTTGCCGCATTCGGTTTGTTGGTGGCGCTTTATTCGGCAGCCTACATGCGTGGACACCCTGGGCATCGGGGCTACTTCGCTTATCTGTTGTGGACGCTCGGTGCGGCATGCGCTGTCGTGTTGGCCAACGATTTGATTTCGTTGCTGGTGGCCTGGGGGTTCTTGGGCGTTACGCTTTATCTGATGCTCGGGGCGTGTGGACCGGATGCCGCGGAGGCGGCGCGCAAGGCGCTGCTGATCATCGGGGCGTCGGATGCGTTGCTGGTGCTGGGCGTGGCGCTGATCTGGCAACAGGCGGGATCCACTTCCATGAGTGGCCCGGCGTTGGCGTTGGACCATCCGGCCATGGTGGTCGCCTTCTTGGCGTTTGTCGCCGCCGCGTTTGCTAAAGCCGGCGCGGTACCGTTGCACACCTGGGTGCCGGATTTCGGCGAGAAGGCTGACGCGCCGGTCTCGGCGTTTTTGCTGGCATCAGTCGACAAGCTGTTGGGCATCTATCTGCTGGCGCGGTGCGTGCGCGACTTGTTTCAACCGTCCGCCGAAATGCTGACGCTGCTGATGGCGCTGGGAGCCGTAACGGTTCTGGTGGGCGTGATGCTCGCGCTGGTGCAGCATGACCTAAAGCGCCTGCTTTCTTATCATGCCGTCTCTCAGGTCGGTTATATGGTGCTCGGTATTGCGTCCGGGACAGCGATCGGGTTTGCCGGCGCACTGTTCCACATGCTCAACAACACCTTGTTTAAGAGCTGTCTGTTCTTGGGCGCCGGCACAGTGGAGAAGGCGACGGGCACCACCAACCTGGACCGGCTTGGTGGACTGGGTAAAAGGCTGCCCTGGACGTTCGGTGCATCGGCTGTGGCAGCCTTGGCCATATCCGGCATTCCGCCATTGAATGGCTTTGCGTCGAAGTGGATGGTCTATCAGGGTTTGATCGACAGCAGCCAAGGCAGTGGTGCCGGTTGGATCATATGGCTGGCCGCCGCTATGCTTGGCTCGGCCTTGACGCTGGCCAGTTTTGTTAAGGTGCTGCACGCGGTGTATCTGGCCAAGCCCGCACCCGACGTGGCGGCGCGCGACATCAGCGAAGCCGGGCCGTTGATGGTCGCGCCGATGATCATCCTCGCAGCCGCCTGTATCCTGTTCGGTGTGTTCCCGTTTGCCATCCCGCTCGGGCTGTTCATCTATCCGGCCATGGGCGCGGAGGTCACCGGGGTTTGGTCGGCCGGGTTGGCGACGGGGCTGATTTTGATTGCGATTGCGCTCGGATTGCTGATCTATTTCGTCACCATGCGGGCCGGTAAACTGCGCCGCGTCGACACCTATATCGGCGGCGAGCGCATGAGCGACGTGCACATCACGGGCGAGGATGTCGGCCCCGACCGCCATGTGGAAGTCACCGGTGTCGGCTTTTACGATACCATCGAACAATTGCCCGGACTGCAGCGCCTCTACGTGCTGACCCGGCAAAAGGCGTTCGATTTGTATGATCTCAGCGCCAGGGCCGGGCACTATGTCGTGGGCTTTCTGCGTTCAGCCCATACCGGCGTGTTGCCAGCCTATCTGACGTGGTTCCTGGGCGGATTGTTGATTGTTGTCGCCATCGTATCGGGCGCGGGAGGGTGAGATGATTGAAATTCTTGCCGCCCTGATCGTGCTATCCATCATCGCCGCCGTTATCGCCGTGGCGACACCGAACATCCTGCACGCGGTGATCTCGCTCGGTGCCGTCGGATTCCTGCTGGCCATCGCCTTCCTGTTCCTGGGCGCGCCGGATGTGGCGATTGTGCAGATCGGTGTTGAGATCATCAGCCTGGTTATTTTGGTGCGTGCCACCATCGGCCGCAAGGTCGAGGCCACGCCGCCGCGCGCCGGCGTTATCGGTACCGTCGTTGGTGTGACATTGGTGGGGGTCATGGCGCTGTTCGGGGTTCGGGTGTTCAATCACTTCCCGGCGTTCGGCAGCTCGGTAATGGAGCGTTTCGCCGATGCGCCGTCGGCGGCCTATCTGAACACCGGCCTGGCCGAGACCGGCGCGCCCAACATCGTCACTGCCGTTCTGCTCGATTTCCGGGCGTTTGACACGCTGGGCGAAGCGACCGTCTTGTTTTGCGCAGTGCTGGGCGTGGTCACGGTGCTGAGGCGCAAAGCTAAAGTCGACGCCGATAAGGAGGATCAGTCATGAATGCCTCCGGTATGAGCATTATCGTCAAAACCGTGGCGCGCTGGTTGAAGGGTTTCATCCTGCTCTATGGCATTTACATCGTGCTCAACGGCCACCTGACGCCGGGCGGCGGCTTTGCCGGCGGTGTCATCATTGCCTGTGGTTTCATCCTGCTGACGCTGGCGGGGGGTGAGGTTTACGGACTTACGTTCTTCTCCCGGCGGATGTCCTCGACATTGGACAGTGTCGGGTTGCTGGCGTTCGTCACCATCGCTTGGATGGCTACGTGGTGGGCCAGCGGTGTGTTCTTCCAAAATGTCATTCCGACACCCGCCGATGCGCAGTTTAGCCTGTTCAGCGGCGGCACCATCATGGCATCCAACATGGCACTCGGGCTGAAAGTCGCGAGCTCGTTGTTCCTGGTTTTCACCGTGATGGCGGCATTGCGTCTTGTTGGAGGCCCAGATGATGGTCCGGATGAAGAGGAGGGCGAGGCATGATCTATTCGCTTGGCCTGCTGCTCATCGGGGTTGGACTGTACGGCGTCATCGTTAGCCGCAACACGCTGAAAATCGTCGTCAGTCTGGTAATCATGGAACATGGCGTGCATTTGCTGTTGATCCTCATCGGTTACCGCTCGGACGGCATGCCGCCTATTCAAGAGCCCGGCATGTTGGCGTCCGTATTCGCCAGCCAAGCCGTGGACCCGTTGCCGCAGGCCTTGGTGCTGACATCGATTGTCATTGGGCTTGGCGTGTTGGCGTTTTTGGTGGGGTTGTGCGTCAAACTGTATGAGCGCTACGGCACTTTCGATGTCACCGAAATCCGGCGGTTGAGAGGATAGGGCGGGATGCAAGGCACATCGATCATTCCCTTGTTTATCGCATTGCCGCTCGCCGGTGCGTTGGTGATTCAGTTGGCGGCGCGTTGGCATGCCTCGGCTGCTGATTGGCTGGCCAATGCGACCATGCTGGCGCTGGCAATCTTGAGTTTTGCGAACGTCGGTACATCGGGTCTCTACAGCATGGGCGGTTGGCCCGGACCCGTGGGTATCGATCTCAGGCTTGATGCGTTGGCGTCGTTGCTGTTGATCGCCATCAACGGCGTGGGCTTTGCCGCCGTTCTTTACGGTGTGCCCTATATGCGGCGGTTTACGGCCATCGATAAATATTACGGCCTGTTTTTGTTGATGGTAACGGGCATGAACGGCGTGGTGTTGGCGGGCGATCTGTTCAATCTCTATGTGTTCCTGGAGATTGCCGCGGTCTCGTCGTTCGCACTGGTGGCTTTTGGCGGCGGGCATGAGGAGTTGGAAGCGTCGTTCCGCTATGCCGTGCTGGGGACGCTGTCTTCGACCTTCATCTTGATCGGCGTCGCGTTGGTTTACGGCATCACCGGCACCGTCAACATGGCGCATATTGCGGTTCGCGCGCAGGAAACCGGTATGACGCCGCCGTTGCTGTTGGCGCTTGGGTTCTTCCTCTGCGGGTTCGGATTGAAAGCGGCGCTGGTGCCGTTTCATGCTTGGCTGCCCGATGCGCACCCGTCCGCACCGGCGCCGGTCTCGGCCATGTTGTCGGGCGTGCTGATCAAGGCGGTTGGCGTTTACGTGCTGGCCAGGTTGATCTTCAACGTGTTCGTGGTTGGCGATGCGGAGTTGCAGGTTCTCCGGTGGCTGGGCGTCTTGTCCATGGTGCTAGGCGGCCTGCTGGCCGTCGGCCAAAACGATATCAAACGCCTGTTGGCTTATTCGTCCATCAGCCAGGTTGGATTTATGGTGTTGGGGCTCGGCTTGGCGACGCCCTTAGGCGTGGTCGGCGCGTTGTTCCATCTGATCAATCACGCGGCGTTCAAGGCTTTGCTGTTCCTTAACGCCGGCACCATCGAGCACGCCACCGGAACGCGCAACCTGGATGAATTGGGTGGTCTAAACAAAGCACTGCCGGTGACGGGCGCTACATCGATGATCGGATCGCTGTCGATTGCCGGCATCCCGCCGCTAAACGGTTTCTGGAGCAAGCTGATCATTGTGCTGGCTTGCGTGGAAGCCGGCTCATATGGGTTTGCCGCTATCGCAGTGATCGTCAGTGTTGTCACATTGGCCTATCAATTGAAGATGCAGCGCCATGCCTTTTTCGATGCACTGCCCGAAATGGCGAAGGCGTGGGCAGGCGAGCCCAAATTGATGAGCGCAGCCGTTGTGTTGTTGGCGGGCGCGTGTCTGGCGCTGCCGCTGTTGCTGTTGAACGGCCTGCATTCGCCTTGGTTGATCGGTGCCGCCGGCGAAGCGCTGCTGGCTGGAAGGTTCGGGTTGTGATGGTCCAGCGATTAGTGTTGTTCATTGCTGCGTTCGTCTTCTGGCTGGTGTTGGATTGGCCGATGGCGGCCGACGGCAGCCTAAAAATCGGCAACTTGCTCGCCGGGCTGGCGGTGTCTGCTTTCGTTGCCTTGGTCATGCGTGATCTGGCAACTGAGCGATTCGGGCGTCTTTTGGAGCCTGCGCGTTACTTCTGGTTCGTGATCTATGCGGTTGTGTTCGCCTTGCATGCCGTGCGCGCGGGGCTGGATGTTATGTATCGTGTGCTGCATCCGGCACTTCCCATCCGGCCCGGTATCGTCAAGGTGCGGACCAAGCTCAAATCCGCATCGGCACGAACCGCGCTGGCCAATTCCATCACCCTGACGCCGGGTACCCTGACCGTGGACATCTCCGACGAGGGCGACTTCTACATTCACTGGATCAATGTCACCACCGATGATGCCGATGCCCAGGCGGCGGAAATTCTGGGGCCCTTTGAAGGCTTTATCGGGCGGATTTTCGAATGATGGGAGGAGAATGAACAGATGACTGAGCCCATCATGATCTTATTCTTTGCCGGACTGATCGTCTGCTGCGCGCTCTGCCTCTACCGTATTGCCAAGGGACCGAGCGCGCCGGATCGTATGGTCGCCATCGATATCCTGGGCACCGTAGTGGTCGGGTTTGTGGCGCTGCTCACCGTGGTGATGGACAAGGCCTATATGCTGGACGTGGCGCTGGTTTGGGCGCTGGTGAGTTTCGTCGGCACCTTGGCTCTGGCCAAGTTCCTGAGTGGGAGGGGGCTCAATGACTGAGATGACCGTGGTTGAGATGATCGGATTGGCGCTGATTGCCATAGGGATCTTGTTCGATGTCTCCGGGTGCATCGGGCTGGTGCGCATGCCGGATGTCTACAACCGCATTCAGGCGGCATCGAAGTGCGTCACCATCGGCACGTCGATGATCGTGTTGGGCAGCGTGATCATGATGGAATCGGTGCCCGTGATGTTGAAAGGATTGCTCTGTGTCGGCTTCGTGCTGGTGACGGCATCCACCGCCGCACATGCGTTGGCGCGCGCCGCGCATCGCGCCGGGGTGGCAGCTTGTGGTGAAACGGTTGTGGACCGCTACAAAGAAGATCAGGAGGCTGCATTATGATGCTCCCCTCATTCCTGCAACCGCGCATTTTGGCGCAGGCTTTGAAGGCGCTGTTCTCAGCACCGTATACGACGAAGTTCCCGGCTGAACCGTTCGAGCCCATCGACGCCTTTCGCGGGCGCCCGCGCTTTCATGAAGACGACTGCATCGGCTGCGGTGCCTGCGCCAATGTTTGCCCACCCAAGTGCATCGACATCGTTGACGATTTGGAGGGAGAAACGCCCAAGCGCCGGTTGATCCAGCACCTGGATGGCTGCATCTGGTGCGGCCAGTGCGCGCGGTATTGCCCGACGGGCAAGGGCATCCAAATGAGCCACGAATACGATTGTGCCGGGTTTAAACCGGAAGATTTTGAAGAGCGGGTCGAGAAAGAGCTTTTGATGTGCGAGGTTTGCGGCGAAACCTTGGCACCCACGGATCAACTGCGTTGGCTTGCCAAGCGGCTGGGGCCGACGGCCTATGCCAATCCCACATTGTTGCTGGCCGGCGGGCAAGGCCTGGGTTTGGTCGGGCCCGGTGTCAAAAGCCACGATGGCACACCGCGCCGTGGCGAGCGCATGGCCGTGCAGTGCCCGAAATGCCGCCGCAAGACGGCCTTCGCCGCGTGATCGACCTGAAACCTGAATTGGGTTGCGGCTCCGTCTGCATACTGGGGGTCGGCAATCGAGACAGAGGCGATGACGGTGTCGGCTCCATCGTCGCCGAGCGTCTGTCTGCGCAGTTTGGCAGTTGGGCCGTCGACGGTGGGACGGTGCCTGAGAACCACCTGGAAAAAGTCGCGCGGCTGGATGCGGATACGGTCGTATTGATCGACGCAGCTGATGCCGGAGGCGCGCCGGGCGACGTTAAACTTCTTGACCCCGCCGCTATCGCCGGTGGCAACCTGTCCACGCATGCGCTCTCGCTCACCATGGCGTCGGATTATTTGGCGGCCCGAACTGGTGCGACCTTGCGGCTGTTGACCGTCCAGCCGTTGGCGGTCGACATGGGTCGCGGCTTGAGTTCTGTCGTCTTAAAAACCGCAGATGAATTGGTGTCGGCATTGGCCGCGGTCATCGGACGAGACAAGGTTACGTAACAGCTTCAATCCGGGCTTGTTTTCGACTGATCTTCCCAGTATTCTCCGTGAGCTTAAATTCAGAAAAGTCTTTGAAATCAAGGGTTTTTCCGCCTCAGGATGGGTGGCCGAGTGGCTGAAGGCGCTCCCCTGCTAAGGGAGTATACGGTGTTGAGCCGTATCGTGGGTTCGAATCCCACCCCATCCGCCACCAAGTCCTCATGTTTCCGCGTCTCCGCGATATGGCCTGAACCATACACCCGGTGTGGGGCGTTCTGCGGGCTTCAGGGGCGTGGCGTATTGTAGAACCGAACCAGAGAACCCGCCGGAACGGCGAACTTACGGATTTCGACGGTTTTATCTCTGTCGGCTGTTTTCGAGGTTCGGTTTCGGGCGGATCGGCTCAACCGAATCCCAGTTCGGCTTTTTGGCGCGCCCAATCAAGCGGCAAGTCCCGGTATTTAATGAGCCGCTGAACGGTCAGGTCAACAGGGTGGTTTCCCGAGATTATCGCCTCGACAACCTCGGGGGCCAGATAGGCGAGGGGCAATAGGTGGGCGACGTATCTCTGGCTCACCCCTTCTTTGTTGGCGATCGCTGTGAGCGACTTGGCGCGCCCCATACACAATTCTTCGCGCCACAGGTGCGCCCTGGAAAGCGCTTTAAGCAATGCGGTGTCGGCCTTGCCTGTGCGACCGCCGCCCCAGGTGCTCGGCAGAACCAGCCGCATCTCAACGCCGCGCCGTTTGATCTGTAGAGGCTCGGTAAAATCCACGACGGTGTCGATGCCGCCAACGATTGTCCCAAGCCCCAGTGTAATACCCAGCGTGTCCGAACGCAGGACCACCTGTCGCACGAGTTCCAGCGGCGCGCCATCCCAGCGTGCCACGGCGGCAATGATCTCCGGGATACGACGGGCTGGCACGTGGCCGTCCCGCAAGGTGGATGCGAGGGTATTCGCATCATTGAGAAAGGTCTGGATTGCATTGGTGACGACGCACTCGAGCTCTCCCGCCGGAATCCGCCAACCATTCGGACGTGGCATATCCGAGTTCCCGGAGTTTTCGATCAAGTGCCGCGAGACATAGTAGCGATAGCGGCGCCCGGATTTGACCGCATGGGTGGGCGTCAACGGCCGGCCGGCTTCGTCGATGATCTTGCCCATGAGGGCGCTCGATACCGTCTTTCGCGGCATGCGCGGCCCGCCTTGCGTATGCGCGGTAAGCATCGTCTGAGCGGCTTCCCATGTTTCCAATTCAATGATGGGCGGATGCTGGCCCGGATAGCTTGTCCCCTTGTGGGCGATCCGGCCGATATAGAGCGGGTTGGACAGAAGCCTGTAGATATAGCCCCGGCTCAAGGGGCGGCAGCCGCGCATGACGCCGCTGGCGGACTTGCGAGCCTTCGTCATCAGGCCGAGTTCATCGGCACGTATCTTGACCAATCGCACGTTGCCGTGTTCCAGATAGAGATCGAAGACGGTCCGGACCGTTTTCGCTTCTTGCTTGTTGATTTTCAGGGTGCGGCCGTCGGCGTCATATCCCAAAGGCACGAAGCCCCCCATCCACATGCCCTTCTTCTTCGACGCAGCGATCTTGTCACGAATGCGCTCTCCCGTGACCTCGCGCTCGAACTGGGCGAAGGAGAGCAGCATGTTCAAGGTTAACCGGCCCATGGACGTCGTCGTGTTGAACTGCTGCGTCACCGAGACGAAAGCGACGTGGTTGTTGTCGAAGATTTCCACGATCTTTGCGAAGTCGGCCAAGGAGCGTGTTAGCCGATCGACCTTGTAAACGACCACGGTATCGACCTTGCCGGCACGGATGTCGGCGAGAAGCGCTGACAACGCCGGCCGTTCGATCGTGCCGCCGGACCACCCACCGTCATCATACCGGGGACGCACGGGTTTCCAACCCTCGTGTTTCTGACTGGCGATATAGGCCATGCAGGCCTCGCGCTGCGCATCCAGGCTGTTGAAGTCCTGGTCCAAACCCTCCTCGGACGATTTGCGGGTATAAACGGCGCATCGCCGACCCTTGGATCGATCCGTCATCATGGGGCCTTGCCGTTCAGGCCGAAGAAGCGGGGACCGGACCACCGCGCCCCGGTGATCTCGCGCGCCACTGCCGAGAGGGACCGATAGGTTTGATCCCGAAAACGGACACCGCCGTCTTCAACGACCACTTCGTGGATGACGCCTTGCCATTCCCGGAGCAGGCGCGTTCCGGGTTTGACGGCGACAGGGTGCGGAGCGGGTTCACGATTTGCCGAGAGATCGTCGAAGATGCGTGCCAACTTGCGGCGCGTTGCAGGCTTCAGCCCACCGAAGGCCTTCGCCTGCACCTGATAGGCCGCATCGTGTTCCAGCAGCCGACGACCAACAGCCCTCGGCGGAGACTGACCATGCGCCGACCGCCAACGTCCGATCAGTTCGACCCGCGTGAGACCCGGGATCGCCGAGAGTTTCTCGGCGATCCGCTCCTTGCCAACATGCCGGATCATTGCCCAGCGACCCGATAGACGGTGACGCCCTTGGCGTTCTCTTCACGCCGGATGTCATGGTCCTTCTTACGGAGCCCCGTCAGCGCCGCGCGCACGCTGTGCGGTTGCCAGCCGGTTGCCTTCTGAAGTTGCTCGGTCGTGGCGCCCTGTTTTCGGCCCAGGAGCTTCAGGACGGTTTCGGATTTGGTAGTCTTGGCGGTCATAGTTGCCTCCAATTTCTTGCGCCCGCCCGATGCAGACGCTGTCACCACCCGGAGCCCGGAAGGCTTGATGCCATCTTCCGGGCCGGCGGTTCTTGGAGGATTTCGAGGCCTATCCACCCCTCACCGCATGGTCACAGTACTGCTTCCTTGCAGCAGGAAGTCCAATCTTTTCTACCATGGGAAAGACCCACCCATCCGATCGTAATACGTGCTCCGATGTTCGGTCTTGATTTCGTCAGCGCTTATCAATGTGACCCGAGTTTCGAGGCGAGGCGTGTTGTTGCGGCTCCATTCCAGCAATTGCATCAAAGCGTCGACCTGATCGGTGAATTTGCTGTGGGGAAAGGAGAGCAATTCCTTCATGAACTCGTCCAACCATTCGGCTTCCTCAGGCAACCAAACCCGCCCTGCCTCAATCAAGGCAGATTGCTGAGCCGCCCGCGTCACCTTGTCATGCAATGGTTTCACGGGGATGACGGGAAGGCCATGCCTGCTATTGAGTGATTGGATGACAGCGATGCCGCTACTGGCCTTTTCGACAAGCACGTGATGTGCACCCCATGCCTGAGAATGGCTTTCCACAGTCCGCAGCAATGTCGGAAAGTCCATGCGTTCACGAAGAACATGCAGGACATAGAAGTTACCGGCTTTCACCCCGCAGGTAATACATACCGAGTAACTGTTGCCATCACCGGTCTCCGCTGCCGTGTCCCAGCTCTGAACGATAGCATCGAAAGGACCATGCTTTTGCTCTCCCTTGTAGATCTGGAACCAGACCCTCTGGACCATGTTTCCACCCTCGGGCATCGGGCATTGCTGGTATTGCGCGGCGAAGGCCATACTGCCCATAGATTTTTTGAGCTTTTCAAGTTCGATCATTGGCTCACGCGCCAGGTGAAGCACATCACCCTCGCGCCTTTCATGCCATCGGTTGTCACCGATTTGGATACTCTCGAGCTCTTCGGTGGCGATCGCAGGCAAGTTCAACACCGTCCAATCATCCAGGTCCAGAACGTTGGCGACGAGATCGTCTGCATGAAGACGCTGCGTAACAATGATGAACACGTCCTTCGTTTTTTGGTTCAGCCGAGATACCAAGGTGCCGCGATAGAACCTGAGCGCCTGCTCGCGTTCCGCCTCCGAGAAGGCATCATCGGCCTTCATCGGATCGTCGAGAATGATGAAGTTGCCACCCTTGCCGGTCGCCGCACCGCCAACCGACGTCGCGATACATAAGCCGCTCTGGGTCGTGTGGATTTCCGTTTCCGTGTTCTTCTTGGGATCAAAACGGGTTTTGGGAAAGGCTTTCTGGTACCACCTCGCCTCCATCACCTTGCGGCGATCACGAGAGAAGTCCCGGGCCAGGGAATCCCCATAACTGAGGCAGACAATTTTGCGCGTCGGATCAAGCCCCAAGATCCATGTTGGCAGCGCGACAGAAGCGCTGATTGATTTGAGATTCCGGGGCGGCACCGTGATGATCAGGCGCTTGCAGTTTCCCGTCACACATTGCTGCAGGTGCCATGCGATGGCCCCGATATGCCAGTTCTGCATGAACGTGTCTCCAGGTGTCACGGTAACGAACACCTTTTGCAGATAGGCATGGAAATTGTTGCGAATCGCCGCGAGGAGTTGTCTTTCTCTGGTGGTCATTTGGACTCGCCTCCTTTTGCCGCGGACTGCAGAACACTCGCCGCGAAGTCATCAAGAATCTGCTGATCAGTGTCAGTCCAATCATCTTCGGCGCGATCATTGGCCTGATCAGGGACCAGCTTCAGGAACATGTTGAGGAGAGCCATCGCCGATTTCACATCGCCCTGGACGGCCTTCGCCATCAACGCCTTGATCATAGCGCGCTGCTTCGAGATGTTTTTGGGCTTGCCGCTCTCGGTGATCTTGATCTTCTCGAGGAGTTCTTCCTCGAGTTCCGTCTTCAGGTTCTTGGCGCCCTTGGGCCGGCCCTTGGAATTGCCGGATTTTCCAGGCTTGAACCGCGTATGCTCGGGCGGCTTTTTGTAGCCGACATCGTAGCCGGGCTTTCCATCGGGTTTTGCTTTGGCCTTCGGTTTCTTCTTGATGATCATCTCACGCCTCCTCCGTATTCGTCGGCGCAGGCAGCAGCAACTGCTTGCCGTTGCGCATCTCGCCCAGTTCCTCGAAGGTCAGACCTGTGCCAGCGTGACGGGCCTGATGTCCGGTGAACGCTTCCCACCGACGAACGGTGACGTCGGTGTACTTCGGGTCGAGTTCCAAGCCGGCACAGACACGTCCGGTCTGCTCACAGGCAATGACCGCCGTTCCTGATCCGAGGAAGGGATCCAGGATCAGGCCACCTCGATCGGAACAGTCTCGAATGGCATCGGCGATCATCGCGACCGGCTTCACCGTAGGGTGCAGCTTGAGGTCTTCGCGCCGCTCCGGAGACAATGAATTGCAGCCATCATAGGACCAAACGTTCGAGCGATTCCGGCCGAACCTGCCCAATTGCACGGCGTTGATGTGCGGGACATCGCCTTTCTTGAACACCATCACCAACTCGTGCTGAGAGCGATAAAACGATCCCATGCCGCCGTTCGACTTGGTCCAGACGCAGAGATTTAGCTGCTGACCGTAGTACCGGCGACACACACCCTCCAAGACATGCAGGTGGCGCCAGTCGATAAAGACGTAGTGGACCGAACCATTGACGCTGTACCGGACCAGGTTGCGGATGAAAGCAACCAGAAAGGCCTCATACTCCTCGTTCGTCATTTCACCAGAGGCCATGACAAACTCGTCGTGCTTGATCGACCCTGAGCCACCGACATGGCCCTGGATTCTGACGTTGTAGGGTGGGTCAGTGATCACGGCTTGGGCCGAGAGGCCGTTGAGAAGCATTTCATAGGCCAGCGGATCACGGGCATCACCACAGAGGACGCGGTGCTGATCCATGATCCAGAGATCTCCAAGCCGGCTCACCTTCAGCGCCGGCTCCTCGGGAACCTCGTCTGCTGACGTCATGCCAACCGGTGCGAGTTGCCCGTCGATGACGAAGTCGATCTCCGGCATTTCGAATCCCGTCAATTCGACGTCGAAATCGAACTCCAGCAAGAGCTGCAGTTCGATCGCAAGCTTCCCTTCGTCCCATTCGGCCAGTTCCACCAGGCGATTGTCGGCAATGCGGAACGCCATGGCTTGTTCGGGCGTCAGGTGCTTCAGGCGAATGACGGGCACATATTCAATGCCGATCCGTTTGGCGACCAATAGGCGCGCGTGGCCGGCGAGAATATTGCTATCACCATCCGCCATGATCGGCACGGCGAAACCGATTTCCCGCATCCCTTTCTCAAGGACGTTCAACTGTTTCTTCGGGTGGGCGCGGGCTTGATTCCGATAGGCCTTGAGTTCATCGATCGGGACGAATTCGACCTTATCGACCACCTGATCACCAACATACAGTCGCTGGTTATGTCGCTTGTTCGGTGGGGCTGTTTTTCTTTCTCTCAAACCCATCGTCGTCTCCTAACCTCTCGGCTGTCGACTTGATGGCTTGAACCCCAGGCACAACAAGACGACAGCGATCAAAACAAATCGCTGCCGCCTCTCACACCCTCCTTGGTTCAAGAGAGACGGAAGATTACACAATAAAATGTACAACCTTGGGAGTTTAGTACAAAATATTGTGCTTGCTGGCAAGAAGAATTTCGGACCTAAGCCCGCAACAGAAATTCAACCGTCTTCCAGCAGGCGCCAAACCGGGACCTTCAGGCCGTTTGCCAGCATCTCGAGAACGACAACAGTCGGATTCCGAATGCCTCGCTCGACACCGCTCACATAAGTCCGATGCAAGCCGCAATCAAAAGCCAATTGCTCCTGTGAAACACCCAGTTCCTTGCGGAACCGCTTCACATTGAGACCCACCCGACGACGAATATCCATGATGCCAGTGGGCAAATTCGATGACTTTTAGTCTACAGACTATAAGTCTCATTTTTCTGGACTTCCGCGCGACCACGAGCCAGTACTGGTTGTTGAGGTCAGGCCCATTGGAACTTGAATGAGGATCGGTCATGAAAGAACTACGGCAGCACGGAACGCCCCTGTATCTGTCAGATCCGGAAGTTGCTGACCAAGCAATAGGGTTGAAACGGATTCGGTTCGAGAGGGGAGGTCCCGGCAGTGGGAACTATGATGAACGGTGGCTGCAAAAGCTTGTCCAAACCCATCCCACTTTGTTGCCCGTCACGGAAATCGAGCCGGCTTTTCGTCCGCTAATCCCAATCTGCATGGAGCTGCCGACGTCCCGAGGTTACATCGATAACTTCTTCATCACCCCCAACGGCAACCTTGTTTTTGCCGAGGTGAAGCTCTGGCGGAACACCGAAGCCAGAAGAGAGGTGATCGCCCAGGTCATGGATTACGCCGAGAGCCTGACGGCTTTGTCCTACAACGAACTTGAAGCGGCGTTTGTTCGGGCCGAATCCGAGGCCGGTTCGCCGGCAACGCTTTACGAGTACGTCAGTGATGTGACCGACCTTGACGAGGACGAGTTCGTCGATGCCGTCGCCCGCAACCTTCGGCTTGGGCGAGGGTTGTTTTTCATTGTTGGTGACGGCATCCGCGAAGAGGCGGAGACCCTCGCCGAGCATGTCCAATCTCATGCCGGTATGCACTTCGCCCTGGCGTTGATCGAGATCGCCTGCTTCCAAGCCGCAGACGGAAACGGATACTTCATCCAACCCCGGACCATTGCGCGCACGGTCAATATCGAACGCGGCATCGTCCGGGTCGAAGATGCGCGCGCCACGATTCAACCATCCGATCACAAGCCGGTTACCAGGACCATGGGCGCCGCCAGATCATTGAGTGCCGAGGAGTTTCTTGAGCATATGGCCAACGTTGACCCCGCTCTACCCAGGCGTATCGAAGCATTTCTGAAAAAGCTGGAACCGCTACGCGTCGAACCGGAGTTCAAGAGGAGCCTTATCCTGCGGTGGCATGGGATCGACGGCACGACGCTGAATATCGGTTATATCGACACGTCGGGCGCCATATGGACCGATGCTATTCATTCCCAAGCGAGCAAGCTCCGAATCTTGGATTTGACGCAGGCTTATGTACGAGACCTTGCGGACGTTATCGGCGGCGAGGTCCGGAGCTCCTCAAACGAGGATAACATCTACATCGTTCGCCACGGGAAAGCTGCGCGGGTGGGCGATATGCTGGATCACGAGAACGAATGGCTCGGCATCATTCAACGGCTGGGCCAACAAGTTGATGACCGGTTCAGTCAAGGGACACGCTAAACTAAAGGGACGGCTTCTTTCCGCTGTGGAAGGTCAAGCGGCATCAATTCCGACAATGATCAAGTTCTTTGATCTCGAGGGCCGCTTTCACTTCGTTTCCGGACGATTCCATCGACTGCCGGATACTCGTGCTATTGACCCCTACCGGTCTTTCGCACCTTCGCGGTGCGACTTCCGGTTTGCGATCAGTTTTCGGACATTTAGGAGATTTGGCGGGCACCGCCGGAACGTGCCATCAGACGACATCCACGAAATTCACAGCGAAAGTCAGCTTTCAGATCAGAAATCCGACCTCAAAAGGTCTGCGACCTGTAGACGAGAGATGACCTAAAACCAATCCTTAGAGCTTGGTTCGAGTGGTTTTCGCTTTTCGATGTTCGCCACAAGACGGAACGCGGTTCGAGGACAGGTCTCAATCTATCATTTCCGGGGAGAGATACGGTCGCGGCGGGGCCGCTTCGTCGGTGAATTTCTCTATCTCAACCAACGTCGTATGAGAGATCGGTCCTTGGCCGAGACTGGAGGTGCCTCTATCCAACGTAAGTACGTTGGGATTTCCGTGCTGTTCCAAGCTACCTGAACCGGACCAATCCTGCGGATCGAACCAAGCGCCTGTGGGTAGAAGCACAACACCGTCTCTGATATCGGAATTTGGAACTGCGACAGCAAGGGTGGCGCCGCGCGCGTTGAAAAGCCGAACGATGTCTCCTTGAGCGATGTCACGCTTTTCAGCTTCTCGAGGCGACAGGAAAACCGGCTCGCGCCCACCAACCTTCGCCGCAAGGCTCGGTCCCACGAAGTCGAGTTGCGAGTGGAGTTTGTGTTTCGGTTGGTTCGATATCAAATGCAGAGGCCATTTTTTCGCTGTACCCGCACCCAGCCATTCAGCAGGCTCTTGCCAAACAGGGTGCCCGGGACAGTCTCGATAACCGAAACCCTCTATCTCCTTGCAGCAGATTTCGAATTTTCCTGATGGTGTCGGCAGTGGGTTTCCGACCGGGTCCGCGCGGAAATCTGCGTAGACGACATGCGGTCGCTCCGGCGCTTCGAATTCAAGCAGTCCACGCTCCCAGAAATCATCGAACGGCGGCATTTCACCGACCGATGGGTCGGCATTACTTTCAGCATCAGCGTATAGTAACCGCAGCCAAGCCTCCTCGTCGCGGCCTTCACTAAATGCATCGTCAATACCCAGACGCCGAGCGAGGCCCTGGAAGATATCAAAATCGTTGCGGGCATCGAATTGCGGCGGCACGACCTGTTTCATGGCAACGATGAAACGGTCACGTGAGCTGGCGCCGATATCGTTGCGCTCCAGCGTTGTCGTCGCTGGTAGAGCGATATCCGCCAACTTCGCCGTCGGCGTCCACCATGGCTCGTTGACGATGACGGTATCAGGTTTGCGCCACCCCTCAAGAAGCCGGTTCAAATCTTGATGATGGTGGAAAGGATTGCCGCCGCACCAGTAAATCAGATGTGTTTCCGGATAAGTCCGTTGCTCACCATCGAATTCATAATTTTCACCGGGCCTGAGCAAAAGGTCGGTAATTCGCGCGACGGGGATATAACTGCCTGTCGGGTTCGTTCCCGCTGGCAATGATATTGGCGGCATTGTCGGCACGGGATTTCCTTGACCATGCATGCTGCCGTATCCGAAACCGAATCCGCCGCCCGGCAATCCGATTTGTCCTAGAACGCATGCAAGCGTCATGGTCATCCAAAAGGTCTGCTCACCATGATCTCCGCGTTGCAGGGAATAACTCGTCGTGACCATCGTCCGACCGCGCGCCATCCGCCGTGCCAGATTCCGGATTGTGTCGCCGGGAATGTCGCATATCTCCGACGCCCATGCCGCAGACTTAGGCTGATCGTCCGTTTCCCCGAAAAGATAGGACAGGAACTTATCGGCGCCCGTGGTGAATGTTGCGAGGAACTCGGCATCGTGGAGCTCTTCTTCCACCAAGGTGTGAGCCAATCCCATCATTAAGGCGACGTCTGTATTCGGGCGAAGCGCGACCCACTCAGGGCAGACGTAGTCCGGCGTGTCGCTCCTGATAGGTGTGATGCTGACGAATTGAGTGCCGCGGGCGGAGATTGTCTTGAGCCAGTTCTCTGTCGAATGGGCCCCTGTACCGCCAGGTTCCATCTGGGTATTGCGTGTTCCGATGCCCCCGAACGCGACAACCAAGTCCGTGGCTTCTGCTATCGAGGCCCATGATGTCGGCGCCCTAAGAGGCCGCAGGTCGCCGACGATATGCGGCAGCAATGCCAGTCCCGCAGCGATGGAGTAATTGTGTTTCTGACCGGTGTAGCCACCGAAACAGTTCATGAACCGCTGGAGCTGGGTCTTGGCATGATGAAAGCGGCCCGCACTCGACCACCCATAGGAGCCCGCAAAAATCGAGTCATTGCCGTAGGTGTCTTTGACGCGCTGCAGTTCCTCTGCAGTGATATCGAGAGCTTCGTCCCATGGGACTTGAACAAACCGGTCCCCGCCGCGCGCTGTGTCGCGGTGCCGGAGCCAGCCCTCACGAATGGCTGGCGATTTTATTCGACACTCGTGGTGAACAGCATCGGCCATACCGCCCAGAATAGGTGATGGTGCCGGGTCATTTCCGATCGGTCGTACAGAGGTAACGCGTCCATCGCGGGCATCAGCTTCGAAGGCTCCCCAATGCGAACCGTGTGTTTTGCCCATCCGCTCAGGTTTCTCCGCGCTTTCGTCTTCGTTCGGCTACCGTCTCGCCGGCAATCACCCAATCCGAGGCGTCAACATCCTTGAACACCACATAGACATGGTCTGCGTGCGTGCCACAGTGTTCGACCAAGGCATCCGTGATGGCCTGCGCCGTCTGTTGTTTCTGCTCAGGCGTTCGGCCCGCAATCAGTTCTACCGAAACGTATGGCATGCTAATTTCCTTTCAAAAGGTTCAGATGCCGAGCGACAAACCGCCGTCGACACGAATCACTTGCCCCGTGATTTGACGGGCATCTCCCGAGAGCAAAAAAGCGATCAAGGCCGCCACGTCATCGGGTTCGCTCAGGCGGCCCGTGGGCGTACGCTTTGCCGCGCGGACCCAGGATTCTTGGCCGAGCGCTGAATGGCCGGTGTCGTCCTTCTTTGTGAAACCTGGCGCTACAGCATTTACCGTTACATTGTTCTCGGCCAGCTCCATGGCAATGGTCTTGACCAACGCCTCAGCAGCCGCTTTCGCCGCTGCCGTTACTGCAAAAGGTGTTTCTTTGTCAAAAACCTGTGCAACAAAAGAACTGACCACGACTAAACGACCATGATCGGAGTCAATCAGATGAGGTTTGGCCGCAACCGCTAGATCGAATAACGCACCGGGCATGGCGGCAAGGCTGGCATCCAGATCACCACGACCGACATCGCTAACCTGGCCACGTTGTGCGTAACCCGCATTAGCGACAATCTGATCGATGGTGCCGAATGCCGCCACCGCCTGCTCGACAAGCTCACGCCCGGCGTCGGCCTTGCCCAGATCCACTATTGCGGTCTCGACTTCAGCGCCCGCGTCTTTAGCTGCTCTCGCGACGTTGTCCAACGCCTCGGCCGATTTGCGCGTATGCAAAAGCAAGCGAGTACCGGGGGCCGCCAAGCGACGGGTTGTCGCCGCGCCTATGCCGCTTGCGGCGCCGGTTATGAGGATACTGCGCGACATATCGGGCCCGCTATTCGGCCGCCAGAACCTGTTGCGGATTGAGCTTGTAGCCGTAGGTCTTGTCGAGGCCCAACTCACGGCAAATATCCAATCCGCGTTGAAGTGCCACAGGGTCAATCGGCGACAGCGGTTTGCGTAACGGCCCTGCAGGGAGGCCCACCGCCGCCATGAGGCTCTTCATGGCAACGGGGTTGATGGCCGAATAGGCGAAATGCAGCATCGGCAAGTTCTGTAGCCACGCCTCCCGGCAGTTGAATGCATCTTCTCCAGTTGCCCAGGGTTTTGAAATCACCGCCATTTCGCGAGGTATGATGTTGCCGGTCATGTTGGCGGTGCCGTGGCCACCCAATGCCATCATCGGCACCACCTGCCCAAGGTTCGGCGAGCAGCAGCACATTAGCGCCATCTCGGGCTTGGCAGCACACATCTGCGCCACTTGGCCGACCCGCGTCGTCGATTCCTTCAACACCACAAATCGTGGATGCTCGGCAATGCGCAGCAGGTCTGCGGTGGTCAAATCCGTATTCACCCGTGGTGGATTGTTGTAGAAGCCGAGCGGAATGGCGGAGGCATCCGCGACTTCCAGACAGTACTGAACGATATCTTCATTGGAGGCACAAATGTATGCGGGTGCGGCGATAATCGCGCCGTCTGCGCCTTCAGCCGCGGCCTGCGCCACATAGTCGATGGTGCCCTGCGTCGTGGTGCCGGTACAGCCGTAGTAGTAGAGCATTTTCCCGGTCCGGCTCTTCATGGTTTCGCGCACGATGGCGTGGCGTTCTTCCATGGAGAGCATCGACACTTCACCGGTAGAGCCCATAATCAGCACCGCAGAAGTGCCGTTTTCTTCGTGAAACTGCAAGAGTGTGCGGAAGCCCTCAAAATCGATTGAGCCATCCGTATTCATGGGCGTAATCAACGCCACAAATGAACCTTCGATCATTGCATTGCTCATGGCTTTATCCTCCGTAAAAACGCGACGTTGTTAAGTGAATCATAACCCGAAAACCTTGGGCATCAGAAGTTTCGGTAGTCCGGTGACGAGATCGGGAACCCATAATGAAATGATGGCCACAAACACGACCAACCCGACAATCGGTAAAATCGCCTTGATCACCTTCATAAGCGGCACCTCGCCAATTTGGCTGGCGATCAACAGGCAGACACCGTAAGGCGGAGAGATCAAGCCGACGGACAATGTCACCGTTGTCAGGACACCCAGATGAACCGGATTGACGCCGGCCGTCGTCCCCAATCCTTGGATGATAGGCAGGAAGATCAAAACAGCGGATATCGGGTTCAACACGGTACCGATAAGCAGCAAAAAGCCGATTAGCATCAACATGATGCCATAGGGGTTGTCAGTCACCGAAAGGATGAACTGCACAACCAGATCCGCCGCGCCCAAATAGGAAATCAACCAGCCAAAAATACCGGCGCCGGCGACGGTAAACAAAGGAACGGAAAAATCCACCGCGCTCTTCGCCAACATTCCAGGCAACTGCTTGAGGGGTATTTCGCGATAGACAATAAACGATAGTAGCATCGCCCAAGTGACGGCGCTGATCGCAGCCTCGGTAGGCGTGAATATGCCGGCGACGACGCCGCCTAGGACCATCACCGGGATCAGCAAAGGCGGCGCACCAATCAACAGTGCTGAACCGACATCGCGCAAACTGGCTTTCAAACTGGGCGGGTAACCATGTTTGACGGCAAGAACATAGGTGTAGCCCATCATGAATACACCGATCACGAGGCCGGGAACCACGCCCCCTAAGAACAGGGCGCCGATGGACACGTTACCGAATGCGCCGTAAATAATAAGAATAATGCTCGGCGGGATGATCACGCCGAGAGTGGAAGACGCGGCCGTCAAAGCAACGGCGAAAGCCGGATCGTAACCAGCTTTCTTCATGGCGGGAATTAGAATCGAGCCGACGCTTGCCGTGTCCGCCGCCGCCGACCCAGAAAGGCTGGCAAATACCATGCTGACAAATACGTTGACGTGTCCGAGCCCGCCTCGCACATGACCGACGGTCACGTCAGCCACACGGAGCAGCCGTTCGGTAATGCCACCGGTGTTTAGAATGCGACCGAGGAACATGAAGAACGGTACCGCCATAAGCGGGAACGAATCGATGTTCGAATACATCTGGTTGACCACTGAGACGAGTGGCAGGTCTTGATGCAAGATCACCAATACGGACGACAGGATGAGAGAAAACCCGATGTTAACTCTCAGCGCGATAAAGGCGAAGAAGCTCAACAAAAGGAGGACCAGCGGGTTCATTCGGCGAGCCCGGAATGCAAATTGCGAATTCGCTTGAGATCATCAGGAATGAGTTCGGCTAGAAAACATGCCATCGCGATCCCCCCTAGCGGGATCGGCAGGAAAAACCAGAATTCCGGAATTTCCAATCCAGGTGCCTCGCGTGTCAAACCCATTTCGGAGAACAACCACCCATTATAAACCAAAATGCCGACGACGAGAGTAATGGCTGCGTGGCTGAAAACATCTATTAGTGAGTTCACGACCTTCCAGTCGCTTGGCAACAAGTCCAACGTGTAGTGTTCATTCCAACGTAACGCGAGTGCGGCACCGATAAAGATGCACCAAGAAAAAGACAGTTGGGCGACGTCTAATGTCCATACCAGGGAAACTTCAAAGACGTTTCGGTTAAGGACTTGGATAAAGACAATTATGATCATCACCGCAAATGCGCTGGAAATCAGCCATCGCAGAATCAGATCAAGCTTCTTGTTGAACGATCTAAGTAAATTCATAAACGCTTACTACATCATATGCGCTGATCTTGTGGCAGATGGAGTGGCTGTGCCGGAGTTATTTGATAACACCGGCACAGCCCGAGAATTGTTGCTGCGCTTTATTGCGCCGACCGGATCATATTCAACACGTCGGTCAGTTTCTTCTCAGCGGCAAATTTGTCCTGGACCGGCTTGAGAACTGCCATGAATTCAGATTTATCCGGACGCGTCACCGTGACGCCGTGATCCTTTTCCAGGGTTTTCACCAAATTAGCGTCATAACCTTTGGCTTTTTCCAGGCCATGCGCGGTTGCGCTGATGGCCGAAGCCTGGACAAGCTTTTGCAAGTCGGCTGGAAGCTTCTTCCATGAGCGTGTACTCATCGAGAAGTGGTTGACCTGAATCGTGTGCGCAGTCAGAGCCAAATAAGGCGCCACTTCATAGAGTTTGCTTCCCTTGTAACCCGGAATGGAGCTTTCCAGCGCTTCCGCGACTCCCGTTTGAATTCCGGCATACAACTCAGGCCATGCGATCGTCACCGGTAAGGCACCCAAGGTTTTCCATGTCTCTGCAATCACCGGTGATGGCGGCGTGCGCATCTTAAAACCCTTGATGTCGGCGAGTTTGTGCACGGGCTTCTTCGCATTCGACATATTACGCGTGCCGGATCCGCCCAGGGCAAGGAGCTTCAGGTTCAGGTTCCGCTTCTCGTAAACCCCTGCGTAGTAGCTCATCACTTGCGAACCAGGACCAACGGCCTTCATCAATCCGTCGAAACTGCTGAACAGGTATGGCAGGCTGAATACGCCGTATTCCGGTGCATGTTTGACGGCGTTGTTGGTGGAACTGACCATAAAATCAATAGTGCCCAATCCCATTTCTCCAATTACAGCCGGGTCCTTGCCAAGCGAGGCTGCGGGAAAAAGCTTGATGGCAATACGCCCACCACTTTTTGCCTCAACATCTTTTTTGAAGAACTCAGCGATGTCATTGTACGGGTGTGGTGATTTCACCTGCGTGTGGAACCGCATGTTGAATTCCGCAGCCTGCGAAACTGATGCTATCGATCCGACCATAAACGCGGCGGCCATCAAGACATTGGTATACCTCATTAAATCCTCCCTTTGTGATTGTTAAATCTGCTCGCCGGCTACCCACAAAATCGCAAACAACCGATGTGATTCGGCAAAGCTTTGTCGACTACTTTGCAATCGTATCTTGGAACCTCAAATTTGAACACCCACATACATAAGAGTCCAATACGATTTTTGTTGAACTATATTACAAATTATTATGGGTTTATCACGGTCGTTCATCCGCAAGGCATTGACGGTCTTTCAGACTATCGAGATTTCCCGATGCAGAGTGAAATTCATCCGCATCGTATCGATAAAATGCTGCACAAGGCGGGAATGAGCTGTCTCAGTCGGGTAAATGATACGGAAGTCAAATGGGACGTCCGGTTTGAACGGTCGAATAACAATATCCTTATCTCTAAAAAACTCTGCCGTCATGGGGTCAACAAGTCCAACGCCAATCCCCTGCGCGGCCAAGGCACATACGGAAAACGAAGGTTGGGTCTCAATTCGAATATTGCGCCGAATGTTGGCACGGTTAAACAGTTGGTCGACGTGCAGTGCTGCGAGCGTATGTTGTGCCAATGAAATGAAGGGTTCGTTTTCGAGATCAGGGGGCCGGACAATCTCCTTGTCGCCCAGGGGGTGACCTGCCGGCCCGGTGAACACACAGTGCGTACGAAATGAATGTGCAATTTCAACGCCAGCCTGGTCCAGCGTCAGCGTGCCAACCCCAATATCGAAATGACGAGCGGAAACCCATTCGACGATACGGGGGGAGCTTTGCACCTCTAGTGAAATCTTGATGTCCGGGTTGATATCATGGAATTTTTTGATCGTCGCCGGCAGAATTTCGAGGCACACGGCTGGCATGGCAACGATACGCAAATGACCACGTCGTAGATCTCTTATTTCCTGGGCTGCTTTCTTGAGGCTTTCGACGCCGACGAAGGTGCGCTCAAGCTCTTCGTAAAAATTGATGCCTTCTGGCGAAGGATGCAGGCGCCCCTTACGCCTGATGAACAGCTTGAACCCGACGGCGTGCTCCAAATCCGCAATCAGCCGGCTCACGCCCGGCTGCGAAACGTTTAACATCTCGGCAGCGCCCGTTACACTGCCGACCACCATAACGGCGCGAAACGCTTCGAGTTGTCGTAAGTTCATATGGCTTCCAGTTGGCTGCGCTAAAATCGTCAAGCAAACTCCAGATAGCACGACCATAACAAAATTTTATACAGTGCTGACATAATTATATTGGATTGTCATAGATGTTGGTGGTCCAATTGCCCTCAAGAACCTCATGAACAGTTCCAGTTTGGGCATGATCGATAGAACGATTGATACGGATATTCTAATCATCGGTGGCGGTGGCGGTGGATTGCGCGCCGCTGTTGAAGCCGATGCCGCGGGCGCTCGCGTCCTTGTCGTATCAAAAGGGATCGTTGGCAAAAGCGGGTTAACACAAACTGCCGTGACGGGGTTTCAGGTTGCGCTGGGCAATGCGGATGCTAGAGACAATCCGTCCATTCATTTCGAAGACTCCATGCGTGGCAGCTATGGCATCGCCGATGCGGAACTCGTAAGGATCTTTACCAACGAAGCTCAAATGGCGGTCGAAGATATTGAGTCCTTCGGCGCCCGCTTTGATCGCGACGCTGACGGCGAACTCATTCAAAGGGGGCTGGATTCGTCACAAACCTATCCGCGCTCCATTCGCAAGGGTGATTCACTGGGCACGCCCATTATGCAGGCGTTGCGGAAACAGGTAAAAAAACAGGAGATTGCTTGTCTCCAAGAAATTCTGGTCTCCCGGCTGCTGGTTGTTGACGGGCAGGCAACCGGCGCCGTAGCCATTGATTTTCGTACCGGTCAGTTACTTCACATCTCGGCGCGAGCTGTGATCATGGCCACCGGTGGCGGCAGTGAGGTTTTCCCGGTTCACAGCAATACCCCGGACGCAACGGGTGATGGAGCCATTTTAGGCCTTGAGGCCGGCGCCGAGCTAGTCGACATGGAATTCGTCCTCATGCTCGGTCATGCGGTTCTGCACCCGGAGCCGGTTCGCGGCGTTTTGTTTACTTATCAATATCTTCTGCCAAAAGGTGCGCGCAGCCCCTACAATAGCGAAGGGGATTCATTTCTCGCCAAATACGACCCTGAAGGAAGCGACAACCCGGCCCGCCACATCTACGCGCGAGCGATATTTGGCGAGGTGCGGGCGGGGCGCGGCAGCCCGCACGGTGGTGTCTTTTTCGATCCGGGATCGCTTCCTTTGGAAACCGTCGAGAATGTCCTTCCGTCTCAAACAAAGCTATTGCAAACGTTAGGCGTCGATATGGGCAAGCCGATCGAGGTCGGGGTTGCCGCGCACTATTTTTGCGGCGGGATCAAGATCGGAGGCCATGGGCAAACAAACATCAAGGGCCTCTATGCCGTTGGTGAATGCTCGGGCGGGCCACATGGCGCGGCCCGGGTTGGAGGCAACTCTCTCACTGAAGTTCTGGTATTTGGCAAGCGTGCAGGGCGCCATGCGGCTGAATCCATCGTGTCGACGGCGCCGACAACGACGAAGCCAGATATGATCGAAAGAGAATGCGAACGCATACTCTCTTTGCTGAATTCGAAACAAAGCCCCGGCTTCAGGCCGGCTGAAATCATCGATCAACTGAAGCAGACCATGGGCGAGAATGTCGGCGTTGTCAGAAATGCGTCGGGGCTTCGCCGGGCGCTCATGGATATCGAGAGAATATGTTCGGAAGATTTGCCGTCCATGACCCTGGCCAATCATGATCGAGCCGCCAATTACGACTGGATTCAAGCGATTGAGGCAATTTCTATGCTGAAACTTAGCGAGGTGATCACAACCGCTGCTCTTGAACGCAAAGAAAGCCGGGGTGCGCACTACCGCGAAGACTTCGAAAATCAAGACGATGAACATTGGAAACGAAACATCATTGTTCAATCTGAGAACGGTGTCATTTCAACCAAACTGTCCCCACTGATTGCCGAGGCAGAGTGATCGAATGCGCTTCAATCTGAAAGTATCCCGATTTGATCCAAGCAAGGAAGAATCACCGCACCTTGAAACCTATGAATATGAGGCGGAAGGACAACTCAACGTCATACAAGCGATCCGCCGGGTTTTTCAAACGGTTGACGGCACGCTGTCGTTCCGAGACACCGACTGCCATCGTGGCGTTTGCGGACTTTGCTCCATGATGATTGACGGCAACCGACGTTTGGCCTGCATGTGTATTGCGGAAGATGGCATGACAGTCGCACCACCACCAAATCGAAAGGTGATAAAGGATCTCTTGTTTGAATTGGATTGAGCCAAGGGCATAGTGACGAACGCCTGTTGACCGAGCGGGCGAACCAAGGGAAAGGCGTTGATTTGAGCGTCTCAATTTCAACAAGACCAGCGTACGAAGTCGCCGTCATCGGCGGTGGCTTACTCGGCGGGGCAATCGCCTACGGACTGGCCAAGCTCGGATTGAAAACGGCGATGGTAGACGAAGGTGACATCGCCCACCGTGCCGCCCGCGGCAACACCTCCCTAGTTTGGGTGCAAGGCAAGGGATATGGTTGTCCAGCCTACGCGGCGTGGACGGTACGAGCTGCCAAGGCCTGGCCTGTATTCGCCGCCGAACTCAAAGAGCTGACCGGCGTCGATGTCAACTACCGGCGCACCGGCGGCCTGAAGTTCTGCCTCGATGACGGGGAATTCGAATGCCGTCACAAGTTGATCGATGGGATCGAACCGGAATCTCCGGAAGCTCGTTCTGAGATGCTTGACCGGCAGGCCCTTCTCGATATTTATCCGGAAATCGGCCCGCAAGTGGCCGGCGCCTCCTATAACCCTATGGATGGCCAAGTCAATTCGCTGCTGTTATGGCGAGCCCTGCACCAGGGATTCCAACAGCATAGCGGCCATTATCTGCCCCGGCATTCGGTTGGCAGCATCCGCCAAATCGAAAACGGATTTGAACTGGTAACCATGAACGGATCCGTACAGGCGGAAAAGATCCTCCTCGCTGCTGGCGTAGCAAATGCAAGGTTTGCCGCGCAGCTTGGCTTAAAAGGGGGCGTTCGTCCGGTCCGCGGCCAGGTACTAGTCTCCGAAAAGCTGCCATTACTCTTTCCCGTTCCGGCGACTGACCTAGTACAGACTGATACTGGGGGGGTGCTGATTGGCAATGTGGAGGAAGATGCCGACTTTGACGAAAGAACCAACATGAGAGTTCTTGCAAGCATGGCGCGGCGCGCCGTGGCCACCTTTCCGTCCCTCGAAACAGTGCAACTCGTCCGTTCCTGGGCGGCTCTACGGGTAATGACAGAGGACGGTAATCCGCTGTACCAGAGATCGGACAGCCACCCGCGGGCCTTCGCCGCCTCGACGCACAGCGGCGTCACCCTGACACCGCTGCATGCCACCATGCTGGCCCGCTGGATCGCCGGGCTGGAAATCGACCCGGCCATCGCGGATTTCGGACCGGAGCAGCGCTATGTTCATTGACCTGGCCACCGATCGGCCGACGGTAACAATTCACATCGATGGCTCCCCCTATACCGTTGCCGCCGACCTGAGCGTAGCTGCTGCCCTACTGTCCGCCGGCGTCTTCAGCTTGCGGGACAGATCCTTCGGCGGTGCCCAGGGACCTTTCTGCATGATGGGAGTCTGTTTTGAATGCCTGTGCACAATCGACGGTCAACCCAACCGGCAGGCCTGCCTGGAAACCGTGAGCCATGAGATGGTCATCGTCACCCGGTGTGCCACTGCCGGAGAGGATCAGACGTGAGTGGCGACAGTTGCCAACTTGCCGTGATCGGTGCCGGACCAGCCGGCCTGGCTGCAGCCATCGAAGCCTCTGCCGAGGGGCTATCGGTCGTGGTGCTCGATGAACAGCCATCGCCCGGTGGACAAATCTACCGTTCTCTGGAACAACAGACAAACGGTCAGCGACCGAGCCTCGGTTTAGACTACGAGCAAGGGCAACCGTTGCTGCGGGCTTTTCGCGACAGCGGCGCTGACTACCTGCCTCTTTCCCAGGTTTGGGAAATAACCCCCCAGCGACACATTCATTATAACCGAGACGGCATCAGCCGATGCCTTCGAGCCGAGTTTTTGATCATCGCCGGTGGCGCCCAAGAACGGCCGGTGCCGGTACCTGGCTGGACCTTACCCGGGGTGATGACGGCAGGAGCGGCGCAAATTCTGCTTAAATCAGCCGCACTAGGCGCCCCAAAGGCCGTATTTGCCGGCAGCGGTCCCTTGCTTTACCTGATCGCCTGGCAGTACCTGCAGGCGGGTTTGCCTATCGCCGCCGTATTGGAAACGACCCCCCGGACCAACTATCTGCGAGCGGCACCATATTTGCCGGCGGCGCTTAACCTGCCCAGCTATCTGACAAAAGGATTCTCGATGATGGCTGCCCTGCGCCGGGCCGGTGTCCCTTGGATCAAAGGGGTCACCGGTCTAAGGGCTGAAGGCGACAAACGACTGGAGGCCGTTGCCTACCGTGTAAACGGCGACTGGCGGTATTTTGGGAGCGATCACCTGTTTCTGCACCAGGGCATCGTACCCAACACGAACCTAACTGTTTCTATCGGCTGCCGCCATGTTTGGAATGAGCGTCAGGCCTGCTGGCACGTTCAGCAGGACGATTGGGGTGTCACTTCCGTCGAAGGTGTGACGGTGGCCGGCGACGGTGGCAGCATCGGTGGCGCCATTGCTGCCCAACTACAAGGGCGGGTAGCGGCGCTTGACGCGGCGCACCGCCAGGGTTCACTAAGCGGAGCCGAACGTGACCAGCGAGCCCGCCCCCTTCGCCGGCTTCTTACCAAGGAATATCGGGTCCGAGCCTTCCTCGACACGCTGTACCGTCCGGCTGACTGGTTGCGGCGGCCGATGGAGGATGAAACCGTGGTTTGCCGCTGTGAAGGGGTCACTGCCAGCGAGGTCCGGGCGGCGGCGGCCCTCGGCTGTCCGGGGCCCAACCAGTTGAAGGCTTTCACCCGGGCCGGCATGGGCCCATGCCAGAGCCGCCAGTGCGCCCTCACCGTCGGCGAATTGATAGCGGAAACGTCGGGCATGGAGATGGCCGAGATCGGCTATCTTCGGACCCGGCCGCCGGTCAAGCCGATTACCCTGGGGAGCCTAGCCACTTTCGACGATAGCTGAATGTCCGCCAAATTGACCTTGAGTTGGTGAATGTTGGGCCAGTTTAGTGACCTATCCCCGCAACCAGATCCAAAACCTTGAACAGAGCAGCTGGTGTTTGGGGCGCGGCATAGAGGAGCTGTTTAAATGTCCATGAAACAATCTACCGTCGAGCAGGTCATTCGTCATTAGTGCGAAGCCGAACTTCGATTGCTGCTGACACATATGTTTCGGCGGCGCACGCCCGGAAGATGAAAAATCCGGAAACGGATCGCAAAGGAAAAATCGTAAAGCACAGCTCCCGAAGACCACCTTGGGTCATCTTCGGTATATCAGGTACTGCCCCCGTGACGTCCGGTTTCCGATCAGAAAGCCGTCATTTTCTATCAACACCGCGAATGACGGTTCCTGGCACCAAGGTGAACTGGATAGAGGCAGCGGATTAATTCCGGTCGACCCTCGATAGCGGAAGAATCAGGGCATCATTTCTCCTCTCAGACAAAGGAGGAGAACAATGCAGTTTTTCAAGAAACCCGAACCAACCCCACATGTGCCTTGGAATAAGGGCAAACTGATTGGACAGAAACCACCCCTGCGGCCCAAACACGTATGGGCCATCCGAACACAACTGCAATTGGCAAAATGCCAACGCGACTTGGCTCTGTTCGTCCTGGCCATTGATAGCAAATTACGGGGATGCGACGTCGTCAGCTTGAAAGTCGAAGACATCGCTCCGCATGGATACGCCGTGGAGCGGGCAACAGTCCGTCAGCGGAAAACGGGCCGGCCTGTGAAGTTTGAAATCACCGAGCACACCCGACAGGCCGTCGACTACTACTTAAAAACCCAAGACAAAAAACCGGGTGATTTCCTGTTCACCGGTCGGCGAGGTCCGAACAAGAACCTAACGACCAGACAATACGCGAGGCTCGTCTCCCAGTGGATCAACAGCATCGGGCTGGATGCATCGCTCTACGGCACGCATTCGCTTCGGCGCACTAAAGCGACATTGATCTACCGGCGAACCGGCAATCTCCGAGCTGTTCAATTACTTCTCGGTCACACAAAGATCGAGAGCACGGTCCGGTATCTTGGCGTCGAAGTTGACGACGCATTGGACATCGCCGAGCAGGTTGACGTCTGAATCTGGAGGAATTCTGTTGCAAAACACCTTGTTGATTAGGATTTGAGAACGTGATTCCATTTTTCTGGTGGATATCAGGGGATGGAACAATGATGGGTCGGCTGGAGAGCTCTCAGGATCAGTTTTTCTACAACTTCTGCCTGGACGACG
>JAERTE010000142.1 GCA_016845145.1 Rhodospirillaceae bacterium
ATGGCCACGTGCGCCGCACCGTAGGCGCCGATGGAGACCGAACGCCCCGTGCGCTCCAAACGCCGGCTGATGGCGTCCGGATCGGGCAGTAGACGCCTGACAAAACCATCCAGCAGCGGTGACACACTGCTCGCGTCGCGCTTGATACTTTCCGCTTCGGGCACGTCGACACCGCGGCCGCGGTGCACGGCGGCCGCGGCGCGCGCTTTCAGCCGCCGCCGCGCGCCTGATTCGGCGCCGCCGAAACCCAGCCAAAGCAAAACCAGTGTGAGGATCATACTGCCGAACAAAATCCAGATGCCGTCGATCACGCCGTCCCCCTAACCCATGGCTTCCAGAAGCGCGCGGTCGAGACCGAAGTACTGGGCGCGAGCCGTAAAGTGCGGCCTGAGCCCGGTCGATTTGTAAGTGCCGACCAGATTGCCGTCGGCGTCTTCGCCGGTGAACTCGAAATTAAACAGGTCTTGCGTGGTCACCACCTCGCCTTCCATGCCGACGATCTCAGTAATGGCGGTGATGCGCCGCACGCCATCCCGCATGCGCGAAACCTGCACCACCATGTTCACCGCGCCTGCGATCTGAGAGCGCACCGCCTCGTTCGGCAATTTGACACCCGACATGGCGACCATGTTCTCAAGCCGGGTGAGCGCCTCTCTGGGACGGTTGGCGTGGATGGTGCCGAGCGATCCATCGTGGCCGGTGTTCATGGCCTGCAACATATCGAGCGCTTCACCGGCACGAATCTCGCCCAAGATCACACGGTCGGGCCGCATACGCAGCGCGTTCTTCACCAGTTCGCGCTGGGTAATCTCGCCGTCGCCTTCCAGGTTTGGCGGACGGGTTTCCAATCTCACCACATGGGGCTGCTGCAGTTGCAACTCGGCGGCGTCCTCAATGGTGACGATACGCTCTCCGTGGTCGATCAGTCGCGACAATGCGTTCAACAGTGTCGTCTTGCCCGATCCGGTACCGCCAGAAATCAAGATATTCAGCCGCGCCCGCGACGCAATGCGCAGCACCGTCGCCATGGCCGGCGACATGTTTCCCTGGCGCTCCATAACATCGAGGGTGATCTTCTGCTTGGCGAATTTGCGGATGGAGATCGACGGCCCGTCGATGGCCAGCGGCGGGATAATGATATTGACCCGCGACCCGTCCGCCAGGCGGGCATCGACCAGGGGTGTCGATTCATCGATCCGCCGTCCGATAGCCGAGACGATCCGGCCGGCGATCTGCATCACGTGCGCGTTGTCGCGGAAGCTGATGTCGGTCAGTTCCAGCTTGCCCTTGCGCTCCACGAACACCTGTTTGGCGCCGTTGACCAAAATGTCGTTGACGCTTTCATCGGCCAGCAGAGACTCCAAGGGCCCGAGCCCCAGCATATCGTTCAACAGGCTGGTCACCAGATCGCGCTGCTCGATCAGGTTCAGGTGGATCGCCTCCTCGGCCAGTATCTCGCCCACCAGATCACTTACCTCCGCCGCCAACTGACCGCGCGGCACTTCGCTCGCCTTGGTCACGTCGATGCGGTCCATGAGCATCGGGTGCACGCTCTCCTTGGCCGTCTCCATTCGGTCTTCGGTCGCGCCGCCCGCTGGTTTATCAGGGTCGGGACCCACACTGTCCTTAGCCTCGAACAACAAGGCATTGAGCGATGCGGTAATGATGTCGCGGGTTTCCGCTTCCGAGGGTGGCGGCTCGGGCAGATCGAGCGTATTCAATTCCGCTTCCAGCGCACTGGCCAATTCACCGCGCGGCATGTCGAGGAGTTCTCGCGGTGTGAATTTGGAGCGGTTGACCTCCACAAGGGCTTCGGCTGCGGTGTCGACGATGTGGGAACGGTAGAGATTGGGATCGGTCGCAGACGCCGCTTCGGTTTCCGCCACCGTTTCTTGCGGCTGGCGATAGGCGGCCAGCGACACAACGTCCCGGTCTTCACCCTGACCTCCACTCCGGTTCTCACGGCGGCCAAACATCACTTGCCCCCCTTGAACCAGCGCGCCAAAGCGGACTTCGGCGCATCGTCATTTTCCGGCATCAACTGGCGGCTCAGCTCGCGAAGCGCTTTTCCGATCTTGCTCTTGCGGGCGGTGACGCACAGCGGCTTTCCCTGCGTCATAGCCGCGCCGGCGGCTTTGGCATCGAACACCAGCATATGGTTGACGCTCAACTGTCCGCCGCCAGTCATGGTCTTAGCGTCCAATTCGCCTTTGGGCAGCAGACCGACCCGATTGACCACCACGTGAACGGCGTCCTCACTCAATCCGTTGCCCAAGGCGAATGTCTTAAGGCGCACTGCATCACGCAGGCCCGCGAGCGTCGGTTCGGTGACGATTACCAATCGGTCCAGGGCGCCGACAGTTCCACCCTTGGCCAACCGGTGGCGTGGCAGATCGAGAACCACGGCGGCGAATGTTTGGTGCAGGTGATCGGCCAGGCGGGCCTGGGCATCATTGGCAACCGGGCTCTCGGCCGGATCCGCTTCCGAGGCCAGCACACCGAGATGATCGGAGACCGTCAAGGTGGCGCGCTCGATAAACAGATCATCCACCCTGGCCGGGTTTTCCATGGCGTCTGCGAGGCCCCGGTTGGGCTCCAGGTCCAGGTTCAAGGCAATGGTGCCGTAGGTAACATCCAAATCCGCCAGCGCCGTGCGCAGACCGCGCTCATCGGACAAAATCCAGGCCAGGCTGGTGGCGATGGTGGAGGCGCCCACGCCGCCGCGCGCACCGACAACACCGATCCGCACACCATCAGGCGAAGGCGTCTCGCCAAGCACCTGGATATCGGCGGGTTCCGGTTTATGCAGTGCCTCGATCAGCACGTCGACACCGAGCGGCTTGACCAGATAATCCGCCACGCCCGCCGCCTTCAGTTCGCGGTACAGCGACACATCGTTGACGGACCCCACAAACACCACATGTGCGCCCGGGTCACAAACCGCCGCCAGATGCTCCACCGCCAGTGCCGGCGGTACGTCGCTGTCCAGATCAACAACCAACACCTCGGGCGTCGGGATCTCGGCCAGTGACGCCGCCGCCAGCGCGACGTCACCCGCAACGACGCTGGCTGATCCAAACCCCACTGCCTCGGCGGCCTCAAGCATGACGGCACGGGTCACCTCGTCGGCAGCGAAGGCCATGAACGGGGCCACCGTGTCCGATGTGCTCACGCGGCGCGC
>JAERTE010000143.1 GCA_016845145.1 Rhodospirillaceae bacterium
GGTTACGACCCTATCGAAATGCGCGCCGAATGGATCGATCCTTGGAGAACCGGACCAGACGGCCCTGTCGTGATCGACCTAGCGGCAGTTGCCAACACCCATTATGTCCACCGCGCAACGCACGCTTTCGTCGGCGACGTGGGCGCGGGACTGGACGCGCTGTGCGATGGCTTGGCATCCAACGCCGCCTGGCCTGACGATCAACCTGCCATGACCCGCGCCGAGTTGTCCGAAGCTTTCCCCACCGACGAGGCTTGGGGGCCGGCAGCGGTAATCGATACCGTGCGGAAGGTATTACCGAGAGACGGCGTGATTGGGGTCGATACCGGCGCGCACCGTATCTTGATCAGTCAGCAATGGCAGGCCTATGGCCCACGCCAGATCTTGCAATCAACAGGGCTCTGCACCATGGGGATCGCCCTGCCACTGGCCATGGGCCACAAGCTGGCGGCACCGGAAACCCCGGTGATTGCATTCACCGGCGATGCCGGGCTTGAGATGATCCTGGGTGAGTTGGCCACCGCGCGTGACCTGAACCTTGCCGTTCCGGTTGTGGTGTTCGTCGATGAACAATTGGCGTTGATCGAACTGAAGCAGCGCGGTGATCAATTGCCGAACCTGGGCGTTGATTTTCAAGGCACCGATTTCGCAGGCGTCGCCGAAGCGCTGGGCGGCAAGGGCGTAACGGTGCAGAATCGGGCGGACCTTCAAACGGCGTTGCAGGCCGCATTGGAAGCAGACACCTTCACGCTCATCGCCTGCCCCATCGGCCGCCAGCCTTACGACGGGCGATTTTAAATCATTCAGTCGAACAGCTTGTCGATATCATCTTGGGACAGCGCCTCGCCTTCCAGCGCCGGGCCAGCCAACTCGACGTCGCCATCCATGCGGTTCAGAGTCTCGGCGTCCGTCGGCAGCGCGGCGATGGAGTCCTTGCCGACAATGACCACCAATGAATTCAACGCGCCCTCAATGGCATTAATGGTGCGGACAATCTTCGCCAAACGCTGACCCGTAATGTCGTGAAAGCTACATGCCTCGAAGATACGCGAAACGTTCTTGCCGATTTCGTTGAAATGACCTCGCGCTCCGCCGAGCTTGATCTGCTTCAGCAGGTCTTGGTTCACCGCATCAATGGCTTCGGCGGCTTCCATAATCTCGTGTGCGGCGTCCGTGGTCTCCTCAGCAATGGCGTTCAGTTGGTCCGCCGCGGAGCCCAGCATATCGTGCTCAGCGGTTGGATGCTTGACCGACGCGAGTTCGTGCTTGATCCGTTGGATATTGTTGAACAGCCCAACAATCTCTTTTTCAAGCGCCTGATATTGCTTGTCCGATGCCACGCTTCGCCCTTTTTCTCCGCAGTCTGTTCAAGGTAGCGGGGAGGCGCGATCTTGTGCAAGATAAAGCCTCATGCGGACCGACCACTCGATCATTAGCCACCACCTGACAGTACCGACCCTCGACGGTTTGCGCAGCTTTTATGGTGGCCTGCTCGGCATGCACATCAAGGAATGTCCGGAGGATACGCTCACGTTCGGCTTTCCCGGCAGCGGTTGTCAGCTCGTATTCAAAACGGCCGAGGTCCAGCCGTACGAGGCGCGGCCCAATGGCTTTTACTGGAAAATCGGCATCACCGTCAGAAACCTGGATCACGCCGTGACAGGTCTGCGGCAAATGGGAACGATGGTCCCCGATCCCATTCAGTTTCGCGATATCGGCTACATGACCCACATCACCGACCCTGCCGGGTTCACCATCGAATTGTTGCAGCAGGGTTTTCAAGGGAGCGAACGGCCCGTCGGCGAAGGGCATTCTCTCGCGGCCCAAGCAACATTGGCCCATATAACGTTGCGCGCAGCTGATATTTCCGCCGCACACGCGTGTTTCATCGAACGGCTCGGCATGCGGCTGATGTCCGTTCAACCTGTCGAGTCTTTGAATTTTTGTCTCTATTTCTACGCTTGGAGTGAGGAGGCATTGCCGCACGACGATCTTGCCGCCGTTGAGAACCGGGAATGGTTGTGGCGGCGCTCATATACGCTGATCGAACTCCAACATCTCACCGCGAACAGTATCGATATAGAGATGCCTGACGAGGGAAATTCAGGCTTCCTGGGATTCTCGCACGGCTCGGCATCCATGAGTGAGCAGCATTTCATCGCCGCGTCGGAACTGGCGTGTCTGTTGCGGTGAGCGCTGCGCCATCAATGTGGCGGGAGCAACCATCTTGTGCAAAATACGCCCTCTTCCCATATGGATATATACCACCACAACCGACACTGAGGCTTTGCCATGGACAAGATCACGAAAACCGACGAAGAGTGGAAAGCGCAACTTACGCCTGAGCAATTTAAAGTCTGCCGCCAGAAAGGCACCGAGCGCGCGTTTACCGGCGCCTATGACAACTGCAAAGATCCCGGCACCTACGCTTGTGTGTGCTGCGGCAATCCATTGTTCGAGGCAGGCGCGAAATTCGATTCCGGCACCGGATGGCCGAGTTTTTTCGCGCCCGTGACGCCGGATGCCGTCAGTGAGGAAGAGGATGTGAGTTTTTTCATGCGCCGCACGGAAATCCTGTGCGCACGATGCGATTCACACTTAGGCCACGTCTTTCCGGATGGCCCACCACCCACAGGCTTGCGCTACTGTATGAACTCAGCGTCACTCCGTCTGATCCCACCCGATGAATAAGGCACGATGCGGCCTGAATACAAGAGCAGGAAAAGGCTATGGTCGCGCCCGAGAAAAGCCGGTATTGTTTTTTAGGGGCAACGCACTACCCTGCAGTAGAGCTTAGCGCCGACCCGCTATTTGGGGAGAGAAAGGCCCATGCTGGCTGAAGAAATGTATGATTTCCGGAATGTACTACGCCAGCAGGGCATTGTGTTCTGCTACAGCGGCTACATCACGGAATCGGTCCTAACGGGCATCGGCGAAGCACTGAAACAAAAGCTGGTGCTGGAAGCTGCCGACAAAACCACCATGCGCAATATCTTCGCTATTTTTGTTGAGCAAATGCAGAACGTTATACGCTATTCGGCCGAACGTGAGCCGGTTGACAACGAAGAAGCGGAAACGGAATTGCGCTACGGTGTGATAAATATCGGCATCGACGATCATCGTTTTTTTGTGTCTTGCGGCAACAAGATATTGAGCAAGGACGTGGAACGCTTGAGCACCCGTTTGGGCGAAATCCGCGACATGGACGACAGTGAACTGAAATCACTCTACAAACAAAAACTGCGGGCGCCGACGGAAGCCACCAGCAAAGGCGCTGGTGTCGGCTTTATTGAAATTGCCCGGCGGTCATCAGACACCATCGTTTTCGATTTTATGAACATCGATGACGATCATTCGTTTTTTGCGCTGAAAGCGTATTCGTAAGGACTTAAGAGAACGGTCATGGAAAATATCAAGATCAAGGCCACGGACAGGTCACCGGAGATCGATTTCGATTTTGCCGCCAACGTGTTCACAATTCGCGGCGAATCCTATCCCGAAGATGTCACCGCCTTTTACGGAGAGGTCATCGACAATCTGGAAAGCCATCTTGAAGATCTCGATGGTGGTGCCATCGTGTTCAATTTCGAGCTCATTTACTTCAACTCTTCTACCGCCAAAGTGTTGATGGGGTTGTTTGATACGTTGGAGGAAACCGCTGAGGGCGACGCCGACGTTACCGTCAACTGGTACTATGACGAGGAAGATGACACCATGGAGGAACTGGGCGAGGAATTCGCCGAGGACCTGGAGAACGCCACCTTCAACATGAAGAAAAACGAACAGTTAGGCGGCGGCTCCTAAAGCCTCAAGCGCGGCATGAGTTATGACCTTTTCCAATCCGAACTGGAACTTCTCGAAGCCGCCCAGGCCAAATTCGAAGATCCAAAGCTTACCAAGAAAGAGTTGCATGCAGAGTTCGCCGCGCTTCTGAAGGGCTACACCAAGCTCATGCGCACATCGAAGCGTTTGGTGCGGGTTAGTGACCGCAACGAGGCGCAATTGAACGAGGTGGCGAAGTCCCTGGACGAGAAATCCCAGGTTCTGGAAGCTCTTTCGGACCAACTCTCGAAGTACCTGTCGCCGCAAGTGTACGAGATGATCTTCTCGGGCGAACGCGACGCTTCTCTGGCGACTGAGCGCAAGAAACTCACGGTGTTCTTTTCCGACATCAAGGACTTTACTTCGACGACGGAAAACCTGCAGCCCGAAGACCTGACTTCCTTGTTGAACGATTACCTGACGAAAATGTCTGAAATCGCTCTCAAGCACGGCGGCACCATTGATAAGTTCATCGGCGACGCCGTGGTTATCTTTTTCGGCGATCCCGTCAGCCGCGGCATCCAGGATGACGCCCAGGCTTGCGTCAAAATGGCCATCGAAATGCAGCAGCGCATGGTAGACCTCAGGGCCAAGTGGCTGGACCAAGGCTACGAGCGGCCGTTCCACATGCGCATCGGCATCAACACCGGCTACTGCAACGTCGGCAACTTCGGCAGTGCCGACCGCATGGACTACACAATTATCGGCGGTGAGGTGAACTTGGCCGCAAGGCTGGAAGGTATCTGCGAACCCGACGGAATCACGATGTCGAATGAAACCCACATGCTGGTTCGCGACCATGTGGCAGCCGACCCTATGGAGCCCATCCGCGTCAAAGGTATTGCGCGCGACGTGCACCCGTTTTCAGTGCGCGATATCTTCGAAGAGCGAAGCCGCAACAAACGCTTCATCCGCAAGGAGGCCGAAGGCATGCGCTATTTCTTCGATTTAGAGCGCATGGATGCCAAACGCCGCAAACGCGCCGCCAAGGAACTCGAACGCATCGTCGGACGGCTGTTGGACGAAAAGTAAAACCCGATGTCTGTGAGCGTTACATTTGTAGGAACCGGCGATGCATTTGGAGCCGGCGGCCGGTTTCAAACTTGTTTTCTGGTGCGCTCGCCGGGCTTTAACTTCGTCATCGACTTCGGCGCGTCGTCGCTAATCTCGCTGAACCAGCTGGGTATCAGCCACAATGAAATCGACGCCATTGTATTGACTCATATCCACGGTGATCACTGTGGTGGGGTGCCGTTCATGCTGATGGATGCCATGCTCGGCGCCAGGCGTGACAAGCCGCTGATCATTGCGGGCCCCCGCGATACGGAAGCGCGACTGAAAGAAGTTTACGAGGCGATGCTGCCCGGCATGCATGTCATGACGCCGAAGTTTGATCTGCGATATATCGAAATGGACGTGATGCGGCCCTGCGCGGTCGGCGCCGCCACCGTAACGCCCTACCCGGCGATTCACACGGGCGAAACCAACCCGACTTCAGTGCGTTGCGAAATTGGCGGCAAAATCATCTCCTATACCGGCGACAGTGCATGGAACAAACACATGCCGGCATTGGGCCAGGACGCCGACCTGCTGATCTTGGAATGCTATTTTCACGCCAAACCGGTCAAATTCCACCTCAACTATCCCGACATCAAGGAGCACTGGGATGAGTTCGGCGCCAAGCGAATCATCCTCACCCACATGAGTGCGGAAATGCTGCCCATGGCCGACGATATCCCCGAGGAGTGCGCACGCGACCACATGGTTGTCGAGCTATAGCGCCCGCCTAGGCGGCCTCCAGCGGAGTGCGCTGAATGTTGTCCGTGTTCTGGCCTTCGATACGGATCAGCCGTGTCGGCCCATCACGGTACGGTGCATGCACGTCGCCAGCCTCATAGACATGCGCATCGCCGGGCACCATACGATAGCTCTTTACCTTCTCGACTTTGCCAGGCGCATCGCCGTTTGGCGGTGAGATGATTTTCCAATCGGTCATTTCCGTCTCGCCAACGGCTTGCCCATAGATTGCCCAGGTCGGACCATGATCGTGCGGCGCACCTTGCTTTTCGCCGGTATAGACGTGTGCGCAGATACAAAATCCAAGGTCAGCGTCCTGATAAAGAATTTCGCGCTCCTTGTGATCGTCTCCGCCTAGGTGTTCAGCCACGAAAGTTTCATCTTTCAGCGCGCGTTCGACACATTGGCGCACCTGCTCACGGCCGCCCGGTCCATTGTCCGCCTGCAAGGCGTCGTGGCAGTCGCTGGCGAATTGATCCAGGGTGTAGCTCATCCTCATTCCTCCCAAAGCTCAGGCCGAATCAGCCTGTAACAGCAAAACCGGTGCATAAAATATACTGTGACGGACATAGAATCCAGCTACCCGACGAGATCGACGAGCGCCCCGCGATCGAGGGAAGAGGCACCAAAACCACTAAGCGCCCGCGCCAGGATCTGCCGATTGACGTTCGTGGACCCACCGGCGGCGCGCTGCAGGATTTCAAGCCGCTCCAACCTTTGTTCGGCTACGTAAATGGCTTCGTTGACCGCAGCCAGCGCCCTATCGACGCCGCCATTGGCCAACAGATTAACGTTATCGAGCCCTAGGCCCGCACGATCAAATGGCTGCGGCTGGACGTTGAGGCCGCCACCGAAAGCTGTCGTTTGCAACCGCACAGGCACCCCGGAACTGGAGATCAGATTGGCGCCACTGATTTCGGCGGACTTCACCAGTTTGTCGATGGCATTGAGCAAGATATCCGCCTGCACTTGGATATTGAGCGCCGAAACCCTGGACCCATTTCCATCAAGCAGATTTGCGCTCGGATTGACGATGGACGATCCCGCCACCCGAAAACCCGTCCGCAGGTCCTTCAATGCGCTTAAGATGCCCGTGCCGGCGGCCACCGCCGTATCCAGCGCGGTTCGCGTGTCGGCACGGTTCAGCGCAGCGCGAACCTCAACAAAACGGTCGGGCGATGCGCCGAGGGGTTTCAGCACCCCATCGGCAGCGCCTGTTATGCCCGGAACCGAGGCACGCGCCCCCAACGACGCCACCGCACGCGTGCCTGCGGATGCGAAACTGACACTGGAAACGGCGCTGATTTCTGTCGCCAAAGAAATCTCCCGGCAGTTGCCGAACGGGCCGGGTATTGTAGCGCTCAGGCGGAGATTTAGGAAGAAGGCACGAAAACCCGAGGGAAATCAGGTACTATTGGATTTCGCGCGCCGGAAGGCCTACACATGAAGTTAGGCGCCGCCGCGTCCGAAGCAAAAGGGTTGGGTCGAGAACGAAATGACGGATCTTCGCGATATGCAGTTGCTTGCCGCGCTGGCGCGCCATCGCCATTTCGCGCGCGCCGCGGCGGAATGCGGCATCTCGCAACCGGCATTCTCGGCGCGCATCCGCAATCTCGAAACCGAGTTCGAAACACCCATCGTCAAACGCGGCAACCGCTTTATGGGCTTCACCGACGAGGGCGAAATCGTGCTCAAATGGGCGCGGCAATTGCTGTCGGACGCCGAAGGCATGCGCCAGGAAATTGAGGCCGCGAAAGGTGCGCTGTCGGGGCGTTTGATCATCGGTGTGGTGCCAACCGCCATTACCTATGCGGCATTAAACTCAGAGCGATTGCGCGAACAACACCCGGGCCTGGTGATCGAAGTGTACTCGGCTTCATCATCGCAAATCAGACAGGGATTGGACGAATTTACACTCGACGCCGGGATCACCTACCTCGAGGCGGAACTGCCAAAATCCCTGAAATCGGAGATCCTGTACAGCGAGCGCTATGTGCTGTTGGCGCCCAAAGCTTTGGCGCCACGCACAAAAGGAACCGCCACCTGGAAGGAGGCGGCGAAATTGCCGCTCTGTCTTTTGACCGGAAACATGCGCAACCGCCGCATTCTCAATGAAGTGTTCGAGCAGGTCGGCGCGACACCCAACTTGGTCATGGAAGCCAATGCTTTTACAGCCGCCCTTGCACAAGTCGAGACTGGCGCGACCGCAACCATCGCGCCGGAATCTCTCGCCGGCAACCTGCCTTTTGCGTCAAACGTTGTGCAGTTGCCGTTGACCGACCCGGTTGTCGAAAAGCCCATATGCCTTGCCGTTGCGGATCGAAAACCGGCACCACCCGCCGTTCAGGCCCTTGCCGAGGCGCTTCGCGCAAATCCGTCATAACCTGAGCGAATGACGCCTTAACGAATTACGATTTGCTGTTTTTCCCGGTTCCGGCTTCAGTTGAAGTGTTGAGAAATGGGGAGGGTATCAATGGCACCGCTGGACAACACCCAAGGCGTGTGGATTTCAGGGCGCGGTAAGGGGCGGAAGACGCCAAAAGGACGGCAGCTCGACGATGGAGCGCGCACGGACATCCGTGATCTACTCGGTGACAAGCCGCGCCGACGTGACCTCCTGATTGAGTTTCTTCATTTGGTTCAAGACCGTTTCGGGCACATATCCGCGGCGCATTTACACGCGTTGGCCGATGAAATGCGCCTGTCACAAGCGGAAGTGTACGAGGTCGCCACTTTTTATGCGCACTTCGATGTGGTGAAGGACGGCGAGACCCCGCCGCCGGCCTTAACCATCCGGGTTTGCGATTCCTTGTCGTGCGAGATGGCGGGCGCACAGGAATTGATGAAAGCCCTGGAAGATGGCCTCGACAGTTCGAACGTCAGAGTGGTGCGCGCACCGTGCATGGGCCGCTGCGATACAGCGCCCGCATTGGAAATCGGCCACAATCACATCGACAGTGCGACACTGGAGAAGGCCCAACAGGCCATTGCCAATGATGATACCCATGCCCACCTGCCAGAATACGAAGCCTTCGATGCCTACCGGGCCAACGGCGGGTATGAAAAACTGGCGGAACTCCGCACCGGCAGCACCTCGCCCAAAAGCATCGAAGAGACCCTGATCGACGCGGGTCTGCGGGGGCTTGGCGGCGCGGGTTTCCCGACAGGCCGCAAATGGTCGTTTGTCCGCGCCGAGGCCGGACCGCGCTACCTGGCCGTCAATGGCGACGAGGGTGAACCCGGCACGTTTAAGGACCGTTATTACCTGGAACGCACGCCGCACCTCTTCCTTGAGGGCATGCTGATCGCGGCCTGGGCGGTAGAAGCAGAAACCGCATTTATTTACATGCGCGATGAATATCCCGCCGTCTTGAAAATCCTGCGCCGTGAGATTGCCGCGCTGGAGCAGGCCGGTATCGTCGCCAAAGGCTACATTGACCTTCGGCGAGGTGCAGGTGCGTATATCTGTGGTGAAGAATCGGCGATGATCGAGAGCATCGAGGGCAAGCGCGGCCTGCCGCGTCATCGCCCACCGTTCGTCGCTCAGGTGGGCGTGTTCGGTCAGCCGACCCTGGTCAACAATGTCGAAACTTTGTACTGGGTAGCGCGGGTCATGCGCGAAGGGCCTGACGTCCTGTCGGGCACCGAGAAGAACGGCCGCAAAGGTCTGCGCAGCTATTCCGTTTCGGGCCGCGTGAACAATCCTGGCGTCTATTTGCTGGCCGCTGGTTCGACGATCACCGATGTCATCGATGCGGCCGGCGGCATGCTTGATGGTCACACATTCAAGGCCTACCAACCCGGCGGGCCGTCGTCAGGGTTGCTGCCGGCTTCAATCAACGACGTGCCGCTCGACTTCGACACCTTACAACCACTCGGCACGTTCATTGGATCCGCCGCCGTGGTGGTGCTGTCGGACCAAGACAACGCACGCGCCGCCGCACTCAATATGCTGCGTTTCTTCGAAGACGAAAGCTGCGGCCAGTGCACGCCGTGCCGGGTCGGCTGCGAGAAAGCCGTCAAGCTGATGCAAGCCGATACCTGGGACCAGACGTTGTTGGAGGAGCTCTGCGAAGTCATGACCGACGCTTCCATCTGCGGGCTGGGCCAAGCCGCGCCGAACCCCATCCGCCTGACCATGAAACACTTTGCCGAGGAGATATGAGCATGTCTGGTGCCGACGATAATCAAACGGTCTCCTTCACCTTGAATGGCAAAACCGTCACGGCGCACGATGGGCAAACCATCTGGGAAGCCGCCAATGCAGAGAAGGTCAATATTCAGCATCTCTGCCACAAACCGAAGCCCGGCTACAGGCCTGACGGCAATTGCCGGGCATGCATGGTCGAGGTGGAAGGTGAGCGCTCGTTGGTGGCATCATGCATCCGTCCCGTCAGTGAAGGCATGGTTGTCACCACCACATCGGAACGTGCCGAGAAAGCGCGGAAGATGGTGGTGGAATTGCTCCTCGCGGATCAGCCCGAGCGCGACAAGGCGCACGACCGTTCGTCGCAGTTGTGGAAAGCCGCCGGCCGGCGTGGCCTTTCCGAGAGTCGGTTCCCTGCGCGTGACGTCTCAAAGGTGCCGTTGCTCGATTCGTCGCACGCCGCCATGCAGGTCAACTTGGATGCCTGCATTCATTGCAATCTGTGTGTCCGGGCGTGCCGCGAAGTGCAGGTGAACGACGTTATCGGCATGTCGGGCCGCGGACACGATGCGCAGATTACCTTCGATATCAATGATCCCATGGGTGCGTCCACTTGCGTCGCCTGCGGCGAATGTGTGCAGGCCTGCCCCACCGGCGCGTTGATGGCGACAACAGCTTTGGACGAAGCTGGCCAGGGCGACAGTGCCGAGATTGACCGTGAAGTGAACACCGTTTGCCCCTATTGCGGGGTCGGTTGCCAACTCACCTTCAAAATCAAGGATAACAAAATTGCCTGGGTCGAAGGGGCCGGCGGGCCTGCCAACGAGAACCGGTTGTGCATCAAAGGGCGCTTCGGGTTCGATTACGTGGCGCACCCGCACCGGCTGACCACGCCGTTAATCCGTCGCGATGATGCACCGGAAAAAGGCCTGAACGTCGACCCCGCCAATCCGCTGGAATTTTTCCGTGAAGCGACCTGGGAAGAAGCCATGGAGAAAGCGGCGCAGGGGTTCGCCAAGTTGCGTGATGACATTGGTGGCACCTCCGTCGCCGGTTTCGGGTCCGCCAAGTGCTCGAACGAGGAAGCCTACTTGTTCCAAAAACTGATCCGTACCGGCTTCGGCCACAACAACGTCGATCATTGCACGCGGCTGTGCCATGCCTCGTCGGTAGCGGCCTTGATGGAAAACGTCGGGTCGGGCGCGGTGACGGCGACGTTCAACGAGATCGAGAATGCCGACGTGGCGATTGTTATCGGCTGCAACCCTATTGAGAATCACCCGGTCGCCGCCACTTATTTCAAGCAATTCGCCAAGCGCGGCGGCAAGCTGATCGTCATGGACCCGCGCGGCCAGGGCCTGAAACGCCACGCCGCGCACATGCTGCAGTTCCGGCCCGGCACCGACGTCGCCATGCTGAACGCCATCATGCATGTGATCGTCGAAGAAGAGCTTTACGACCGTCAGTATGTCGCCTCCATGACCGAGGGCTTCGACGAGATGAAATCGCATTTGAAGGATTTCACCCCCGAAGCCATGGCGCCGATTTGCGGCATTGATGCCGGAACGCTGCGCGATGTGGCGCGGCTGTTCGCGGGCGCCAAGGCCGGCATGGTGTTTTGGGGCATGGGCGTGTCGCAGCACATCCATGGCACCGACAACGCGCGTTGCCTGATATCGCTGACGTTGATGTGCGGGCACGTGGGACGGCCAGGTGCGGGCCTACATCCGCTGCGCGGTCAAAACAACGTGCAAGGCGCGTCCGATGCGGGGCTGATCCCGCAAGTGTTGCCGGACTATCAATCGGTCGCCGATGGCGCCGTGCGCGAGTTGTTCAAGAACGTTTGGGACGGTTTCGATGTCGACCCAAAACCCGGCCTCACAGTGGTTGAGATCATCAATGCCATCTACGACGAAGACATCAAGGGCTTGTACGTACTGGGCGAAAACCCAGCCATGTCGGACCCCGACGCTGGGCACGCACGCGATGCCTTAGCGAAACTGAAACATCTCGTCGTTCAGGACATCTTCCTGACCGAGACCGCCAATTTCGCTGACGTGATTTTGCCGGCCACCGCCTGGGCAGAGAAAACCGGCACCGTCACCAACACCAACCGTCAGGTCCAGATGGGCCGGCCCGCGGTGCCCGCGCCGGGCGAGGCGCGCGAAGACTGGTTCATCGTCACTGACTTGGCACGCCGCCTGGGCCTCGATTGGCCGTATGAGCACCCGCGCGATGTGTTTGTTGAGATGAAGCGGTCCATGAAGTCGCTCGACAACATTTCCTGGGAGCGGTTGGAAAACGAAAACGTCGTCACCTATCCATCCTTGAGCGAGACCGACCCCGGTCAACCGATTGTCTTCGGTGACGGCTTCCCAAGGGCCGAAGGGCGCGCCAAGTTCACGCCAGCTTCGATCATCGCACCGGCCGAAACGCCCGATGATGACTATCCGATGATCCTGACCACCGGACGGCAGTTGGAACACTGGCACACGGGCTCCATGACACGGCGCGCAAGCGTGCTCAATTGGGCGGAACCGGAAGCCAATGCATCGTTGCATCCCAAAACCCTACGTAAGTTAGATGTGCAACCGGGAGATATGGTCCGCATCTCGACCCGCCGGGGCAGCATCGACATCATGGCCCGTGCCGATCGCGCCGTGGCAGAAGATATGGTGTTCGTGCCATTCGCTTATGTGGAAGCGGCCGCCAACATGTTAACCAATCCGCAGTTGGATCCGTACGGTAAAATCCCTGAGTTCAAGTTCGCGGCCTGCCATATTGAGAAAGGTGGCGACGCAACGGTGGTGGCGGCCGAGTAACTGCCTATCCGGCGTCCAACTCTGTCCACACATCACGGATGTGATCGTGCAGTCGCATGGTGTGCTCACGAACCAGACGTGATGCCAAGTCTGCGTCACGGGCCTCAAGGGCTTCGATTATTTCCATATGATCGACGACGGAATGGGTGGCGCGATCGCTCTCACCCATGGTCCGGCGCCTCACCGCGTGCATATGCAAGAACAAGCCATCCGACATGTCGCGGATCATGGAGCATTTGGAGAGCTCCAGAATATGCTGGTGGAACTTGATGTTGGCCTCTGAATATTCAGCGATATCGGCACGTGCCGAATTGGCGCTGTATTTCGTAGCCAACGACCTCAAGTCCGCCAATTCCTGCGGCGTGGCGTTTTCCGTGACCAATCGCGCCGCCATGCTTTCCAACGCCGCCCAAACGACGACGATCTCGAGTATTTCGTCCAAGCTTTTGCGACATACGAACACGCCTTTGCGAGGTTGAATATCGACGAAACCGTCTTGTTCCAGACGCACTAGGGCCTCGCGAATCGGTGTGCGCGAGATGCCCAACTGTTCCGCCATTTGGCGCTCATCAAGGCGCAAATCTGTCTCGGGATCGTAGATGTTCATATCCAAGATCGCATCCCGGAGAACACCGTGAATGTGATCTTTCAGCGTAAAATTTGTGGCGATTGGACTTAGTTTCAAGAAACCGGTCACGAGACTCACCCTGTTAGCAAAAACACCTTCGTCGTGCTCTTTCCAATGGCATGCCGAGAGCGTTTCCGGGAATCCTCTGATTCCCGGAAACTCGACAAAATCCCTAGAACAGACCCTCGATATCACCAACCTTATTGAGGTGGATGGCGTTGGCCGACGGTACGCGGGGCAGGCCCGGCATGGTCATGATATCGCCGGTGATGGCGACAATAAACTCCGCGCCAGCAGACAACCTGACCTCGCGAACCGTGACGGTATGCCCCGTCGGTGCGCCCTTCAGGTTCGGGTCGGTGGAGAAGCTGTACTGGGTTTTGGCGATACAGATGGGAAACTTGCCGTAGCCCGCTTTCTCCCAATCGCGCAATTGCTGGCGCACCTTGGCGTCCGCCGCCAGTTCCTTGGCGCCGTAGATTTTCTTGGCCACCGTCTCGATCTTCTCAAACAGCGGCATTTCATCCGGGTACAACGGCTTGAACTTGGCTTTGCCGGAATCCGCTAACTTGACCACGTGCTTGGCCAAATCCTCGGTCCCCTTGGAGCCGTCCGCCCAGTGGTTGCAGCGGATCGCCTCCGCACCGAACTTCTTCGCCGTGGTTTTCACCGCGTTCACTTCTTTATCCGTATCAGTGATGAAGCGGTTGATGGCGACGACGGCCGGGACGCCGAATTTTTTGAGGTTCTTCAGATGCCTTTCCAGGTTGGCACAGCCCTTCTTGACCGCGGCGACGTTTTCTTTACCGAGATCGTCTTTAGCGACCCCACCGTGCATCTTCAGCGCGCGCACCGTGGCGACGAGAACCACCGCCGCCGGGTTCAGGCCCGCTTTGCGGCATTTCACGTCGAAGAACTTCTCGGCACCCAAATCGGCACCGAAGCCTGCCTCGGTGACCACATAGTCAGCCAGCTTGAGCGCCGTCTTGGTCGCCATCACCGAGTTGCAACCGTGTGCGATGTTGGCGAACGGACCGCCGTGGATGAAGGCCGGGTTGTTCTCCAGCGTCTGCACCAGGTTCGGCATCAACGCGTCTTTCAACAGTACCGTCATGGCGCCGGATGCGTTGATTTCCTTGGCTTTCACGGGTTTGCGGTCGCGCGTATAGCCGACAACGATGTTGTCGATACGGCGTTCCAGGTCCTTCAGGTCTTTGGCTAGGCAGAAGATCGCCATGATCTCAGACGCCACGGTGATATCGAAACCGCTTTCGCGCGGGAAGCCGTTCGGCACACCACCCAGCGAACAGGTGATCTCACGCAATGCGCGGTCGTTCATGTCGACGACGCGGCGCCACGCAACGCGGCGCGAATCGATTTCCGGCTTATGGCCCCAGTAAATGTGGTTGTCGACCATAGCGGACAACAGGTTGTGCGCCGTGCCGATGGCATGGAAATCACCGGTGAAATGCAGGTTGATATCTTCCATGGGCACCACCTGGGCGTGGCCACCGCCGGCGGCGCCGCCCTTCATGCCGAAACACGGACCGAGGCTAGGCTCGCGGATGCAGATTGTGGCGTTTTTGCCGATGGCGTTGAGGCCGTCACCCAAGCCAACCGTCGTCGTTGTTTTTCCTTCACCCGCAGGTGTTGGGGTTACGGCGGTGACCAAGATCAACTTGCCGTCGGGCTTGCGTGATTGCTTTTTGATAAAATCGTAGGACAGCTTGGCCTTTGTCGGCCCATATTGCAGCAAAGCATCGGCTGGAATGTTCAGCTTGGCGCCAATGTCGGCGATCGGCTGCATTGTTGCCTCGCGGGCAATTTCAATATCACTTTTAGGCATTTGGGAACTCCCTGATTTTCCAAGATGACGATGATGAGAACCTACGTTTCCGTCAGTGCACCAGCAATCGTCAGCGTAACCTCTATGTGCATGGGGGTATTCACAGGCACTACGATGCCAGCTTGCTCCCCACCTCTAATCCTTGCTCGGCCGCGAACGCCGCCGCCGCTACTTTTTTGCCGCCCGCATATTTCACACGTTTGACAATGATCGAGCCTCGCCCGGCGGTAATGGTGATTCCATCTTCGGAAATGGCCGATATCCGCCCGGTGCGGCCGCAGGCATCATCGGTCTTTTCGCAATCGAAGACTTGCAGAATCTCGCCGTTCAATGTCGTCCAAGCGCCGGGCTGCGGATTGCAGGCGCGAATTTGGTTGTAGACCTCACCGACGGAACGGTTCCAATCGATCTCGGCGACCTTCTTGTTGCACCAGCCTTCGTAGGTGGCTTTGCTTTCATCTTGTACGATCCTTGGCGGATTGCCGGCGCGTACCAGGTCGATGGCCTCCAGGGTCGCCTCCAGGCCCAGCGGAAAGACCTTGTCGAAGTAGACCGAGCCAATGGTATCATCGGGGCCGATTTCCACTTCCTTCTGCAGCAATATCTCGCCTTCGTCCAAACCGTCGTCCGGCCAGAAATACGAGAGCCCGGTCTTCGTCGCGCCCCACATGATCGGCCAATTGATGGAACTGGGACCGCGGTGCAAAGGCAGCAACGACGGATGGAAGCAGATGGAACCGTGCGTCGGAATATCACGAGCCTCTTCCGGCACAAATATAATCACGTACGCCATGACGCAGAGATCGGCTTCGAAGGCCCGCATCTCGTCGAGCACCGATGCGTCCTTGAAGTTGTCGGGCTGCATCACCGTCAGCCCTTTCTCCAGGGCAAACTCCTTGATCGGATCCTGGCGCCCGTCTTTATCGGGCGCGCAATAGACGGCGACAACCTCGTCCTTTCCTGCATCGAGAATGGTTTCCAGGGCTGATTTACCGAAAGCCTGTTGGCCCATGACGATCAAACGCATATGTGTTCTCCCTCCCCTTTTGTCCGCATCTGGGCCCGCGCCGCTAGACGGCACCGGCCTCTTTGGCTTCGGAAATTTCTTCGTCGCTCAAACCGACGACGTCTTTCAGAATCTCCTCCGTGTGCTCACCCAAAAGCGGTGAACGCTCAACCTCGACGGGCGAGTCGGAAAGTTTGATCGGGCAGCCGACGCTCAAATACGAGCCACGCTCCGGATGGTCGACTTCGACCATGGTGCCGGTTTCACGCAGGCTCGGTTCTTCCGCGATTTCCTTCATCGAAAGGATCGGCCCAACGGGAATGTTGAGCGGATTGCAGATTTCCATGACCTCGAACTTGGTTTTGGTCATGGTCCACTCCTCAATGGCGCCAAACACTTCATTCAGATGCGGCAGGCGCGCCGGCGGCGTGGCGAAGTTTTCATCTTCCTTCCACTCGGGCTTGCCAATGACATCGCAGATGTTTTTCCACACCGCAGCCTGAGTGATGAAATAGGTATAGGCGTCGGGGTCTGTCTCCCAGCCTTTGCATTTGAGAATTCGACCCGGCTGGCCGCCGCCCGAATCATTGCCGGCGCGTGGCGTTGCCTCACCGAACGGGATGCCTTCACCGAACTGCGAATATTCCTCCAATGGGCCATGTTCAAGCCGCTGTTGATCGCGCAATTTGACGCGGCAAAGGTTCAGCACGCCATCCTGCATGGCCGCCGACACACGCTGGCCACGGCCCGATTTTTCGCGGTGATATAACGCCGTAACGATACCCATAGCCAAATGCAATCCGGTGCCGCTGTCGCCGATTTGAGCACCGGTAACGATCGGGACGCCGCCCAACATACCCGTGGTCGAGGCCGCGCCACCTGCGCACTGCGCGACGTTTTCATAGACCTTGCAGTCCTCGTAAGGCCCCGGACCGAAACCCTTGATCGACGCATAGATCATGCGCGGGTTGATCTCCTGGATGGTCTCCCACGGAAAGCCCATGCGGTCGAGCGCGCCCGGTGCAAAATTCTCGACCATGACGTCGCATTCCTCGATCAGCTTGGTGAGAATTTCCTTACCCTTTTCGGATTTGGAGTTCAGCGTGACGGAACGCTTGTTGTGGTTGAGCATGGTGAAATACAGGCTGTCCACATCGGGGATATCGCGCAGTTGGCCCCGCGTCGCATCACCGACACCGGGGCGTTCCACCTTGATCACATCCGCACCAAACCATGCCAGCAACTGGGTACACGTCGGCCCCGACTGCACATGGGTAAAATCCAGGATTTTGACGTCTTCGAGAGCTTTCATTGCTCACTCCTCTTGAGGGAAATTTCGTTCGATATAACGGGGCTATTTCTTTTTCACGACACTTTGCGGATTGAGATTGCCGATGCGCCCACTTTCCGTGCCGGCATTTTCATCGATCACCGCATTGACCAGGGCCGGCTTACCCGCATCCATGGCTTCGTTCACGGCGCGCCGCAATTCATCGGGAGAGGTGACGTGGTATCCGGCACCGCCGAATGCCTCCATCATCTTGTCGTAACGCGAATCCTTGACGAACACCGTTGTCGCCACGTCCGCACCGCCGGTGGGATTGACGTCCGTGCCTCGATAGATGCCGCCATTGTTAAACACCACCACACAAATGGGCAGGTTGTAGCGGCAGATGGTTTCGATCTCCATGCCCGAAAACCCAAACGCACTGTCGCCCTCAACCGCCAGCACCGGATTGCCGGTCTCCACCGCAGCCGCGATGGCCTGACCCATACCAATCCCCATAACGCCCCACGTGCCCACATCGAGGCGCTTGCGCGGTTTGTGCATATCGATGATGGAGCGCGCGAAATCCAGTGTATTGGCGCCTTCATTGACCAAAATGGCATCGGGCCGTTCATTGATGATGCCGCGCAAAGCGCCCAACGCACCCTGATAATCCATGGGTACGTTGTTGTTCATCAACTTCGGCGCCATGCGGGCGATATTGGCGTCTTTTTTGGCGGCGACCGCTTCTGTCCATTCAGCGGGCGGTTTCGCCCAGTCATCACCCATGCCATCGAGCAAGGCCTGCGCGCACGAGCCGATATCACCGACCAGAGGCGCCGCTATCTCTACGTTGGAGTCCATTTCCTTCGGCTCGATATCGATTTGCACGAATTTCTTTGGCGCCGTTCCCCAGGTTTTGCCCTTGCCATGCGACAGCAGCCAATTCAGCCGCGCGCCGATCATCACCACCACATCGGATTCTTTCAGCACCAGCGAGCGCGCCGGGCCGGCCGATTGCGGATGCGTGTCAGGCAGCAGGCCTTTGGCCATGCTCATGGGCAGGTACGGAATGCCGCTTTTCTCGACCAGTTCACGGATGGCATCGTCGGCCTGCGCGTATGCCGCGCCCTTACCGAGGATGATCAACGGACGTTCGGCGCCTTTCAGCACCTCAAGCGCGCGCGCGACCGCATCCGGGCCCGGCAACTGCGCCGGCGCGGCATCAATGACCTTAACCAAAGACGCCTCGCCGGCCGCCGCATCCATGGCCTGGCCCAGGAGCGCGCCGGGAATATCCAAATAGACTCCGCCCGGACGGCCTGAAACGGCGGCGCGGATGGCGCGCGCAATGCCGATGCCGATGTCTTCAGCGTGTAAAATCCTGTAGGCCGCTTTGCACAGAGGCTTGGCGATGGCCAGTTGGTCCATCTCCTCGTAGTCGCCCTGCATGAGATCGATGATTTCACGCTCAGACGACCCAGACATCAATATCATCGGGAAACAGTTGGTTGTGGCGTGTGCCAATGCCGTGAGACCGTTGAGAAACCCAGGCGCCGAAACCGTCATGCAAACGCCCGGCTTCTTTGTCAGGAAACCAGCAATGGCGGCGGCATAGCCGGCATGCTGCTCGTGACGGAACGAAAGCACCCGCATGCCTTCAGCCTGCATCATACGGCCCAGATCCGTGATCGGAATGCCCGGCACGTTATAAATCGTGTTGATGTCATTGAGTTTCAGCGCATCGATAATCAGGTGAAACCCATCCGTCAGATCACCGGTCCCTGAATCTGTAGCTGTATCTCCCGACATTCGCATCTCTCCCTGGTTTCACCGATATCACCAAATACGCGGGCCAATGAGGTTCCGCGACACTTCTCCGATAACGACGTCAGCATCTGACGGATGCTTATCAGTTATTTGGTATACCACATAATTGACAGAAGATTATGCCGAGCCTTTGTTGAGCGCAACTTGTTTTTGTCATCGGGGAGAACGCACTCAGGATACGGACGCTTGGCGATTAGACGCCAAACAGAAATCGTTCACGATTCGACTGATGCTACACGGGATCAATCAGCGCCCGGTGATATGGCGCGAAAGCATCTCTCTGCCCCCGTTTCTATCGGAGCTTAAGGCTCTATGTCCTTGAATAAATTACAAAAGAGTGGCTGGGGCGGGAGGATTCGAACCTCCGAGTGCCGATACCAAAAACCGGTGCCTTAACCACTTGGCCACGCCCCATTCGCTGGAAAGCTCATTCAGCGCGCGCAACATAAGAGGAAACGGCGGGCATCGCAAGACCGCCATGCACCACCAACTGCAGAACTTTTATCAGCCAAAGATCGTAGGCGTGACCCACCAATCGGGTTGCCGCGCCGAAATGCCCGCCGCAGCTTCAGCGGCAGCTTCCGCATCTTCAAATATGCCAAAACACGTCGCGCCACTTCCCGACATGCGGGCCAACTGACACCTCGGCGTTTCCCGCAACTCCGACAACACTGTAGCGATTTCCGGCGCCAAACTAAGGGCTGGCGCCTCTAGATCATTACCCCGTGCGGCCAGATCCCGCACGAACGCTTCGGCTTCAACCGCAAGCTCAAATAAACGGCTAGGCTCGGAGAACGCCGCGTTTCGAGCCTTGAATACCGCAGGCGTCGAGACCGCAACGCCCGGATTGACCAGCACCGCCGGCAACGCAGGCAGCGGCCCGGTAAATTCCAATTGTTCGCCAATACCCGACATGTGCGCTGAGCGCCCGGCAAGACAAACCGGAACATCGGCGCCCAAGTCCAGCGCGAGGCCGCTGAGATCGTACTGTGCAGGATGTACCTCCCACAATCGCGACAATGCTTTGAGCGCCGCCGCCGCATCCGCCGACCCGCCACCGATTCCCGACGATACCGGCAGGTTTTTCTCAAGCATGATCGCAGCGCCCAATTCGCCACCAATACGGGCGCGCAAGGCCTCAGCGGCGCGCGTAACCAAATTGTCGCCCTCGGCACTTAATCCCGCCGCATGGGGGCCGGTGATTGCGAGGCTCAACCCATCGCCCGCTTCCGCCACGATGCGATCGCCAACGTCGGCAAAGACTACAAGGCTTTCCATTTCATGATAACCGTCGGCGCGTCGGCCCGTGACATGCAAATACAAATTGATCTTAGCCGGCGCGAATACGGCAACCGTAGCGGCATCCATCAGGGTAGACTCAAATCTTTTTCAGCGCCGGCGATACTTTGCCGTTTTCCGGCGCTTTCGGGTCGGAAAGCGGCGTCTTCAAGACCTCCGGTTCGCCCATGCCGTCTGCCAACTTCTTCTCGATCTTCGAGATGACGTCTTTTTCAGGCTTTAGAGACAGAGACCGCTTCCACTGAAAGTGTGCCTCCAGTTTGCGGCCCACTCGCCAGTACGCATCCCCAAGATGATCGTTGATAATGGGGTCTTCGGGCCTGATCTGGATAGCGCGCTCCAATTCCTTGACGGCCTCTTCATATTTGCCGAGCCGATAGTAACCCCATCCCAAACTGTCGATTATATAACCATCATTGGGGCGCAATTCGACGGCGCGGCGGATCATACCCTGCGCCTTGTCCAAGTGCAGGCCCTGATCTATCCACGAATAGCCGAGATAATTCAAAACAAACGGCTGCTCGGGCTCAAACTCCAACGCTTTTTGGAAATCCTTTTCCGCATCACTCCAACGTTTGGCCCGCTCAAAGGCGATGCCACGCGCATAGAGCATACGCCAATGACGTTTCTCCAAAATGCCGACCCGGCCGATGGCTTCGCTATAGGCTGTGATGGCTTCATCCCAACGCTCATGGCGGCGCAGCAGATTACCCAACAATGTCATGGGTTGTGGATCGTGAGCGCGGCGCTCGGCGACGGTGCGAAAAATCGCAATCGCCTCTTCGATCTGCCCCATTGAATCGAGGTTATTGGCTTGGTTCATGTCGGCGGACGAACGAAATGGAGAGAGATTGTTGATCGCCCCATAAATGGCGTTAGCTTCGGCGTAACGCTCATCCTCATCCAATATGTCGGCCACCAAAATCTGCGCGATGGGGAAATCCGCACGAAGATGCAAAGCCAATCGCGCCAACACCAGAGCTGTTTCCCGCGCCCGCTGACGCCGCAGCGAATTGGCAATACTGAACAACGCCTCAGCGGCGCCATCCTTAGCCGAGCGCAGAATCTTTTCGGGTTTCTTTCCGTTTTTTAGTCGGGCGTCGGCCACATCGAGCAGTGTCGTTCCTGGCAAATCGGCACGAAATTGGTCATAGATGGCGCGCGCTTTCTCGGGAGCGCCCTGGCGCTCGTGGAACCGCCCCATGTGTTGCACGATCCGAAAACTACCCGCCAGCTTCTTCTTAGCCAGGTCGGCGTAAGCCGCCGCGGTTTGCGAATCACTAAGAAAATCGCGCAACAGCGCCACGTGTACGTCATGAAGGCCTTGCGTGCTCTCATTGCCGCTGAGTTTCCCCAGTGATTTGATCGCCGCTTCGGATTTACCCTTCCCAGCCAAACTCCAAGCCTCAAGCATGGGGCCCGTAAAACTGTTGAGTCCCCGGTCAGTGCCGTCATCGAAGCGTTTTTCAAGCTCTTCGTGATCTCCCCTGATCAGGGCCTGAACCGCGAGGGTCAGGTTGGCAATCGGCGCTTTCGGATTCTTCTTCAAGAGATCGCGCGCCAGCGGCAGCGCTTCATCGATACGCCCCTCTATTACCAGAAGGATGAACGTCCGCCGTTGCAAGTCTGGCGCATCCGGCATCGCAACGCGCGCCGCGTTCAGATAGGTGAGTGCCGCGGACATATCGCGGCTCGCCTGGGCGTGGCGGCCGGCGAGATAATTGCCGACGGCCGAGACGCCAGGCTCGACTTTCGGCGACCCCGCGCTTTTGCCGGCAGCCATTGCGGTCGTACCACCGGCGACAAAAAACAGACCGGTTGCAAACGCAATACCGGTGCGGCGAATAACGGAATATGAGGCAAGGAAATTTTTCATGACATTGTCAGTTTAACCGAGGCGGCGCGGTGGTTCTAACGGTTCTTTATTCGATCAGCATAATGTCACGCCCGTTCACACCAAATATCATATTCATTAATGATAATGTAAGGGAACTCTGATACATTGCCGCCAGTGTTCGCGTAGATGACGTTAATCAGACCCATCTGGACGCGTTCGAAAGCCCACAATGCAAGGCTTTAGGCCCCAAAGCGGGACCAAAGCCCAGAGACGCCATCTCTGGCGGGCCTTGCGCAAAAAGAAGAAACCGAGACGATGAAACTGCATACCCTGACTGAAACTCTGGCTGCTGAATCCAGCGTGCCCACGGAAACGGCGGCAGAAGTTGTTAACGTCGTGTCCAAAGCCGTCGCGCAAGCAGCCCTGGAAGGCAATGGACAACTGGCGGCCGACAACGGCACTTTAGACGTGCTGATGGACAAGCGCGATCTCATGGAAACCGTTGCTGCTGAAGCACAAATTTCCGCCGCGCAGGCCAGTGAGATTCTCGATATTCTGGTTCGGATTGCTGCCGTTATATAGGACCGGCTAAGAACCGCTCTTCGACGATCCGTTTGACATTACCTAGGCCGATGGCCGCTTCTTCATCCATGCGCTGGGTCATGTCCGGCGCCGGCGGCTTCGGACGCGCCGGATTGGTGACCGTCCGCACATATCGGGTTTGCCCGTCCTGCTCATGAAAATCGTAGCGCACGACGATCGGGCCCAGAAACGCCGTACCGGTCTCACCGACCCAAAGCTTCGGTCGATCACTCGCGGTGATCACCCAATTTAATTCCGCCTCGCCCTTGGGGGTGTGCCACAACTCACGAAATGTTTCATCCTTGACGAGAGGCCGGTCCGGGCTCTCGATATGGTGCGAGGCAACCAGCCATTCAGGCCATGAATTCGGATTGGTGACATAGTCGTATACAGCCACCGCAGGCGCATCGACGACAACATCGTAAACGTGCTCAAAGGTAAACAGCTCGTTCATATTGCCCCCTACATGTTCGGGTAATTCGGGCCGCCACCGCCTTCCGGCACCACCCAGTTAATATTCTGCGTGGGGTCCTTGATATCACAGGTCTTACAGTGCACGCAGTTCTGTGCGTTGATCTGCAAGCGCTTAGCGCCTTCGCCGCCGTCCTCATCGTCCACGTACTCATACACGCCAGCGGGGCAAAACCGGTTCTCCGGCCCGTCGTAGAGTGCCAGATTGGTATTCACCGGCACGCTCTCGTCCTTGAGCTGGAGATGTATCGGCTGATCTTCCTCGTGATTGGTGGCCGAGAACGACACGTTGGTGAGCTTGTCGAAAGTGATCTCGCCATCAGGCTTCGGATAATCGATCTTCGGCATGTCTGCTGCGGGTTTCAGTTGCTCGTGGTCGTGGTGATGGCCGAGCGTCCAGGGCAGCAAAAAGCCGAGGCCCAAATTGTTCATCCACATATCAAAACCGGCATAAAGCGTGCCCAATTTCACACCGAACTTGGTCAGTGCCGGGCGCGCATTGCGAACACGGTGCAAATCTTTGTACGCCCACGATGCCCGGAATGCCGGCTCGTAACCCGCGAGTTCGTCGTTGGCGCGGCCTTCGCCCAATGCGGCAAAGGCCTGTTCGGCTGCCAGCATGCCGCTCTTCATAGCGTTGTGCGTGCCCTTGATGCGCGGCACGTTGAGGAAGCCCGCCGAGCACCCAATCAAACAACCGCCCGGAAACGCCAATTTCGGCACCGACTGCAACCCGCCTTCGTTGATGGCCCGCGCACCGTAAGCCACACGCCGCCCGCCTTCCAGCACGGGCTTGATGGCCGGATGGGTCTTAAAGCGCTGCATTTCGTCATAGGGCGAGAGATGCGGGTTCTCGTAATCCAATGTGCTGACAAAACCGATAGCGATCTGGTTGTTTTCCTGATGATAGATAAAGCCGCCACCAACGACATCACCTAAGGGCCAGCCTTGCGTGTGGATGACGGTGCCTTCCTGGTGCTTGTCCGGCTCGACATCCCAAAGTTCCTTGATGCCGATGCCGTAGGTTTGCGGCTGGCGGCCGTCACGCAGGCCAAAACTGTCGATCAATTGCTTCGACAGATGCCCCCTGCACCCCTCTGCGAAGAAGGTGTACTTGGCATGCAGTTCCATGCCAGGCTCAAAATTCGGGCCTTGCTCACCTTCACGGGTTCGCCCCATGTCGCCGGTGGCGATACCTTTGACAGAGCCGTCTTCGTTGAACAACACTTCAGCCGCAGCGAAACCGGGATAGACCTCGACTCCCATACCTTCCGCTTGCTCGCCCAGCCAGCGGGTGAAATTACCCAGTGATAGTGTATTGCAGCCGTCATTGGTGAGCATCGGCGGCATGACGAAATGCGGCAGGCTGCGCTGCCCCGTTTCGGTCAGCACCCAGTGCAGATTGTTGGTAACCGGCACACCCATGGGCGCACCTTTGTCTTTCCAGTCGGGGATCAACTCGTTCAAGGCAATGGGATCGACCACCGCACCCGACAGAATATGGGCGCCGATCTCGGAACCCTTTTCGACGACGCAGACGGTAACCTCTTGCTCCTTTTCGGCAGCCAACTGCATAAGCCGGATCGCCGCGCTCAAGCCCGATGGCCCGCCGCCGACAATCACCACATCAAATTCCATCGATTCCCGTTCGACCACTTGTTCCGTCATTGCTTCCTGTCCCCAATATTCCAAGCAAGTTTAGACCGCGTTTTGTAGCACAAGCCATCGTACTGATCATGCGGAAATCGCAAGTACGCAAAAGCTGGCAGCCGCCCGCACAGGTTGCTACGCTACCGGCATGAACATAGAGGCCCAAGCGCGCGCCATTTTGGAATGGCATCAACTGGTCGGTGTCGACGAGACCATCGGCAGCGAAACCATCGATTGGTTCGCGCAGGTCGATGCGGCTCCGGCTGCACCTCAACCGGCACCAGCCGCTCAACCCTTGCCCAGCGCGCCGCAACCACTGCCGCCGAGCAATGACCAGTCAGTCAAAACCGCCGTTGAGTTGGCAGCGGCGGCCAGCAGTGTCGAAGACTTGCGAGCCGCCTTGGAAACCTTCGACGGTTGCGGGCTGAAAAAAACCGCCACCAATCTCGTGTTCGTCGATGGTAACCCCGATGCGCGCGTGCTGTTTATTGGTGAAGGGCCGGGTGCGGAAGAAGACCGGCAAGGAGTACCTTTCGTCGGCCCAAGTGGTCAGTTGCTCGATAAGATGCTGGCATCCATCGGGCTTGATCGTGGTGACGCCTTGATCTCCAACACGGTGTTCTGGCGCCCGCCGGGCAACCGCACGCCAACCCCACAGGAGACCGCGACCTGCATGCCATTTGTCGAGCGCTTGATTGAATTGGTGGACCCGGAAGTTCTGGTGCCGCTGGGCGGACCGGCAGCAAAATCGCTGTTGGGCGAGACGCAAGGCATCGGGCGCTTGCGCGGACGTTGGTTCAGTTTCGAGACGCCGCGCATGTCGCACCCGGTGCCGGCAACACCGATGTTCCACCCGGCCTACCTTCTGCGCACGCCAATCCAGAAACGCGCAGCATGGAACGACCTCCGGCTGATCCGCGAAAAGCTGGCCGAAGTGGGTCGCTGATCCCACATTTAGTGGCGATTTCTTAATACATTTCACAAAATATAGTAAATTGGTGGCCGAATCGGTCAGAATCATTGCCCGAGTTGCTGGTATCCAGTATATACAGGAAAAGCTTTTGAGGGATGTGACTCGTTTGTTCCGTTATCTGTTTCCACGTGGGTGGCAATTTGCCGCAACCTTTTGCCTATGTATGGGAATCACCATTGCGGGCGGGACCGCGACGGCGTCCACGCCGGACGTGTTGTCCGACGCTGATGAGTCGCTGTACGCGGAAATTTTCCAAGTGCAGGAAAGCGGCAACTGGAAACGCGCAGACAGTCTGATCAAGAAACTATCCGACCCGATGCTGTTGGGACATGTTCTCGCACAACGTTACCTGCATCCAACGAAATACCGCTCACGCTACAAGGAACTGCGCGATTGGCTCGCGATTTACGCCGATCATCCGCAAGCGAGCCGGCTCTACAAATTGGCGCTCAGGCGGAAACCCAAGAATTGGCGCATGCCGACCGCACCGAAACGCGTCAAGCTCTCGACCGAGCGCCAAGCCAAATACCGCTCGACCCGGAAGATTCCGTCGAAACGCCTGAGCCGCTCGAACCGCGCAAAAGCCAGACAACTGCAAAGCCAGGTGCGCCGCGCATTTCGGCGGGGCCACACGCTGACGGCAAAGCGCGCGCTGCAAACCAAGGATGCCAAGCGCCTGCTCAGCACCGCGCAATTCGATAAACTGGCAGCGCGCTTGGGGGTTGCGTATTTCACCGACGGTCGCGACAAATGGGCACTCGATTGGGCCGGCAAAGCTGCCAAACGTTCAGGTAAGTTGGTCCCCGAGGCACACTGGACCACGGGCTTGGCATCCTGGCGCCAGGGCCGCAAGGACGTCGCCGCGCACCATTTCGAGGAAGCCGCGCGCAACTCGTCGGGCGCAGACTGGTTTCATGCCGGGGCGGCGTTCTGGGCAGCCCGTGCCCATCTGGTCAACCGCCAGCCGACACAGGTCAATGCTTGGCTGGAAGAAGCGGCCAAACATCCACGTACGTTCTATGGCCTACTCGCCGGACAAATTCTCGGCAAGCCAATGGCTTTCCAATGGACGCCGCCACCCTTAAGCAGCGGAACCGGCGCCAAGTTGATCAATCGACCACGCGGCAAGCGTGCCATGGCGCTGTTGCAAGTCGGTGACATTCATGCCGCCGAACGTGAATTGCGGGAATTGGCGCGCGGCGCCGATGACGAACTGGCCCAAGGCATCCTGGCTTTGGCGGCTCGGGGCAACATGGCCAGCTTGGCCGTTCGCTTGGACGCGCGCATGTATCCGCAAGGCGGCGGTTATGATGGGGCAGCCTATCCCATTCCGGCTTACGTACCGGCAGAGGGTTTCCGCGTCGACCGGGCGCTGATCTACGCATTGATCCGCCAAGAATCGCGCTTTAACCCGAAAGCCAAGAGCTGGGCCGGCGCGCGCGGATTGATGCAACTGATGCCGGGCACGGCACGGTTTGTTGCGCGCTCCAAAGGCATCAAATATCGCTCACGGCGCAAGCTCTACCAGCCGGAAATCAACCTGACGCTGGGCCAACGTTATATCGAAATGCTGCTCACCGACGGCAAAATCCAGGGCGATCTGTTTCTCATGGCCGCCGCCTGGAACGGCGGACCCGGCAACCTGAACAAATGGCGCAAACGCACTGATCACCTGGGCGACCCACTGTTCCTGATCGAGAGCCTGCCCAGCCGTGAAACCCGCAAGTTCATTGAGCGCGTTTTGGCCAACTTGTGGATCTATCGCCATCGCCTGGGCCAAGACACACCATCGCTCGACGCCATTGCCGCCGGCCAACGACCGGTGTATACCGCTCTCGGTCCCGATTCCGAAGAGGTTGCGCAAAACAATGGGTCACGCCAGTAAAACCGAATTCCAACCCGTCAATATCGCTGTTTTGACGGTTTCCGATAGCCGCACATTGGCCGACGACCGTTCCGGCGACACGCTGGTACAGCGGCTCGAGTCCGCCGGCCACAAGCTCGCCGCACGCACCATCGTCAAAGACGAAGTGCCGCTGATATCCGAACAGCTACAAACCTGGGTCGCCGACGCCGGCATTGATGTGGTGATCGCGACAGGCGGCACCGGCGTCACCGGTCGTGACGTAACACCGGAAGCCTTTGCCACGGTATGGGAGAAAGAGATTCCGGGCTTCGGCGAATTGTTCCGCTGGATCAGCTATCAAAAAATCAAGACATCGACCATCCAGTCGCGCGCCTGCGCCGGTGTTGCGGGCGGCACCTATATGTTTGCGCTGCCAGGCTCCACGGGTGCGTGCAAGGACGCCTGGGATGAGATTTTGCACGAGCAATTGGATATTCGCCACAAACCCTGCAACTTCGTCGAGATGATGCCGCGCCTGCAAGAGCATCTTGAATAGCACGCCAAACAGCGAAGACAAAAACCATCCGCACCTTGTGCTTTTACCGGGCATGATGTGCGACCACAGGCTATGGGATGACATGGCGGACGACCTGAGCCGCCACGCGACGCTCGGCTTCGGCGATCTGTCGCAAGGCGCAACGATCCCCGAAATGGCGTCCCAGGTCCTGGCCCGGGCACCGGCGACTTTCGTACTTTGCGGTTTTTCCATGGGCGGCTACGTGGCGCAGGAAATCTATCGATTGGCGCCCGAACGGGTGTTGTCCCTTATTTTGATCAACACCTCTGCGACGGGCATCGTCCCATCGGAGCTCGATCGTCGGCGCGAGACGGCACAAATGATGGCCAACAAGCCGTTTAAGGGCGTCACCTCCGGCAATCTTAAACTCTCCGTGCATCCCTCTCGTGCCAAAGACCAGCATTTGCTCGATCATATTCAGAGCATGGCCTTGAGCCTGGGCAAAGACGTGTTCTTGCGACAACTGGTGATGCCCCGCGCGGATCGCCATAACGATCTTCAAGGCATCCGCTGCCCGACCTTGGTGGTCGCGGCGCGTGGCGACCGCATGCGCTCGGTTGAAGAATCACAATTGCTTGCCGATGGCATCCCCGGCGCTCGTCTGATTGTCTTCGAAGATTGCGGCCACATGACTCCACTGGAACACCCCGATGCGCTAAATAGAGTGCTTATAGATTGGTTGGACACATGCCTGACGACAGCATCAACACGGTAGTCTTCGATATGGATGATGTGCTTTGCGACTATGATCGCGCGGCGCGCATCGCTCATATGGCCAAGACCACCGGGCTCGATCCCGACGCCATCGTTGCCGCCATATGGGGAACGGGTTTCGATGACCGGGCCGATGAAGGCGAGTTCACGGCCCACACCTATCTGGCGGAGACGCAAAGTCGTCTCGGCGTTCGCATCTCTGCACAAGACTGGGCGGCTGCGCGCAAAGCCGGGATGACACCTCGCCCGGTCATACTTGAGATGGCACATCGGGTTGCCGAACGCACCCAGGTGGCGGGGTTCACCAACAATGGTCCGCTGATGCGCGACATGATGGGCGATATTTTCCCAGAAGCCTTGGCACTCTTTGGCGAGCACTTGTACTTCTCGTGCGATATCGGTATCGGCAAGCCCGCACCGAAGGCTTTTCTCAAGATGCTGGAGCGGCTCGACGCAGAACCACGACGCACGCTATTCATCGACGACAACGAAGGTTACATTCATGGTGCTGCCGAAGCAGGCCTGCACGTGCACCGCTACGTCGACGCCGATGCTCTGGCGCACCAACTTCAGGACTTTGGCTTACTCTAATTCCCGTATTTCGTCTTCGCCTCGCGGCGACGAGCATGTAGCACGGGCTCGGTATAGCCGTTCGGCTGCTCACGCCCTTTCAACACAAGATCGCAAGCAGCACTGAATGCCACACTGTCGTCAAAATCAGGCGCCATGTTGCGGTAATCGGGATCAGCGGCATTCTGACCGTCGACCACATCAGCCATGCGCTTCATGGTTTCCATTACCTGGGCCTCAGTGCAGACACCATGGTGCAGCCAGTTGGCGATGTGCTGGGCGGAGATGCGCAAGGTGGCGCGGTCTTCCATGAGACCGACGTTGTTGATATCCGGCACCTTGGAGCACCCGACGCCACTGTCGATCCAACGCACCACGTAACCCAGGATACCTTGCGCGTTGTTGTCCAGCTCCTGCTGAATTTCCTCTTCCGACCAATTCGGCCGGTCCGCCATGGGAATGGTCAGAATGTCATCCAGGCTGGCGCGTTCGCGCGTCTTGATGGCGTCCTGGCGGGCCAGCACGTCGATGTTGTGATAATGCGTAGCATGCAGCGTCGCAGCCGTCGGTGACGGCACCCAGGCCGTGTTGGCGCCAGCTTCGGGATGCGCCGACTTGGCCTCCAACATAGCCGCCATCAAATCAGGCATGGCCCACATGCCCTTGCCGATCTGAGCCCGGCCTTCGAGCCCGCAATGCAAGCCGACGTCGACGTTCCAGTCTTCATAGGCGACAATCCAGGGCGTCGATTTGACATCATTCTTGCGCACCATAGGACCGGCCTCCATGGCCGTGTGAATTTCGTCGCCCGTGCGGTCCAGGAAGCCCGTGTTGATAAACACCACACGGCCCTTAGCCGCGCGGATGCACTCCTTGAGGTTCACCGTGGTGCGGCGCTCTTCATCCATGATGCCCATTTTGAGGGTGTTGTTCTCAAGCCCAAGCGCGGCCTCGACCCGGCCAAACAATTCGTTGGCGAAAGCCACTTCCTCAGGCCCGTGCATTTTCGGCTTAACAATATAAACCGAGCCTGTGCGGCTGTTGGTCACCGTGCCGAGCTTTTTCAGGTCATGCATGGCAATCAGGCTGGAGATCATGGCATCCATGATCTCTTCCGGAATCTCATTGGCGTCTTTATCCAGGATGGCATTGGTGGTGATTACCGCACCGACATTGCGCACCAGCATCAGCGAACGCCCATGCAGAGCCAAGTGGCCTCCGAACGGGGCAGTATACTCCCGATCTGCATTGAGGCGGCGGACAACGGTATCACCGCCCTTCTCGAAGCTATCGGAGAGGTCTCCGTTCATCAGGCCGAGCCAGTTGCGATAAGCGTGCACTTTGTCGGCGGCATCGACGCAAGCGACCGAATCTTCCAGATCAATGATCGTGGTGACAGCGGATTCCAGTACCAGGTCGGCAATTCCCGCCGGATCGGTCTTGCCGATAGGATGCGTGCGGTCGATCCGAATATCCAAGTGCAAACCGTGATTGATCAGCAACACGGACGTCGGGTCGGCGGTATCTCCCTGGTAGCCGGCGAACTGGCTGTCATCGGCGAGCTTTGAGACTGTTCCATCGGAAAGCGTTACGGCAAGATGGCCGTCTTGCACCGCATAACCCGTGGCGTCCTTGTGTGATCCTTGTGCCAGCGGCGCCGCGTCATCGAGCAACGTCCGCGCCCATGCAATGACCTTCTCGCCACGCTTTGGATTATAGCCGCCGCTGCGATCCGCGCCGTCATCTTCAGATATGGCGTCGGTACCATACAAGGCGTCATACAAGCTGCCCCAGCGTGCATTTGCCGCATTCAAGGCATAACGCGCGATGGTAACCGGCACCACCAACTGAGGCCCCGGAATATGAGCAATCTCTTCGTCGACAAACTCCGTCTCGACGGAGAAATCCGCACCTTCGGCCACCAGATAGCCGATCTCTTGCAAAAACGCTTTGTAAGCCGCCGCATCATGGTCCTGGCTTTTGTGGTCCCGATGCCATTGATCGAGCTTGGCTTGGATATCATCGCGTTTGGCCAAAAGCGCACGGTTCTTCGGCGCCAGGTCGTGAACCACCTTATCCATGGCTGACCAAAATCCGTCCGCCGTAACTCCGGTACCGGTTACCGCTTCGCGGTTGATGAAATCGTAAAGCTCGTTGGCAACCTGAAGATTGCCTGCCTGGACCATATCGGACATTTTTTCCCCGCGTCATTTTTGTTGAGACGATGTCATTGACCCGCAGAACTTATCGACAACTCCCTGATCTGCAAGAACCTTCCGGGGAAATTCACTTGTGCCGCAGACGCATAGCCAATGTCAGCTGAGATACCCGCCGGTCTCGTCGAAAAACGGATGCGGTCCATCATGCTCGCCGATATAGGAAAGATGGGCCACGAGCCGGCCCTCTTCGGACAAATAGACCAGACGGCAAGCCGGCGGTTCCATATGAAAGGCCGGTGCCCCGTCAGGATCGAAATCCAAACTGACGGCGTGCGCCGGGCTCGGGGCGATACTGGCCATTGTGCCGTGCCACAGCACCGAAATATCGCGGTGCACATGGCCACACAAGACCATCTGCACCTGCGGGTGGGCTGCCATCAGGGCACCTAACTCGTCACCGCCGCGGCAATTCTGCACATCCATGTGGCGGATACCGGTATGGAAAGGCGGATGGTGCATGAATAATAGGGTCGGCTTGTTGAGCTCCTTGTTCAATTCATTGGCCAACCACCTGCGTCGCCGGTCACAAACCATGCCGCCCGCCTCTCCAGCCTCGGTGCTGTCCAAGCCGATCAGGCGCACGGGGAAAGTGTCGACCACGTAACAGATAAAATCATCATCCGGTATGTAAGCATGATCATCGAAGGCGCGTCGCAATGCGTCTGGGCGATCATGATTGCCCGGCACGATGAAATACGGCATCGCCAATTCATCCAACAACGATTTCGCCAATGCATATTCTTCCGGAAGGCCGAAATCACAGATATCGCCCGTCACCAGGGCGACGGATGGGCGAATGGGCAGCGCATTCAGATGCGCCACCGCGCGGGCCAGAAATCCCGCCGTATCGACCTTGCCATAGGCCAAGTCTCCCTCACGGCGGATGTGCGTGTCGGTAATTTGTGCGATGATCATGAATACAATTATACCCACTCTGCGCCATGAAAACACCGCGTGGTTACCTTTTGTTTTTCCCGCGCAGGTTTCCTATCATGGCCGTCAATTCATAAATCGAGGAGAACCCACGTGAGCGACCAACGTGCACCAGAATATTTCGCCGACCTGATCAGCAATGTCTCGCACGCCAACGGCGTTTTCCGCATCACCTTCGCCGAACAGGAAGCCGAGAACAACGTCTCCGATACGGTACGGCTGCTCATTCCAGCCAACCAGTTGCAAAATGTGATGCAGGGCATCGCCAATGCGGCCACTGAAATCCGCGACAAGATGCAGCAGGCACAAGCTGTTTCGGGTGACGATGACACAACCATTGGATCACCGGCGGTTGAAGAACCAGAGACAGATAAAAAGGGTAAGAAAAAGACCTGAGACGGGTTTTACGCCCCCCTCTCGGGCATCGGTTCAACGCTCTCGATTGGCATCGGCAAGTGAGCTCCACGCCGGTCCCAATACGTACTCCAATACGGTCCTGTCGCCCGTAATGATACTGACCGCCATCTGCATACCGGGAAACAGGTTGTATTTTTGCGTACCGCGCTCGAAATATCCTTTGTCGGTGACAATGCGCACTTTGTAGTAGGGCATGCCGTCAGGCGTCATCAGGGTGTCGGGACTGACGCTGACCACGGTGCCGTCCAAGCCGCCGAAACGCATGGCATCGGCGGATGCCAGCTTAACCACTGCCAGTTGCCCAGCCGCCACGTAACCGATGTCACTGGTCGGCAGTTTCGCCTCAACGATCAGTTTGTCGCCCGCCGGCACCAGTTCAGCAATGGGGTCTCCGGGTCGGATGACCCCGCCTACAGTGACCACGTGCAAGGTTTTGATCACACCATCAACCGGTGAGCGCACGGTCGTACGTGCGAGACTGTCTTTGAACTTTTTCACCCGCTCGCGCAACTCGCCAAGTGTCAGGCGCACCTCGTTCAATGCCTTCTGATTTTCATCGGCGAAAACGCTTTGGATATTCAGCAGTTCGGCGTTCGCCTCCTTCAGTGCCGAGCGGGCGCGTGCCAGCGCCGCCGTATCGGTTTCGACCCCGCCCTGTAATTGCCGAAGTTCCTTCAGGAGATCGAGATGACGGAACCGGTTGGTCAGGTTGTCTCGCAACAGGTCTTCACTGATACCTACCTGTTCTTGCACCAGCTTCAGGCTTTTGCGTTGGTTGCCGATACGGGTCGATATTTCCTTGATTTCCTGTTCGCGTTGGAACGTCGCTTCTTTCTGGCGCACCAGTTCGCTTTTATGGCGCGCCATTTGGGTCTTGAACTGCTGGCTCGCCTGGCCCACCAGAAGCTTCTCCGAAGCCACGAGATCCGGCGGGAATTCCGGCAACGGCACTCCCTTGATCAATCCTTCAATGCGGGCCTCGTCGATACGCAACGATTTCAACCGGACACTCAGTTCTCCCACATCGGCACCGCTGGCGGTCGGCTCCAGCACGACCAACGTTTGACCCTTGGCCACGGATTCGCCTTCCCGCACACTGATCTCGCGGATAATGCCGCCCTCCAGGTGCTGCACGGTCTTGATTTGCGTGGATGGAATCACTTCGCCGGTGGCCATGCTGACAATATCGAGCGGGCTGACGGCGGCCCATGTCCCGAAGGCAACAACCGCTGCCGTGCAAAGCGCGAACGTCAAGTGAGCGGATTTACCGACTCGCTCGGAAGGCGTGGTCACCGTGGTGGGGGCGGCGGTCAATCTCCACCTCTCTTGCCGTTAATGACGGCATAGCGCTGGGCAACATTGTCCACCGTCAGGGGCTCATCGGGATCAAGCGGTTCAATGTTCGTGCCATCATCGACTTCAGACTCTTGTTCCGGCAGCTCTTCTGTTGGTGTCGCCGTCGGCGGCGCTTCGGCAAGGTCTTCCGGCTCAGGTGCCGTGCTTTGCGTTGGCGCTGGTGCTGGCGTATCAACGCCGCCGAAATGCAGTGTCGGCGTGGGTTTTTCGTTGAGATCCAACACGCCGTGCTGGCCTTTCACGATGTTCGGATCGTGCGACATGATGATGATCGTCCGCCCGGCTTTGGCCAACGCACCGAGAATTTGGTGTACGGCCTTGGCGCCCTCCGCATCCAAGCTTTCCGTCGGTTCATCAATCAGCACCAGCATACCTTTGGTGGTCAGGCCTCGCGCCAATGCGATCCGCCGGCGGATACCCTCGGACAGACGCCAACCGTTTTCCACGACCTGTGTGTCGAAACCCTCTGCGCTTTCGTCCAAAAAACGTCGGAGCCCGCACTGGTCAATAATCTGATTGAGTTCGTGCTCGTCGATCTCCGGGTTGTTGATTCGCAGATTTTCGCCAATGGTACCATTCAACAGCGCGGGCTCTTGCGGCAGATAAACCACCTGACGGCGCCACCATTCCGGCGCCACCTGTTTCAAATCCAGGCCATCGACCAACACCTGCCCCCGCGCCGGTTCCAAAAGCCCCATCAAAAGCCGAGCGAATGTTGTCTTGCCGGTTCCATTGGCGCCACAGACAACCAATACCGAGCCCGGCGCCAAATTCAAATTTAGTGATTCAAAAATCGGCGTCGCCGCACCGGGGAAAGAAAATGCCAGATCCCGAAGCTCGATCGTGCCGGAATACTCACGTAACGCAGATCCGCTGGTGGCCTCTAGCGGTGCTTGCATTAACTTCTTGAACATCTCCAGTGATTGGCGGGCCTTGGCGAAACTAGCCCCCAATTGCGAAAATTTGCTGATCGGCTGCAAAGCGCGGGCCGCCATGATGTTGGCGCCGATCATGATGCCCACGTCCAACTCGCCCAGGACCACCAAGACCGCACCGGTGGTAATCACCGCTACACCCATGAAGCCGTTGGCGCTTTGGGTGATGCTTTGCACCAAACCTTGGCGGCTGGTCATCTTCCGGCGCAGGCCTTGGATCTGGTAGACATGGTCACGCCAGGCATTGCGCAAGAAATCACCGGCGTTGAAGGACCTGATCGTGTCGCCTTCGCGGCTCGCCGTGCTGACAAGCGCGCTGCCAACCCCGGACACCTGCTGCACTTCGGCGGTCATTTTCTGCATGGAAAGTCCACCGACGACGCCCGCTGCGAATACTGACACCAGAAATGCCAACACGACGTAGGCAATGGCCGGCTCCAGAAGATAGAGCGCGAAGACAAACAACAAGGCGAAAGGCACGTCCAGAATTGTGGTGATGTTGTTGGCGTTATAGGCGGTCTCGATGGCCTGCGCTCCGTTGACCACTTCGCGCCGGGTTTCCGGCGGTATCTGCTCCACCGCGCCGGTTCTTGCCATCGTTAGCACAGTATAACCGTCGATAGCGGTTTTCTCGTCGGGCAATACACTGATGCCACGCGCGATATGAAGCCGAGATTGACGGAACGCCAACTCCAGGCCCAAGGCGATCAAAACACCTGTCGTCAGAGTCACCAAGGTCGCATCGACACCGTTGGCGACGTAACGGTTGAGCACCTGCATGACGAACAAAGGTTGCGCCAACGCCAGTATATTGATGAACAGGGACGCAACGACCAACTCAATCGCCAGACCCGGCGTCGCCATAAAGCGTTTTAGAAGCTCGTTCATTGCAGGTTCGTTCCGCCCATGCCCGCCTGATCACAATTCGCCAAATGCGCCAACGTTCAAGGTACGCCGGATTTCATCAGATTTGAACCCAAATGCCATGGGGCGGCGCACGCCCGGCAAGAATACCACATCGTAGAGTTCTTGGACGGCGCCATCGATGCGCAACCAGTGCACGACATCACCGCTTCTGAGATCGATGACATAAAGCGCACATTGCGCATCAGCCTTACGGTCGCTGAGCGCATCATCCAATTGAAGACCGGAAAATGTCCCGTCCTCACGAGGCTTTGACAACCCAACCAACGCAAAGTCGCCATGAAAACTCAAACCGCGCAAATAACCCGGACAAAACGCCACGGCCTCGAACGTGCCGGATTTCATATCCACATACCCAAACTCACCGGTACCCGAATTGAGCACCCACAGCTTGCCTTTATGCACTCTGGGCGAATGCGGCATGGAAAGGCCTGACGCGACAATCTCACCGCTGTCGACATCCATGACGATACCGCCATCCCGTCGTTTTTCGCGCCAACCATCCGGCACGTCGGAATCCGCGACCGCGCTCACGTATCGCGGCTTGCCGTCAACCATGGCCATGCCGTTCAAATGGCACCGATCCTCGGCCGCCAGCTTTGAGACGAAAGGCGGTTTCCATAGCGGCACGAAACTCTCCGTTTCGCCAACCGTTGCCAGGCAACTGAACAGCGTATTGACGAAAACCGGCCGGCCCGTGGCATCGACAGCAATGTCGTGAATATCCAAATCACCAGTGGTGTGGCCGTTTATCGGCAGGTAAGCCCGGTCGTAGCCCTCGTGGCCTTGGCCTGGCACCAGAATATTCTCGAACCGCCAAAGCTGATAAAGCGAGCTCATGTAAAAGCCGGTGTCGGTAACCGCCATGCCCATGCAACGGTTGAATGTGCGCTCAAAGATCGAAAGCCGCCCATTGGGCTGCAAACCGATGAAAAAGACTTTCCCCGATTGGTAGGTGGTGAAGGCCAGACTGGCATTGGCTTCGAACAGCCACGACACGAATTGCCGCGAAGACGACATCTCCAATTGGACATTCGGCGGTTGCGGTTGCGCCGCCGGCGCCTTGCGGGCGGGCGCCGAGGATTTGGCCGTCCTCTTTCCCCTGGCGGACGGTGCAGGTTTTTTTGAGGTTGGCGTTTTCGGAGCTGATTTCGGAGAGGCGGTTTTTTTCGGCGCGGGCCGCTTTGCCGGAGCCTTCTGTTGCGCCGGCTTCGTCGAGGTTTTTGGCGCAGCTTTCGTTGCCGTGGTTCTTTTAGCTGCTGGTTTCTTGGCCGCTGGCTTCGTGGCTGCAGGTTTTTTGGCAGCCGACGACTTCGGTTTTGCTCCCCCGGCTTTCTTTGCCGCAGGTTTTTTCACTGTCGATGATCTTGCCCCAGATGGTTTCGCTGGCTGCCTTGCCATTACTTGATCTCCATTTCCCGTCGTCGCAAGGACGTTATGCACTTAACGGCTGTGGGATGATTTAGCATTCGAAATTCTGGATCTAAGATATTGCATTTTAAGAGGTTTTAACAACGTCATCTACCAATACAGCGGCACTTAACTCGGCGGAGGCGCTGAGGTTTGGTTTTGGGTTCGTTTTGTCATTTTATTAAAAAGCACTATATGAGGGTATTACTATTATCTATTCTTATTGAAATAATGTTATTATTAACCGTTAATAACCGTTAATCATCCTGCACAGGGCCTCGTGTGGGTCTCAATCTGAATGACAGCCAATGGGGCGGCAGTGATCACTGTCACATGCGGGCGACTTCGAGCGGTATGCCCATTGAGTAATTGCGGCAACAATCTTATTCGGCGGGATCGGATTGTAGAGCGGTGTCGATCAGCGCTCGCAGGGCCTTGTCTCGTTGATTGGCTGCGCGCCGCTCAAAGCGAATGAGTTTGAGGAGTTTGCTGACGGCCATGCAGATGATTTCGGCCTCCCGCTCGGCGTCGTCGAGAAACGGCTCGGAGAAGAGGTGGGGCGCGATGGACATGAGGCCGAGGATACCTTCTCTGATGTTATCTTCGAGCTTGTTCATTTCATTTGGATCATTGAGGTCGTGGTATTTTCCGCGTTTAACGATGTGTGTATGGCTGGCGACCTCGTGCCATATGAGATGCTTGGCTTCCCGAACCCTTTCAAGCATGACCTGAGCTTCTGCCGCCTGTCTGGCAATGGATGTCGTCGTTTCCGTTCGGGGTGAGCCTTCAAGGATCAAATCGGTAATTTCCGAAATTCGGGCCGACGTTTCTGGGTCGTAAGTCAGTTGGGCCGACAGGCCATGTGTGATCGCGTTAAGGGCAGCCATAGACTTGCCTGCCCTCGAACGCGGGCCGGTACTCTTTGCAGCATTCCGCTGGTTTGAGGCAACTTTGGTTGGGCTCGTCACAATTGTGATCCTCATTCGTCATGCCAGGGTTCACTCAGCAGTGTTCAACTCCTCGAAGTCGGCGTCTGATATTCTGTCGCGGCGTCTTTCTAGTCCGTCGCGATGACGTTCGATGTTCTTGAGGGCCTTGTCGCGGCGTGTTTCGGCAGCAGACATCAATTTGTCGATCTGTTGGATTTCGTCGAGTTTCAACGCCATCGCTCGGGCCATGATGGCATCCATATCGATCCCATGCTGACCCAATTCCTGTTCGATCACTGGCGCGAAATCGTCATTACCGGCGGACCACCCCAAAGAAAGGAATTTGCATTTGTCGGAACGGTCTGCGGGCCTCCCATCGAGCTCAAGATATTCGAGCAGTAGTTCCTCTACCGCCTGTCTCCGGCCGGATTGGATCAAGGCCGTTTTCGTACGCTCGTAGCGCCACATCTCCCAAGCCGCAATGAGAGCGTCACGAAACCATACCTCCTCCATAAAACCGTTCGGGCGAAGTGCATGGCGCAATGCTTCCTCATATGCCGCGAATTCCGCCGGGCCCTCGCCATCGACCAGCCGGATTGGGCGTAGGCAGGCGCTAGCGTTCTCCGCAGTCGGACAAGATCGAGGCGCGACTGCGCCGTTTTGTTTAGGGGATTTTTGGATGTTTTTAGACATAAGAGACCTCCGTGCAAATGGTTACACAATTGGTCTCCTCAGTATGCTCGGTACGACTAAATCCGCATACCGTATCTAGCTTATAGCAAAATAATTGGTGGTTTCAATTGCTCTATAAGATGAGGGCCGGTCTCGGCGTCAGCCTCCGTCCCTTTCCTTGAACCTGACACCCACCCCACCGCCATTTTCTGGGATGAACTCGATGCCAGCATCTTCGAGGGTTTGTTGGATTTTTCGCAGTGTCGAGGCACGAGCATCGGCGCCGTTTTCAATACGGCCAATTGTATTGACCGCGATCCCCGTTCGCTGCGCCAAATCCTGAATACTCAAACCCAGAGCAACTCGGGCCATTTTTATTTGAACCGGCTCTAACACAACTGGACTTCAGGAACAATTTGGATTGACAAGCACATATAAATTGGTTATTTTCACCAATATATAAGATTATTTATCCTATTTATTGGTTTTTTTATCCTCTTGTGAACTAAAGGAGTCCTCCGATGACTGACCCATTGCTGTTAGAACTTCAACTCCACGAATACCTACGAGAGCGACTGCTTGTGGATTTCCCCGAAGAAGATGAAGAAACCTTGGCCGATACTCTCGAGGGCATGACCGACCTCCATGACAAGTTAGCCGTGATCATCCGCTCTCAGCAAGAGGATCGTGTTATTTCCGTTGCTTTGAAGGAGAGGATACAGGAAATGCAGGGGCGGTTAAGCAGAATTCAGGGTCGGGTGGAGAAAAAGCGCGATCTCGTGGTCTCGGTGATGGATCGAGCAGGAATAAGGAAAATCTCTGAAGCCGATTTCACGGCATCCTTGAGAGCGACGCCGCGGCCTTTGGTAATCTCTGACGAAGAGGCGGTTCCAGAAAATTATTGGAAGACGCCACCGCCGAAGCTCGACAAGAAGCTTCTGATGGAGAGCCTAGCGGGAGATCGGGAAATCCCCGGTGCCTGCCTTGGTAATGGCGGCGTCACGGTATCGGTGAGGGTTCGGTGATGGGCTTCACGGATGAGCAGGTCAAGAAACTCTCGGCTAAACTCAATGGCAAGCATGTCCGCACCCGCATCCAGGATGGCTTTGAGCTTTCCTATATCGAGGGCTGGCATGTCATTGCAGAGGCCAACCGGGTGTTCGGCTTTGATGGCTGGGACCGTCAGACGATCAAGCTCGACCGCATATGGGAGCGCAACAATACCAACCAGTCCCAATGCGGCTATATGGCTCAGGTCCGCATCAAGGTTCGAGCCGGTGATCATGTTATCTGCCGAGAGGCAAGTGGTTCGGCCATTGGCAAAGGGGCAGACCCAGCCAGCGCTCATGAGCAGGCCCTGAAAGGGGCTGAGACAGATGCCACCAAACGTGCGCTGACCACATTCGGCAACATCTTTGGCCTCGCCCTTTACGACAAAGAGAAGCGCGGCGTGAGGGCCACACAACAAAAGAAGATGGTGCGTTGGTCCATCATCGGTGCGCCGAGAGGCATCGAGCCCAACTTCAATGATCCCGTGGCATACTGCACTGCCGTCAGGCAAACATTGGAGGACCTAACCGCCCGAAGGGAGGTCACGGCCTTTTGGAACCGAAATTGGCAAACCATTGCCGAGCTCAGGGAGACCCTCCCCGAACTGAAAACAGAAAGTGGGAAGCATTTTGCTGATGTTCTCGAGGCCTTGTATTGCGCCCGACGCCAGGAGTTGGCGACCCGGACCGTGACGCATGAGCGAACCATAGAAAAGGGCCCTTGTCGTATCAGGGACAGGGAACACCTTAAGTACGTCGCCGCTCAGCCTTGCTTGATCTGTGGCCGCCGCCCGACACAGGCGCATCATCTTCGACATGCTCAGCCGCGAGCACTCGGCCAAAAGGTCAGTGATCATTGGACCGTCCCGCTTTGCGCCATACATCACCGCGATCTGCACGACCATGGCAATGAACCTGCTTGGTGGAAGAATAAAGACGTCAAGCCGAAGGAAGTCGCTGAAAAGCTATGGCAGTCAAGTCAATCCCTTGAAACAGCCGTGGCAAAAGCCTGATAAATAAATGGCAGGAGCTGACGAGCCTTAGAGCCTCCATCTCCGGCCACGGCGTGCCTACGAGTGATGACTCTTATTTAAAATCATGTGGGAAAATACGAACCCACCGCAAGCGGGCTAGAAATCTATCTATGTAGAGCTATTGCCTACAATGAAGTCATCATCGCTGAGGGTGCCGCTCACATCGGTCATTTCGATTTCCATATCGGCGGCTTGATCGTTGTCGGTGTCGATTTCAAGGATCTTGGTGTTGGCATTGTAGCGTGCGGAGGCCTCACCGGAGAAGCTCTGGTTCTCATCGCCAACAAAGGAGAATGAAGCACCAGCGGTCAAAACGAACCCGGAGAGATCGATCTGATCGATGGGTGACGTACCATCACCGCCGGCTTCGAAACCATTGATCTGGTCGCGCACGCCAAGACCAAGCGCCGAGTCGCTAGCCGAGGTGTACTTGAACACATCCGAGCCGTCACCACCTTCGAGATGGTCGGCGCCGCCGCCGCCTGTCAGTGTGTCGTTACCCTCAAGACCGGAAATCCAGTTGCGGCCGGCATCACCCGTCAACGTGTCGTTGGCAAAGCCACCTTCCATGTTCTCGATATTGGATAGCGTGTCCGTCTCCCCGTTGAATATGGCCGTGTCAGAACCGCCGGAGAGATCGATCACAACGGCAGAATCCGCATCATGGAAGGAGATCGTATCGCCACGGGCTCCGTTCGCGCCACCGTCGATCACATCCGCACCGGCACCGCCGACAATCCAGTCGTCACCGGCGGAACCAATCAGCTTGTCGTTACCGTCACCACCCCACAGCGTGTCGTTGCCAGCGCCCCCGAAGATCGTGTCATCACCGTCGTTGGTCAGCTCATGGGTGATGGTCATGGTTTGATCACCACCCACTTCATTGTCACCCAAGGAGCCGTCGGCGAACTCGATATATGTGCCGTTCGTCCCATCAATGCCTGAGATCGTCGCCGTCACATCGTTGGCGGCATTGGTCGCATTGGTAATGTTGACCACATCGCCGATTTCGAAGTCAGAGAACGTCCCAATCGCCGCAGTGATGGTATCAGCCGCCGTTTCCCCAGAGCCTGAGAACGTGACCAAGAAGGCGTTGCCGCTATCCGCCTGGGCAACGATATCGGGCATGCCGCCGTGGATGCTGTCGGCGCCGTCGCCGCCGGTTAGGATGTCGTTGCCCTCATCACCTTCCATGGAGACGCCGACTGTGCCGGTCACCGTCACCGTGTCGGCACCGGTGCCGCCGGAGATGAACTCGGTGTTGGTAACGTCGAGCACGTTGGCGCCGTCATCCAGCTGCAGGAAGTCCGTGCCGCCGGCGAGGTCAACGCTGTCACCAGCTGCAGCAACACCGGTGAGCGATGCCGTATTGCCGTCCCCATCGCCGGTGATGATGTCATCAATACCCGTCAGCGCAACGCCCTGTGGCGTAGTACCCGTGACCGAAACGTTATTGGCCGTTGCCCCCAAGTCGATATCGCCCGCAGCCAATGCTGTGGTCTCGCCAGTCAGCTTAATCAGAGTTGCGTCAAAGCTGGTGCCGGTGCCAATGCCTTTGACGTAGAGATACCCGTCTGTGCTGTCGGTGAAATAGACCACCTGGTTGGTGATGCCGCCATCGGCGACGATATCGTCGATAGTCAGGGAAACGCCGCCAGCATTGTAGCTGTAGGCCGATCCGCTATAGGTGTAGCCGGCCGCGCCCGTAAAGCTGACCTTATCTGATCCGGTTGTGAAGTTGTTGATGATATCGAGCGCCGCCAGGGTCGAATCGGTCGCCGCCGTATAGACGAAGACATCTGCGCCCGCACCGGAACCGATGGTATCGCCACCGGCTCCACCCGTCACAACCGACGCACCAGCCGCGATCGTGATCGTATCGTTGCCCGATCCGCCCAGGATGGTTTCCACGGCCTGAACGCTGATGGAATTGGTCGTGTTGGCCAGTTGCAGGGTGTCATTGCCTGTATCGCCCAACACCAACAGCCCGCTTTGGCCGTTGTTGAGCGCGATGATGTCATCACCCGAGCCCAGCGAAAGCGTCTCGAAGCCGCTCAGCGATACGTCATTGCTGCCGCCGGCCAGATCGATGATGTCGGTGCCGCCGGCATCGACAAAGCTGACGCCGGTGACGTTGGTCTGCAGGGTCAGCGTATCGTCCGTGCCGCCCAGATTGACGGTCTCGAAATTGGTGATGGTGAGTTGGTTGCTGCCGGACACCAGGGTCAACTCATCGCCCGTGCCGGCGCCGCCATCAAAGCTGCCGGTGGTCTGGACGTTGCCCAGGGTCACCGTATCGTCACCAGCACCACCGATGAAGTTGAGGATGCCATCGGCTTCGCCCGTCGCCACAATCGTCGCGGCACTGCCGGACGACGTGAGCGCTGTCGCGTCGATGGTCAACACTTCCGAGGCAACAACGTTGGTATCACCCAACGTCAACGTATAGGAGAAATCGTCCTCGAGTTTCCAGGTTTCGAAATCCTTGATATTGCCAATCTCGGTCACGCCCAAGGTGGTGTTGGCGGTCGCGGAGATGACAAAGATATCGTTGGTGCCGCCGCCGCCGCTGATGGTCGGGGTATCGGCCACCAAACTGCCTTCATCGACAATAATGGTATCGTTGCCCGTGCCGGCATTGACCGTTTCCCATCCGCCGACGACGATATTATTGGCACCGGCCGCCAGATTGAGGGTATCGTCCGCGCCGTCGCCTCCAGTGATTTGGTTCGAAGCCGTCAACACATTGGTGATGGTCAACGTGTTGGCAGCGCCGTCAGCGGCCTGGATATATTCGGCATCGATACTGGCTGTGTTGACGCCACCAGCCAAAATAACCGTGTCCGTGTCGCCACCCAAGTCGATCGTGTCGCCGGACGTGAGAAGCGTCGTCAGGGTGACGGCATCCGCGTTCGCGCTGCCGTTAATTATTTCCACGTCGGAGACGGAAATCGTACTGGCATTCGACAACGTCAGCGTATCGGCACCGGAACCGCCGTCAACACTATCAACACCGGATACCGATATCGAGTTTACGCCGTCGGTCAGATTCACGGTGGCACCGCCGCCAGTATCGATAATTGACGTCCCCGACTGGATATTTTCGAACGTCAAGGTGTCGGCGCTGGACGTTAGAATAATCGATTCGACGCCGATGAAACTGGCCGTATTGGTCGCGCCGGCAAGCCATGCAGAATCGTTGGCGCCATCTTCCAGGTCAATACTGGCACCGCTGTTCAGGCCGTTGGCCAGTTTCAAGGTGTCGTTGATGTTGCTGCCCGTATAAAGCTGCACGTTAAGAACAGTATTGGACGTGAAATCAACGCTACCAGTAATGTTGATGATGTCATCAAGGGCAGCGCTGCCCTGGAACGTACCGGTGCCCAAATCAGTGGAAAGGTCCACATACAAGGTGGAGCTGCCGACGTTGTCACTATCGAATTCAACGAGCGCCACGTTGCTGAGTGTCACACCGTCCAGGTTCATGCCGTTGGAGCTGGAGAGTTTGTCGTCCGCGTCCGCACCGCCGTCGATCGTGGCGTTGCCGAAACCGGTGACGTTATCAACGATCAAGACACTCTCGCCGGCATTGTCACCATCGATACTGATGGAGGTAACGCCGGTGATCTGCGAGTTCGACAGGTTCATGCCGTCGGAGCTGGTGATGACCTCATCGCCGGAACCTGTGATGTCCGCACCGCCCAGGCTAGTGGTGGAGGCGACGATCAATGCCGAGTTGACGGAATCGTCGTTGTCATCCAGGCGAATGGTGCCTATGCCGGTGAGCGTCGAATCGATCAGCGACATGCCGCCGGAAGAGGTGATGATGTCGGCTTCCGCGCCGCCACCGGTGATGCTCGCGCCGGCAAGGTTGGTCGCTTCATCCACTTTCAGGGTCTCGGTGCCGGAGTTGTCGCTATCGATTTCAACGGTTGCGACGTCCGTCAGTGTCACCAGCGTCAAGTCGATGCCGTCGGCACTGGAAATCTTGTCCAGGCCATCGACACCGCCGTTGATGTCAGCGCCATTGAAACTCGTGGCGCCATCAACGACCAGAATTTCCTCGTTCGTGCCATCCGTGCTGAAACTCACCGAGGCTATATCGGTCAGAACGGATCCGGTTAGGTCGAAGCCGTCACCGCCGGTAATGACATCGTTGCCGCCCGTGCCGGTAAAGTTTACCCCGCCCAGCGTTGTTGCTTCGGCGATTGTGATTACCGCTGCCTCATCGTTGTCCGTATCGACCTGGATTTCTTCAATGCTGCTCAGGGTGTGGCCGGTGAAGCCCGCACCGCCCGTGAAGACGATCACGTCATGACCGGAACCGCCGGTTACGGTCTCAATCTGACTTGTGGTGAAGGTATTTCCGCCGTCCGCAACGACAAGGGTATCAATACCGCCACCCAGGCTAACCAAATCGCCGTTCGCCAGGTTTGTCGTCACGGTGATCGTATCGTCGCCGGAACCGCCGGTAATGGTTTCCGCGTTGGCGACTTCGAGGACATTGAGGCCATCATCCAGAACCAGGGTGTCTCGAAGCGAGTGGCCTGCGAGATCGATGCTATCACCGGCCTCCGCCAAACCGCTGAGCGTCAGCGCGTCGTCTCCAGCCGTTCCCAAGATGATGTCGTCGATGCCGCTCGTGAGCGTCACCGTCTCGGCGCCGCCGCCGAGTTGGTGGAAGATGCCCGGTCCGCCGATGAAGGCCGGGAAATTGTCCGTCAGCTGTTGGGTCGTGATCGTATTGGGAATCTCGATTTCCATATCGAACGACGATCCGCCGGCGGCCAACCGAATTTGCAGAACGCTGTTGACGTCATCGTGGCGGACCTGACTGGTCCCGGTCGCGCCATTGAAACTGGCGGTACCCAGGAACGTGAGGTCGCCAATAAGGCTGATCGAACCGTCGAGGACAATGCGGTCCATGGTGGGATCGAAATCTTCAATAACATCGCGGTTGCCGTCACCAATGCCGGACTCACTGACATCGGTGTAACGGAACACGTCCGAACCGCCGCCCATGCCGTGCTCATCGCCGATCAAGATATCGGCACCGCCGCCGCCGGTAATGGTGTCGTTGCCTTCCAGGCCAATCAGTTCGTTGGCGGCGCTGTCACCGGTAATGATGTCGTCGCCGAAACCCCCCATCAGGTTTTCAATGCCGGTCAGTGTGTCGCTGCCTTCGGCACCCGTCGCCGTGCCGGAACCCACGGTGGCGTTGGCCGCAGCCGAGATATCCAGCGTCACTGACGTTGAGGCGTCGTGATAAGAGGCGGTGTCGCCATGGGTACCATGCGCACCACCGCGGATATCGTCATTGCCCAGGCCGCCGATCAGCATATCGTCGCCACCACCGCCTTCCAGCGTGTCCGCGCCACCGTTGGCGAAGATGACGTCGTCGAAGTTGGAACCGGTGATCGTGCCGTCATCCGTATCGGTACCGGCCATGGCCGTCGCCTGGCTGGCGCTGGATGCATCGAAATCGGTTGCCACTGCAAAGGTTTCGTTGACATCGTCTCCATCTAAGTCGAACTCGACAAACGTGAGAGCATTGCCGGTGATCGTGTGATCGACGACGGTGATGGTCGGGTCGAGGGTGTAGTCGATATTGAATTGCAGGTTGCTGCCCACCAGCACGGCGCTATCAAGACCGAAATCTCCTTCGAACACCAAGGTGTCATTACCGTCTCCGGCATGGATCAGATCGTCGCCCTTGGACGCCTTATAGATATCGTCGCCGGCGCCACCGGTCAGCGTATCGGTTTGGTCGCCGCCGTCCAGGATGTCGTTGCCGTCACCGCCCAGCAACGTGTCAAAGTTGAAACCGCCATCGAGGGTGTCGTTGCCGTCCGCGCCTTGCAGGATATCGTTGCCGCTGCCACCCGTCAGGACGTCGTTGCCAATTCCGCCATCGAGCAGGTCATTGCCCCCGGCCCCGTCGAGCGTATCATTGCCGAGACCGCCGAACAGCGTGTCATCGGGCGTGGTGCTATCTTGGCTGCCTGTGATGTCATCGTCATAATCGGAGCCAATCACGCCCTCGATGGTGTTGTCGAGATCGTCCGTGCCCTCGGTGCCGCCGACTGCCTGCGCCGTCGGATCGCCGCCCATCAACGATAGGGTGATCGGCCCCGTGGAATCGGAGTAATCAACGAAATCAATCCCGCTGCCACCACTGAAGGAATCGTCGCCGGCGCCGCCGATGAAGGTATCGTTGCCAAAGCCCCCATGCAGGGTATCGTTCCCCGCACCGCCGTCGAGTACGGCATTGGTGGAATCTTCCACAGCCACATCATCGTTGCCGGTGCCACCGACAACCGTCTCGACGCCGTAGACATCAAGGAACTCCCCGGCATCGCTGAGCGTAACGGTATCGATACCGGAACCGCCAGTGACGGTTTCCACGTTGGCGACCTCGATAACGTTGCCGCTATTATCAAGGGTCAGTGTATCGGATGTCGATTGAGCATCCAGATCGACCCGGTCCCCGGCCTCGGCTATGCCGGTCAGGGTAACGGCGTTGTCGCCGCTATCGCCCGTGATGACATCATCAAAGGCGGTCAACGCAATGTTAGACGTCGGGCCGGAAGCATCGTGTTGTTGTTCGGTCTGGGCGACTACCGTCGCGGTCACGTTGCCGTTGGCGTAATCGTAGGTAAGGTCGAGTTCCAGACCGGCGCCCAAATTATGGGTAACGGCGTCGAACACGCTATCGGTTGTGATCGTACCTGCGTCGACGATGAGGAAACTATCGCCAGCCGTCGGTGTATAGGCGAAGTTGAGGTTCAGTGTGTCGCTGACGGTCGTCAAATCCAGGTTATTGCCGGAAACCTTGAACAAATCGGAATCGGTCGCACTGACGATATCGACGTTCAGGCTGGAGCCGGTGCCGAAGGTCACGTCACCGCCATTAATGGTCAACGTATCATCGGTGCCGGTGCCGTCGGCATCGATGACGCCTTGGTTGATGATAGCGCCTCCCGTACCGATGGTGATGGTGCCATCGCCCGTAATGGTGCCCGTGTTGGTCAGGGTACCGCCACTCACGACCATAATCTGGCCGGCCGCGACGTTGATGGTGCCCGAGTTGGCGATATCGCCGGTGATATCCAACCGATCGACGATCACATCAATGGTGCCGGAGTTATCGACGTTGCCAATGATATTGTCGCTGCCGTTGGCGCTGCCGGAAGTGGCGATGGTACCGGTGTTAAACAGCGTCGCGCCCGCTCCCATGACCAGCTCCGCGGCAGCTCCACCGGTGCTTTCCATATTCAAGGTACCGGCGTTATGAAGGTCTTCGTTAAAGGTCTGGGTACGTGTATTGCTGCCCGCCTGGATAGCCAACGTCGCCCCGACACTGTTGTAGAACGTCACGTCGAAAGTATCGTTGGCGCTATTGAGGCCGATCGTGCCTTCGTTGGTGAAGCTGCCGCTTTGCGTACTGGAGACCGTGACCGTCCCGGAGAAGGTCAAGTCCGCTGCCGTCGCCGCATGGGTATATCCCTCACCGACATCGAGGGTCGATGTACCGGCGAGGTCGATGTTGCCGTCGCCGATCAGAACAGTCCCTGCCCCCGTATCGACCTTCACCGTGCCGCCATCAATGGTCAGGGTTTCGCCGGCAGCGACATCCAACTGACCCGCCGTCGTATCGAAAACCTCACCGGTGTTGGTGATCAACAAATCTTGATCGACATCGATGGTTCCCGTGTTGATGATATTGGCATCAATGAAATGATTTCCCGAGCTCGCGTCCGCGCCACTATTGAGGCTTTGGATGGTTCCCGTATTGGTGATTGTCGTGGTCGTCAACGTTGCCGGGTTTGGCTGGCTGGGATTGCTGTCATCGAGAACCAACGTGCCGGCATTGACAATAGCGCCGCCGACGTTCAGCGATGCATTGAGGGAAGTTCCCGACGGGCCCACGACCCGCAACAGACCGCCGGCGTTGATCGATACGTTGCCGGCAATGTCATTGTCGGTGTGCGTATAACTGAGTGTGCCGTTGACGATCACATCGACATCCGCGCCGAAGTCGTCGTTGCGCATGACCATCGTGCTACCGGCGGAGATGGTGAAGTTCCGCGTCACGCCCTCGGTGTCGCTGACGATGATTGTCTCGTCCGACTGATCGCCGAAGGCCAATGCCACGCCATCCACCGCGAAATCACCGGACAACTGCACGGTGTTGGCGCCCGTGAAATCGATTTTTGCCAGCGCCGTCCCATTCAACTGGGTCGCGCTGCCCAACACGGTGACGCTATCCACACCACCGTTGATGGTCAGGACCTCATTGTCTTCGATGGTGATGGTGCCGCTGGAGGTATCGAAAGTATTGCCGGCGTTCTCGATCCTCATGTCGTGGCCGATATCGAGCGTACCGGTATTGACCACGTTGGCATCGATCACATGGCTGCCCGAACCCGTTTTGTTGCCGGTGTTGAGTGTCTGGATTGTACCCGTGTTGGTGAGCGTATCCACTGTCAATGTACCTGGGTTGGACTGAGAGCCGTTGTCGTTATCGAGAATTACCGTGCCGGCGTTGGAGAATGTGCCGTTCAGTGTCAATTCGGCGTTAAGCGACGTGCCGGTGGCGCCGGCAATACGGATCGTGCCCCCGGTTTCATTGGCGAGATCCAGGGATATAACGTTGCTCAGATTGCGGACCGTCATGGCGCCGGCGTTCTCAAGGATTCCGGTGCCGCCGATAGTGCCCGCATTCAGTGCCGTCGTTCCGTCAAACGTCGCCACGCCGTCGATATTCAGGGTACCGGAACTATTAACACGCAGCACCGTGCCGGCCGCGAAGTCCGCATCTCCGGTGACCGCAAGTGAACCACCGGAAACCGTAAGCTCGCCGGCCGCCGTCACATCAAGGGCGCCGATTGTGTCGGGACCGGCCGAATGCGTCACTGTATAAGTATCAATGTACGCCTTGTTGTCGATCCCCGGCAGCGTGTCGGTGGACCAGTTGGTCGCCGTCTCCCAAATGCCATCGGCACCCAAATCCCATGTGAACGGCACCAGGCCTGTCTGCAAGGCGGTGGCGGCGTTATTGGTGAGCGTGGTGAGACCGACACCGGTCAGCTCGATCTCCATCTCCACGTTGTCGACACCGGAGCCGGAGACGTTGATCTCCAGCACATTGGTGGTGGTGTTGAAGCGTGCTTCCGTATTGCCGGAATCCCCGAACTGAGTGGTGTGGTCGCCGATGAACGCGAAGGTGCCGTTGGTGAATCCGTCCAGGAAGATAATGTCCGTCGCCGGATCGAAGTCCTCGATGACATCGCGGTTGCCCGCACCGACACCGCTATCCAGAAGCGCCGTATAGCGGAAGGTATCGGCACCGTCGTCACCGAACAGAGTATCGGCGCCGACCCCACCCTCAAGCGTATCGTCACCGTCGAGACCGAAGATCTCATTATCGCCGGCATCGCCGATGAGAACGTCGTCGTGGCCGGAACCATCGATGCCTTCGATACCGATCAGTATATCGTTGCCGTCACCACCCGAGGCCGTGCCGCTGGCGAGATCAACCGTCACGCCGGATGCGGCGTTGTGATAGGAAACCACATCACCGTGGCCGGTGTCGGTCCCGCCATCGAGGTAGTCATCGCCCGCGCCGCTAATCAGATCGTCGTCACCGGCGCCACCGTAAATCGTATCGTTGCCGCCGCCGCCGATCATCAGATCGTTGCCCGTGCCGCCCGTGAGCGTTTCCGCGCCCGTGGTGCCGGCGAAGGCGGTTGCTTCGGTAAAACTCGACCCGTCAAGCGCATTGGTGACGTTGTAAACCTCGAAACCATCGGTGTCGTGGTCGGTGAGTTCCAATTTCGCCAGCGGATTGGTGCCGTGGTCTTCAACGGTGACCGTGTGGACGGTGTCATCCGAGAAATCGTGGATGGTGAACGTGAGATCGTCGCTGGCGGCGTCGAAGACCGCGCCGGTCAGTTCGAAATCGCCAGCGATGCGCAGCGTATCGTCGGCGCCGGCCACCTTAATGATGTCGTTGCCCTTGGTAGCGACAAAGATGTCGGCGCCACCTTGGCCCTCAACCACATCGCCCGTGGTGCCGCCGACGAGGTAGTCGTCGCCTGTGCTGCCGGTCAGTGTGCTATCGACCGCATCCTGCAGGTTAAGGCTAATCTCGATGGTATCGGTATTGGTGCCGTCGGTAACACTGATGCTCAGGCTTTCGAAGACATCCGCCGTGATAGCGTTCGGCACGAAGTAAATGCCGTCGGCCTCGGCGGCTGTCAGGGTATCGGTGGCGCTCAGTACCGTGCCGCCGGCCTTATAGAGCGTGCCGTTGCCAGGCAGTGTATCAATCGTATAGGTGGGCGTGCCGGTGATGCCGTCGGCCAGCGTCGCCAGGTCCGGCAGATCAATCGTATCCGCGTTCTCCGACGCCACCACATTGAGATCCGAGCCATCTACGAAAATAACGAAGTCGGACGTGGTCTCGCTGACGCCGTCGGAAACCGTGAGCGTGATCGTATCCTTGCCGTTGAAACCATCAGCGGGCTCGTAGGTGTACTTACGGTATTCACCGATGGTGATCTTCGCGCCGGACGGCAGCACGAATGGCGTATCGAAGGTGTAGTCGGTGCCGTTGATGGCCGTGACCGTGACGGTGTCACCGTCGGCATCGTGGGTGACAAGCTCGCCGCGCAACATCACGCCCGCATCGATCTCGGCGCCGGCGGCGAAGATGTTGGGTTGACTCGACGCATATTGCGGGTCGCCATGGGCGGTGCCGTTGTGCAGACCAGTAGCATCTTCGATGGCATCGGCGGTCAACGGCGCCGCACCGCCGGTCTGTTCATCAAAACGCCAGTTGGCAAGTAGGCCATCGGTCGCCGGATCAATGTAGCTATGGCTGGCGGCCACGAGTTCTTCGGGAGTGCGGGCGACATCCCAGATTCTCATGTCGGCGAGTTGGCCGGACAACTGATTGATTACCGTCGAGCCGTCATGCAGCGAGGCGCCGATATTGATGGGCGCTGCGTTGCCCGGGTCAAAACCACCGCTGTAGGCCATGCTGTCTTCCAACTGACCGTCCAGATAAATCGCGACGGTGGCGCCATCATAGGTGAAGGCCACATGGTACCACTGGTCGGTGGTCATCACGGTGGAGCCCGTCATGTTGCCCGCGCCGCCGAGGCCGTTGCCGCTGCCGTCAAACCGCAACGACAGGCCCGAGCCGTCACCGTTGTTCGTATCGCCGGCATGCAGCGAGAACATGCGTTCGTTGCCGGTGGACAGATATTTGTTGATGAAGACCTGTTGGCCGGTGTTGTCGTCGAACTTGACCCAGGTTTCCAAGGTCATGGCGTTGGACATGCCGTCGAAGTCCGCGCTGTCGGCAACCTGCACGTAATCACCGACACCATCAAACTCCATGGCGCGGACGGTGTTGGCGCCGAGGATAGTCGGAGTGGTGTTTTCGAAAGTCACCCCAGTGACAGCACCATGATTAGCGGCGGCATTCGTCTGGGCATCAAGAGCATCGCCGGTCAGAGGATAGTAAAGCAAGAGGTCGCTTTCGCTCCCAATCAGCGGGGTGTTCTGATTGTCGGCAAACTCTGTTTCCGTACGGACATCATCCCAAACCCGGACCTCGGCGATGTTACCGTCAAAGTTGCTGGCGCCGAGGCGGTCAGCACCGACATAGAGCGTGTCGGCGATGGAGTATCCGCCAGGGAAGGCATCAAAATTGTCGAACGAGCCGGTTTCTTGCTGGCCGTCCACGTAAAGCAACAAACTGCCGGAAGATGAATCAAAGCTATAAGCTACATGGTGATAAGCATCGTCATTAACGAGCGTATCGCCGGTGAACTTCCGGATGTTTGTCCCATCCCAGATGCTGGCGGTCAGATAACCGCCCTCCACCAGGAATTGTACGCCGCCCGTATTGCCGCTATCGCTGTGGGCAACAATGGCTTGAGTCGCAGCGAGGGAGGCTGTCTTGATCCAGGCCTCAATGCTGTGGGTCTCGTTCAGCGTGATAGCGGCTCCGGTCTCAATCTTGTCGGTCCCGCCAGCGAATGTCCCCGTCGCGTCGAATGGTGCGACCGGCGTGCCACCGCCCAACTGCGCGTCATTGCCGTTGCCCGAGAGATCTTCAACTCTGCCGTCGGCATTCACACCATCAAAGCGCCAGTAGCCGGCAAGGTTGGTTTCGGCTTCAGGGTCCTCGATACGCTGGGTATAGCTCTGCGCGATCTCATCGGCCGTGCGCGTTGTATCCCAGATGCGGACTTCATCGATTTGGCCTTCGAAGGACTCGATATGAGTGCTTTGGATGAACTTGCCCAGGTTCCAGGCCGGGGCGTTCTCACTGATTTGCAGCCCCGTCGCCACCTGAGAACCCACCAACTCGCCGTCGACGTAAAGGCTAAGAAGCGGATCGCTGCCGGAAGCCTCCCAGGAGACGGCGACGTGATGGCTGGACCCAGCCGCGAACGAGTCGCTTGCGCCATAGGTCAGGAACGTATTGCCGGTTTGGCCGACGCCGCCGTAACGGACATGAAGTCCATTGGTATCGTCGACAGACACGTAAATACTGTTGTCGGCATCATAGTTGATCCCGTTGCCGATGATCACTTCCGGCTTGGTGGTGTTCCAAGTTTCCTTGGTGACCCAAGCCTCAAGGCTGCCGGACGTACCGACCGCCAGGCTGGCGCCGCCACCGAGATCGACGTAGTCATCCTCACCATCGAACTGCACCCGGCCGCCGCCAGCATAAGTGCCGACCACGAAGGGAGCTGTGTTGGAGAGTTCGCTGTCCTCAACCTCGATGGTGATGGTCTTGGAGACCAGCGCCCCGGCGCTGTCCGTAACATCGACCGTGAAGCTATCGACGCCGACGAAATCCTGGTTCGGCGTGTAGGTGTATTCGCCGGTCATGTCGTCGAGCGTCAGCGTACCATTGTCAACGTCGCCATTGGTGGCCAGCGCGAACGTCAGGGCGTCGCCGATGTCCACATCGTCGACCACGATGCGGCCATTGACGGCCATGTCCTCGTCGGTGGAGACGGTAAGCGCGCCCAGTTCCGGCAGCGTGGCGACGAATTCCGGTGTGCCATTGACTGTCGCCGATGTATTGCCTGTAGCATCCTGAACCGATGTCGCGGTCCCGGAAGCATCATCGTCGAGGCGATAATTCGCGATCAGACCGCGCGTATCGCCCGGCAGGGTTTCGCTCATCCAATCACGGATATCATCAGCCGAGCGATTGGTGCCCCAGAACCGGAAATCGGACATGTTGCCGTCCAGCCAATTGGCATTGGCTTGCGCATTCGAGCCCATAGCAGCAGTGGGAGTGGAAGCATCGAAGTTGATGGCGGAACCGTGATAGGTGGTTACCTGCGCTTGGCCATCCAAATACAGCGTGACGTTCTGTGTCGAAGAATCGTATGCCGCCGCCGCATGGTGCCACTGGCCATCATCAACAAGGTCCGTCGAAAGCGAATCGATTGAGTTATGTGAGAATTTCAAATTCCCGCTGGCGTCGACGCGAAGCGTCAAACGCTCGGCATCCGTAGCGCCGCCGGTAACAAACAGAATCTGGTCTGCATCGGAACCTGTCTGAAACCAAGTCTCGACGGTGAAATCTCCACCGCTGACCTCAAGGTTGTCGGGATTCGTAATCGAGATAGAATCTGCCGTGCCGTCGAAGTCCATGGCGCGAGCCACGTTCTCGCCGAGCGCCATACCGGCCATTGGATTCTGAGCCGGCAAATCAAACACATAGGCCGTGCCTGAGGAGGCACCGTTGTCGTCATTGTCGGCGCTGCCGGCGATAACCGTGTCCCCGGTGATCGCCAAACCGCGTCCCAACCCGTCGGCGGCGACGGCGTCACTGGCCGTCAATTTGACGAGATGGTCGCCGCTGTTTCCGACGCTTCCGTCATCTTCGAGCCGATAGACGTAGGTTGCGCCACCCGTTACGGAAGCCGTGGCACCCACCAGGACATTGTTGCCATCGATGGCAACCGTGTAGCCGTATTCTTCCGCGCCAACCCCGTCGGAGGCCGTTATCCGCGCTGTTTCCGCACCGCTGTTGGCAACACTGCCATCGTCATTGATCTTGTAAACATAAGCGGCGCCGCTATCGGCGACCGCACCGGTGGCCCGAAAGGCGCCAACAACGAGCGTGTCGCCGGACATATCCAAGCTATAGCCGAAATTATCCGAAGCATTCAGATCGCCCGGCGCCAACTTCGCTGTGTGCGCGCCGCTATTGGCCGCTGATCCGTCGGCATTGAGCTTGTAAATATAAGCTGCTCCGGCTTCAGATGCATGCTTGGCCGTGCCGACCACGACGACGTCGTTCTGGATAGTGACGGCGGTCCCGTAAAGATCGCCGGCGACGCCATCGGACGCCGTCAGCTTGGCGGTGTGGCCGCCGCTATTCGCGACGGTGCCATCGCCATTCAATTTATACACATAAGCCGCACCGGCGTCCGCCCCCGCATCGTCATCATAGTAGGCGCCGACAACCAAGGCATCGCCGTCCAAATCCAATGACACACCGAACTTGTCACCGGCGGCGCCGTCAGATGCTGTGATTTTCGATACGTGTGCGCCACCATTTGCGATGGTTCCGTCGTCGTTCAGTTTGTAGACATAAACCGATCCTGACTGCGCGCCGTTGTCGTCATCAAAATAGGCGCTGACCACAAGCAGGTCGCCGGAGATCGCCATGGCGGTGCCGAACTCCTCGCCGGCAGTCTCATCCGATGCCGTGAGAACCGCTTTCTCCGTAAGGGTCCCGTCCTCGCCAAGCTTATAGAGCTTCACCTCGCCAGTATCCGCCCCGGTACCATCAGCGAACCGGGCGGAAATGGCGACGGTATCACCATCCGCCGCAACCCAGCTTCCGAACTTGTCGCCCGCGGCATCACCGGCAATCAACGTTTCGCTGACATCCGCCCCCGAAATACTGATATCACCGCTCGTATCCGCAACCGCGCCACTCGTCCAAGCATCGCCAGAAAGCGGGAAGTTCTTTAGGAACCCATGATTGGACCCGGCATTATCCTGCGCCACGCCGCCGGCGCCATCATCGAGCTTCCAATGGCCAATCAAGTTCGGTAGCGACGCGGCATCATCGAAGCCGTCTGTCAGGTCTTGGGCAATTTCATCTGCCGTGCGAGCTTCGTTCCAGGCACGCATGTCGGCGATCTGGCCGTCGAAGTGATGATACTGAGTGCCACTATCTTGTAAGACTCCGATGTTGGCCTGAGCCACCCCTGCCAGTGCAGGCGTCACAGTCGCTGTTCCCTCGGCGACGCCGTCGACATAGATGGTCATATTGTCAGAACCGAGACTACTGTCGTACGAGACCGCAACGTGGTGCCAATCGCCCAGCAGGTTAGTGGTTCCGGTGGCGCCGAAGACATTGGTCACATCGGCCTTGAGCAGCCCACCCTCGACATAGAGCGACAGTGAGTCGTTCGTCGCATCGTTATTGCCGACATGCAGAATCTGCATGCGTGAAGTCGTTGATGCATCCGGAAGGATCCAAACTTCGTAGGTGAAGCTACCGGTATTGGAACTCAGAGCCGTCGCGGCGCTATCTAGATCGACATAGTCGTCCGCTCCGTCGAAGCTCAGTGCATTCGACACATGCGCCGCGATTTCCGGCGTCGCGGCGTGCGCCAGGTTCGGCGCCGTGCCATCGTCGAGAACCTCGCCGAAGTTCCAGTAGCCTTGCAAATTAGCTTCGGCGGTCGGGTCATTGATCACCGCGTTCATGTTGTCGGCGATCTGCCAATCTTGGCGCGCCGTATCCCAGACGCGAACCTCAGTAATTTGGCCGCCGAACTGTTCGGACTTCGTGCCGTTGGCATTGATCAGCGAACCGATGATCATCGGATCACCCGACGAGGCGATTACCGGACTGGAGCCGGCAACCGTTCCCGCCGATATGCCATCGACGTAGAAGGTCGCGTCGTTGTTGGCGTCCAGGGTCACGGCAACGTGCTGCCATTCACCGGCCTGCAAGGTGACGCCCGCAGCGGCCAATTCAGAAGCCGAGATCTGATAATTTTGTACATTGAACGATGTGAAGACGAGGCCGTCATCCTGCAGTGCGAAACGAACACCCTCCAACGCGGCGCCCGGCCGCAGATCGGTGCCCGCGATGGCCTGAATACCCGTCAGGTCATCGGGCCGGACCCAGGCCTCGATGGTCAAGTCGTTGGTGACGCCGGATAGCGGGTCATCACCGGTATCGACGAAATCATCCACACCATCGAACTGCAACGCGCCGGTGTGCACGCCGCCCGTAGCACCCTGGGTTTCGGGCGTATCGTTGACCGCATCCAGGTTGACGGTGATGGTCTGGGTGGTGACCAATTTGCCGTCCGACACCGCCACGGTGAAGCTGTCGGAGCCGGAATAGTCGTCAAACGGCGTGTATTGGTATTCGCCGGTCTCACCGTTGATCTCCAGCCAGCCGTGCATGGGCTCGCCGCCATCGTCGATGCCGAAGCTAAGCAAATCGCCTTCCACATCATCCACATCGATGACACCACGGATAGCCGTGTCTTCCTGGCCGGCGATTGTGTTGTCGCCAAACCTAGGCATGGTTTCGGCGAAGGATGGGCTGCCGACGACGGTGATATCGCCTTGCGCAATGTTAGCGGTGGCTTCCGTCACGTTGCCGCTGGTCGCGGTATCGCCGCCCTGTTCATCGTCGAGACGGAAGTTGGCGACCAGGCCTTCAGTGTCAGCAGCGACGAAATCGCCCATGTGGCCGGTGATCTGATCTTCCGTGCGCGCCTTATTCCAGATGCGCACATCGGCAACTTGGCCATAAAGCTGTGTATCGTCCAGGGACCGGTTTCCGATGACGATATCGGCAGGCGACGTCGTCGCGGTTATCGTCGTTGTCGTCGCGGTTTCACCGATGAACTCGCCGTTGGCGTAAAGTTTCAAGGCCGCATTGTCGTAGGTCCCGACCACATGGACCCACTCGCCGGCCTTGGCGAGACCGCCGGTACTGACAACCGACACCGTCGACGAGCCATCACCGATCCAGAACTTCCATTCCCCGGCGTGCTCGTAAAGGGCGAAGGCTTGGTCTGCGATACCGCTGGGGCCAACTTGGCTTACGACGTACTGCGCATCGCCGGTGTTCACCGCATCAAGATTGACCCAGGCCTCAAATGTGGCGCCGTTGGTGAAGTCGAATGTCGCGGCATCGTAGGCGATATCGACATGCTCGCCCGCACTGTCGAACTCAAGCCCGCGCACCGTGTTCTCACCCAGCGGCATGGGCATGGTGTCGGTCGGGTCAACCACCTCGGGTTCGCCCGTGGCCGTGGCATCAGCACGGTTGGATGTCGTCTCGTCCAGGAAACCGTCCAGCGGATAATGCGCCACGACGTTCGGGTCGGTGACGCCGAGATCGGGGCTGTCGATACGCACGTCCTTATCGGCATCAACCTCGGAAGCGCTACGCGCGACATCGTAGAAACGCACATCGGCAACGGCGCCCGGATATTTATTGATGCCGGCGAAGTCGCGGCCGATCCAGGAATTGCCGGAGGTAAAGTCGGGCGTCATGGCCAGCGGGCCGCTATCAGCGACGCCATCGACGATCAGCTCGGCGTGGGTCCCGTTGTAGCTGACGGCCACATGGTGCCACTCGCCGTCGTCGAGAACGGTCGTGCCGGTAACCGTCAGATCGGTGCCGGCGGTATCGGATTCGAAATTCACGCGGCCGGCGGAATCCATATAAAGCGTGGCGGACGCGTTGGTGGTGCCGATGGAAATGATCGAGCCAATGCCGGCTGAATCATCGGGGCGCACCCAAGCCTGCCAGGTGAAGGGATCACCGCCGGTGGAGCCCAAATCGCCGACAGCACCGAGACCGATGTAATCGTTGCTGCCGTCGAGTTGGTAATACTTGCCATGCGGATCGTTCGGCGGGCCGTCAACCAGCACCGCGTCGTTGCCGTTGGACGACAGATCGGCCAACTTACCGGCGTCGGTCACTTCGCCGAAGGTCCAATACCCTTCCAGCGTGGTTTCGGCGGACGGCGTGTCGATGACCTGATCGTGGTAATTGGAAATCTCGAAGGAATCACGGGCTTCGGACCAGATGCGGACTTCGGCGAGTTGGCCTTCGAATACCCGCCCCGGAGAAAGCGAGTCATGCCCATAATATCCACCGATCCCTAAGCCGCTCGTTTCACCACCGCTTGGGTCGTTGGTATAGGTTTGCGACCCGGCCTCTTGTCCATCCACATACAGAGTAACGGACTTGGCTGCGGCATCACGCACCAGCGACAACTGATACCACTCCCCGTCGGACAAATTGGTGTCAAATACAAGCTGTTCGTTCTGTCCCGATCCATACTCGTGATAGTAATTCAGATCGCCATCCACGATTGTCAACTCGTAGAGGCTATTGGTGGCCGACGTTTCACCATCGCTCAGGAAATTGACGAGAGTCGATTTATCACCAGAATTGAAGTCTTTGCCGTTTACCCAGAGCTCTACCGTTAGGTCGCCGGCAATCGCCAGGCTGTCACCTGCACCTCGACCGACGGTAACGATATCGTCTACGCCATCGAACTGAAGCCGGCCGGCGGTTGAACTGCCGCCGGTCAGGCCATGGATATCCGGGCGGTCGTTGATCGCCAGCACCTCGACGGAGACCGTCTCGGTGGTCGATGCACCACTGGCATCGGTGATGCGGACCGTGAAGGCGTCGGAGCCGGCGTAATCGTGCTCGGGGTTGTAGGTCCAGTTGCCGGCGCTGTCGATATTGACCCAGCCATTGGACGGGCTGCCATCGACCATATAAGTGAAGGTCGCATCGCCATCCACGTCGGTAACGTTGATCTTGCCGTGCAGCGCTGCGTCTTCGGCGGTAGAGAACGGGTTGGTGTCAGCGAAGGCGGGGGTGCCCACGGGCTCGCCGTCGTTGCCCCGCGCAATATCAACCGTTGATCCATCTAAGCGCCAGTTCGCGGCGAGCCCTTCCTCGCTGCCATTCAGCACAGCATCCAAGTTGTCGGCAATGTCCGTTGCCGTGCGCGCGGTTTCCCACAACCGCACATCGGACAATTGCCCATCGAAATGGAGCGAATTGGCATGCGCTGCCGAATGATTGATACCGATACTCGCCCCGCCAGGCCACATGCTGGACGGCAAAGTGGTGACCGAGCCGGTAGCTTCAACTTCGCCATTGAGATAAATCGTCGTAGCGCCGTCTCGGTCAACGGAAACCGCCACATGGTACCAGGTGTTGGCCGCAAGGGCGCTGGAGCCGTCGATTCCAAGGCCGGTAGTTGCCGTGGTGTCGCTGAACGTCGTCGATAGCGTACCGTCGGAAAGCAAGCTCAGACCGAACCCTGCATCGTTGCCCGTGTTGCGCGTATCGAATATCCACGACGCCGTGCCGGAACCAGGTAACGTATCTATATTGAGCCATGTTTCGAAGGTGAAGTCCGACGTGCCGCCATCGAAGTCCGGCGTATTGGCAATCTGGATTTCGTTTGCCGTGCCGTCGAAATCCATGGCCTGGCCAAGGGACGGCACCGCCATCGGATCGCTGGCCTCGTCGGCCGCCGTTGCCCCGAGTGTTCCCGAGGCCCCTGCAAGGGCGCCTTGGTTGAAGACAGCGCCACCGGAGATATTGGCGGGATCGAAGTCGTAGCGGATTTGCAGATTTTCCGCCGATGCATCGGACGGCACGTAGCCGCCCATATCGGCGCCGATTTCCTGGTCGGAGCGGGCATCGTTGTAAATGCGGAAATCGCTCACCGTGCCATTGAATTGCAGATCGCCGGTGATGCGCTCACCGATTTTCACAACGTCGGTGTTGTTGACATCGAGCCCGGTGGTGTCGTTGCCCAGCGTCCCGTCAGCAGACCAGCCTTCGTTCGAACCATCCAAATAACCAGTGATCTGGTTACTCGCTGGGTCGATGACGAAAGCGACGTGATGCAGGCCGGAAACACCGGTAAGGTCGAAATTCGCTGCGGCACTTACGGTTCCGTCACCAACCCGCGCCTGCAGGGTGCCGGCGTTGATGATCAGCGACCAGCCCTCGAGGCCGGAATTGTCATTGCCCTTGCCCGCAATCACCTGCTGCGTCGAGGTGTCGCGAATATCGATCCAGGCCTCGACGGTGTAACCGCTGCTGCCCGGCCGCAACGCCGCGTTGTCGGCGATGATGATCTTGTCGTCAACGCCGTCGAACTGCATGGCCGTGCCGGTGGTGGTGGCGTAGGCGTCCGGCGCGTCGTTGACCGGGTCGATATTGACATTGATGGTCAGCGAGGTGGTATCAGTACCGTCGCTAACGTCAATGGTGAAGCTGTCGCCATCGGTCGAGTTACCGTCCGGCGTGTAAGTATACTCACCCGTCGCCGCGTCGATGCTAACGCTGCCGTTCAACGGCTCGGCGCCGGTCGCGACGGAATAGCTCAGTTCATCGCCATCGACATCGTCGGCAACGATACTGCCGCGTATGGCGGTGTCTTCTTGGCCGAACAATTCGACGGTGTCGCTTTGGCCGAACACCTCGGCGGCAAGCAATGGCGGCGTGTTGGTCAATGCCGTCGGCGTGCCGAGAACGGTGATGTCGTTCGCCGCCACCGTGCCTGTCGCATCCGTGACAACCGCATTGCCGCTGTCTGCAGGGTCATCAAGGCGGAAGTTAGCCACCAGACCTTCGGTGTCCGAAGCCACGAAGCCTTCCATGTCGTCGGAGATGCCGCCATAGCGATCACCGGCATCCCAAATGCGCACATCGGCCATCTGACCGTTGAGCGTGTAAACAGGGTTGGTGTCATCATCGAAGCGGCCACCCAGCCCCAGCACGCCCGAGGTATTATGGAAGTCGCCCGTATAGGCATGGCTGACATCTTCGCGGCCGTCGACCCAAAGCGTCACTTCCTCGCCGTCGTAGGTAACGGCAACATGATGCCATTGCCCGGCTTGCATGACCGTATTGCCGTTGAGACCGTTACCGTCCAGGCCTCCAAACGGATTTTGGCCGTCGGGCGTGCCCTGGAAGTTGAGCTTGAAGTTGCCCGGATCAATGGTGTCGGTCGCCTGCAGGATGAAGCCGCGGTCCGAGGTATTGGGGCCGTAGGTGGAGATCAGTGTCTGCTGGCCGGTTGCCGCATCGAAATTGACCCAGGCTTCCAGCGTCATGCCGTCGCCCAGGCCGTCGAAGGCCGGCTGGTCGGCAATGCGGATGGCATCGCTGGAACCGTTGAATGCGAGGCTGTGGTTGAGATTTTCGCCCAGCAGCATCGGTGCCTGGGTGACATAAGTCGGGTCACCAACAATGACCGCATCCGGGCCGTACCCGACGGAGTTGCCGAGGTACTGATCCAGCGGATAATGCGCTTTGAGGTTGGGATCGATCGGCCCCAGATCCTCGTCATCGACCCGTTTCGTCATGTCATTGCTGATAGCGGCCGGCGTACGGGCGATATCGTAAACCCGGAAATCGGCAACAACACCGGTGAACTCACCTACGTTGCCGGCCGTGTATTCAACACCGATCAAGAACTGCTCGCCGTCGGTATCGGGCACGATCGCACCGCCGGCGGCTTTCGCGGCGCTTACATCGGTGCCGTTCATGACCAGCGAAACGTTATTGCTGGCATCGAAGGAAACCGCGATATGCGACCACTCACCCGCCTGGAAGGTCGCGCCGGCGGTGGACAACTCAGCTGCCGTCCAGGTCAGTGAACCCGTGCCGATGCCCGGCGTCTCGAGGACCACGTCGTTGTTAGCCGTCAGCTTGAGGCGGAAGCCGTCGTTCGACGTGGTGCGCTCATGGCCCATGATCTGCTGCGCGACATCAAGAACATCGGGCCGGATCCAAGCTTCGACCGTGAAGTCATTGGTGAGACCTCGCAGCGTATCGGAATCGATCTGCAGGTGATCGTCTACGCCATCGAGCACCAGGTAATCGGTAAACCGGTTGGATGGCGGGCCGCCGGCAGTCAGTTCGTTTTCGTTGCCGGTAACATCAATGGCTGCCGGATCCAGGTCCGCTTCGTCGATATTGTCGAGGGTGTAGTGCGCTTCCAGATTTCCGTTGATATCTTCGACATCGTTTTCATTGAGGCGGAAGTTATCAAAAACTTCCTGCTCGGTTCGGGCCTCGGACCAGAAGCGAACTTCATCGATCGCTCCGTCGAAATTACCGGCGTAACCACTGCCCGATTGGCCGATTTTGAACGTATCCGTAGCGTTGTCCGCATCCAAAACGACGCTCAACACGCCATCGGTGATTGTTCCGACACCGGCATCAACGGTGGCAAAATCCTCGGGCTGACCATCAAGCATTAAACGCACAGAATTGTCGGAGTCGTCGTGAATCAAGGCGACATGGTGCCATTCGCCGTCGTTGACGGTGCTTGTCGATGTCGCAGCGACATCACCGTACGCGCTGAACTGCAATTTGCCGCCGGCAAGCATGGCCAGCGCCTTGCCGCCCTCCGCCCAGGCGCCGTCGCTGCCGGGCGCCGACTTTGCAAAGAGCGTCGATGACGTGGTATCGGATGTCTTGAACCATGTCTCGACCGTCCAGCTTGTATTGCCCATATCAAAGCTACTGGCGTCGCCGACCGTCTCAACGAAATCATCAACACCGTCGAATTGCGCACCGACAGTGGGCGTTGTGGAGCCAAAAACGACAGGAGCATCGTTGGTGCCGGCAACCTCAACGGTGCGCGACACGGTCGTCGATGTTCCGCCGTCGCCGTCCGTTACCGTGAAGTTGACCGTACGGTCGCTCTCGTCGGGGGCTTCGGAGGTGTTAGAGAAATTGACCGCGCGCGCCAGCGCCTGAACGTTGGCCAATGTCGCGCCGGCGCCCAGCGTGAAGACCAGCGGCGCGCCTTCGCTGCCGCCGGTAAATGTCGCAAATGCCGCACCTTGCGCAAACGTCACCGAATTGCCGGACACTTCGATGTCCGACGATCCGATATTGGTGACGCCGAGCAGATCATCGGGATAACCGCCATCACCCAGTGCGACCGTCAGTGTGCCGCCGTCGAAATTGGCGGAATCGACATCCGAGATCACGATGCCGTTGTCGATGACCGATGGCGCGCCATTTTCCGTAAAGGTAGCAACATTCGGGATGGTGTTGATGAACGGCGAATCCGCAACCCATCCGCCGTCACCGGAAACGGTCAAGGTGCCAGTTAGGCTCTCCGTTCCGGCGGCGGCTGGCGCAACCCCACCGCTGCCTGCGTCCAACGGCCAATAGGAAACCAGTCCGGTGCCGTCAGCGCCGACTGTAGTTGCATCCAATCGGTCCGTCGTCGAATTGGTGATCTCACCTGAATTCAACGCCCGGTTCCAAATGCTGACGTCGGAAATCAATCCCTTGAACCCGGAAACACCGTCCGCAAAAGCGTAACTCGACACTCCGCCGATTACGAGGCTCTTGCCAGCCACACCAATTGGCGCGGCAACCTCGGTACTCATCGGAACTGCCGCTCCGGCGGCATTGCCGTTTACATAAAGCTGAGTATTGCCGTCGCGATCGCCCGTGACCGCAATGTGCGTCCATGTCGCGGTGGTGAGTGCTGTGCCCGACGTCACCTCAAGCTTGCCGTCCAGGTCCCCGCCGTCGAGGGTCATGAACAGCCGGTCATTTGCGTCAATGCCGACATTCAGCCCTTTATTAACCGAGGAGTATGCCCCACCACCGGCCACCGAACGGGTATCAAGGATAGAACGAACCGTGCCCGTATCGGCCGGATCAAGCAGCACCCAGGCCTCGACAGTGAAGTCCGAGGTCGTGGACGCATAAGCGCCCGGCATATTGAACTGCACGTAGTCATCGCCGGTAAAAGACAAGGCGGGCTCTGGCACTGATGTCGTGCCGCCCGTTATTTCCGGCGCGTCGTTGGCCGCCGTGACATGGACATCGCGATAGATCGTGCCGCTGGTGCCGCCATCACCGTCCGTCACCTGGAAACTAATGGTGCGGTCCGACGTCGGGTTGTCGTCGAGGGTCTCGAAGGTGATAGCGCGGGCCAGTGCCTCGACATCCTCGGCATCGATATTGGCGGCAAAGGTGATGGTCAACGGATCGGTGTCGGACGTACCGCCGGTAATATTGCCAAAGAGCTGACCTTCCCCAAAGGTCAGCATACCCTCGGACAAACCAAAGTTATCCGCGCCGCCGTAGAGCACGTCCAAACGATCAAACGAATTGCCGCCTGTGGCGATATCGACCGTCAACGTGCCGCCTTCAAGGTCGCCCAGGTCAGGATCAAACACCGAAATGCTGTCGTTGATGACCACGGCGGAACCGTTCTCGGTGAAGGTCGCGATATCGCTCAACTCGAACACCTTGGTGCGGAGCCCTGAAAGCTCATCTTCGCCCTGGTTCCAGACGTTCCAGACAGCCGCAAAGCCACCACCCGGCAAGGCTGCGACCGTCGGCAATTCCTGCCAGCCCGCCGTGACATCGTTCAGTTGGAACTCGCCGTCAATCGGCAGACCATCGGCACCGAAGTGCCGGGCGAAAACGCCGGCTTCGCTTCCGTCTTGCTGGTCGGAATCCCAGGCCACGACGAACCCACCATCATCAAGCGCCGTTACGCTCGGGTTGCTCTGATCATAGGCTTCAGTCGTGTTGACCTGGAACTCGGGGCCAATTGCCACGCCGGAGGAATCGTACCCGCGCGCCACGATGGCGTCAGCGTCCGAATCACCACCGGTATCTTCCCAAACGACGACAAATCCGCCATTTGCCAATCCAACGACACTCGGGCCGTCCTGGTCACCGGTGGTGCGGTTATTGATCTGGAATTCACTGCCCACCGTCTCGCCATTGGCGGCATAACGTTGGCCGTAGATGCCATCCATGTCGCCGTCTTGGCCCCACGATTCCCAAACCACGACAAACCCGCCGTCATTCAGGCTGGCGACTTCCGTGTTGTCCTGGGAACTGGTGACAGTGGTATTGACCAGGAATTCAGCGCCTGCGGGCGTTCCATCGGATGCAAACTGTCGGCCATAAACGCCGTTTCCATCGGTGTCTTGAGCGGAGTCTTCCCACACGACCACGAAACTGCCGTCATCGAGCCCGGTGACGTGGGGATCCATCTGATCCCCGGCCGTAACCTGATTGACCAGGATTTCAGCCGATACCGGCGTGCCCGTGGCATCGAAGGTGCGGGCATAAACGCCTTCCGCATCACCATCCTGGCCATCGGATTCCCACACCGCCACAAAGCCACCATTGCCCAGGCTGGCAACGTGTACATCTTCTTGGTCGCCCGACGTCGTGGTGTTGACGACGAACTCGGCGCCCACCGCCGTGCCATCGGCATTGAACAACCGCCCGACAACCGTCTCGCCGCTGCCGTCTTGGCCCGCGGATTCCCACATGACCACGTATTTGCCGTTGTTGAGCACGGAGATGGTGAACCCAGCCTGGTCGCCGGCTGTCGTCTGGTTGACTTGAATCTCGCCACTCGCCGCACTGAAATTCGCGATTTCCGGCGCGTCGTTGGTCGGCTCAACATTGACCGTGCGGATCAACGGAGTGCTGGTACCACCGTCGCCGTCAGTAAGGGTAAACTCGATATCTCGAGTGGTGGTCCCCGGGTTGTCGCTATCGACCTCGAACGTGATGGCGCGGGCCAGGGATTGCACGTGCGCAATGGTGGCCGCGGCGTTGAGATGGATGAGCAGCGGGTCGCTGTCAGAGGTGCCGCCCGTTGCAATGCCGATCTCGGTGCCGTTGAACGTCACAGAACCGCCGATCAGTTGGATATCCGAAGCACCCAGGTCGGCAATGGACAGCCTGTCATTGGCTGACCCACCGGTTCCGACGTCCACCTGCAGCGACCCGCCGCCGAAGTTGGCGCTGTCGATATCGGTGATGGTGATGTGCGAATCGATGATGACCGAGGTCGTATCCTCGACGAAGGTCGGTGGCGGCGGCCCCAGAGCCGGCGCGTCGGAAACCCAACTAGGTTCGGCGGGGACCTGCGCAAAGGCAATGTCACCGAGCTCACCGGCACCACTGTTGCCGACGGTGATTAGGGTGCCGTTAAACCCAGACAGGCTGTAGAGCGTATCGCTGCCGTCGGCGGTGATATAGAAATCGCCGCCACTGTCGATAGCAAGGCCATTGAAGGTGCCGGTGGTTGACGGTCCGACGCTTATTGTGTGGTGAGGACCATACGTGCCATCTGCACCCGTCGGTGTCATCGGGCCCGCCGAATCATTAATCTGGGCAATGACACTATTAGACGCGCTCTGCTGGCCGATACCGTAAAGGATGCCACTTGTATCGAAGGCAATACCGCCACCAACGGGATTCGTACCGTCACTGAAATTTGTCGGATTGGCGTATGCAGCCGTCGCGACGCCGGTACCGGCAACCACGGTATGGATTTGACCGGCATCGTCGATCACGTAAACAGCATTGTCGCTGGGCCGGATGGCCAGATCGATAATGGTCATATTGGCGCCGGAATCAGTGATCTCGACGCTGGAAATCTCCGCACCGGTCGCCGGGTTGAGTTCAAGCAGGAAGGATTCCGCACCAACGACTTTTACAGCATAGAGCTTGCCGTCGTTGGTCTTGTCCAAGCCGGACAAGCCGCCGGTCGTGATGAAATCGCTATGCAGCGTGCCGGCACCCGTACCTTCATTCAGTGTCAGCAGACCGCCTTCGTTGGACGCCGAGCCTTCATCGACGCTGGCCAGCAACTGTTCCGTCGTACCGGCGATAATGGCGCCGTCCGGACCGCCGGAAACGGCATTCGCCGCCGTCGTGCCGGCGCCGTCGTCAAGCGGCCAATAACTGGTCAGCCCCGCTTCATCACCGGCCAACACCTGATCTTTGTATTCCTGAATCTGCGGCTCGGTGCGGGCGTGATCCCAAACACGAACGTCGGAAATCTGGCCGTCGAAGAATTCCTCACCGCTTGTGATGTAGTGACCGATCTCCAGCGGCAGGCTGCTGCTATCAAACGTATCAGGCGAGAAGGACTTCGTATAACCAACACCGTTCTGGAAAATCGTCACTTCGCTGTTCACAGCGTCGACACTCACCGCCACGTGGGTCCATGAATTGGCTGTCAGGGCTGGCGCTGTGTCTTCCGCCGCGGCATTGAAGCCGAAAACTGTACTGCCGCCGGCGCTGGCGCTAAATGTCAGATTGCCATTGGGAGTAACGGAAAAGACCGTTGCATCCTGAGTGCTGGAGGGTGACGCAACATCGGGCTTATAGAAAATCGCATCCCGCACGCTCGCGCCAACCGCATCAAGATTGATCCAGGCTTCCAGCGTATAGCTGCTGCCCAGGCTGGTGACGCCGGTGTCGATGTAGTCGTCCGTGCCGTCGAAATCGAGCGACTGCGTGACAACGGCGGGTGGCGTGACGGACAATTCCGGCGCGTCGTTGACGTTCTCGACGTCGATGTTGATGGTTTTCTGGACTGTCGCCACCTCATACGGCGGCGCGGCTTCGGCAACGCGCATCGTGCCGGTCAGCGTTGCCGTGCCGGCAACTGCTTCGGTGGAGGTCGAGAGATTGGCCGGGGCGCCACTGGCTTCGTCGAAGTCGTAGGCGACCATGAGCCCTGAATTGGTGGGATCGAGCGCGCCGTCGGCGCCCGCCGCAATGTCACTGGCATCGCGCGCATGATCCCAGATGCGGACATCATCGATCAGGCCGTCGTAATGTTGGTCTGAACCGTTGTTGTAGTGACCGATCTCGAGAGGATTGGAACTCGTTGCCCGGGTGAACACACCGGGTGTCACCGTATCGACCGGCGTTTCGGCGCCGTTCAGATACATGTTCGATTCGCTCGTCGACGCGTTATGGGTGATCGCGACGTGATACCAGGTATTGGGCGTCAAATTGCCGCCATTGAGGGATACGGGATTGCTGGTGCCGGTTCCCATGAAGAAGTTCAGATTGCCCGTGCTCGCTTGAACCTGCAGGTTAAATTCAGCGTCACCGTTGTCCGTTCCAGCTTGCTTCGACATGATCGGCCGGTAATCGGAGAAGGTGCTCGGCGTCTTGAACCAAACCTCCAGCGTGAAGTCATCGGGCAGCGTGGTGATCGGCGTCGCCACTTTGTCGCTGGAGCCATTGAGGCTGAGCGCCTGACCATCGAACTCTTCCGTCACCTGGACGGTAAAGCTGTCGGGGCCCACATAGTCATCGTCCGGGGTATAGGTGTAAGCACCTGTATCGAAATCGACGGTGACAGTGCCATGGTCTGCGCCACCCGAGAGCACATACTCAAGCCCATCACCATCCGTATCGACAACGCCGATCTGGCCATTGCCGACGCTGTCTTCATCGACGGTGATGTAGGTATCGAACAGGGTCGTAGGTCCGCTTTCCGACGGTGTCGGCGAAGTGTTTTCGAACGTCGCCCCCGTGATGGTGCCGTCGGCGCCAGCGACCAAATCAACTGCCGTGCTACCAGTACCATCATCCAATGGCCAATGGCTGACCAAACCGGGCTCACTGGCAACTGCCGGCGAACTCATGAACGAATCGATCTCACCGCCGGTGCGCGCCGTATCCCACAATCGCAAGTCGGCGATTTGACCTTCGAAGAAGTCATAGCTGGTGGAGCCGGTGCTGGCGCCGGAGTTGTTGGTCCCGATATGCGCGCTACCCGTCGGCCAGACATCCGCCGACAGCGCGCTGATGGACGCACTGCCTTCCGTGCCGGCATTGAGACGCAGCGTTGCAACGCCGTCGCGGTCGGCGGTGACGGCCACGTGATACCAAACACCGGTTTCCAACACCGTGCTGCCATCGATACCGAAGCCCGGCGTCGCCGTGCTATCGGTAAAGGTTGACGTCAGCGTGCCGCCCGCTGAAACACCGACAGCGAAGCCGGCATCGAAACCGCCGTTGCGGGTGTCGAAGATCGTCGCCGTTTCGCCAGCACCCGGAAGCGCATCAAGCTTGATCCAGGTTTCCACGGTGAAGTCAGACGTACCGTCGCTCAGGCCCGTCACGGTGACAAAATCATCCGCGCCGTCGAGCGTCAGGACCGGCGCGAACGCGTTGGACGGTGCGCCTTGGGCGACCTGGACGTCGTTGTTGTTTGTGGTTAGATCTTCGGCACTTCCATCGGGTTCAATATGATCGAACGGCCAATAGCCTTCTAGGTTCGGCTCCGCCGCCACCCGCGCATCGCCCAGATGGGCCTGGTAGTCGATCTGGACTTCTTCCGCCAACCGCGCCTCGGACCAGATACGGACTTCGGCGATCTCGCCGTCCCAATGGGTATTGTCGTTGCTGCCCCAATCGTGCGATGCGGTATCGACGCCGATGGTCAGGCCGTTGTCCGGCGCGCTGCCGCCATCGGGGTTGGCGCTATAGGACTTGGTGCCAATTTCCTCGCCGTCGACATGCAGCGTGATGGTCTTGGCCTCAACATCGCGGACCACCGCCACATGCGCCCAAGTGCTGAGCGAAAGTCCGGTCTCGGCACCCGTAAACGAGACGGTGGTGTCACTGTTGCCGTCGCCGGTTTCGTGGAAATAGTAGAGCCCGCCGTCCGACGTGGTGTAGACGGCATACAACAGATTGTCGGCATCAGAACCGGAATCATGCTCCGGCGACGAGAAGGCCAGGATGGCGTTTTCCGTACCACCCGTTTCAAACGCCGCCGGTTTGATCCAGGCTTCGATGGTGAGATCGCCGGTAATCGCCAGGCTATCGGCGGTGCCGCGGCCGACTTCGACGAAATCGTCAACGCCATCGAACGACAGGCTGTGGCCATGCTGGTCGCTGGCGCCCAAAATGTTGGGTTCATCGTCGATAATCGTGCCAGTTCCGGTCGCCCGGCCAATGAACGTACCGTCGGACGCCGTATCGAGCGTGACGGTGAACTCCTCAATGTCCTCGGCAATCAGATCGTCCTTGAGGGAGGTCGTGATTTCCTTGCTGACGTCGCCGATGGCGAAACTGACGGAGCTTTCAACGCTGGTGAAATCGTTGGTCGATGTCGCGGTAGCGTTGTCGGTGTAATAATTGACGGTGGATTCGATATTGACGTTGCCGGACCGCGTCACCGTGAAGGTTGCCGTACCATCCGCCTCGTTGACGACGATATCGTTGATATCCACCGTCGTCGGCTGGGTGGCGGTGAAATCGTTGCCGTCTGCGAGATCAGCGCCGTTCACCCCCGACAGGATGATTTCCATCTCCGCCGTACTGCCGTCGCCATCGAGATCGACGCTCAGCGTATCCGTGACGTCGTCGAAAATAGCCGACGAGTTTCCGCCGCCAGCAAAGGTGCCGGAGCTCTCGAAACTGAATGAACCGCTGATGATGCCTTCGAAGACTATTTTCTCCGCATCGTTCGTGGCATCGAAGTCGGTGATAACGTCCCGAAGGGCCGCAAGGGAGTCGCTCGCACTATTGAAGACGAACAGATCCGAACCGTCGCCACCGATCAAGACATCGTCCTCATACCCGCCGATCAGCAGGTCGTTGCCGTCACCGCCCAACAGCGTATCGGCACCGTCACCACCGATCAGTGTGTCATTACCGCCGCTGCCTTCGAACCGCTCGTCGGCACTGGTGCCGATAATAGTGTCGTCGCCGGTTTTGGAACCGCGAATGGACTCCACGCCGATCAGCGTGTCAGTGCCCCAACCGTCAATGACGGCATTGCCGAGCGTCTCATTGAGATCGATGCTGACATGATTGACGCCGGAGCGGTCATAGCGGACATAGTCAAATCCGCCGCCACCGGAAACGGTGTCATCGCCCGCTTGCGTGATGAAACGGTCGTCGCCGGCACCGCCGATCAGGGTGTCATCGTGGGCTGAACCGCGGACTTCGTCGATGCCGGAGAATGTGTCTGTGCCGCCATCGCCATCATCCAAGGTTTGGCCACCGGCAATATTCACGACCACGCCATCCGAAGCGCCAAAGTAGCTCAAACGTTCAAAACCGGCGCCGCCGGTAATGACATCGTCGCCACCGCCCATGCGCAATTCGACCCACGTATCGGCATTGGTGCTGCCGGCATAGGTATCGGCAAGCTGGGATCCGCTAAAGATCAATGTGCCGCCATTCGCGTCGATCGTTTCAAACCCGATCAGCGTATCGACGCCGTAGGCACCCTTATCGACCGTCACGGTGGTACTGGCAAAATCGACATCGACGCTGACGCCTAGATCCGCATAGCTCAGGAAATACAGGCCCTGACCGGACTGGAAATTGATCGTATCGCCGCCGGCTCCACCAACAACGACGTCACCGGAAGAGCCACTGTCGCCGGTAAGGATCAGATCATTGCCGTCACCGCCGATAAACTTGTCGTCACCATCGCCGCCCACCAGGGTGTCGGCGCCGCCCATGCCTTGCAGCTTGGAGCCCGCGTCCGCACTGATCAGGAGATCATCGTGGCGAGAGCCGCGGATATCCTCGAAATTGGAGATCGTATCGGTACCACCGAAGCCATCCAAGGCCTGGCCGGAGGCGACGTCAAAGCCGCTCAGGGTTTCCGTCGCGCCGGATATATTGACCACCACGCCGGCTGCGGAATTGAGATAGTCGATCCTATCTGTGCCCGCGCCACCGTCGATCGTGTCATCGCCGCCCTGGCCACGAAGGGTTTCGTCCCCCGCACCGGCCGTGATGGTGTCGGCGAAGTGCGAGCCGCGTACTGAGTTGACGCCGCTAAAGGTATCGATGCCGACATCGTTGAAGTTGCCAGACGACGAGCCCGAACCCGTATCATCGATGGTTACCGTTACGCCGTATTCGGCGTCATTGAACCCAAGACGCAGGTTGCCGTTACCGGTGATCACATCGTTGCCGGCACCGCCCTCAAACTCGAAGAAGTCGCCATACTGGCTGCCTTGCCAGTCACCCGCCATCGTGACGGTGTCGGCATAGTCCGTACCCAAGATACGATCAATATTGTCGAGATCGTCGGTGCCGACCGACGTGTTGCCGGTGACCTGCCCGAAATGGCCGCTCAGGTTGACATTGATGCCGCCAGTCGCATCGCGGTAGTCGACGGTATTGTAGTCAAGTGCCGTATCGCCACGGTCCGCACCTAGCAATGTATCGTTGCCGGCGCCGCCGATCAGCCGGTTCTGGCCGACGCCACCGTCCAGAATGTCGGCACCCGCGCCACCGATCAGCAGGTCGTTGCCGCCTTCCTGCGGCTGTCCGTCTCCCAATGCCGGCGCGCCGGACAAGGTCACCACGCGACCGCCAATCACAGATTGGCTATTAATGAAGAAATGATCAGCGCTCCAGGACACAGCGAAGGTGCCGTTATCCAGCGCTGCCACCGCCGGTTGGGAATTGCCAACCATAGTCAGGTTGGCGCCACTGATTTCAGGGCTTAACTGAACCACATCACCCGCGAATGACCCGTCCTCATTGACGCCGCGGCCATAAACGGCGGCCTTGCCGGTGGAACTCTCATAACCACGCCAGACGGCGAACATATCACCCGAGGCATTCGCGGCGATGTGTACATCGCTAACTGCGTGACTGGTCGCCATGCTGACCTGGATTTGGCCACCGTCAGCAATGCCTGCAGCACTGAATTTTTGTGCAAAAACGAAATTGGCGGTGGTATCTGCAGGGAACACCACGATGAACCCGCCATCCTGTATCGGAATGACATCCCGCGAGCTGTTCTCACCAGAGAATGTTTCTGAGCCTGAGGCGGGCATGCCCAAGTTGGTCATGCCAGCTTCCGGCTCGACAGCAATATTTGCAGTGCCACCGGCCTGATGATAAATGGTCCCGACGATCTTGGTGTAGGCACCGTTGCCATCTACCTGTTGCCAGGTAACCAACAGATCGCCATTGGTCAACGTCGTCGCCGTGGTTTCGAACTTGAGCCCATGGTTGGCCTCAACAGGCCATTGGCGTGCTTCCGGCACGCCTACGACCGAACCATCGGCGGCATAAGTTTGGGATTGGAAGCTAACGCTCGCGCCGCCATCCCAATAGACGATCTCGAAGCCACCATCGATCAATGCAGTGATAGAGGGGTCGGTAAAGCTATCCGTTCCCGATTGCGCAACGACAATTGGACCGCCAATCTTCTGTCCGTCCGCATTGAAGACTTGGGCCTCGACTGAGCTGAACTCAGTAGTGCTCTTATCGGCATCGTCTTCCTGCATGCGCTCCCAGGTAATGACATAGTTGCCATTGTTAAGTAGCGTCGCTTCAGGTTTTTGAAAGTAGTCGACAGTGCCAGTATCAACGCGCACCGCAGAAATATCGATGGGCGCACCGTCGGCTGCAAAACGCTGCGTGTAGATGCTGGGATAGCTGAGCGACGATCCCGATTGCCTATCACCTTCCCAGACCAACAGGAAACTGCCGTCGGAAAGCTCAAGCATGGTTTGGTTCTTGGCGCCGCGTGCGGCATTGGCGCCATCATCCTCGGCAGCACGGGTCGCCAAGAAATCGGCGCCGTTGCCGTTGACGTAGAAGTCGTTCGCATTGGCAAGATTGGGCTCGCTTGCCACGAACACGTCGTCTCCAATGAGCGTATCGTCCCCGTCTCCCCCACGAAGCTCATCGTTGCCGATGCCGCCAACCAGTGCGTCGTTACCTTCGTGGCCGATCAGGATGTCATTGCCGCCAAGCGCCTCAAGAACATCATTGCCCGTGCCACCGACCAGGAAATCGCTGTCTTCGGACCCGGTGTCGATGACGGGTGATGCGGCGAAGGCCGAAGCATTCGCGGAAAGCGCTGAGCCACTGACACCCGGCAGCAGGATCGACATGTCGGGCGCGCCGTCGCCATCGGCATCGATGACCAGCTCCTTGGTGCCGTCATTGAACTTCGCCGAAATTGTACGCTCGCCGAGGAATTCGGCGTTCGACGCAATGAAGGTAATACGCCCGTCGACGAATCCATCGAACAGGATGGTGTCCTTCGTCGGGTCGAAATCGGTAATGGTGTCGCCGGCGCCCAAGGGCGAGTCGGCGATTTCCGTATAACGGAACACGTTGCCGTTGTCGGTCACCGGCTCACCGGCGAAACGCCCGGTCAGGGTATCCGCGCCGCCGGCACCGGTCAGGGTATCGGAGCCTGCGTCACCAACCAGTTCGTTGACGCCACCGTCGCCAATAATGACGTCATCACCATGGCTGCCGAGAACGTTTTCAATGTCCGTCAGCTGCGATTGGCTAAGCGTAGCACGCGATACGTAAGAAAGGTCGCCGTAGACACCGTCGAAGCTGCCGATCATATCGACATCACCCGTCGTTGGCGAGATCGCGTAAACCCGGCCGGCTCCGTCCGTGCCCAGAATCTGATCGGCGTCCGTATCGAACGTCAGGCCGCCGATATACAGCCCCTCAACGCCACCGACCGCATGCGAAGTGCCGCCGACCTCACTGCCGTCGGCTGGGTTGATTTCAACAATCCGCGTTTGCGCGGTTTTGATCAACGTATAGCCAGGAAGTGTCGTGGTGTCGGTCTCAACCGCGTCAAAAACACTCTTGTAGAGTTTGCCGGTGTCCGGATCGAAGGCGATGCCAAACGGCGGGTCTTCGCTGCCAGTCTGATTCAAGACATTCGGGTCGGGCGTTGTCGGCGTGCCAAGGATGGTCGCCGCGCCGGTTGCGGCGTTAATCGTGTACATGTCGCCCAGCGGATCAAGGCCAAACAGCGTGTCTGTCCCAGGCTGCACCGCGAGATCAACGATATCGATAGGCACACCGGACACCGTCACCACACCAATTGTGTTCGTTGGCTGACCGGTAGCAACATCCAGGGTGATCAACTCGAAACCGACCTTGGATGCTGTTTCGGCAATGCCATACACAACACCGGTCGAAGCTTCAGCCAAGCCCGTAAAGCCTCCAACCCCTGCCGGATCGCCCAAAAGGGTGTCCGTCGGTGCCGTATCCAGTGTCACCTCATAGAGATTGCCCGCACCGTCCGTACTGACGCCACTGTATCCGGTCGCTGCCAACAGCGTGTAACCGCCCTGACCATCCGAAACGTAGGCCAGGTCACCGCCCGAACCGTTCATTTTACCGGCACCGGAGACATCGCCTGTCACCGGGTCGATCACATAAAGGCCGCCATCGGTGTAATCGTTGGCAACCAAGTCACCGGATACCGGATCAATGGCCAGGCCGTAGATCTCGATATCCTGGTTGGCCAACTGCACCGGTGTCGTGCCTGCAAGCACGCCGCCTGTGGCCGGATCAAGTTGCGCGACCACATGAGCACCGGACCCGCCATTGGCGCTGTGATCATAGCCGACCGTGTAAAGATCACCGTTGGCGGGATCGAAGGCCAATCCACGGCTGACCGATGCTCCACCATAATAGGGCGTGTCGCCGATTGCCGTCGCCGTTCCGGTGGTGGTGTCGATGGTGGAAAGAGCGCCGCTCGAATCGAGAGCATAGATCTTCGTCGGATCGTTGGGATCGGCTGCCAGATCACGGACCTGCACGCTTGAGCTGTTTATGGTGAGCGGGCTACCGATGGGCGATGACGCCACGCCGGTATCGGGATTGATGGTCACCAGGTTGTAGTCGAAGCCGGTCGAGGTATTGCGCTCGACGCCGTATAACACACCGCCGGTCTCAACCAAGCCGACAATCGAGTAATCGGTGACCGACCCGATGAGCGTGCCGGCACTTCCCTCGACCACGCTTTGTAAGGTGCCGTCCTCGTCACCGCTGCCGACAATCAACCCGTCTCCCAGCATTCGCGCCGAGCCCGCCGTCAAATCGACGAATACGCTACCGGTACCCGGTGCTAGGTCGAATTCGACCGTATCAATGCCGGTGCCGCCGTCCAAAGCATCGCCGCCGTCAGACGTGAACAGATGGTCGTCACCGGCGCCGCCCGAGAGCGAATCATTGCCATCATTGCCGATCAATACATCATTGCCACCCGCACCCGTCAGCGCATCATCGCTTTGAGTGCCGACCAGCAAGGTGTTGTCGTCGGTGAGCGCCGTGTCACGCGCGACCGTATAGGTTTCAAGATTGCCGTCGCCGTCGAAGTCGGCGGTAATTTCGTCCAAAGAAGCCGTGTAGGCGTCGGTGATGGAGATATCGAAATGGTTGGAGCTTCCGTCCTCAACCGTAACGGTCAATCCGTCGCCGCCCGTTTGCCGAACGATATGATCGACCTCGAAGGAAGCGCCGACTTCCAAGCGGTCCGAGCCCTGACCGGTCTCGATGACGTCGTTACCGCCACCGTACACATAGGTGTCGTCACCGGCGCCGCCCGACAACTCATCGTCACCCGCGCCACCGTGCAACACGTCGTTACCCGTGCCGCCGGACAAGAAGTCATTGCCGGCACCGCCGCTCATCGTATCGTCGCCGCCGGCGCCGAACAGCACGTCGTTGCCGCTGCCGCTGGTCAGCGTCTCGCTGGTATCCCCGCCCGATAGCGCCACATCCGTGGTCGCCGCCGACTGATCGAGTGACGTCACCAGATTGAGATCACGAAGGCCGCTCTCATCGTGGAATTGTATCTTATCCAGCGGATCGGTCAGATAACCGGTGACGGTGACTGTGTGGGCTTGCGTTTCGTCGCCGACATCGTGATAGCTGACGATCAAATCACCGGCGGCATTCAGCGCCGTCGCTGATATCTCGAATTCGGCGCCCACAATCAAAACATCATCACCGCCACCGGCCGTGATGACATCATGGCCGCGCGAAGCGATGTAGGTGTCGTTGCCGGCGCCGCCGTCCATGACATCGTTGCCGATGCCGCCGTCGAGCAAGTCATTACCGGCACCGCCCGTGAGCGTATCGTCGCCAATGCCGCCTTCCAGGATGTCGTTGCCCGCGCCGCCGATCAGAATATCGTTGCCGCCCGCGCCGCTGGACAGCGCGAGCGAAGCCGTAAACGCCGCGCCCGTACCGGTAAGCGCAATCGCGCCGCCGTGGTAGGTGTTGGCCGAAACATGCTGGCCGACCCCGCCCGTATCGGCGTTGATAGCGCTGATGATGGCGCTGTGAACGGCCGCAACATCGGCTTCCGCACCGGTCACCGTATAGGTCAGGCTGTCGCCATTGACAGTAACGGTTATGGTCTCGCCGGCGGCGGGCGCACCGGCCAAATCGATAACTTCAATCTGCTCGACTTGCGGGCTGCTTGATGTCGGAGTCGCGGGCGTAATGCTATCATCGTCCGTGCCGGCAACGTTTGTGGTCGTCGAGCTGAACGTGAAACTCAGGCCCGGCAGGTCGGTAAGTTCAATCGAGAGTTCATCGGCGTTTGCCTCTGCCGTTGCCGAAATCAGCTGGCTGCCGGCCTGGCCGTTAACTTTGTTGGCCGCGTCATTGTTGATGGCATTGACGATGCTGGCGCGAAGCGTCGCCGGATCAGCTGCGTCCGCCGCCGTGACCGTATGATTGACCGTGAAGCCGGAAATCGTGTGCACGCCCGCGAACACAATGTCGTCGAAGGTGACGGTATAGGTGTCGCCCGCTTCGAGCTCGGCACTGTCGAATTTAAGCGTCTCTTTCTGCGCCGTGCCGGTAGCTGCCGCCTGCTCCAGGTTGGAAACAAGGGTGTTGTCACCGGTGTTGTTGGTGCGGAGGCCGACGTCGGTGGTCGACGAGTCGAGCGTGAAGGTGTCGCCCGGCACCTTGGCCGTCAGGGAGATTTCACTGCCGTCATCCGTGAACGCCGCATCGCCGCTCAGCGTGCCGCCGTTGTCGTTGCCGCCGGTGGAGCTGTCGGCCGCGTCGCCGTCCAGCTTGAAGTAACCGGCCAGGCCGGACTCGTCGCCGACCAGGCGGGTATCCTTGTTGGCATCAATGGACCCCGTGCGGTCGGTGGTCCAGATACGGACGTCGGCGATTTCGCCGTCGAAATCGTTTAGTGTCGAACCGCTTTCCTTGCCGATATAGGCCTGCGTGCCGGTAAGGGCGGCAACAAAGCTGTTCTGCGATCCATCCGCAACACCGTCCACATACAAAGTCACCGTATCGCTGGTGCCGTTGTAGGTCACGGCCACGTGGTGCCATTCGCCGTCGTTGACCTTGGCCGCCGAGTTCGGCCCGCCCATGCCGTACATGTTGAATTGCAGCTCACCGTCGGTGTTCACATGGAACCAGGAGGTTCCACCCGTGACGGCACCCGCATCGCCGACCGAGACGATGCCCATCCGTTCGCCGGAAACGTCGGTCCGGATCCAGGCTTCGTAACTGAAATCGCCGGCGCCGGTGACGAAATCCGCACCGTTCGACAAGCTCACGCTATCGCCGTCACCATCCAGTTTCAGCGCCGCGGCACCCGGGTCGACCGGCACGCCGCTGGCGCCACCAGCCGTCGCGATGACATCACCGTTGACTGTGCCGTCAGCGTTGATGGCTGCAACCAAACCGTCTCGGACATCCGTCAAGTCCGCATCGCCGCCGGCGACGGTGTAGGTGACGTTGTTGCCGTTGACAGTGACGGTATAGGTATCGCCGGCCTCGACCGTGCCGCCGATGGTGACGGTGCCGGTCTGCGGATAGAGGTCGGTGGTCCAGGTTTCCGAGCCGCTGGTCTGGCCGTTGATCGTGCCGTTGTTGGTGCCGACACTGTCGGTGACCGTCGCACCGGTCCCGTCATCGAAGTGCCAGGCGCTGACCAATCCGGTCGTCGCCCCGTCGTAAAGCGTGTTTAGGTTATCACTGACTTCGGCCTCGGTGCGGGCCACGTTCCAGATTCGGGCATCGGCCAGCTCGCCATTGTAGAACTGGGTCGGGCCGCCAGTGGAACTCTTGCCGAACAGCATGGCGTGGCTGGCATTGATGCCGTCGCCCTTGGTGAAGGTGCTGCCCCAGGTGTCGTGGTCGGTCCAACCGGTGTTAGTACCATCCAAATAACCGGTGATCGCGCCGGAAGCGCCGGACTGGTCGATGACCATGGCGACATGGTGCCAGCCGTGGCTCAACTCTCCGAGATCAATGCTTTGCGCCGCACGCGCCGCTTCCGCGCCGCCGCCCGATAATCCATCAGAGGAGACGCGGACGTTCAGCGCCGGGGAACCGTTGTTGTAACCATCAAGGTAGATCGAGGCACCTTCCCAGCCGCTTCCCAGGTTGCCCTTGGTCATCAGGAACTGTGTGCCCGCGTCGTGGGCGTTGGCGTCACCATCCCAATAGAACCAGACCTCCATGGTCTGGTCGCCGGTGCCGGCGTTCAGCCCCGCTGCCGTGCCGGCATTGACGAAGTCGTCATTGCCGTCGAGGTGCAGCGCGCCATCAACGTGGTGCGGCGCGTGGTCAGTGTGCCAAGTTGGATCGACGAAGTTGGTCAGCGTGCCGTTCGTGGCGCCTTGGGTGTCCGTGGCCGTGGAGCCGGTACCGTCGTCCAACTGCCAGTTGCCGATCAGGTTGGCGGTCGAAGCCGGGAAGTCCGTGTGCATATTCTGCGTGATCTCGGCCTGCGTCCGGACCGTGTCCCACATGCGGACGTCGGCCATCTCGCCGTGCAGGTTATCAAGAACCTGCCCTTCGGAACCCGGGTTGGAACTGATCCGCGCACCGATCACCGCGGTGCTGGCGACGAAGTTCGGGGGATGGGTTGACGGGTAACCCGTCGTCTCGATCACGCCGTCGACAATGATCTGGAACTGGTTCGCGACACCGTCATGAGTAACCGCAACATGGTGCCACTCGCCGTCGGCGACATTGGAGGTGCCGACGGGGTGACCCGCGGCGTTGTACGACCGGGCCACAACCTGGCCGGAAGCGTTGAGAAAGACCCCGACACTCTGACCGCCAAAAGAATTATGCTCATTGCCGACCTGCATGAGCATCTGGCTGGTTCCGGTGGCATCCGCGCGGACCCAGGTTTCCCAGGTGAATTTGTCCGTAGCATTGAAGGCCGAGACCAGCGCCGAGCCGTCGCCGAGATCGACGTAATCGTCGGCGCCATCGAAGCTCAGCGACCCATTCAGGTGATCCGGCGAGCGGAAGGTCGATGCCGACCATTCTGAATCATCGCCCGGGAAATTGTTCAGCGCGGCATCGTTCGACCCGACGCTGTCGACCGCCGTCGCGCCGGTGCCGTCGTTCAGGTGCCAGTTCGAGACGAGGTTCGCGGGCGGGCTGCCGATCGAATAGTCTTTGAACATGCCGCCCTGAAGCTGAGCTTCGGTGCGGGCGCCGTCCCAGAACCGCACACTCGCCATCTCGCCATCGAAGAAATTGGTGTTGTTGGCATTCGCGCCGATGGATGCGCTGCCTGTTGCCGTCAAGGCCGATACGGCATGGCTGCCGCTGGCAACGCCATCGATGAAGAAGTCCGCTGATGAGCCGTCCCAAGTGACCGCCACGTGCGACCATTTGTCGACTAGGATGGGATCTGTGCTGTAGACCCACTGACCATTCCCCGAGTTCCCCGCGTCATCCCAGAAGGCCAGTTTGTGACTGCCGGCATCCTCGATCAGCATGAACATCATGCCCGACGCGCCAGCAATACTGCCGGCGTCGAAGATGGCGGCCGAGCCGCCGGCGTAGCTGTGTGGGTTGATCCAGGCCTCAATAGTGACGGCTGTCGGGCCGGTCGGAATGCCCGAGCCGACAACCAGTTTGTCGTCGACGCCGTCGAAAGTCAGCGAGCCCTCACCCGGGGTTGAGATGTCGGTTTCCCAGGTTTCGTTCACCGGGAAGCCGGTTGCCGTGCCGTCGTTGGAGCCGACGCTGTCCTTGACGATGGCGCCCTTGCCGTCGTCCAGGTGCCAGTTGGCGACCAGTTCCGTCGGTGGCGAACCCTCGGACAGATCGGAGAACTTGTACTGGTCGATTTCAGCACTCGTCCGCGCCACGTCCCAAATCCGGACGTCGGCCATTTCAACATTGACGTTCAAATTGCCCGCGCCGATACCGCCGAGATAGGCCGTTCCGGACGTAAAGTTTGGAGCGGTCGGGTTGGCGGTCGTTTCGACCTGTCCGTCCACAATGAGCTGCACTTGATTGCCGGATGACGTATAGGACACCGCCACGTGATGCCACTCGCCGTCCGCGATACTCGATGTGCCGATGGGGTGGCTTGCCGCTTGCGTAACGACGAACTGGACTTTGCCGTTTGCATCGACCCGCAGGCTGCCGCTTTGCGCCGACGTGGCTCCGTCCTCGCCGACTTTCATGAGGACGCCGGCCGCCGGGGCATCCATTTTCACCCAGGTTTCCCAGGTGAAGTCGCCGGTTGTCGCATGGGGCAGCAATGCCGTGCCGGTTCCCAAACTGACGTGGTCATCGGTGCCGTCGAAGCTCAGCGAACCGTGGATATGGTTGGCGGCCTGTCCGGCGAACGCGCCGCTCTCGTGGCTCGCGGAATTGTCCGCCACGCTGACGTCGGAAGCCTGCGCCGCCGTCACCGTGAACGGCTCGAACGAGCGCCCAGTGAGCAAAATCTCGGTGCCGCTGGGCTCGGAGACGTTGATTTTTTCTGTTAAGCGCAGGCCGTTGCCATCGAGCGTGGTGTCGGCACGGATGGCGCCGATGATGCCGTCACGCACATTGGCGATACCCATGGGCGAGGGCACGGTGTAGCTGACCGTGATGCCGTCGATGGTAACCTCGAACACGTCACCGGTCTCGATATTGCCGTCGATGGTCAGCTTGGTTTGCTGGTAGGCGCCGCCGCTGGCCGGTACCGATGTCAGGGAGAACAGGTCCTGGGTGTCGCTGCCGGCAATGTTGGCGCTGTCGGCGGCGAGGGTGAAGCTGCCGCCCGGGGCTTCGGCCGTGAGCTTAACTTCCGTCGGACCCGATCCTTGCTCCGCGTTGGCGATCACACCGGCGTTCGGATCCGCGTTGATCGCCGCGATCAGGCTTGCCGTCAGCCCGGCCGGGTCGGTCTCGGTGGTGACCGTGACGTCCACCTGATGGCCGCCGATGGTGACGCTGTAGACATCGCCCGTTTCCACCGTGCCGCCAACGGTCAGGGTCGATATTTGCGACACCCCGGATTGGAATGCTGTCGTTGTGCTTTGCGTGAACGGCTCCTCGTCGCCGATCAATGTGTCGCTGCCGGCGCCGCCGGTCAGCTGGTTGGCGCCGCTACCGCCCACCAACGTATCGTCATAGCCCGAGCCAATAACGTTCTCGACATTGATCAGGCGGTCGGGGCCTTCGGCGTCGGCAGCCTGTTGTCCGAAGACGACATAGGCACCGGCGCCGCTATCGGGGTCGCCGCTGACGACGATGTCGGGGATGCCATCGTTATTGAGATCACCATTGCCAGCGACCAATACGCCCGTGCCATCACCTTTGACTATGATGCCATGGTCGTTGGTCGGGAGCGAGCTGAGCTGGACAATACCATCTGCCGTACCGTCCGAAGCATCCTGATTGGCAAGATGATCACCGCCGAATACGACGTATGTGGCGCCGTAGGTGTACGACGGGTATGAGCCGTCGATAATCTGGTACGGCGTGCCGACAACAACATCGTCGAAGCCGTCGCCATTGATATCACCGGCGGCATGCACACTTGTAATATAATTCTCGCTGTAGTCGTTCGAATCGGTGAACAGGATAAAGCCGTGTTCAGGCGTGAAGGCTGCGTTGGTATTCAGCGCGCCCAAATCAATAACGCCGTCGCTGTTGCCATCCAGCGCCCCAATGTGGTCGACCGTATCGGTATCACCGAAGACGATGTAGGCCGAGCCGCCGACCGGCGACGCATTGACGCTGGTGACGTACGACGATCCCGCGGCAATCAGCAGATCGCCGAAACCGTCACCGTTGACGTCACCAGCCGCGCTGACCGAATATCCGGCCTGCCCATTGACGAACAGATATCCCGCGCCGCTGCCCTCGATGTCTCCGATATCGATAACGCCGTCCACGGTATCGACCGCATCCAGGGTTTCGAAAGCGGTTGGCGTTACAAGGCTGTCATCACCGCCAAAAATAACCGCCGTGTGGCCGGTGTAACTGCCGTACACGGCCTGCCCGTCCGGCTGACCCATGATCAGATCATCGATGCCGTCGCCATTGACGTCACCAGCATCAACGGAGAAACCTATGCCGCCGCCGGTCACGGTGAAGTCGGCGGACGTTGAAATATTCAGGTTTCCGGAAGTGGTGAGCGCATCATCGGCCAAATCCGTGCCGCCATAGACGACATAAACCTCGCCGGCATTGAGGTTTTTCGCCGGCGACCCGATGACGATATCGGAAACGCCGTCACCGTTGAGATCGCCGGAGATATCGACCGACGCGTCGTAGCCATGACCACCGGACCCACCAAGATCGAGTTGGAAGCCGTGCGTGCCGTCCACATTGCTGAAATTGATAAAGCCATCGGTCGTTCCATCGGCTTGATCCAGCAATTCCATATGGGTCGGACCGCCGTCAACACCATCGGCATCACCGCCATAGATCAGGAAGGTACTGTTATAGCCGCCCTCGGCCGAATAATAAGAGCGGATCAACAAGTCGTCGGCGCCATCGCCATTGACGTCGCCCGACCCCGCGACGGAAACACCGCTACCCGAATTCGAGAACTGGCCGGATAAAATAAATCCGTTCGAGCCGTCGACGAGACTCGGATCCACCACGCCGTCGGCGGTATCGAGGGCATCCAACGCCGACAGACCGTCGCCGCCGAACAACACATAAGTGATGCCCTGATAACTTCCGCCCGCATTGCTGCCGGATTCGTTGGGCGCGGTGATGACCAGATCGTCGAAACCGTCGCCATTCAAATCGCCGATAATCTCGATATCGCCCGCGACGCCCAGCGCATCGATCTTGACGCCAAGCGAGCCCAATGAACTGAGATCGACAACATCTTGAACCGGGCTCGCGGACTGAAGCGCCGGATCGACGCCGCCATCCACATGGCCGCTGGAAAGCTCGACGGTAATGCCTTCTTCCGCCGTCTCGAAACTAAAGGTATCGGTGCCGGCGCCGCCGTCCATGGTGTCACCGCCGCGCCCGCCGACCACGGTGTCGTCACCGCCGCCGCCGCTCACATCGGCGCCGACATCACCCGTAACGCGGACCAGATCATCGCCGCTGCCGCCAACCACGGCTTCCAGGTTCTCGACATCGACGATATTGTTGCCGTCATCCAAAATCAGTCTGTCGTCGCCATCACCGGCTTTGAAGAAATCGCCTTCCTCCGAGGTGCCGACAAAGGTGATGGTGTCATCGCTGGAGGAGCCGGTGACCTCGTCCTTAAGGTCGGTTTCGAGGATCACGGTTTCGACGCCTTCGACGCTGACCGCTCCACCCGAGATCGTCACCGAAAGCGTCACCGTCGCCGTCGAAGCGGCGTTCTGCGAATCGCTCATGATGTAGGTGAAGGTATCGGTGTGGGTGGTGTCCACAGCCAACGCTTTCAGAGCCACCGCGCCACGCGGATCGTAGTCGAAGCTGCCGTCGGGGTTGATGACGATTTCCGCACCCAACGCCGTTGTGCCGTCAAAGCCGATATTGGTGTCGACGCCATCGACGTCTTCTATAAGGCCGGTCACCGTGATCACATCCGACGTGTCGGCATCGGTGTCGTTGGCCAACACGCCATCGGCGGCGCTGACAGACAAGACGGAACGCGTGTCCGTATTGAGGAAATCGAAAGGATCACTGGGGTTGCTGGGGTCAGGCGCGTCGGCATTCGCCACTGGCGCATCGTTGGTGCCCGATACCCGCACCGTCGCCGTCGCCAGATCCTGGCCGGCGTCCAGTCCCAGTGCAGATACCTCAAACGTACCGTCCGGCACCAACCCGGTGAGTACAATCCCGTTCGACCCTGCCGACGACGCCGTAACGATGGCGCTCATACCGGTATCGTTGTTGATGGCGTCGACCAGCGCGCCAGCCACAGCATCCAGATCGGCTTCGTCGCCGGTCTGCGTGTAGGTGACGGTGATGTCGTCGACGGTTACCGAGAAGCGCCCGCCGGCTTCCGGCGTGCCCACGAGGGTTACGGGAACTTCATATGGCTGGCCAGTCGTCACACGCGGCGAACCGACAAAGGTGCTGTAATCGCCCGCACCATTACCGTCTTCGATAATATAAGTGACCGTATCGGTTAGCGATTCGCCCTGCGCCAGGCCTTCAACCCCGGTGATCGTACCCGGGTTATACGTGATGGAGTTGGCGGCCGCGTTCTCTGTGGTGGTTACCACCGATGCGACATTGTCGTCGATGCCCGCTAGGTCGAAGGCGTCGACTTCGGTTTCGAAGCCGGTGCCGGCGGTCTTGGCCGTCAGTGTGAAGACGCCATCCGCGGCATCCGCCGCCTCCGCCGCCAGCGAACTGCCGGTGGTCGCGTGGTTAATGGCATCAAGCAGCGCCGTACGGACATCATTGATGTCATCGCCCGACTGCACCACGTAATCGTAAAAATCGTCGCCGATGGTGACGGAATAAATATCATCCGCCTCAACCGTACCGCCCAGCGTGACTTTGTCGACTTGCTGGTCGGCGCCGGCGTTCAAACCGATCGTCGCGCCCAGTTCAGAGGTCGGTGTGCCGGTCAGGGCCAAGCTCGCTGTTTCGCCGAAATCGGGATCACTGTCGTTTGCTAACAGGTCGATTTTAATGGTTGTATCCGGGGTATCGGCATCGGGCTCAAAAGCCGTCGCCTGATCATCCTCGGCAATCGGCGCATCGTTTTCGCCGGTAATGGTGACCGTCACCGTCGCCGTGGACAATTCGCCCTGGCCGTCATTGACCGTATAGGTGAAGGTATCGGTATCCGACGGCTTCGCGCCTCCGGCCCCGGTCAATTCGTTGGTTTCACCGGCAATGGGCGTATAGACCAGCTTGCCGTCCACCAGTGCAACATTGCCCTTAGCGCCTTGCGTGAAGGTGGTGATGGCAAGGGTGTCGCCGTCCGCGTCCACATCCGCGCCAGCGTTGGAATTGTTTGCATCCCCACCAATGACATCAATGGTAACGGAGCCGTTCTCACTGACACTGGCCAAATCATCGGCGGCTTCGGGCGCCGAGTTTGCACCCGTAATGGTGATCGAGACGGTTTCGACGTCCGTGCCCGTGTTGATGGCGCGCGCCGTCGCGGTATAGGCCGTCACCGTAGACACGCCGACCAGATCGACCTCGCCGGCGCTGCTGCCGACACTGGCTGTAACCACGCCCGCCGCATCCGCGTTGCCATTGATAGCGGCGACCATGCCGTTCACAACGTTGACCAACGTGGCGGCGTTGTCGCCACCGACGATATCCGTGGATTTCGCTTCGTACTCAACCTCATAGCCGTCGATGGTCACGCGGTAGGTATCGCCCAATTCCACTGTGCCGCCGAGCGTCAAAGTATCGGCCTGCGCGGCAGCCGATTGACCACTGACTGTTGTCGACGAATTGTTGAACGGGTTGGTATCGCCAAGCGGCTGATGTATGGACGTCAGCGAGAAGGACGCGCCGGAAGACGCGCCAGTGACGATAATATCTTCATCCGCCGAGCCCGCCGTCGCCGTCAGCCCTTCGTTGACGCCGATCTCTGTATTAAACTCGGCCAGTACCAAATCGCGTAGCGCCGCCACGGAAGGTTCCGCTCCCGTCACCGTATATCCAAAGGAACTGGGTCCGACCTCTACGTAATAGGTTTCGCCGGCGATGATACTGGGGAACAACGAAATCTCATCGACCTGCGCCACAGCGCCTTGAACGGGGTTGACGTTCGACACGGCGGCCGACTGCGTGTCGTCGGCACCGGCGTGGCCGTCGGAAATGGTGTAGGTAATCGTGTCGGTCGCCGTCTCGCCCGCGCCTAGGGCATCGGCGGCGGCTGTGTCAGCCGTATATAAAAGACGCGTGCCCGCCGTTACGCTGTTGACCGAAATCGCCGCACTCGACGTGTTGTCGGCGATGCCCGCATTGATCACGCTGCCCGAAAGCGTAAATGCCGTGTCCACAGCCTTGGCCGTCACCGTGATCGAACCCGCCGGCGCGCCGCCGCCGCTCAGCGCCACGGTAACCAACGCATTCAACGTGCTGTCAGCTTGAATAGCGGTGATGATGCCACCCGCAACATCATCCAAATCGGAATCGGAACCGGTGGTGAAATAGCTGACGCTGGTGTCGCCAATGGTCACCGTATAGCGGTCACCGGCTTCAACCGTGCCTTCGATCGTTAAGGTATCGACCTGCGCCGCCGAGCTTGAAGCTGCCGTGGTGGTATCGGTGATATCCACCGTATTGGCCGCATTTCCAGCAGGCGCACGCGTTGCCGTCAGGGAGAACGCCGTCCCGGCGCTGTCGGCGGTGATGATGATTTCGTTGTCGGCGGTACCGGCCGAAGCTGTCACGCCTTCGTTGGCCCCGATATCGGTGTTGAACTGCGAAATCACCAAATCTCGGTGCGCGCTTACGCTCGCGCTGGTACCCAGAATATCATAAGTGGACGTACTCGATCCGATGCCGAAGCTATAGCTGTCTCCGTTAACCACCGTATCGGCCAAGGTGATGGTATCGATCTGCGCCACAGCCGCTGCTGGATCGGTGTCAGTTGTGCCGGAGATGCTGTTGTCGTTCTCGCCAACAGCCCTGTTTGTCGCCGTAGCCGTAGCCTTGAACGCAGTGCCGGCGGAATCCGCCGTCAGCGTCAATAGGCCGTCATCGTCGGCGTCCGCCGCTGCGGTGATCACACCGTTGACATCCGTGTCGGCATTGATGGCGTTGACGATCGCCAAACGCACGGCCGCCAGATCCGCCTCGTTACCGGTGACGGTGTAAGCGACATCGTGATCGTTGATGGTGACGGTGTAAACATCACCGGCCTCAACCGTACCCGCAACGGAAACTTCAACCACTTGCGCCACATTCTGCGATACGGAAACCGTACCATAGGTGCCGGCCTCGACATCGGTGATCGTGAGGGTGTCTTCATCAACGTCGGTGTCGTTGGTGAGCGCCTTGATCGCCAGCGTATCGGCGGCGGCGACACTTACGCTGTCGGCGACCGCATCGGGATTATCGTTGATGGCGTTGACGGTGACGGTAACCGTTGCCGTATCCACGGCTCCGGCTTTGTCGACCACACGGTAGGTAAAGGTATCGGTGCCGCTAAAGTCGGCATTTGGCGTGTAGGTGAACTTACCGTTGGCAACATTGGTGGTGGCGGTGATGTCGTTGTCGGCATTGCCGCTTGCCACGTTGGTGCTATCAACAGCGACGCTGAACTCCCGCCCGGCGGTTTTCGCTGTCAGGATCGGATGGTCAGTGCCAGCCTCTTGCGTTACATCGACAAGGGCGGTGATCGAGGCCTTTGCCTGCAGCGCGGCCGTGATGCCGGCATAGACATCGGACAATGCATCGCCGCTGACAACCGTATACGTGACCTCAACATCGTTCACTGTGACCTTGTAGACATCGCCGACTTCAACAGTGCCCGCAACATCGATTTCCACTTCCTGCTTGAGGAAGCTGAGCGTGCCGTTGTCAGGCTCGCCACCGGCCTTCAATGAGAACCGGTGGATATCACCCTGGTCGATATCCGTAACGCTGAGCGTCGCCGTAACCGCCGCGTCCTCATCAACGGAAACGGAGCTGTCATCGACCACTGGGTCGTCGTTGGTGCCGGTAATGGTAACGGTGAGCGTTTGTTTGTCGGTGCCGGCATTGAAAGCATCAACCGACGTTGTAAAGGCATTGCCGGCGACGTCTGCCGTGAGGGTCAGCAATTCCGTCGCCGCATTCGCACCGGCATCGGCTGCCGTCACTTTGCCGGCTACTGTGGAATTGGCGTTAATGGCATCGACAAGTGCTGTCCGTACCGCCGCCAGATCGCCTGCCGTTGCCGCCGTCACCTCATATGTCACCGTGGTGCCGTTAACTTCGACCGTGTAGCGATCACCGACATCGGGCGTGCCCGAGATGGTAACCGTATCAATTTGCGCAACGCCGGTGGCGTTGGCTGTGGTCGTCGCGGCGCTCGCGGCCTGATCATTGTTGGCGCCGTCATTGCCGTCGGAGACAATGACGTCAATGGTTTCCGTTGCCGTGTCGCCCGCCGCCAAATTCTTATACTGGCCATTGGGATCGAAGCTGATGGCGCCGGTATCGACGTTGGCCGTCGTGGTTGACGATGAAATCGTGCTGTCGGCAGTGCCGCCCGAGACATTCGTCGTGGCGACAGAGGCTGAGAATGCGGTTCCCGGCTGTGCCGCCGTCAGCTTGACCTCACCGGCATTGCCCGCCGATGCATTGACCAACGGACCGACGCTGCCGTCGGCATCAATCGCCGTGACCAGCTTGGCGACAACTTTGGCCAAGGACGCCGCATTGTTTCCGGCAACAACGTCGTCAGCGATTACCTGGTACGTGACCGTGTTGGTATTGACCGTCACACTATATGTATCGCCGGCCTCCACTGTGCCGCCAATGGTCACCGTATCGACCTGCGCTACCTGACCGACCGTAGTGACTGTCACTTCCGCGCCCGACGACAAGGTGATGGTTTGACCGTTGCCGGTGACGGCAGTGCCGTCGATGCTGGCAATGCTCAGCGCGTCCTTATCGATGTCCTTGTCGTTGCCCAAAAGGTCGATGGCGACGCTGGAATCGTCCGTTGCCGTGGTGGCGAAGTCGGCCCGTGCTTCGGGGGCGTCATTGACGGCATTGACGGTAATGGTGACCCGGGCCGAATCATAACTCGGCGTATCACCGTAATTGGCGATGTTATAATCGAAGAAATCGGTGCCGCTGAAATTCTCATCCGGCGTATAGATCACTTGGCCGTTCGCGACCGTGGTTGCCGAAGCGATGGTGCCGCCCACCGTAGAGGTACCCGTCACCAATCCTTGACCGCCGGTCTGTGCCGTCAGCGTAATCTCGCCGCTGCCGTTCGCACCGGCGGCAACATCGACCAGCGCATCGATATCCGCATCGGCTTTCAATCCGCTAACCAGTTTGGCGACCACGTTGTCGATGGTCACCGCGTTGTCGGCGTTCACATCTTCGGCCAAAACGGTATACGTCACGCCATTTCCGTTGGCGGTAACCGTGAATTTGTCGCCGGCTTCAACCGTGCCCGACAGCGTGACCGTGTCGACCTGCGACACCATGACGACCTTACCGTTCGCCGGCACGCCGGCTGTGATGGTTGCACCGGTCAGGGCGCCGCCGTCGAAACGCGCATCGTCGTCTGCCGTGCTCGCCGTATCCGACGTAATCACGTTCAGCGTAACGGACTGATCTTCGTCGACGCTGCCGGTGTCGTCCTTGGCCACGGGCCGCGCGTCGCGGGCTTCGCGTTGCGCCGCAAGAGCCGCCTCTTCACTGGCTTGCGCCAGCGCCTTGGAGAATTGATCTTGGCCGGCAACGGCCTGGCCGGCGGCTTGCTGCGCGGCGAAAGCTTGTGCACGCGCCAGATCGGCGGCGTTTTCAGCCGGCTCGATCTGCGCCTCGGCCTGCGCCGCCTGCGCCTCGGCGGTATCGGCGTCATTACTATCGGGGTTGGCGATCGGCACGATAGCGTCGGAAATGGTCTTCGCGGTTTCGGCCGCCGTGGTCGCGGTTCCCACCGCATCAGTCACGTTAGCAGCAATGTCGGACGCCACCTTGAGGCCGGAGCGGAGCGCATCAAGGCCTTTTTCAACGCCGGGGTCGGTAATTCCAACGGTGAAGCCGTCCTGGCCATCGTCGTCTGTGGCCGTGGACGCCACCCGGAACACGCTGGTATTGCCGTTTTCGGCAACCACCGACAATTCTCCATCCTCGAAGCCGCTGCGTGCGGTAAACAGGTTGTCGAATTCGGCTTTATCCTGGATCGCCTGCACCAAGGCGTCGCGCACGGTTTCCAGGGTCGAATCGGCTCCCGCTGTCACTGTCACAGCGGCGCCGGCATTGTTGGCAACCGTGGTGGCGGCATTCAAGCTATTGTCGGCGGTGCTGCCCACCGTACTGGCGCTCTCGTTGGCGACCGTAAAGGCCGTACCCGCGGTTTTCGCAGTCAGCAGAATCGTGCCGTCCGCATCACCCGCCGTTGCCGCCACAATGCCGCCTGTGTTGCTGTCGGCATTGATCGCACTCAACAGGCCAAGCCGGATATCCGCCAGATCGGCTTCGTTGCCGGTAACGGTGTAGGTGACCGTATTGCTGTCAACCTGAAGCGTGTAGACGTCGCCCTTCTCAACGGATCCGGCTAGCGTCAGGGTATCGACCTGCGGCACCGCGACCGTCACCGTGAACTGATCATCGACCTCAACCGTGCCGGTGATTTCGATATCAACAACCTGGCGCGTCGCGTCGCGCGCCGTATCGATGGTGGATATCACCGTGTCGATGGCGTTGCCGGCTTCAACTCCGGCGTTGACGCTGGCGAGGGTATTCACATTCCCGGCGGAACCGGTGACCGGTGTCGATACAGCGGTGGTGAAATTGTCACTGTTGGCCGACACCAACAGCAACTTGCCGTCGGCTGTACTGGCGCTTGCCGTCACAAGATCGCTGGCGCCCGTGTTGGTGTCGTTGATGGCCGTGACCAGCTTATCGCGAATGGCGTTCAGGCTCGCTTCGCCGTCAACTTCAACTGTTATGGTCTTCTCGTTGGCTTCGCCCAGGTTCAAGACCACGCGGAACTGATCGCCGTTCTCAACGTCGCCGCCTAATGTCAGGAACGTCGCCTGCGGGTTGTTGGCGGCGTCGGTCAGCACTTTGATGGCGTCCGTCGCCGCGTCACGCGCCGCCGTCATCTCGTCTTCGGCATCGGCCTCGTTACTGGCGACGAAGGTTGTCGCTTCCGCCAACATACCCTTACCGGCGGTCATCGCTTTCAGCGCTTCACCCAACGCATCGCCGGCGGCGTCGAGCGCTTCATCCAGTGACGCTTGGGTCGCCTGTTCAGCCGCCAACGCAGCGGCATCGGCATCATCAATCGCGGCCCGGTAGGCAGCGGCCCGAACTTCAGGATCATTGGCCGCATTGGCCAGGTTCGCCTGTGCCTGGGCGTTGGTTGCAGCTTGGTTAGCGGCCGTCGAGTCACGTGCCGCCGAATTTGCTGAAACCGTCGCCGCTTCCTGCGACAGCTTCGTATCAGCCAGCAGTTCCGCCGCCACGTCGCCCGCACCCGGTAGCGCGTTGGCCGTATTGGCCGCTGTCAAGGCAGTGTCGGCATTCGTTTTAGCTGCGGCAGCTAGTCCCGAGGCGGTACTGGCGGCATCTCGCGCCGCGATAGCATCCGCCGCCGCCTGATCCGCCGCCGACACGTTGGTGGTGGTGGTGGAAAGCGACGTATAACTCAGAGGCGTACCTGTGCTGCTCGCGGCCGACGCCGTGGCGACAAACCGCGTGCCGGCGGTCTCCGCCGTCAACGTCATGGTTTCACCCGATACCACCGCCGCAACGATACCGCCAACCGTACCGTCCGCGTTAATGGCCGCTGCCAAACCGTCGAGGATATCGTTCAAGCTGGCGTCGTTGCCATCGACGGGATAATTGACCGTATTGCCGTCAACGACGACGGTATAAACGTCGGTCGCATTGACGGCTGCCGAACCGCTAAAGCTCAGCGTATCGACCTGCGCCGTCGCGGCGACATTCTTGATCGTCGCCGATTGCGTGACCACGGCATCATCGACGCCGCCGGTTTTGTTGATTTCGCTAACACCGATGGTGAACGCCTGACCGATAGTATCGGACGTGACCGTGAGTTCGCCGTCCGCCGTACCGTTCGCCGCTGTCACAGCACCATTAACGCCACTGCCATTGATTGCCGAGACGATGCCGGCACGCACACCAGCCAACGTGGTGACGCCGTTTAGCACCACATAATCGACGTTGGTGTCATTGATGGTAACGCGGTAGGTGTCGCCCTCTTCGATGGTACCGCTGATCGTCACCGTATCGATCTGTTTGGTGCCGGACTGCGCCACACCGGCATCCGCCGCGTTGTCGCCGGCGGCGACAACTGCATCTGCAATGGCTTTGGTGGTCTTGGTGGCCAGCGTCGCATCGGCGGCAGCTTGTTTGGCAAGCGCGGCTTGGGCACTTGCCGTCGTGGCCGCTGTGGCGGCATCCGTCGCTGCCGTATTGGCCGCGACCGAAGCCTGCGCCGTTTGCGATGCGGCTTCGGCTTTCACCGTTTCCGCGGCCGCCAAGGTCGCCTGTTCGGCTGCATCGGTGGCGGCTGATGACGCCAGATCGTCGGCGCCGCGCAAGTTCGCCACTGAAGTGGCAATGCGGATGGAGTTGTCCTGGTTGCCGGTCACACCGGTTTCGGCAGCCGCCGTGAACGCAACACCGGCAACATCGGCGGTCAGGGTCAGTTCCCCGTCCTGTGTGCCGTTGGATGCAGTGATGATGCCGCTGATGCCGTTGTCGGCTTCGTTCAGTTTGGCGACGATCGCCGTCCGCAAGCCGGCCAAGTCGCCTTCGGTACCGGCAACGGTGTAAACAACCTCATGCTTGGTGCCGCTGCTGTCGGTGACACTTATTATATATGTATCGCCGGCCTCGATATCGCCGCTGACCGTGATGGTGTCGACCTGGCTCGTTTGAGTGGAGCCGGCGGAGTTGGCCACCGTGGTCGCCGTGGTCGCAGTATTGTCGGTATTTCCGTTGACCGTGTTGGTCGTCGATGCCGTGGCGCTGAAAGCGATGCCGGCTGAATCGGCGGTGACGGTGAGCTGAGTGTTATCTGCGCCCGCCGCAGCCGTGACGGTCGAAGAAAGCGCGCTTGAATTGATCTCCGCAATAATCCCGTCACGCACGTCGGCGAGCGTCGTATCGGAGGCCTGCACCTCGTAGGAGATATCCACCAGATTGAGCCGAACGGTAAACACGTCACCCTCTTCGACGGTGCCGCCGATGGTGACCGTATCAACCTGGCTAACGCCGCCGGCCGTCGCTGCCGCCGCCTGCGCCGCATCGGCCGCCGCCTGTGCATCGGAGCGTGCTTGGGCCGCTTTCGGGCTGGTCGCGAGTGCTTCTTGCGCGATCGTTGCCTGGGCGGCTGCCGCCGCCGCGGCTGCCACCGCCGAACCCGTTTCACCCGTGGCCAGCGCCGCCGCCTGAACCGCAATCGCCTGCGCTTCGGCCACAGTCGGCGCCGCCGTCTCGCTGGCCGTCGCCGTGGTCAGGGCATCACCACCGGTATCGTCGGTCGATGCCGCAGCCACGGTAAAGGCAATGCTGGATTTCAGCGCCGTCAGAACAATCTCACCGGCGTCGTCACCGGCGGAGGCATCCACCAAATCGTTAGCACCGTCGTCGGCGTCGACCTTGGCGACCAGCTTGGCAACAACGTTCGCCAGCGTGACCGAAGCATCGCCGCCGCCGTCGATATCACCGGCGACAACCGTATAGGCAACGACGGCTTCGGTGCTTTCACCCAAATCAAGTGTAATGGTGAAGATGTCGTCAGCTGCAATACTGCCGCCGATGGTGACCGTGTCGACCTGTTTCGGCACGCTAAGCGCCGCCACTTCTGCCGCCAACTGTGCTGCGTCCGGGGTGCTGGCGTCGTTGTCCGACGCCGACGCCGCTGCGGCCGTCGCCGCCGCCGTAATGACACCCAGCGCCGTCGTTGCTGCACCCAAGTCGACGCTGGCAGCCGCGTTCGCGGCTGTCACGGCGGCGTCACTCGCCTCTTTGGCCGCCAATTGCGCAGAGACTTCCGCCGCCGCCGCATCCGCAACCGCATCAATAGCGTCACTCAGAGCCGTTTGCGCACGGTCGTTGGCGGTCTTCGCCGCCGTGTAAGCTTCCGGATCGATATTTTCGGCAGGCTTCGCCAGTTCGAATGCAGCCGCTGCGTCATCGGCTTCCGATTTCGCCGTGACTTGCGAGGCTTCGGCTGCCTGACGGCTGACTGTCGCTTGTGCAGAAGCCGCCGCCGCCTGCACCGAGGCCGCCGCCGCCGTCGCCGCCGCCTTGATGGTGGTGTCGGCATCGGATTGACGCGTTTCAGCCGTCGACCGCGCGGATTCAGCCTCTGCCGCTTCCGCCGACGCTTTTTCGGAGGCCGCGTCGGCTTCCGCCTTCGCCTGCTTCAACTGCTCCACAGCCGCGTCGACACGCAGCGCGTTGGCAGCCGCGATATCCGTCAAGGCCTGCGTCGCCACGGCGGCTTGCGCCACCGCCACATCGGCACTGGCCTGTGCCGCGTTGGCTGCCTGCACAGCTGAATCAGCAGCCGCCTTGATCGAGGCAACTTGCTTCAGTTGCGTTGCATCCGCCGCCGTTTGCGCATCAAGCAAGGCCTTGGTGGCGTTGGCGCTGGTATCATCGAGAACCGCCGCCGCATCCGCCGCCGCCTTGATCGCCGTCACGGCGGCAGCAACGGTTTCTGCCGTCAACGACAACCCTAAATCTTTCGCCGCCTGGATGATCGCCGCTTCGGCGGCATCGGCGGCGGCTTGCGCAGCCGTCGCCGCGGCGTTGGCCGCATCGACTTCCGTTTGGGTCAGTGTCGACCCATTCGCGTTCGTCTCCGCCGTATCGGCCTGGGTCGCCGCTGTTGTGGCAGAAGTTTCAGCGGTCTCTACCGCCTCTGCGATCTCGGAAACGACATTGGCCACCGCGGCATCGGCGCGCGCTTGCGCAGCCGACTGTGCGCCGATTTCAAACGCCGCAGCGAAGCCCGCCGCTGACGCCGCTGCCGAGGCGACGCCCGCCGCATCCGCTGCCGCTTGGGCTGCCGAATTGGCCACCTGCTGCGCGACAGTTGCCGCCGAATTGGCTGCATCAGCCGCGGCCTGCGCCGCGGTAACGGCACTTTCCGCGTCGTTGCGCGCCGACAGCGCTTGTGCGACCGCCGCATCCCACACCTGCTCGATGGCGGAATCCGTATCCAGGCCGTCATCGGCATCGGTGCGTTTTTGTTGAACTTCCGCCAACGCATCGATGCGCGAATCGCGTGCCGCTTTGGCCGCAGCCAAGGCGACATTCGGCTGCACTGAATCAGATGCTTTTTGCGCCGCCGTTACCGACGCGCTGGAGGCCGCGTCCGCCGCGCGCGATGCCGCTGCTGCGGCTTCGGCGGCGGCAGTTGACGCCGGCGCCGAAGCCGCCAGCGACGCCCGGGTGGCTTGCGCCAATGCACTTGAGCCGTTGCCGCGTGCCGCGGCTGCCGCCGCATCGGCTGCGGCTTGTGCCGCATCGGCTGCGGCTTGTGCCTGCTCGGCGAATTTCGCCGCGCTTTCCGAATCAATATCGTCCGCTGCCGCCTTGGCCTTGGCGAACAGCGCCTTGGCTTCCACGGCCTTGGCTTCGGCGGTATTGGCCAGATCGGTGGCACGGTCCGTGGCCGCCGCTTGCGCCGCGGCACGATCCGTCGCCGCCTGCTCGGCCGCCGACTGCGCGTCCTTGGCGGCTTGTTCTGCTGCCGTCCGCGCCGCATCGGCCGCAGCCTCCGCCAGGGCCGAAGCTTGGTCTTGCGCCGATTGCAAATCAGCCGCCGCACGCGCCTCGACGGCGTCATTGGCAGCGCTGGTTGACGATTGACTGGCCGAACCCGACGAAGATGCCGCCTGAGCCGCAAATTCAGTAGCTTTTTCGGCCTGCTTAGCCGCCGCTTCGCCTGCGCCCGCCGCCGTGTTGGCCGCCGACTGTGCCCGCAAATCGGCTTCCTGCGCGGCCTGAGCCGCCGCCGCCGCCG